>CAZTMK010000001.1:0-120063 GCA_964615235.1 uncultured Thermoplasmatales archaeon
TCCCGACGGGAGCACTTTTCACGATTTGCAAGGTATTCTAAAAGTTTTAATTCGGGAAAAGTGCTGATTTTTATTTTCTTTTTTATGACTCACTTTCAATATTGTACACTAGTTATAATAATTAAGTAATTCCTGATATATCCAAATATATCCTAGAAATTTATAAAAATGACAAAATTGTCATGATTTTTTACTAAAAGTATATAAGGGAAAAAACGCCTCCGATATCAATTTATTTTAATACATGGGGGAATAATCGACAATGAATGATCTTGTTAGCATAAAAGTAAACAAATTAGAAGAAGCAGTATCGATTGCAAAAAAGGGTACCCATTGTGGGATGTGTAGATTTGATTTCCTTGGAACTGGATTATGCCCATCAGGTAAAAAATACGGTTTTGTTGCCTACTGGCCACAAGGTCGCGTGCAGATATTTAAAATGTTAATGTCAGGAAAAGTAAAACCTACCAAGAAACTTATCGAAATCGCGAACTCTTGTACTTTCTGTGGCATTTGTGATAAGCAATGTAATTTTGCTACGCAATTACGACCTGAAAAAGTTGCCAAGGCATTGAAGGAATATACTGACAGTTTAGACAAGAGTGAATTTGAGAGTGTATCAGATGATGAAATTGTTAAAGGTCTTCGTGAGATTGTCGGTGAGAAATGGGCGACAAATGACCCCATTATAATTTCCTCTTATATACAAACAATAATTCATCCAGATTCTGATTTAAATTTTTATGTAGTGATGCCAGAAAACACAGAAGAGATATCAAAGATTATTAAATTTGCAAATAAACATAACTTACCTTTTATGCCACGTAGTGGTGGAACACTTTTATCTTGTGCTACTCCAACAGTTTTATCAAAAGCAGTTTGCCTCGACCAAGGTATTATCATTGATCTTTTAAGATTAAAAAAGCTTGAGATCGATTCAAAAAGTTGCACCGCGACAGTGGGTGCAGGGATAACTGCATTTGAATTACAAAAGGAAGCTTATAAACATAAATTACGGGCGAATCTTGCAGAAGCTGGAGCTCATGTATGTTCAAATATTGCATCAACAGGAATTACGAGTACCTGGCAAAATAGATACGGTTGGGCAGCTGATAATTACACAGATGTTAAAATAGTTGATGATGAGGGTAATATCAGAAACAATAGTGATATGGACATTAAAAACCCTTATACTACTGAGCGTGGATTTACCGATATAACACTCAGTCCACCTGGGATTATCGCAGAAAGTACTGTGAAACTTCATCCTGTTTTTGATGATGAGGATATCGTACTTGTTCCTTTTGAACATCTAAAAGATGCGCTTAGTATGATAATGAAGCTTGGACAGCGTAACGTAGGTTTATCATTGATAGTTCTTTCTCGTAAATATCTTTCAGAATTTCTATGCCCAACAAATCAAATAGCAAAGGACTTTGAATATATCTGTAAAAACTATATGAAATTTAATTATGTAGTGGATGTAATCTGTAATAAAGACGACAAAAAAATTGTAGAAGAAATGGCTGATTTTACAATCGATAAATCGATGATGAAAACACTGATCTTAGGGGCTCCAAAATTGGCCTCACTAAAAGATAGTGAATTTATGAAAATACTTTCAGAGGAAAAAAATCCTAGTAAGGCAGTTTTTGCAGGTCCAATGAGACAACACCTGGAAAAAGGTTTAGATGCATCTCCTGACCAGATAGCAAAAGTTTATGATAAGGATCTCCAGGATTTCTTTAAGAAGGTTTATTCAAAACCTGAGATGACCGATATTATCTGGCATCATGCATTCAGAATTCTTCCTTCTCGGCTGATGAGACAACGTTTGTTTTTTGCTCAAGCAGGAATGATATGGGCTGCTGATCAAGAGAAAATTTTGAAATTAGTCGACATGTTATCAAAAGTTTGTGATAAATATAAACTAGAGCATATGCTAGGTTTTATTCTTCCAATGGATGATGGAAAATATGCATTTTTTGAATATGATTATTATTATAATCATAATGATCCTGATGCAGTTAAAAGAGTCAGCCAAGCACTCATTGAAACAACTGAAAACTGTTTGCTTATGGGTGACATTCTTATGGTACTCAATTATTTGTTTAAAGGGCTATATAGAAAAGAACACGTTCTTTATCCGATTCCAAAGGCAATCACAAACGAAGATCTTTCTCTTTTTAGGGAATTGATTGTTAGTATTTTAGGGGAGGACTTTAAATGGTAAAATTTCTTTCAGAAGAATGGAATACTCTTAGTAAGGAGTATATTGTTAAAAAACTCGATCCGACAAAAGATCTAAAAAATGTGACCACTTCTTTACTTGCTATTATATATCATGTTCCCCCAGATGATTCAACAATGAATTTCTATTTGGGACTTCAGGATGGAAAATTAATCGACTTTGCTGTCAACACTGGTGATACTTTTAAAGATAACGAAGCAGTTTTTACTGTTAGTGGAAACTATGGCACATTCAAAAGTATTATCAAAGGGGAGATGAGCATGGCTGTAGCTCTTCTTAGGGGTAGGTTAAAACTTAAAGGTAGCAAGATGAAAGCGCTTCAACTGATAAAACCCCTTGATATGGTCATCGATTCTCTCCGCAAAATAACCGATGAATTTGAAGATTGAAAATAGAAAATGGAAGATGAACATGGCAACAGATAAAAATCAACTTAAAAATGTTTTTTCACGTTTTATACCTTCACAGAACCAATGGACTCCCGTTGAAAAAGCTTTATTCAAACCAGCTACCTTTTTTCATGATTTCAAAGAAACCCAGAAACTAATGTTTCCGGCAATCAAACATAGTTTTCATCATCATTATACCAACAATCAACTCTATCATTCACTCTGTACATCTCATGATGTCACGCCAACAGATATCAAAAAACAAGATGACATTGTTAAAATACCATTACTACCAGATACGTTCTTTAAAGATTACCCAAATGACAAAAACTACCTTAAATGGCTCGATACTATTTACACAGGAACATTTCCTACTCCTACGTTCTCATCCTCAACACCATCTCATGATGATGTCATTGACACTATGAATAAACATAATGTCAATATCATGTTTACTAGTGGCACCAGCGGTAAATTCAGTTTCATCCCTCGTGACACTACATCATGGAAACGACTCAACTACAGCGCCTTGCGTTCTGTCGTTGAATTGATGAACTATGATCCAAATGATGCTGTGCTCCTCTTAATTCCTGATCCGCGACAAACCAATCTCACCATAGCTTGTTTATTTGGTATCGCTTATGAATTATATAATCCAAAAAATATTTATATTGCGCTCGAGAAAACAAAGATTACAACTCAATTTCTAAGAATGCAACGAGCTGAAGCTATTGGCATTCGAGAAAAAATTAAGGCAAAAGCCTTGGCACAGTTTGGTCCTATGGTACAAAAAAAATCTGACAAACGGATGATTGCTCTTATGCAACAAATGCAAAAAGAAAAACGAAAAATCAATATCGCTGGACCACCATTTTGGCTTAATCGTATTTTAGAACGCATGAAAAACGAAGGAATCACCCTATCATTACAAGATAGCCAAGTTCTAACTGGTGGAGGTTGGAAAGCAGAGGAAGACAAACGCTCACCGGAGGAATCATTTAGAGAAAAAGTCGAAGAAATTCTTGGAATTCCTCAGCACAACTATCATGATGTCTATGCCATGTCTGAGTGTAGCTCAGTTTTTTTAAGCTGTGAAGGACACTACAAACACATACCTCCCGTTATTTATCCCATGGTTCTCGATGATGATCTCAAACCCATTGGGTACAACAGAACTGGTCGTTTCGCCTTCATCGATCCTCTCCCAACGAGTTATCCCGGATTTATCATTACCGGTGATCAAGTCAAAATCCTTGACCACTGCCCTATCTGTAACCGAGAGGGACCAGTACTGGATGTGGAGGTTACCCGCATGCCTGGTGTCGAAGGACGGGGATGTGCTGCGGTGATGGCTGAACTTATGCAACAGGAGGAATAACCCTCATATGATAAGTTTCCCCTCAGAAGAATGGATCGCACAATTTAAAGAAATGCTTAATAAAAATTCCGTCTATCAAGAAGTAGCAAAAAGGTGGGAAGGAGATTTCCTCTTTATTATATCTCCTGATGAACACTATACCAAAGAAATCATATTCTACATTGATCTCTGGCATGGAAAATGTAGACAAGCGTTCATTGCTAATAAGAACACAAAAGCAGCCTTTGTCTTTAAAGGATCATATTCTAACTGGAAAAAAGTCATTAAAAAAGAACTTGATCCAATCCGAGGTCTTATCCGAGGTATGTTTATTCTAGAGGGAGATTCAAAAGTCATATTAAATCAAACCAAAGCAGCACGAGAACTTGTGAATACCGCCAGTTGTATCCCCGTACAATTCGAGGATGAACAAAATGACAACAATAATTGATACCCATTTCTGGAACCCACATTTACCATTACCAAAAAATATAGAATACAAGTACACTCCATTAGGAGACAAGTTTCAATTACGCACACCACTCCTAACAAAAAATATTGTGCAAGAAATTCTTGATGACTTACGAAAACAACGAGAGAAATACCTCTGTACCACAGACATTTCAACGATTCTTGATAATATTGATAAGGTTACTGAAAACTGGCTTAATCCACTATACAAAGGGCGTATCCTCGCCCGTGAAATTCTTCCTCTTGTTACTGGTTTTTCTCAAGAAATGATTAATGCTTGGGGATTTGGCCGATTTCTTTCCATCCTAAAAAAAGAGAATTTTCCAATTTTCAATAAATTGGATCATGAAAAATATCAGGATTTTTCTATCCATAGAGATGGTTTGGTGAGGGCATATGGTTCCCATCAAATCACCCATTCAAATAGTAACCCCGTTCTTATTGGTCATATCTGTGCGGGTAATATTATCGGTATTGGCGCCATAGAAATCATCTTAGACAAAGTGGTTGACGCGGCAACATGGGTCAAACCACCATCCGAGGAGCCCGTATTCACTGCGTTATATGCGAGATCTATTGCAGAAATAGATCCTCACCTTGCTTATACAATTGCAGTACTACCATATGATAGTAAAAACAGTACCTTAAATGAATACTTGTTTTCACAATCTGATTTAATTCGAGCAACAGGTGGAGAAGTTGCACGAAGAAATCTAACTGCACTATCCCAGAAGTATAATACCCCTGTTGCGGGCCACTGGCATAAACTCAGTTTCATCACTATAGCTCGGGAATATCTTAATAAACGATCTCGTGAAATCGCAGAGCTCGTATCACTTGATGTAAGTGCCTGGGACCAACAAGGTTGCTTTTCACCACATGAAATTTTTGTCGAAAAAGGTGGAAAGACATCTCCAGAAAAATTTGCACATCTCCTTGCTGAGGAAATGGAGGTTACCGCAAAGATACTACCAAAAGGTATGAAATCTGGAAAGATGCAGGTACTTGGTGGCTATCATCGTTATTTCAAAAAACAATTAATGGGTGAACCTGTAAAAATATATCAATCACAAACAAAAGATTGGTTAGTTATTTATGATGAGACAGCTAAGGGGTTTGAACCTTCCCCTCAGTTTCGGGTGATACGAGTCCGACCAGTGAATGATATCATGAATATTGTTGATATCGTTCGTCCCCTTGGTCGATTCCTCCAAACAACCGGTGTTGCCATTCCAAATGATCGAATACTTCCATTTGCAGATGCTCTCGGAAATGTTGGAGTAACTAATATTCGTGCAATCAGCAGTATGACATTACAGAAATCTTGGGAACCGTGGGATGGGAGATTTCCCCTTCAAGAATTGTTTGAACACGATGGTATCCGATGGGTAAGTATTAGCTGTCGTGATATTGATACGGAGTTACAGAACTGTTTACAACAAAAACGAATGCTGTTTAAAAATATTAAGATGAATAAATATTAAACTCCATAATAGTTCACGAAGAAAATATCGTAGGGATTCTCGCCACTTTCCTCCCCATCGTTTTAAATATTTACTGGTAAATTGCAGTTCCCCTCCGGACGGGAGCATAATTTTGTAATAATATAAGTAGTGATTATATCTTTTAATTATAGATCTAGATGAATATTATTTTTATAAAATTAAGATTCATATTCAGAATCATTCCGAAATTTTCAATTTTGAATGCCCATTTAATCCTCAGCAATTGTTATTTACATTGAGAATTTTCTATATCAATTATTACAATTTACTACTAAATCATCTACGAACTTAACTTTAAATAGCCATATCGTAGAGCTAATAAAATTGATACTTTTAATTAGAAAAGTTTCAAAACTGTTATTTCATCTTCTACACTATTATTTTCCTTGTCATAAGCAATTACTTTTATTATATGCTCTCCATTTGCTTTTTCATTGAAATTATAAGTAAAAGGTTCAGAAAAAACGGTATTTTTAAGAACGCCATCAATGTAAAACTCTACTTTAACAGCATCATAATTTCTAGATCTAAACCAGAAATCGTGGACAAAAGCTTCAATTTCAATGTCGCCAAAAATGATACATTTTGAATAAGGTATAATTCTGTTATCGTTAACATAAATCGCGCTTAAAGGTTTTTGTAAATCAACTTGTATCATGTCTTGATCCATAGATGCGTTTATCCATAAAATATCATTTTCCTTAGCATCATTGCGGTAAGTATATTCTTCACGATAACCTGATGCATATATGGATAGATGGGTTTCGCCAGGAGCAACATTAATACTATAAAAACCGGATGTGTCTGTACGTGTCTGGTTTTCAAAAATATTATTATTTTCATCTTGCCATTCAAGAAATATATTGGCGTTGTCTATCGGAAAACCTGTATCAGAATCAGTTATATATCCACATAAAACAGAGTTTTCAGGAGGTTTTGGGTTTAATGATATATTCAACCATAATGTTTCGAAGTCGGATATTTTATATTCATCCGAATAATTTGGAAAATAATTAGTTGAGCTAAAATAAAGATCAATGCCGCCAGCAGCAGCATTTATACTATAAAAACCTTCTGAATCAGAATAGGTTTCGTTCCAATATCTTTCCTGCCAACCGCCCCATTCTAGAAAAACATATGCTTTTTCAATCGGATCCTTTGTCTCAGAATCAATTATGAAACCACAAATCTTCGATTTTTCCTGTGGAGCAGGTTCTAATGTAAAATTAATCCACTTAATTTCATTTTCCTGAACGGTGAGATGTTGTGATCTTTTCTGCATATATCCTTTGCTACTAGCAAACATCATTATTGCACCGGGGGCTACCTCAATGCAATAATAACCTGATGTGTCAGAAATTGTTTCGTTCCTGTAACCCCAATAATCACCACTAATAACTTCGATGACAGCATTTTCAATAGGCTGGAACGTAGTATTATCAGTAACGTACCCACAGATTTTTGCATTTCCAGAAAAAGAGGTTTCATGGTAACTCTGATTTTTTATAAATTCTTTCTCATATTTGTTTTTACTGGCGTCTGATTCAATATTGCTTGTTAATAAGGGAAGTTCACCAGGAAAACCGTCATACATTGTCGGATGTTGCATTTTAGCTCTTGGTTCGGTATAGAAAAATGCTTCCTCTGCCGAAATTACGCCATCATCATTACTATCTCCATAACCTCTCAGTCCATCTATTAGATATGGCGCAAAACCACCTGAGTAGGAGACCTCGTCTTCTCGAGATGCCATAAGAACTACTCGTCCTTGACCACTTACATCTTCTAAAAAGCCTTCCATCAAATCTGAAACAGGTTTTGTATTTTCTGATTTTATTGAATTAAATCTTCTATTAATGATATTCATATTCGGCGAATCGTTAAATCCACCAGCATAACAACTATCAACTATGAGACAAACACCATAGGATTCTAGCAAGTTTAGATAGAAATTCAGTTCATCATCCCAGATATAAAGATTGGGATACGCAAAACCCCAGAAGCTTACTAGCGCTTCATCAGTTCCATCGGCCTCATCAAATGGGGGTATATCCAATCCCAAGGGAAAACCGTGTGTGGTAATATAAACTACTGAAATATCATTTTCGTCCTCCTTTTCATCCAACCACTTTAATCCCTCTATTATATTAATTATAGTTGCATCTTCACCTTTTATAACTTTTATATGATCCTCTTGCCACCAAGGACATTCCAATAGTACATCATAGAAATCATCAACTTCTTCCAGCATAAGAGGTCGATTTTGCTGTGGGTCATCAGCGTATACAGCAACAGCTATTAGTAACGCCCAATATTCTGTGTTTGTATTTTCATTATTCGTAACATTTTCATAATTTGTTGACGAGTCAATGTTAACGGTGGATATGACACTCGTAATTGGAAATATTAAAGTTCCAATATACACAATTACTAAAACAAATACAATACTTTTTCTCCACAACTTTTTTTCCATTTTTATCACCATTTATTATCTAAATTACCTTTTTAAAAATCTGTTACCATCAATATTTGAAACAAATTACATGAATTATTGCTCTCGTTTTTGGAATCGGTATCATAGTATCATAATCATATATTCGTTTAGGATACTCATAAAATGTTCCCCGTATAGGAAACAATTCAAGATCAGTTATGTTATTAGAATGTTCTAAAAAATAAAAATTATTTAAAATAAAAGCTATTAATGATGCAATATAAGATAAAGCAATTATCTCTTTATTTATTTTATTTTGCCCCCTTGCATATTATGATGGGATTATTTATATATAAAGATTATTTCCAATTTATTACCAATTCAGTCAAATTCCTAACAACGAACCATAAGATAGACCTCTAAATTATTTTGTTAGGAAGGATCATATTCTTCCTTTGTTGGTGTTACATAAATATATTGGGAAAATTTCCTTTAATGAATTTAACATGGACTTTATGTTCACACCCATTATTGAATTTCGATTATGAAAAAAAAGTTGCTTTTAATAAACATAAGTCTTGAAAATTACACTAACTTTTTGTCATTTAAAATATTTACAAGTAAGTTGAAGTTACTCCCCAGTTTGGGAACTAAATAATTATACTTTATTTGATAAAATATTTATTTAAAGTATTATTTTCAACTGGCAAATGAAAAATGTTCTAATTTTTGATTATGATGGGGTTATAGTTGATTCTTTAGAAATATTTATGAAAAATTTTATTGAGGCTTGTAAAAGAGAAGGGTTTCAAAATATCGCCTCAAAAAAAGAATTTTTAAAACTTTTTGAAAAAAACATGTATGAAAGTATGTTTGAAATTGGTATGTCTAAGGAACAGATATTAAGAATTGTAAATTTTATGAAGATTCGATTAATTAAAAACCAAAATAAAATTAATTTATTTCCAGGTATCAAAGAAACTATCGAAAGTTTATCAAAAAATAATATTTTAGTAATTGTAACTTCCAACGAATCAAGTGTCGTCGAAAATTTCTTGAAATCAAAGGATATCCACAAATTCAATAAAATAATGGGTTCCGAAAAAGAGGCCAGTAAGATTGCTAAAATTGAAAAGATTAAAACTGACTTTAAGGTTAAAAATTACTATTATATCGGGGATACCATAGGTGACATAATTGAAGGTAAACAAGCTAAAGTCAAAACAGTCGGTGTTTCCTGGGGGTGGCATCCAAGAATTAAATTAAATGAGGCTAGACCAGACTTTTTAATTAGTATTCCTAACGATTTATTAAAAATTCTAAATAATAATTAACTTTGGTTATATATAAAAGTATTAACTAGATATTTGAAAATCTCACTCCAATCTATAGCGAACAATCCATTGTGCCTTTCTGACCCAATTAAATCTACCAAAAAATCTAATCAATCCAAGTTTTTTTATCGGCTCATCAAAGTAAGTCCAATCATCCAAAAATCTAATTCCATCTCCCCATTTTTCGAAATCGGTACTCTCGCTAATTCCGAAATTGAATGTTGCTTCTTTTCCCAAATAAAAATCTTGTTGGAATTTCTTCTTCCATATTTTATGTTTTAGAACATTAACAATATACGAATTTGCTACTTCAGCTACAAGTTCGCAACTTGGAAATAATTTTTGTAATTGTAGCATAAGAGATTTAACTTCTTCTTCATGCAGATACATCAAAAGACCTTCTGCAATAAACAAAAAATTATGGTCTTTTTTTTCAGCCAATGGCTTCATCCAATCAAAATCTAGTACGGATGAAGGGATAAAGTGATATTTATCTGATATATCGAAAAATTTTTTTCTAAGATTTACAACTTCTGGGAAATCAAGATCATACCATTCAACAACATCATCATCTATCCTGTTATATCTAGTGCTTAGTCCACAACCAAGTTCAACTACAATACAATTTTTATGAGATGTGAGAAATTGACCAACGTATTCATCAATTTTTCTGGTTCTCAACGACAATGTTACATTGAGTCTTTTTTGAAGTTTTCCCTCTAGGAGTTTTTTATGTAATTTTGATTGTGAATTTTTAAGCATTTCGTTGAGTTTATTTGTAATTTCAATTGCTTTACTGTCGATAATGATAGGATCATCTGTTTTACTTTCTATTGCTCTAGCATAAAGTGGTATTAGAAGGGTTTCAGAAATATCTGAAATTTTATTTAACGAATATATGTCCATAAGATAAATCGAAAAAATTATCATTGGTTAAATAAGTTTTACTAAAATTTTTATAAAATATCAGCATATACTTCACTAAAAATATATTGTGAGGGAATTTTGGGGCTATCGGTAAAACATTATAATTGTCAAATAAAGTAAATCTGGTAATTGAAATATGCCCCAATTATAACCAAGTATGGAGCTGAGATGGTTTCATCCAGATCCCTGTATTTGCATTTATATGTCTTTCCTCCTATTCTCTCACCAGTATGTAAATAAGTTACTACTTTATAAGTTTTCTTAAATTTTTTACATTTATTAATTTACTTTTTTTATTTATAATGTTTTTATAAAAAATTTAATCAATTATTAGCAACTTATAAATAATTAACATTTTAAAAGAATTTTAAAATATCTCAAAAAATTAAAGAAAATTGGAATTGATATTTTCAGCAATTGACGAAATTTTTTTGGATACTCTTAAATATTTCAAAGTATAAATAAAACATTGGTGTTTAAATGATTGACCTTAGATGCAAAATCTGTAATGCAAAGTTTACTACTAGGGTAAAAATTTGCCCCTTTTGTGGCGGGGATGTAGAAATAATATTAGATAATTTGTATAAACCTACTAGTGTGAGCCATTAAATTTTTCTCCATTCTTTGCTAAGATCTAAATTTAAAAAAAACAATAAATTATTAGAGTTATTACATACTTTTTCGATTTATCAGCAATTAGCAACAACTTTTTTACTGTCATTTATCGATACCTTCTTCGAAAGAAGATCTTTAACAAAATTGGGCAAGACAAATGATGAATTATGAATTTCTGGGTTATAGTATCTAAGTTTATGTTGTCTTATAAAATCATTTGCATGTTTAAAATCTAAATTATTAATTGGATGTAAGCAGCCTTTAGAACAATATGAAAAACTCCACATACCCGAAGGATAAGTTGGGATGAATGCAAGATAACAGTGTACATTATTTTTTCCAAAAATTTGTCTGTAACACCTGTAAATTTCTTGAAAAACTCTTGTATTAAATTCAGGGGATTCACTTTGAGTTACCATAATACCATCTGAACGTAAGCATCTGTAAACATCACTGTAAAATGATGGTTTGAACAAACCTTCCGCGGGCCCAACAGGATCAGTAGAGTCAACAATTACAACATCATATTGATTCTTTGGACAGTTTTTAACAAATTCAATCCCATCCTGAATGTAAATATTGAGTTTTGGATGGTTTAATGTAGAAGAGATTTTAGGTAGCAACTTTTTACTTGCCTCAATTACTACTTCGTCAATTTCTACCATGTCTACTTGATTTACTGATTCATGTCTGAGAATTTCACGTGCAACACCTCCATCTCCTCCTCCAATTATTAAAATATTTTCTGGGTTTGGATGAGTGAGTAAAGGAACGTGAGAAATCATTTCGTGATATATGTATTCGTCCTTTTCTGTAGTCATTATCATGCCATCAAGTGTTAATGTTTTGCCGTAAGCACAAGTATCAATGATCTCAACCTTCTGATAAGGAGATTTTTTTGAAAAAAGAACATCTCCCGAATGACGTAATGATAAAGCTATATCGTCATTTCGTTCGGTAAACCATATATTCCTATTATAAGTTGGTTGTTTACTTTTTTTACTTGCATAATCCCTCACATCTGGAGTGTTTAAAGAAATTTTATTTAAATGGTGAAGTTGCCCTCTTTGCAATTCAATACTGGAAATATGTTCAGCATCAAATTCTTCTTTAAGATGATCAAATGATATCCAAGGATTGATAGTGTCTCCACATGTAAATAAATCGATACTTGCAAATTTATATTCGGGCCATGTGTGGATTGAAAGATGGCTTTGCTCTATAACCACAACCCCTGAAATTCCAAAAGGCGAAAAATGGTGAAAAGTAACATTTATTATCGTTGCTCCAGCCAACTTAGCGGCTTTAACCATACTTTTTTCTATATGGGAAACATCGTTTATTTTATCGGGGGAACAATTGTAGAACTCAGCTATTACATGTCGGCCTAATGCCTCCATATCTAACACCTTCTAGAATTTATTAAGCAGGGGTTGTAATTTTTATATTATTTAAAAATTTTTGGTGAAAAATTATGGTTTGTTTTCATAATGCAATACGTTTATTTAACAACGTTCTTCCTTTTTCAGTTAAATGTAAAGTTTTTAATCTGCCTTGTTTTTTAATATACAAAAGCCCTAAATTTTCTAAAATTTTCAACCTTTTATTTGTAGTCGCACGTACAATAGAAAATTGACTGCTTATTTTTTTATATGAAATAACTGTATTATTTGCGCTTTGAGTATATACATAATTAAGAATTGAAAATAAATTGTCATCGATTTGAATATCTTCAATTTTTTGACTAGGTAAAAATTGACACTCCTGCTCAATAATTGTTTGTTGTTTTTTGTCTAGTAATTCCGGAATTATACGAATTAAAAGAATTGATTTGTGTTTCAAAATAATGTTGTTAATTCTGTACAAAGTTTTAACAAAGTTATCAAAAGAAAAATTTGAAATAAGAAAATCAACCCTATCCAATAAAACTACTGCATTTCGATACTTTTTGCAAAATTCCTCGATTTTTCTCTCCAACGATTCTAAATTACAAATATTATCAAAATTATTTATTTTTTGATATGACAAAAAAGCAACCTCTATGTTAGGAGATTCGGCCAAATCATGTTTTTCTCCAGGTTTATATCTTGTAACAAAAAATCCGTGATATTGTGCACGGGCAACATCTATTAACAAATTGACTGCTGAAATGTTAGTTTTATCATATATTAAGTAACTGTTTCCCTGGATTAATTTGCCATGGGAACCTATGTCTCTTGTAATGTCTTTTCCAAGAATTAGTACCCCCTTTATTTGATTTTCATTACCCTTTATTGCTGATAATGAACAGCGGATTATTTTTTTATCACCTTTATTAGTAATTAAAATAAGTTCATCAAATTTTGTTGAGTTCTCTTTTAAAATAGAGCCGATTGCCTCCTTTAATTCCACAAAATTGGCAACAATATTTAATTGACTGAGTGACTTCCCAATAACTTGCTTCTGGCTTAGACCAGCCAACAATTCTGATGTTTTATTCCAAAGTGTAACCTTGAGATTTTTATCAACAGATATAATAATCTCAGATGCGCTATTAATAATGTTTTGTAAATAATCCTTAGTTTGAATTATCTCCTCTTCAGCTTTTTTATAATCAGTGATGTCTTCTCCAGAACTTAAAATTCCATTTATATTGCCAGATGTATCTCTAATTATAGTATTGTACCATCTAATTAACCTTAAATCTCCCCTCCTTGTAACTATAGGATTAATATAATGTTCAACAGAGCCTGTTTTTCCATTAATTAACTCAGAAAATACTTTCTTCAATTCTATCATGTTGTTTTTTGGGATAAAATTGTCAAACCAATTCTTGCCAATAATTTCACTAGATTTATATCCCAATATTTCCTGACCTTTTTTGTTAATAATTACAATGTTACCATCCGTATCAAGTGCAAGTATTACACTTCCTGCAAGATTGAGATATCTCTCTGCTGATTCCTTTTCTTTTCTTAATTCCTCTTGGTTTTTATTTTTGTCTGTAATATCGATGAATGATGCCATATAACATAACGGATTGTTCTTATCATCCCTTACCGTGTTAGCAGATAGTTGAACATCAAAAGTCGATCCGTCTTTTTTTTCAGCTTTGAGTTCCCCAACCCATACACCTTTTTCAAGGATAGTGTCTAACATGTGTATTGCATGTCCCTTCATTCGCCAGAATTTTATTGCCGGTTTACCTACTACTTCATCTCTATTATAGCCCCACATTTTAAGGAATGACTCATTAACATAGATTATTTCACCATTTAAATCGGCAATAAAAATCGCGTTTATGGAGGAATCTATTGCGCTTTCCTTAATTTTCAATTCTTTTTCAATCTTTTTTCTCTCTGTAATATCTAAAAAAACACAATGGGCTCTTACAAATCCGCCACTTTCATCTTTTTCAATTTCGCCAAATAATAAGACGGTTATTTCGCTGCCATCCTTTTTTACCATTTTGAATTCGATATTATCGGCTCGACCTTTCCTTTTGAAGATTGAAAAAAATTTTTCGAATTTTTCGACTTCATCGTTTGATAAAAAATCTCCAAACCATTTTTCTATTACCTCCTCCCGATCATAACCTAAAAACTCAAGCATATAATTGTTTACATCTATCAAATATCCATTTTTATTTAGAGACTGATATGGGATCAGAGTATGTTCAAATAAATTTCTTGAAGCATATCTTGCATTGGATATCTTTTCAGAAAAATATTTTTGACTTCTCATCTTTTTGATCCCCCCAACCTATATTCTTTATATTATGCCACTTATGTTTTTGTTTTCAAAGCACAATAATCCATCAATCAGTATATCATAAACACTAAATTTAATAATTTAAATTAATTTAAATTTTTTCATGAAACAAAATTGAATGAATTTAAAATGTTGTGTAAAATATTTATAAATTTATAGGAAATAACGACTTTATTACACTCTAGAAATTCTAAATTTTGTTTATATCAAATGATATTATCTAAAATTGTAGTAGGGTGTGGAAGAGAAAGGAGGAAATATAATTTTTAAATCTAAAAATTTGTAAGAAAATCTCTTCCTCATCACCTCACTACACATCAAAAATAAAAAGTAAAAAATGGTTTATATAAATTGTTTATAAATAAGTGTTAAAATATGTATAATAAACGTACAAATGAAAAATATATGTTCGTATGAACTCATGATATCTACTTTTTTCTTATTATTATAAGAATTTAGAATAAAAATACATACCAAATTATATCAATTCATGAAACGATTTGTACATGTTAATCCAAATTGTCTTACAAAGTAAAAATATCAATACGCCAATATATCTAATCCCATAACATGCATTTATGTGCAATTTTTTAAAAACATTTAAGTCTTAATATTATGTTACTAAAATATAATTTGGGTGTAGAAGTCATGAATAAAAAACATATAGCCTTTTTAATTATTGCCACAATATCATTAACTATTATTCCAGGAAACGGCAGTGAAATTAATTTAAAACCTATTCAGACTGATCAAGTAAATATTATCAAAGATTATGTTGGTGATTCTGAAAACTTATACAAAAATTATGATTATGAAATTTTAGAAAAATGTCCAGTAATGCAAAATCCTCCACCATCTTTAGATTCAAAAGAGGCCTCTGGAAAACCTGTGGCAGGTGATCTTCCCGCTGAATTCAATTGGAGAACATTTTTAGGAAAAGACTGGACTACTCCTGCAAGGCATCAACGTAACTGTGGAAGTTGCTGGGCATTTGCAGTAATTGCTTCCTTGGAAAGTGTAATAAAAATACGCGAAAATTGTTCTGAAATGCAAATTGATCTCTCAGAACAATATGTACTTTCTTGTCTTTCTTCGGCAGGTAGTTGCCATGGGGGAAGTGGATATCATGCACTTTTTTACATGAAAGATGCCTCAGAGAAAGGCAATTATTGTAATGGAATCATACCTGAATCTTGCTTCCCGTATGGGTCTGATGATTCAATTTCTTGCTCAGATAAATGTCTTGATTGGGAAGATTATTTGATTCCAATATTGGATTTTGGCTTTTTCCGTTCTTCTGGTAGCCTTGATGATATAAACTCAATTAAAACCCGGATAATGGAAAGTGGCCCAGTTGCAGCACATATCTCTGCAACTAAACTTTTTAGTTATTGGGGACTTATAAATAACAACCCAAGCGACTATTTCCCTTATCTAGGTCCAGGCGGTTTAACAAACCATCTTGTATGTATTGTTGGATGGAAAGACGATTCATCCATTGGAAATGGTGGATATTGGGTTTGTAAAAATAGTTGGGGATCTTATTGGGGGTATGACGGTTTTTTTAATATCGAATATGGAAGTCTACATATTGATGATTCGATAATACTATGGGTAGATTACGATCCAAATAGCGTTGATTGGCCTCCTGTTGCCAATGCCGGAAAACCAACAGGTACACAAATTGATGAAAAATTGGTATTTACTGCAGATTCGAGCTTTGATCCTGAAAATAACATTGTCTCATATTCTTGGGATTTCGGGGATGGCTCAACAATACAGGGCAAGCAAGTAACACATTCATTCTCTCAGCTTGGGACTTATCCTGTAACTTTAACTGTTACAGATGGTGCCAATCAGTCTGACACAGATGCAATTACTGTTTGGATTCAGGAATCTAATACGCCACCTGAAAAACCTTCTATATATGGAAAGAATAAGGCCGACAAATCGAAAAGACAGACATACAATTTCACTGCAATTGACCCTGAGGGAAATGACCTGTACTATTATATCGACTGGGGGGATGGTTCATTAGAGGAATGGATCGGACCATTCAAATCTGGAGAAATAATTTCTGTCAAACACCGATTTGAAAATGGTGGTATCTACACGATACGTGCAAAAACAAGAGATGTTTTCAATGACGAAAGCCCCTGGTCAACTATTGAAATTCATCTTTCAAAATTAAAAATTGCCCGAAATCAACCATTTAACATCATATCAAATTTCATCAAAGAAAGTTATCCCAGTTTCTTTAAAATATTAACAATAGTAATAGAATTATTATGTCAAAAATTCTTTATAAATGTCTAATGTTCTTTTTGTGATTATATCCCAACTAAATTGTTCAATAGCCCTTTTCCTTGCATTCCGCCCCATCATCTCACTTTTTTCCCTAGAACCCAATACTTGTTTTATCCCCCAAGCAATGTCACTTGGATCATTTGGATTTATGTGAATTCCGCATTGATCGGATCCGTTGCTAATAACTTGCTCTCTCATTCCGCTAATACCTCTTGCACCAACAACGACAGGTTTTTCCATTGCCATTGCCTCGGTACAAACAATTCCAAAAGGTTCATATAAAGATGGAAGAACAACTGAATCAGCAGCAGCAAAATGAAGGATTCTTTCTTCTTCCGAAACAAATTCGGATTTAATAATAACGTTATTTGTTAGTTCATATTCTTTTATAAGGTCTCTTAGTTTTTCTTCTAATCCACCAACACCCAAAATTAATAACTTTGTATTTGGAAATTCGCTAATCACACTAGGCATTGCCCTTACTAAATTCTCAGATCCTTTTACTTTGACCAATCTTCCAATGAAAAACAATAAATGCTGATCTTCAGGTACACCATAACTTCTTCTTAGTTGCGTTATTTTCTCATCTGGAATATTTGAAGGATTATACTTTTCTGTATCAATACCGTTCCAGCATACTCTTATCTTATCTTTTGGAAAGCCTAAATTGCTAAGTTCGTCTTTCATTGTGTATGAAACTGTAACAATGCAATCAGCTTCTCTACCGCCCTCTAATTCAATAGATTTTATAGTTTTTGAACCCCCGCCATTTGATCTACCTGTTTCAGTTGAATGGACGTGAAATATCAACGGAATTTTAAGCTCCTTTTTCGCTGCAATTCCTCCAAGAATGCCTAACCAGTCATGTCCATCAATAATGTCAAAGGTCTTACCGTTTTTCCTTACCAAACAATCAACAAGTTGCGAAGCTGAAAATAAATTATAATTTATAACATCTGCAAAATAAGAAAAATTTGTTCCCCACGAACGTAAATCGTCATTTGAAAATAGATAAAAATTTGAGGAAAAATTGGGAGTTACTGGACGATAAATCTCTATTCCATCATATTTATCAAATGTTTGAAGTTTATTTTGATAGTTTACTGCAAAAACTGTTACTTTGTTACCTAAACTTGCCTGCTTTTTTGTAATCTCTGTAGCAAATGTACCTAATCCTCCCCATATAGCTGGTGGAAATTCCCATGAAAAATGAGCGATTTTCAATGCCTTTTCTGATTGAAGATTTACGTTTGATCTGTTGTCTTGCATCCCTGGAACCATAGGATCGAATGGTATTTCTTATTAATAAAATAAACGGCGACGGCGGTTATCATAGAAAAGCACTTCTATTAATTTTCCATTTATGTATTTGACAGATTCATGAAAAATGAAATTATTGAGGAATTATTAGAAAAGCTTGAATTAATCGAAAAAGAAAAATTAGAAGAAATAAGAGTGACACTTATGCCCGATTTTTTTGTAGATCACTTTTTATTGTTTGAAAATTTTGAAAAAGATTTTTCTAGAATACAACATATCTACAAACAAGGTGGAGGAAATGTCCCTGGTGTCGCACAACGAATTCACCAGGGTGGAAATGCTGCAAATACAGCACTTGCTCTATCCAAACTGGGACCTAAGGTTCATTTAATCTGCAAAACCGATAAGCTTGGGAAACACTTACTTGAATTCTTTTTTAAAAATACAAATATCGATTTTTCTGGCGTCAAGACAGATGGTGAAATCGCAATTACTGCTGCTATGGAATTTGGAAAAAATCATAGTAACGTGTTAATTGGAGATACTGGCTCGGTTTCAAATTTTGACTTTGATGCACTTGATGAATCTGATCTAAAAAATATTAAGGAATCGGAAATAACTGGTGTTTTAAACTGGTCCTTGAATAAATGTGGAACGTCTCTTGCAAAAAAAGTATTTGAGTTTGCAAAAAAAAATCATGTAAAAACATTTATGGATACAGGTGATCCTTCACATCGAAAAGAGGAAATTCCTGATCTAATCAAAAATGTAGTTTCTGATATAAACTTGGATATTTTTGGAATAAACGAAAACGAGTTGATGCATTATACAAAAGAGATTCCAACAAATTCCATTCAGCTTCAAATAGATATGGCAAAAAAATTAAAAAAATCTATAAATGCAAGGGTCGATCTGCACACTGCCTCGTTTTCCTGCACAGTTGATGAAAAATGTACTGTTATACCAACTATGAAATTTTCAAACATATATAAAGCTACAGGTGCAGGAGACACCTGGAATGCTGGAAATATATTTGGGGAACTGGTCGGACTAAATACGGGTGAAAGGCTTTTTTTTGCTAATATGCTTGCTGGTCACTATATCTCTTCCCCTATCACGTCTCATTTGAACTTAGAGGAAATTAAAACATTTATTAGAAAAAAAATGAATGATATAATTTATTAAGTTCAATACAAATATTTTTAAAAAACAACATTTTTATGCTTTTAAAATATTACGACATGGGAAATTATATTTGCCAAGCCCTTTAAAGAACGGTAGGGAGGTTTAGTTATAAATCAAAAAAGATTGATATTAGTCACAAATAGGGAGCCTTATTTTCATGAAAAAACTAAGAAGGGCATTGTTTGTAAAAAATCCGTTGGTGGAGTTGTATCTGCAATTGATCCACTAATGCAGGAAAGAGGAGGCATCTGGATTGCTTGGGGGAGTGGTAGTGAAGACTACACAGTATGCAATTCAAATGATGAAGTACTAGTTCCTGAAGAAAACCCAAAATACATTTTAAAAAGAATTAAGTTAACAAAAGACGAGATTGAAAATTATTATCGTGGATATTCAAATCGTGTGCTTTGGCCGCTATTTCACCTGTTTGTAGAAAAGATGCATATAAACGAAGATTACTGGAGATATTACCAAAAAGTAAATGAAAAATTTGCAAAAATAGTCACCGATTATTCAAAGGAGAGTGCTATGATATGGATTCACGATTATCATCTCATGCTTTTACCAGATTTCATCAGAAGAGAAATTCCAACGGCAAGAATTGCATTTTTTTGGCACATTCCCTGGCCACCTTGGGAGATTTTTGATTCTTTACCGCAGCGTGATGAACTTTTGAATGGTATTCTAAAATCCGATTTGATAGGGCTACATGCTAAATCATATGTAAGAAATTTTGCTGAGTGTGCAATGAGAAATAAAAATGTTAAAGTAGATACAAAAAAATGTATTGTTAAATATAAAAACAATAAAACAAAAGTTAAACAGTTCCCACTAGGAATAAGTTACAAAGATTTTGCACATTCGAGAGAATCATTAGAGGCGTCAAAAAATGCCCAAAATTTAAAAGAATTATACGAGGCAACACATCTAATATTAGGGATAGATAGACTAGATTACACAAAGGGGATATTAAATCGATTAAAAGCATTTGAAGCATTTTTAGAGAACAATCCAAAATATAAGAAAAAAGCAGTTTTTACTCAGATAGTTACACCAAGCCGTAGCGAAATTAAGGAATATAATGCCATGAAGAAGGAAATTGACGAGACTGTTGGCAAGATAAATGGCAGGTTTGGAACCGAAGAATGGACACCTATAAAGTACTTTTACAGAAAAATACCTCAACAATCTCTTTTAGAGCATTATAAAGCAGCTGATGTTGGTCTACTCACACCACTTAGAGATGGTATGAATCTCGTGGCAAAAGAGTACATTGCAGCAAAGGAAGAGGATGGAGTTTTAATTTTAAGTGAATTTGCTGGTGCATCAGAGGATCTTGAAGAGGCAATCACTGTAAATCCATATGACATCAGGGCTACAGCCGATGCAATTAAAAAAGCCTTTGATATGCCACCAGAAGAAAAACAAAAACGATTTAATTCAATGAAAAAAAAGGTAAAAAAAAGAGATGCTAAGTGGTGGATCAAGAATTTCCTCAGAGAATGGGAAAAAATTTATGCTTAACTATCTTTTTGATGAATTAGAAACGATATTTAAATCAATAAAGGAATTTGATTACATACTACTATTTCTGGACTATGATGGAACACTAATTAATTTTGAGAGAAGGCCCCAGGATGTAAAAACTCCTCAACAGGTGAAACAGTTATTGACTCAGTTAAGCAAAAAACAGAAAGTTTCAATTTTTATTATCACTGGAAGGAGACTTGAAGAAATTGAGAATCTTGTTAATATAAATGGAATTAATTATGCTGCCCTTCACGGATTAATTGTTGAATTTTCAGATGGCACAAAGAGAAATTGGAATCCATCAAAATACGACCGAAAACTTATTGGAAATATCGTTAAAGATGCGCAAATCATTTTCAAAAATGAATCGGGTGTTTTAATAGAGGATAAGGGTTACACAGTTGCCTTTCATTACAGAATGGTTCCTAAAGACAAGAAAAACGAATTAATTGAATTGTTTTTAGATCTAGTTAGAAAAATTGATCAATCAAAAAAATTTGATGTTCTAAAAGGTGCTGAGGTAATAGAGATTAGACCGTCTAACTGGAACAAGGGAAAATTTGTTGAATTTATTCTGGAAGATTTTAGTTCAAATGATAATGTTTTGCCGATATATATTGGAGACGACGTAACAGATGAAGATGCTTTTTCTATTCTATGTAATAAAGGCATAACGATTTTTGTGAAAAACAACGTAAGCAGAGTTACCAAAGCTAGATATTGGGTAGATAATCCTGAGAAAGTATTAGAATTTTTGAAATTAATTTCCAAGAATGCTTTTGAAAAAAACACAATTATTAGATAGAAATTCTTTAGTCTGTTCAATGTTAGCTTAAACTTATATATCAAAAAATTATATACGGAGGAAATCTCAAATACACCTGTGGAAACTATGGCAAATCTTTCTGTACTTTCTCTTGATAAATTTAGAGGCCTATTAGGAGATAAAACAATTGAAAAGATATACGATAGCGCCTCTCCTCTTTCCGAAAAAAGTGCTGTGCATATCAACTCAACTTATCAGGGTGGAGGAGTTGCAGAAATTTTAAACAGTCTTATCATCCTTATGAATGACGCTGGAATAAAAACTGATTGGAGAGTTTTACACGGCAGTCATGATTTTTTTTCCGTTACTAAAAAATTTCACAATGCTATCCAAGGTGAGCGGATACGTTTAACGGAATTAAAGAAGAAAACATACTATATCACCAATGTAAACAACGCCATATTTACACATTTAAATCATAATTTTGTAATTGTTCATGACCCTCAACCGTTGCCAATAATTACTTGTTATAAAAAACGACAGCCGTGGATTTGGAGATGCCATATTGACATTTCTGAACCAATGAAAGAATTATGGGATTATTTGAAAATGTTTATTGTTAAATATGACGCGATGGTTGTATCAATGAATAAGTTTCGGGAGCGCAATTTGCCTGATCATATTATTCCCCAGTTTATTATACGTCCCTCAATTAATCCACTTAACACAAAAAATGATTTGATTTCAGAGTCGACTATTTCCAGGTATTTGCAAAAAATGGGAATAACAACTGAAAAACCAATAATTTCTCAGGTTTCACGATTTGATAAATGGAAAGACCCAAAGGGCATGGTTAAAATCTTTCGTTTGATAAAGAAAAAATTGGATTGTCAACTCGTGTTGATGGGGTCAATGGCCGCAGATGATCCAGAGGGGCAAGAAATATTTGAACAGGTAGAGAAAGCGGTAGGTGAGGACAAAGACATACATCTAGTAATGAATGCGCCTGATATAGCTGTTAATGCTCTGCAAAGATCATCCAGTGTGGTAATTCAACGTTCCTTAAAGGAAGGATTTGCCATTACAGTAAGTGAAGCTTTATGGAAAGGTAAACCAGTAGTTGCCTCAAATGTAGGAGGTATTCCATCACAAGTTTTGGATAAAAAAAACGGCTATCTTCTGGATCCTATGGATTTACAAGGATTTGCAGATAGAATAATCCATTTAATTAAGCATCCAGAATTATCCAAAAAAATGGGCGAATTTGGAAAAGAACATGTTCGAAATAATTTCCTTATAACAAGGCATCTATTAGATTACATAAATCTACTAAAAAAGGTTGAATAATAATTTTTTTAAAAATTAAGGTTTTAATTCTTCCACTATTACTGCATTTTTTACTGTAGTTACTACATCAAATGGAAATAAAATATTTCCTTTTTCATCAATTTCATAAATTTTATTGATATATTCAGATGATGGTTCAACCAACAATTTAATAGGTTCTCCAGTTTGAATATCTTTCAAGGAATCTTTTACCGTGCCTATAAGCATGCCTACTTTATTCATAACCTTCTTTCCTATTAGATCATCCATTGAATCTTTCATAAAATTATTCCCTCATAATATTAAACATATCTTCATTTATAGTTTTAACGGCTTTTATTAAATCATATAGAAAAAATAATATCAATTTTCAATATTTACATAATTGGGCATTTTAATAGATTAAAAACATTATAACATTGTTTTTATTTTTCTTATTTAAGTAACTTATATAACAACACTAAAAAAAATGAAAACTATTATATGCAAAAAAATAACTACCGGAAGGTCTAAACTGATGGTGTAGGTTTATGGCAAAGAGTAGTAAAAAACAGATTAGAGAAGACGAGCTGAAGGTTCTTAGCATTCTTCAAAAAAATGCTCGTGAAAGTGCTGACAGCATTGCTGAAAAATGTGGATTTTCACGTCAAAAAGCTTGGAGAATTATTAACAGATTGGAAGATAATAAAACCGTTTGGGGTTATGGAGCAATCGTCGACGGAGAAAAAATCGAAATGAAAGACTATCTAATTTTATTAAAGAAAACAAACGAACCTGTGCAGGATCTGGCCGACGTAATTATCTCAAGGGACATTGAAAAGAAATCGGAAGATTTGAACATAAATATAGAATCGAGCCATTATCTCCACGGTTTATATGATTGGGCAATTGAATTTACCGCCAAAGATTTAAAACAAGCGAAGAAATTTACGGAGCTTTTAAATTCTATATACCGTAAATACATTCAGGAACTATTGTTAATCGAAAAAATTTTTTCAGTGAAAAAAAATGGAATTAACAATCCGGATATAAA
Source organism: uncultured Thermoplasmatales archaeon (assembly GCA_964615235.1). Taxonomy (GTDB): domain Archaea; phylum Thermoplasmatota; class E2; order DHVEG-1; family DHVEG-1; genus JAFGPP01. The sequence goes on from CAZTMK010000001.1 coordinate 24,441, forward strand.
GAAATTAAAGGAATTTGTCTAAAATTCAAGACAATATTTATTTGTAAATATAAAAATAAAATTTTACATATAATATTTTAAACAGTTAGAAAAAAAGATATTGTTGAAATATTTAGATTTTGAGAATTACTTATATTTTCATTTGGTTTGTTCTATTTCATCAAAGAATATTTTTGATAGAGATTCTACAAATTCCCTACTAAATTTTATTGAATTTACATCATTGAAAAATGATGGTTTATTATGCATACCCTTCTTTCCTCAATCAAAAAATATTGATTTCTTATTTAAAATTTGCTAATTAAAGTAATTAGAAATTATTTGTTGATTTGAAATTTTCTCCATTTAAAATTGATAATTAAATCCAACATTTACTTAATAAATATCAATAATTAATTTCCCAGCACACTAACAAAGAAAATTTTGCAAAAACCCGATTGTTAGAAATAATTTAAGGGATTTGCCAAGGTATCACGATTGTTTTAATTATTAACACATTATGTCATCACAACAAATTTTTATAATTTCTTCAATTTTTTTTGTTGCATCAATTTTTAAAAATCTTTCATCAACTGACAAATCAAGATAATTTTTGTGAACTTTTTTTAGAAATGATACTTTTTCAAATGGAATTAAATCATTTCGATGTTTAATCCTCGAAAGTGAAATTTCAGGATCAATTATGAAAAGAAATGTTCTGTCGGGAATTGGAATTTTGTTTGTGGAGATATCTTGTAGCCAACTGATTGGTTTTTCGATAATGCCCGTTAACTGGGCCCCCTGATATGCATAAGTGGATTCTGCATACCGATCGCAAATTACAATTTTTCCTTTTTCAAGCCATTTTGTAATTTGTTTACCGTGAAGAATACGGTCTGCGATAAAAGTAAAAGATGTTACAAAGGGGTCTGCCCCTTCTTTTATATATTTTTGAACTTGTATTCCAATTTCTGAATTTGTTGGTTCAAAAGTATGTATAACATCATATCCGTCTGATTTTAACTTCTTGTAAACTAGTTTTGATATAGTTGATTTACCCGAACCGTCAATCCCTTCAAATGTAATAAAATGTTTCATTCATCACTCCAGCCCATTGGTTAAAACAAATTTTTATTAATAAAAATTATTAAAAATTCATCGAAATTCTGGTTTTTATTTGGAATTAATGTTTTGTTTCCATTTTGCTTTGTAATAACCAAGAGGGTGGTGCATTCTTTTACATAAGTCATCCATTTCATCCTGTGGGCAAATACCATAAGTCCGCATCTTTTCACAACCTGGCGCTGAATATGAAGTTGAAGAAGTAGCACCAGTAATATGCTCAATTTGATAACGAGTTTTTTCATCCTCAAAATCTGGAGCACTACTGAATAATTTCAAGATATCGTTTGTATTTAACTTCAACGAATTAAGAAATGCAACTAACGCAAATCTACCCATATGTGGAACGTTTTCTCCAGATTGGATATCCCTAAGTATAGATTTCATACATGGTGGAAGTTTTTCTAGATCAACTTTACCCATAGGTGTAGTTTCTATTTTCTTTCTATGTTTTGATACCAAATTTTTAAATCTACTAATATCAGAATAAAATGTTCGAGCGATTCTTCCTTCACAAATTCTCGAATCGAGTTCATTATTAATTCTTTCTCTTAAAGCTTCTTGGATTAATCGTGCTAATTCTTTTTGTGATATTGATATATATCCATTTTTCATTACCCTATTTACCATTTTCCATTCTTTATATCTAGTTGGTGCATGATGCAAATAATTTGTAAAGTAAATTCCAAATTTTTGTGTTTCATCATAAAATTTTAAATCAAGTTTAAATTCTTTTGATATACTATGAAGAAAATCAGGAGTTTCATTGATCAATTGTTTATATGCATGGATTGCTTCCCCCAACGCATATCTTCTAGTAAAATAGACATCTGAAATACAAACTGAAATCATTCTCGCAATAGGATATGAAAGTATTTCCATGATACAATCTGTTTCAGTCACAAGTTTTCTATTTCCAACATCCCTATTTTTAAAAGCTCCATCAAGACGTTGGATTCCGATTAATCTTGCACGTTCATAAAGCGGGTCATCCATAATTTCTTCGACAGAAAGTAAATTATCTTTCACATAATTTTTTGATTCGTTTAAGAATGGATACTTAGCAATGACTGTTAAATCCACCATGTCTTATTTTCGTAATTAACATACCGACCTTAATGAATTTTACTCCTTCTTTAATTTTACATTTTGTTATATTTACACGATAGATATTTAAACAAATATTGATAGATATTAACGTGGTATTGTGAGTCTAGGTGATTGGGATGAGAGTAAAAAAATCTGATCATGGATGCACTCTTAAAAATTATGAAAAAGAATGTGAAATAATAACTGAAGAGGAAATAGATTTTATTTTCCCAAAAAATGAATTTAATAAAGAATTATATAATTTCTGGAGATCAATGGTAGACGGCGAAGAAATAGAATAAAGCCTCATAATTTTAAGCAGTAGAATTTATATTATAAGCTACGTTGCCTGTGTAGGGGCTCGTAGCTTAGTCTGGTGGAGCGACTGGCTCATAACCAGTTGGTCGCAGGTTCAAATCCTGCCGGGCCCATTTTCACTTTATTTTGATATCTTTGTCAAGATTGTAGAAAAACACAAAAATTCAAGTGAAGGATATAATTTTTCTAAAAATTATTTTAGTTAATTACTAACTTATTTTTAAATATTAAAAAATGTATCTATTAACCAACATAGGGTGAAATAATAAAAGTTGAAATTGTGGGCGGCGGCATAAGTGGAATGAGTGCTGCCTTGTCTATTAAAAAACGTGACCGTTCAATAAAAGTTACAATTTATGAAAAACATAAGATCATAGGATATAACTCGGAAGGTCGAAGATGTGCTGAGGCTCACTCAATAGAAGAAGAATGGTGTAAATGGATACCTGAAAAAAATAGTTATTTCAATAATATTTTGGAAGCTGAAACTATTGTCGGAAATAAAGTCTACAAATTTCAAAGAGAGATTGGAACAGCTTACATTTTAAATCGTCAAGAGTTTATTTGTCAACTTGCAAGAGAAGTAGAACAATTGGGAGTTGAAATAAAAACTAACAATAAAATTAAAACACTTAGTGATCTAGAAGCTGATGTAATTGTTGATGCCTCGGGATGCCCAAGCACTTTAAAAAATATTCTGAATCTAAGAAAAGGAATAACAAGTCAATCTTATCAACAAACGCTAGAGGATGCAAACTGTTACAGTCCAAATAAAATAAAAATAATATACATAGGAGAATATGGATATTATTGGATATTTCCTAGAAATCCTGAAAAAAGGGAGGTTAACGTTGGGGTAGGTCTATTTATTAGGGGAAAAAATAATTTGAAAGATATGTTGGAAAATTTCAAAAAAGAAAATGGCATCCTGGGCAAAACAAATCATGTTACTGGGGGTCTAATTCCCCTAGGTTTACAAAGACCTTTAATTTATAGAAATATCCTCTTTGTAGGTGATGCAGGGGTCGGCACATTTCCGTTTACGGGTCAGGGCATATACCGTGCATTAATTAGCGGTGATGTGGCAGGTCAATGTATTTCAGATGGAAAAATAAAAAAGTATCCTTTTATAATAAATAAGATGTTTATTAAATGGGACACAATCGGAAAAACAATTTATCGAATAAATAAGGTATTTAAAGAAATTAACCCTGATCTTGTTTTATCGATGCTAAATGCATTTTCGAAGACGACCAGCATGCTACATTTATAAATTCATTGAAAATCAATATTAATTATTTCTTAAGAACCTGCTCAATTCGATTTTTTAAATCGTCGATTTTAAATGGTTTTTCGATATAATCGTCCCCAAGAAATCCGCCAGCTTTCTTAGCGACATTGTCGGTCCGAGCCGTTAAAAATATTACAGGTATGTTTCCAAAATTCTTATTTCCCTTAATTTTGTCAAAGGTTTCCCAACCACTCATCTCAGGCATCATTATATCAAGTAAAACGAGATCTGGGTTATCAGTTTTTAACATTTCAAGACATTCCATACCGTTTTCTGCACCCACTACTTCATAATCACCAGAAATACTTTCTAAACCATTTTTCACAGCAACAATAATATCAGGATTGTCATCCACCACAAGTATTTTTTTAGCCATCCTTATCTCCTTGATGTTGAATAGCATATCTACTTAATTACCTTTTTTATAGAAAAATAATTTCAAGACAAATAATTATGAAATGAACGTTCATTAAGTATGCTAAGACGCTTTATTGCATCGATTTTTTGTTTGTCTCCAATTTTTGATTGTTTTATCCCCTGCATCAAAATTTCGGTAGATTCATCCATTGCTTTTCTATCAACCGGGAAGGGAACACCGTCCTTGCCACCAACAGTAAAACTAAATTTTACGGGATCGCTCCATGAAGGTTTTTCACCGTAAATAAGTTCAGAAATTAACGCTAATGCTCTTATCGTGTTTGGTCCAACACCCTTTAGAGAAAGGAGTTGTTCATAGTTGCTAGGCTGAAAATCATAAATTTCCTTCATTTTTGACCAATTAATATTACGAGGCATATTTAGATATGGCACAATTATGCTTTTTTGATTTTTTATATTCCATTGATCAATAGTTGTTTGAGTTTGACATCGTGCAAGCAATGCCCAATCTTTTTGTAATTGTCGGGGACTATCATTAACGAGCTCAACACATAGTTTTTGACATTGTTTACTATTTTCTGTAGCCATGTTAAGGACTGAACCTATGGATTTTTTTCCAATAATTGCATCATGCGGGTCCAAAACAAAATTATTTAAATGCTCGGAATACCAATGATACCTACGGGCATAATTTAAATCACAATTTAATCCCTGCTGAATTACAGACCACTGACCATTTTCAGACATCAAAAAACAATGATGATAAAGATTATATCCATCCTGTATCGTAGAATTGTCAACTTTTGCAGCCAACCTGCTAGAATACTCTAATTTTTTAATTACATTGGTTGATAAATTAAATATTTCTCCAATATTTCGAATTTGATTTAGAGTGTTTCTTGATGCCCTTCCCTTCCCTCCAACAATTGCTATTCCGTGTTCCTCTGGATCAATTGTATCTTTCAATGCACCACATGTAACAGTAGTGGTTCCACTCGAATGCCAATCAAATCCTAACACACAGGAGAGAGACTGAAACCAAAAAGGATCGGAAATTCTTTTTAAAAACTCATTTTTTCCATATTCTAAGTTGATTACATCAATTATTCCTCTAGCCAATAGTACCATTCTTTTGAATAACCATCTCGGTGCTTTTCCACCATGTAAAGGTAGATTAACTATACCTGTTTTTCCCATTCTTATTATAAAATTAAAGATATTAACATATATATCCTTTACAAGGGTTGTTTAAAGTAAAGACAAACAATAGTTTCAATAACCCCTGTTTGACATTTATTAAGAAAAAAATCCTTTCTATATTCATAAGACGAAAATTGAAGGGGACTTGCCAGCGTTTACCAAGAGCTGGCATTTCTGCTATCAAATATTAGATTAAATACCAATTCCTTCCCCACATATACTTTCTTTTTAATAATTTTTAAATTGCATTCATAGAATTTTTAATGCTTGACTGCATATATAACAAAAATGCAACGCGAGCTCTCATCCTTTGATATTTATGTGATAGTCACAGAACTACAAAAATATGCTGGAAGTTTTGTCGAAAAGATATTCCAATTAAATTGGAACGAAATAATTATTCGTCTAAAAAATCCCAAAACAAAAATTAGGGAAAATCTTTTCATTAAAAACGGAGAACTAATCTGCCTTACAAAAAAACAATTTGATACGCCTTTAAAACCTAAAACATTTTCATTAACATTGAGAAAACATATACTTAATGGTAAGATTTCCAGTGTTAACCAGCTTGGTTTTGATAGAATTATTGATTTATGTATTCTAAAAAAAATGGAAGAATACCACCTAATTATTGAATTTTTTTCTAACGGAAACATTATTTTGACAGATTCTAAAAAAGTAATCATGATTCCACTTATAAATCAAAAATGGGCTCATAGAACCATTGCTAGAAATGTTAAATACATACCACCTCCTGTCCAAATAAATCCCTTTAACTTATCTTTATCTGAATTCACTCATTTATTGAATGAAAGCAAAGCAGATTTAGTTCGTACTTTAGCTGTAAAAATTAACCTCGGTGGTATTTATGCCGAGGAATTATGTAATCGATGCAAAATTCAAAAAAATATTAAAATTTCTGAATTGAAAAAGGATGATTTCAATAAAATATATGGAAAATTAGTAGAATTGCTTAATACATTTAAAGAAGGTAAGTTCAGCCCTACTATCATCAAAAGAAACGGAGTGATCCAAAATATATTGCCAATTGATTTTGTTTCCTATAAAAATGAAAATGTTGAAACTTCAAAAAGTTTTTTAAAAAGTCTTGAAGCTTTTATCGAGACATCAAAATTAACAGATAAAAATCAGTCTAAACAAGTAAATGAAATTAAAAAACTTGAGAGACAATTATTACAACAACAGCAAGCAGTAAAGAATCTACAGAAAAAAATTGAAAATAAGAAGATGGAAGGGGATGTAATTTATCTTAACATTTCAGTTTGTGAAGAACTTTTAAATGAAATCAGAAACACTATCAAATTAAAGGATAAAAAAGACAGCCTTGAGGAAATTAAAAATAGAGAAATTGTAAAAGAATTTGACCCTCAAGATAATTTACTAACAGTATCTTTACCAGACATTAATGCAATATTACATGAAATAAATCTTGATTTTAGAAAAACCGCTGCTGAAAATGCTGAAATGTCCTATAGAAATAGTAAAAAATTTAGATTAAAATTGCAGGGGGCAAGAGAATCAATCGAGAAAACAAAGAGGCTTATAGAAAATTCCGAAAAAAATCTTGAAACAAAAATTGCAAAGAAGGAAGTTACAAGTAGAAAATTCTGGTTCGAAAATTACCGCTGGTTCATCTCTTCAGATGGGAATATAGTGATTGGAGGAAAAGATGCTAAAAGTAACGAAAAAGTAGTTAAAAAACATCTGAAAAAAGGTGATCGGTATGTTCATGCAGATATCCAAGGTGCCCCAAGCTGTGTTGTTAAAAAAAGAGATCTAAATGATAACGAAATAGATATTTCCGAAAGGACATTAGAGGAGGCGTGTGTTTTTTCCACTTGTTATTCAAAGGCATGGAAACAATTTACTGAATCGCAGGCCTATTGGGTTCTTCCTGAACAAGTTAGTAAAACACCTCAAAGTGGCGAATTTGTCCCAAAAGGAGCTTTTATTATTCGTGGCAACCGCAATTACTGCAAGGTTAAATTGGAACTAGTTATTGGTAAGGTACAAATAGATGGAGTAACAAAAATAATGGGTGGACCTCTTCAATCAGTAAAGAAAAAGTCAGATGAGTATGTCCAAATAGTTCCAGGCAATACATCAAAAAGTGAAATTGCTTCGTTACTTGGAAAATTATTCAACGTTGATGTTAGTTTAATTGAAAGAACTCTTCCTCCAGGAGGATCTTCCATAACAAATTTTAAGGGTGTAAAATACGAAAGGGGCAAGGAATAATTCATGAAGATTATTTTCAAAGACATGAAACACGGTGAAATTGGACTTATACCTGAAAATCTTGATGATATATGGCATTTATATAATGTAGTAGAAGAGGGCGATTTGGTAAGAGGAATTTCATATAGAACAGAAGAGGGAAAGGATGATAAAATAAGGTCAAAAAAAACTGAAAAAAAGAAAATGAAGCTTGGCATACGAGTAAAAGAAGTAAAATTTCATGAATTTTCAGACAGATTACGTATACATGGAATAATTGAAGAGGGGCCCCAGGATCTGGGTTCATTTCATACTTTAAACGTTACTGCAGATTCAATGGATAGAATTAATATCATAAAGGAAAATTGGAAAAATCATCAATTAAAAAGATTAGATGAGGCTGTAAGTTTAAGAAGTCAGCCAATTTTATTTTTTATTTCTCTTGATGAAGACGAAGCAACTATTGCGATTTTAAGACAGAGTGGAATTCAAATGGTTGCTGAAATCAATTCAAAAAGATCCGGAAAAATGTATGAAAGTTCTGACAATGAAAAGGACTATTTTAATCAGATAATTAATATTATCAAGAATCAGAAATATCAAGATTCGCCTGTTGTGGTAGTAGGTCCCGGATTTGCAAGAGAGCACTTGCTAAAATTTGGAAAGGAAAATGCCCCTGAAATATTTAAGAACGCCCATACAAATAGTACTGGAAATGCAGGCATGAATGGCATACATGAGACAATAAAATCCGGTTTGATTAAAACAATTATAAAAGAAAACCGTGTAGCCCATGAAACAACGCTTATTGAAAAGCTATTTGAAGAAATTAAAAAAGATGGTTTAGCTACTTATGGGGAAAAGGAAGTAAAACTTGCACTTCAAACTGGGGCTGTCGAACGTCTATTAATTTCTGACATTCTAATCAGAAGTAAAAACGGAGAAGAGTTGTTAAATATCGCTAAACAAAACAACAGTGAATTTACAATAATTAATACTATGCATGAATCCGGAAAAAAATTTGAAGGACTGGGCGGAGTCGGGGCTTTTTTAAGATACAAGATTTAGATTTTATATCATTTGCCCGCCGTACCATAGCCAACGGTTGTAAAAGTCACCCACACCAGTTTCCTTATACTCGTCATCATTATTATCTTGATTGTCTTCTTCCATAATCTCTTCAAGGGTGTATTCATAATAACTACAAGTGATATCGATTTTAAAGGTATCTTTGAAGATAAATCGTTCAAAAATTCTACTCAACAGATTAAGTCTTTCCGCAATTTTTAGGGTACCTTTTAACTCGAAACTTACTCCAGTCCATTCAGTACTGTAATACTCTTCAAGTTTATTATTTGCTTCCTCAAAGGATTTTTCCTCAATGGTTTGTGGAACAGAGATAAACTTTCCTTCAATGTTTATTTTTTCCTTTCCGTTACCAGTAATCATAATTTTGTGTTCTATACCATCTGGATCAATTATTTTTACAGTTAGTTGATCTTTACCAATATTAAGACGTCCTTGACCTAATAAACCCAACAGTGGAAGACCCATTTTACTGTCTGTGTAACTAACGTTTATCTCTATTGACTTAATATTATCCATATCTATTTTAAAACAATCATCATCGGACGCAGATTTTCCTTTATTTAGAAGAGAAAAAATGCTAGGCAGATTTAATGTGTAAGTTTTGCTATCTAATGTTCTGGTCTTTAAAGTCGATATTACATCATACGTCATCATTTGACCCGCTTGATTTGACAGATCTTCATCATCACCATTTGACTGTGTGGTATATATAGCAATAGCACCAGCTGCGGCAATTAGGATGACGACACCAACAACAAGAATTATCTTGTCATTTTTTTGAAGGTTCATAGATTCACCTTTGAAATTATAATTTGAATACGATTTTTCTATTATTATAAGTATAGTTAATCCTTTATTAAGTTTTTTCGTCTTATATATAAATTAGAGCAATATAAATTTAACCAATTCTTATTTTGAATTATTTTTAAAATAGCGGAAACAACGCGTACTTATTTTATTTTTCAAGTATTATTGGAAGTTTTTTTCCACAGTTGGCACATTTATCTTCTTTTAATCCCTCTTTGCTTACAGTAAAACCATATCTTTCTATACAAGTATTGCCACAACTTGGACAAACCGTATTCTCGTATTCACCGTGAGGCACATTGCCAATATAGGGAAATAAAACACCAGCCTCTATGGCACATTTAAAAATTTGATTTAGAGTTTCAAAAGGAGTTATGGATGCTTCCATCATTTGGTAATCTGGATGAAAACGTGAGAAATGCACTGCAGTGTCGTTGCCAAGTTTTTCAACCACCCATTTACAAAATCTTTTTATCTCTTCCAAATCGTCATTGTATCCTGGAATCACAAGATAAGTTACTTCAAGGTGTATGTTTAATTCCTTTGCAAGTTCACACGTCTTGATAACAGGCCCCAATTTCGCCTTACAAACTTTTTTATAAAAATTTTCATTAAACGATTTCACGTCAACATTCATGGCATCAAGATAGGGAGAAATTTCCATTAAAGCATCTCTGGAAATATAACCATTTGTAACATACACAGTGTACAGACCTGATGATTTTGCAAGTTTAGCTGAATCAAAGGTATACTCGTGCCATATGGTTGGTTCATTATACGTCCATGCAATTCCCTGACAACCATTAGATTTTGCTAGTTCTATTGCACGCTCTGGCATCACATCTTTGATATAAATGGAATCGTGATTTGCCGTTGAGATATCGTAATTCTGACAGTTAAGACATTTAAAATTACAGCCAACTGTACCTAGCGAAAACGCTTGAGAACCAGGATAAAAATGGAATAGTGGTTTTTTTTCAATGGGGTCTGTAGCCATCGACGAAACGCTACCATAGATTAAGGTTTTCAATTTACCATTTACATTTTTTCTTACGCCACAAATTCCCTTGTTTCCACTCTTTATATTACATCCATGAGCGCAAAGGTTACATTTTATCGTTTGTTTATCAATTTTCCGCCAAAATCTAGCCTCTCTCTCCATTAAAAAGCTTATACAAAGTAATAATATATTAATTTATTCACCTAAAATCAAGCCTTTCATGCTTCTAAAAAAACCTCTGTAAGGGTATTGATCGTCTATCTGTGGCTCCATCTTGGAAAAATCTTCTAATCCCTCGCCGGTTTTCAATCTATATCTTGCATAATAAAATGCCTCTTCAACCGAAACTTTACCATCTTTAAATATTGGCAAAATAGTAGGCCTACCTGTATCTAACAGCCCAGGCCTAAAACCATCTGCATCTCCCGATGTTAATCCCTCAAACCACAAGCGTGAAAACAAAGGACCTCGTGTTAAACTTGCATAACCTACATGAAACTTGCTTGTGCCCGTTATTACAACCCTCCCAGGATCAGGAATACCTGATCTAAGCAAGAAAAATGTTGGAATCCCATATATTGTCTTTTCGGCATATCCTCCACTATAACACGCATCAACCAAAATGCAAGTTTTTTTGGATGTCAAACCAGAGAGAAGATCCCCAAATTCACTATCAGTAATTGTATCATCCCATAGATAAACTGCACTGTTTTCTAAGACCTTTCCTCCAAAATATGGATCAGAACTGTCTCCATGTCCATGCCCAGCTAGCCAAATAAAAATTTCACTATCTTGGAATTTATTGGCCTGTTCTACAATGTATTCTATGTTTGACTCTACATTTATTAGAGTTGCTTCACCATAATTGAAGTTGTATTCTGTTCTTATTTCTTGTAGTGTTTTTTCGATTTTTCCTAATCCATTATCTTTTCTAAAGTAACCATCATCAAAAAAAATGAAAATATTTGATTCAGAATAATCACATTTTTGTACAAGATATTCGGCCATATCTTCAGCAAAATATAACAGACCATTTCCTAGTTTGCTTTCGTTATCCTGAGGAAAGTTACCCGCAGCGATAAATATTCCCCATTTGTGTTCACCAGATTCTTTAGGATCTGGGTTCTCAACAGTAACATTAATTGATGCGATTGGTGAATAATCAATGCCGTCCCAACATCTAACTTTTATAGGATAATTTGAATCCTCTATTTCATATATTCTCCAATTATAATTCCAACTGGCAGTACCGTCAGCATTTTTCCATTCACTGCCATTGGTTTTTACTTCTACTTTTAAAATAGTTTCGTCGCCATCTGGATCAGATGCAATTCCACTAAGCATTACAAAATATGAAACGGTTGATCCATCCTTAGGAGATAATATTTCAACAATTGGAGCGTGGTTTTTTTCTTCTTCCTCTAAACAACCAGAAAATAATGGCACTGCAACAGTGATAATAATTAAAACTAAGGCTATTGCTTTATCCATGTTATGTACTATATATTATAAATTATAATTTATAAATTTTGTTTAACACTAAGTATCATCATTGCGCGAAGTTTTCAATAAAATTAATGTTAAAAATTTGATTTGAAATGTTCGTAACCTCTGTTTAATATTTTCGAATAACTATCTCCGTGTTTTAAAATAATTTCAGTTTCTTTTGTTACCTTGCCAATTTCTGTAATTGGACAATTAATTTTTTTTAATTGGAGTTGAAGTTGTTTAAATTTATTCTTAGGCAATGTAAATAACAGCTCAAAATCTCCACCAAAATTTATTGCATAGTCAAATATATCTATATTTTTGTATTCATCTGCAATTTTTTTGAGTAAAGGAGAAATTGGAATTTTCTCTTTGTGTACGCAGAATCCAAGGTCATTGATTTCTGCTAATTGGTATAGAGAAGAGGAAAGACCATCAGAAATATCCATACACGATGTAATAGTCTGTTCACCTGCCATTACTTTACCTTCTTCAACCCTTGGTTGAGGTTCTAATAAATCTCTAAAATTCTTTTTGTTATTATATTTCAATTTTATAGCTAGATATCCTGCCCCTGCTTTTCCCAAACAACCAGTTACTGCCAGAATTTCTCCGGGTTTCATACCTTTTCTACTCATGAATTCATCTTTTTTTACCCTTCCAAACACTGTTCCACAAATTGTTAAGTGTTTTTGTTCTTTAGTGTCTCCACCCACGATTGAAGTTTTATAGATCTTTGCACAATCATCAGCACCCTTTATTAGCTCCTTTAAAAAATTTACTGAAGTATTTTTTGGTAATCCCAGAGAAAGGACTAAACCAAGAGGAGATCCGCCCTTAGCAGCAATGTCACTGAGATTAACCGCGACCGAATACCAACCAATTTGCCATGGCGACATTGCCTTTGGCAAGTGTGTTTCATCTGCAATCATATCAGTTGAAACTAGTAAAAAATTCTCGCCATCGTCAAATGCAGCACAATCATCACCAATACCAATGGCCTCTGCCCCTTTACGAAATATACCACCAATAATATCAATTGCCTTTCTTTCTCCAATATCACTTAAAGTTTCCACGTGAATATACAAGATATTTACATTCAAAAAGTTTATCACGGAAATATCAATTTCCCACCCTTAAATCGGAGTGATAACTTGGAGAAATCGACTTATGCTAAAAGCGGTGTGGACATCTTCAAAGAGGAAGAGGCCATAAAAGGCTTACTTTCATCGATAAAAACAAAAAGGAGTGGGATTGGCAAGTCACTTGGAGGGCACTATGCAGGTCTAATAGAATTCGGAGAATACGCTCTTGTTTTATGTACTGACGGTGTTGGTAGCAAGGTTGAAATTGCCAATGCAATAGGAAAATGGGATACCGTAGGAATTGACTGCATTGCCATGAATGTAAATGATGCAATATGTGTTGGTGCCGAACCTATTGCATTTGTTGATTATCTTGCAATCGAGGACCCAAAACCAGAAATTACAAAGGAAATTGGAAAGGGTTTGGAAATCGGGGCTAATTTAGCAAACGTTTCAATAGTTGGAGGTGAAACTGCGTCACTTCCAGAAATTATAAATGGTTTTGATCTTGCCGGTACATGCCTAGGTTACGTGAAAAAAGAGGAAATTGTAATTGGTGATAAAATAGCCGCGGGTGATATTATAATTGGGCTTTCAAGTAGCGGCATTCATTCGAATGGATACACACTAGCAAGATACGTATTAAAAAATGCAAATCTTAACTACAAAAATGAATTTCCAAATGATTATTACCCCGGTAAAAAGATAGGTGAGGTTTTTCTTACTCCTACAAAGATCTACGTTAAAGAAACACTTGAATTATTGAAAAGAATAAAAGTTCATGGAATTTCCCATATCACTGGAGGAGGTTTAAGAAATCTAACTAGATTAAATAATAACGTAAAATTTGTAATTGATAATCCTTTAGAACCCCAACCAATTTTTAATTTTCTTCGAAAATATGGCAATATAGATGATAAAGAAATGTATCAAACTTTCAATATGGGAATGGGACTGGCAATAATAGTATCTGAAAAAGATGCGAAAGATTCAGTTAATTTATTAAAAAAATATTCGACTGCAAATTGTAAAATTGTTGGAAAAATTTCCAAAGGTAAAGGTGTTGAATTACCTTCTCTTGGATTAAAATACTAATCTCTCAATTTGATTTTTAGCTCAAAGTAATTTTCAAAAGTTCTCTTCATTTTAGGATAATAAAAGTATTATTCCAACAATTATTGGCTGATGCAACAAATAAATAATTAAAGAGTTGCGTCCAATCAATTCAAGAAAATGAATAAAATTTGATTTTGAATTATATCTAATATTCAATCTACGCTTACCGTTCGGATAAAAAAGATTTCCAAAAAATATACCTATTAGAATCACACCAAACCAAGGAAATATTGGAAAATAATCAAGTGTGTAAAATTGATCGGATTTGAGACCAAGCCAAAATAAATAGTCGAAATTTATTGTTATAGTTCGTAAAAATATTCCAAAAAAAACAAAAATTATTCCAAAAAAAAGAGAGATTTTTTGATGTTTTAGGAAAGGCAATGCCAGAATTATTGATACACCAATACAATGCAATACCCCAAAAATTATGTAACCATCATTTGGATAAAACCAAGTAATCATTGTAATTAATAAACCAATACTAAAAATTTTTAATCCACGAAGGATTAATTTATTATTAATTTTTTTTGTATTCATTATATTCATTTTTTTGTTATAACTCAAAGTTAAGGAAATGCCCACAAGTGTTAGAAAAATTATCGCAACGAAATATTGAAAAATTTTGATTGGCAAGTTATTAAAATCAATTGAATAGACATTGAAATAATTGAGATCAAAAAAAATATGATAAAAGATCATCATTATAACTGCTAGACCTCTAGTAAGATCGATTTCCCAATATCTATCTTTTCTTGGTGGCATTTCAGGCACAACTATGATACTATGTGGGCATTATAACTTTTTTAAAATAGTAGCGGGGAGTGGATTCGAACCACTGATCTACGGGTTATGGGCCCGTCGGGATCTCCTGGCTACCCCACCCTTATAGGCAAATATCCTTGGATAATTGCTCGCTATGATGGGAAGCGTTAACCCCCCGCTATTGCTATATTTTTTGATTGTTGCGAATACTGTTTCACATACTTAAACGTTAATACACTTATAATTTAATTTTTGAAAGTTAGATTATTTCAATTATTGATACTCTCTCGTAATTAAAATGTATATCCCAAAAACTACAAAAGAAATATAACGGATGACTGATTTGTTATCTTTGGGGAATTAAAATGGAAAAAATCGATACTCACCTAGTAAAAAAGGTGGCTAAGATTCCCAGAGTGTGTACAAATTGTAGAAAAAAAATTGAGGAAGGAGAAATATATCATCGTGAAGAAGGTATTAACAAACATCTTCACTCTCTGATAGCTAGAGAATTTTGCACAGAGTGTTATTCAAAATATGGGCAAGAAAAGCTTATCAAGGGACAATTGTAAAAAAATATTCCACCTTATCAATAACATTTTTGAGTTAATGTTATATTAGGGTTCAATCTGCAGGGGTACCCGAGCGGTCAAAGGGGCAGGGCTTAGGACCCTGTGACGTAGGTCTTCGAGCGTTCAAATCGCTCCCCCTGCATCTTATATTTGTTCTATATTGAGGAACAGGATGAAAGTAATTGCTTTTACAGGTATGCCTTTTTCAGGTAAATCTGAGGCAGTAAAAGTTGCAAATAAAATGAATATTCCGACCGTTAGAATGGGGGATGCTATTTGGGAAGAGGTAAAAAACCTCGGTTTGGAGATAGCAGATGAAAACGTTGCAAAAATTGCCTCTGAGATGAGAATAAAATACGGAAAAGATATTTGGGCAAAAAAAACATATGAAAAAGTGCATCAGCTCGAAAATGAAAAATTTATTATCATAGATGGTGTTAGAAATATAGAGGAAATTGATTTTTTTAAAAATAAGTTAGGAAAGGATTTTTTGTTGATTGCTGTAAAATGTTCAGATAAAACAAGACATGAAAGAGCTCTATCAAGAAATCGTGAAGATGATAGTGGAGATATAAAAAGAATTTTGGAAAGGGATCAAAGAGAGAAAAAGTGGGGAATAGATTTGGTTATGAAATCAGCTAACATAACAATTACAAATGAGGGCTCAATTGAGGATATTCAAAAAAAGATAAAAGAAATAATTCTTGAATTTAAAAATCGATAATTTAATTTATAAATTTATAGATGGAGGCTAAAGATGATGTTTGAAGCTCAAGTAATTGTTAAATTAAAAAAAGGCATTTCTGACCCAGAAGGTGCAAACACATTAAAAACACTACACCTGCTTGGTTTTGAAAATGTAAAAGATGCAAAAACTTTTCACACATTTGACCTGTTAATCGAAGGAAAAAACAAAGAAAATGTAAAAAAAGATGTTGAAAAAATGTGTCAAAGATTACTTACTAATCCAGTTATTCATACTTATAAAATAAAAGTAAGTGAAGTGTAATATTTCAGGGGAGGCAAAAATGGATATTGATGCTCTTTTTTCAAAAAAAGAAGGTTTAGATTCTGTTTATGAAATCGATATTTTCTCAGCATCTGATGACGAATTAATAAAAATTAGTAATCAATTGGGGCTTGCACTTTCGATTGATGAATTAAAAAACATAAAAAATTATTTTCGTAGTAAAAAACGAATACCTACAGACATTGAATTGCAGGCTTTAGGACAGGCATGGTCTGAACATTGCTGTTATAAATCTTCCAAAATTCCCTTAAAAAAATTCATTTTTGGCATTTCCGAAGATAGAATCGTTGCCCGAGAAGATGCCGGCGTTATCGATTTTGACGACAAATATTATTACTGTGCTGCTCTGGAATCGCATAACCACCCATCCGCCATAGAACCATATGGAGGCGCAGCAACAGGTGTTGGTGGAATCGTCCGTGACATCGTCTGTATGGGCGCTCAACCTATTGCCTACATCGACCCATTATTTTTTGGTCCACTGGATTGTTCTTATAAACAAATTCCTAAGGGTGTAAAACATCCTCGTTTCCTTTTCAAGGGAGTTGTAGATGGAATTAGGGATTACGGAAATCGTATAGGCATACCGACTTTAGCTGGTCAGGTATATTTTCATGAGGGATATACTGGAAATTGCCTTGTAAATGTAGGATGTATTGGAATACTAAAAAAAGAAGAATTAATTCATAGCCAAGCAAAAGCCCCTGGAAATATTTACATTTACGCAGGTGGAAAGACTGGCAGAGACGGCATACACGGAGTTACATTTGCATCAGCCGAGTTAACTGATGAAAGCGAGGAAAGCAGCAGATCGGCAGTTCAGGTTGGAGATCCCATTACCAAAGAACCACTAATTCACGCCACTTTGGAGTGTAATAAAAAAGGCTTATTGGAGGGTTTGAAGGACTTTGGTGGGGGAGGTTTATCCTGTGTCTCTGGCGAATTGGCATATGCTGCAGGTCTAGGAGCAGAAATCCATATCGATAATATTCCTTTAAAGGAAGAAGGGCTAGCCCCCTGGGAAATATGGATTTCCGAAAGTCAGGAAAGAATGATGTTTTTGGTAAAACCAGAAAATGTTGAAAAAGTCCTTCATATCTGTAAACAATGGGATGTAATTGCTGTAGAAATCGGAAAAGTAATTAAAGACAAGATTGTCAGAGTTTTTTACAAAAATAAAAAAATTCTTGAGATGGATTTGGAATTTTTAACAGGCGGACCTGTTTATGATCACTGTACCAGGCCTTTTAAATTTAAAGAAATTAATCAAAAGAAGACAAATGATCCAAATTTTTCAATGCCAGATCTAAATGAAACCCTTATCAAAATTCTTTCATCCCATAATGTTGCTTCTAAGGAATGGGTAATTCATCAATACGATCATGAAGTAAGAGGTAACACAGTAATAAAGCCATTACAGGGAAAAATCAACGGAGAAACCCATGGAGATGCAACTGTGGTAAAACCTCTGGAACACTCCTTTAGGGGACTTGCGGTAACTGCAGATGTAAATCCAAGATTCATGGAAAGAGACCCATATCTTGGAGCTTGTGCGGCAGTTGATGAAGTATGTCGTAATCTGGTTTCCGTTGGATCATGGCCGGACTCCCTTTTGGATTGTTTGAATTTTGGAAACCCTGAAAAACCTGAAAGGATGGGTGAATTTTACGAGGCATGCCGCGGACTGGGAGAAACGGCAAGAACGTTAAATCTTCCTTTTGTTTCTGGAAATGTTAGTTTTTACAATGAATCAATTAAAAGTGCGGTACCTCCTACACCAGGTTTAGTCGGAATCGGAATCGTTAAAGATATTAGAAAATGCGTAACAACAGATATAAAAAAGGAGGGAAACAGTCTGTATATTGTAGGCAAGCAAACCGAGTATGAACTCAATGGCTCCGAATACTACAAAGCATTGGATGTTGATGGGGGCGTTGTTCCAAAATCAAATGTTGATTTATTAGCAAAGTGTATGAAGGGTGTTTACACCGTAATTGAGGAAGGACATGTTGCCTCCTGCCACGATGTAAGCGAAGGGGGAATTGGAGTTTGTATAGCCGAAATGGCAATTGGTGGAGAGATCGGGGCAAATGTAGATATCTCAAAGATTAACAATAAGTTACGCCCAGACATAAAGCTTTTTTCTGAAACCACTACCCGATGGATTATTGAGGTAAAAAATGGTTTTGAAAAAGACTTCGAAAAGACTTTGAAAAGACTTGACACACCATATGTAAAGATTGGTAAAACTGGCGGAAACAAACTACACATTTCTGATAATAATTCAGTTTTAATCGATCAACCATTAAAAGAGATTGACAGTGTTTGGAGAAATGCAATATTTAAGACAATGGGTTAATCGCAATACTTATATGTTGTGATCTATTTTTAATCTAAGTGATGACCGAACCCTTTCTGAGCTTAAAACGCTGTGATGAAGATCTTGAGTGCTGAATTATGGTCATCTATTTGCAGGTATGTAGAAATACATATCTGCAATTTCCTTAAAATTAAGTCATTTAGACTCTTTAGCTTTTTTTAAGGAGCGTCTATCTATTTCTTCAACCTCTCTATCAGATAAAATCCCCTTGTTTACTAGTTTCATCATTAAAATCTGGTTATGTTCACGAAGATAAATAATTTCCTTGTAAATATCATTTAGCACGGCACTTTGTTTCTTAAACTCACTTTCTTTATTTTTTAAATAATCTGCTGTCTTATCCAGATCTTGGGATTTCGTTGCTAAAATCTTGTCAACTTGTTTTGATACATTTTTTGAAATTTTTTCTAGTTCGACATCAATTAGTTTTTGATTTTCACTTTTTATTTCTTTAGCAATTTGTTCTTTAAAAGTCTCCAAATTTTTTAATTTTTTAATGAGCTCTTTTGCTCCCCCTACCCTTTCTTCCAGTAAAGCAATTTTTGATCTTTCCATGGACATCAGTTGTTCCAACTGCTTGCATTTATCTACAATTTCTGTGATTTTTGTCTGCAAATATCCTTCTTTCATTATTGGCCCTCTGCTAATTACAAACAAACTGAAAAAAGTAATTGTTTACAAATCTTTGTAATATTGCATTGTATAATTAGACTTCAAAAATATAATCTTTTTAATTAATAACAATGAGTTGAACAATTAAACGAAAAAATGCCGATTAATCAAAAGTGTCAACAATATTTACCCAAACAATATTAATTTCATGAGGTACACTTTTCTTTCCATTCTTATTTTTCGTCATTTAAAACACTTTACCTTCAAATATTTTCTTCTAAACAAAGTATATAAAGATAGTGTGGAGAAATTCCAAAATGAAAAAATTATTTATTATTAGTATTGTAAAATAATATTAATGAGGTGTTCATTCTTAGCAATCTCCTCAATTAAATTTACGTCTTCTACTGTAAATGCATCAGAAACATTGGAGTCAATATCTATCTCGGCGATTATCTTGTTTGAATGTTTTATCGGTACTACAAGTTCTGATTTTGTTGAAACAAAACAGGAAAGATACCTATTGTCTTGATTTACATTTGGTATAAGTTCGGTTTTACCTGTTTTTGCAGCTGAACCACATATACCAGCACCTATCGGGATTTTTGTATGTTCTGTTGGATTTTCTCCTCTCCACGGGCCAAGAGACAGAACATCGCCCTTTACAAAATAGATACCTATCCAGCTATATTTTTCAAAGTTTGAATACAAAATATCAATGATATTATCTAAAATGTCAGAGTCCTTTTTATCCTTCAAGATTTTGTCGATTTTTTTCTTAACTTCTAAATATGAAAACTTCATATGCACAAATAGTAACTCTGATTTATCTTTATTATGTACTTAATCTAACTCTTAAAAAATCCTGCTCATTTGGAAATTCAAAAAGTCCGTATTTTCCCCCGCCACCAGGTTTTATAATTATTTTTCCTTCTCTAAACGCCTTAATCGCCTCTGTAACGGCAGGAACAGCTACATCAGAAATATCTTCAATATTTGTTTCAAGCAGTACGTCTATTTCATTATTAAATGTAGAGATAAGTTCCCACCAGAAACCATATACTTTTTTTGAAAAGGGATTACGATAACCGATAGCTTTTGTAATTATTTCTGGAAGAGGAATCAGATTTACGTAAGGGGGTCTGTGATCTGGATGAATGGGTTCTGAATAATTTGCAATTTCAAGAATTGTATCTTTTACTCCTTTTTTTATCTTCTTTCCACATTTACAACGCCATTTCCTTTTTTTAGCCTCCTCATAGCTGTAATGAGTAAAACATGACCTACAAGTGGATTCATTATATTTCCCTTCTTCAGGCGGTAAACCGACGTTTAATATTGGTTTATTTCCATTTTGACGCAAAATAGCCTTTTTAATTTCGCTAAATGTTAAATCCTTTACTTCAAAGCGGTTAAATTCACGTGCAAATCTAACTGGATGAGGACTATGGCTATCGGAATTTGATAGAAAAGTCAGTCGATGTAGTTCTTTAATTCTGTCGGCATAATTAGTATCCGCGCTTAGTCCTAGTTCAATAAAAGAAACGTAATCAGTCAAATCTCCATAGCATTCCTTAATTGATCGGTAGTTATCATAAACTCCTGTCCAAGGGGTAAAGGCATGGGCAGGTCCTATCAAAGCATCAACTTCCTTTGCAATAGATGCAAGTTCTTCTCCTAAAAAATTGAAAATTGGTCTTCCATCCTTATCAAGGTTTTTTGAAAAATGTTTTGTAATTTTTCTAAATTCTTTAACAGATGAAATACTAGGGAAATAGAGTAAATGATGAACGCGATTTTTTGTCTCTACTTCCGAGCTTAGGATAAATCTAGTACCATTAAGCTCAAATGTACCATCATCAATTTTGTTACATCGAGCAATTTCAGTCAACCATTGGGGATGTAGACAATCACCAGTTCCTACGATATGGATTCCTTTTTTCGGTGCTTCGATTGAAATAGTCCGAAGATCCATTTTTGAGCTCTTACCACCAGAGAATCTGGAGTGAATGTGAAGATCTGCGTTAATTATCATAATTTTCCTTTATCTGAATTTTCAGACTTCTTTTCTTTATCTTGAGTATTTTTAGAAGTAGAAAGTGTTTTTTCTAAATAAAAATCTGAATTAGCAAAAATTTCTAAAATTCCTGCAATAATCAACATTATGGATGATAGTATCAATAATTGTCCTCCAAAATCCAGACCCCAATTTATACCGATCTGCTCACTTTCCCCAAGTGAAGTTAAATAAACTGTTTTCTGACCGCCCAAAGGAGAAGATGTGATGCTACCAAATATTTGTTCTACTTCAGGACCCAAGTCTCCAATTGGGTAGTTTTCTATTACAATACCAATTGAAAAAATAACTATTATAATTAATATTATTGGGACTATGAGTTTAATACCTCTGAAAATGTATTTTCTTCCTAGTTTTTTACTGTTGGATATACCAATTGTAGCTATTACCAAATAAGCTATACCAATGCCAATAAATAATGAAAAAGGTAAAGATAGTGAACCCAACTGAACAGGACCGCTATCCTGGTCAAGAAAATTAACCATTATACCATTTAATCCATCAACTGATACTAGTTTTACCGTGCCTTCTGTATCAAAACCTTGAACACTAATGTCTGTTGAAACGCTATACCAAGAGTTAAAAAGGGCAATAATTACAACAATAATTCCGATGATTGTAACAATATTGCCAATGCTTTTTAGGTTTATTCCGTCAATATAAAGCATTGATACTATTCTTGGCCCCAAACCTGTTTTTTTATATCTTTTATAAATTCGAAAGCCGATTAAGACAAAGGAAATTAGTGCAATCAAGAGAAATATAGCAACAATGTTGTATAGGAACCATTCCAGATAAAAAATTAAATCATTTGATGGTGTCAGACTGTTTCCCCACACGATGGGATTATTCCACATATCACCGTTTTCTCTGAATTTTGGACCCAGAGGTCCAGCCTTACCTCTTAAGATGTCTTCGTAGCTATTTATTTCTCCCCATCTCCCACCGAATCGTGACCAATTTTTATCTTCAATTGTTTCTAAATTATATTCTTCAGGATTCAAAATAAATCCATTTGCTGATACTATGTCACTTGCAATTCCAAATTTTCCCGAAAATGATCGAAGATAATTTGCATGACTTCCACGGGCCACATAAACTTTTATGTGAGTTGATTCTTTTTCTACTTGCTCCCAACTGGCTTTTTGTCCACCATGGTGTTGACTATACATACACTCTGTTGGATCTCCATTCGAAAGTACGACTTGCACCATCTCCCAATCGCCTTCATGTTGGTTTAATTCTCCTTTATTGAAGGCGTAAAACATCCAATATTGAATTATTTCGATTTCATTTTCTTTGACTGAGCGATAATAAACGGTGTAGCCCAATTGGTCGATTTTGCTTTGATAATCTTGTATTATGTTGTTGTCATAAACAGTACCCAATTTATTATCTAAAAAATAATCTTCATCAGTATATTGCGAAAAATTAATTGTTGATAGTTCGTCAGTAACCAAGATATTGCCATCTTCCGAAAACATGTATAAATCGGCATTTTCTATATGATATGATGCATTTACCGGAAAACATTCCTCATTATTTTCAAAATAAAAGATTGGTGAGTATTGCTCAACTGTTTCTAGGCCGCCATCTGCACCTGCAAAAACCCCTATAAATTGAAGGGAAATCAAAAATATAATCAATAAATAGAGATTTTTTCCATAAATTACTTTACCTAATCTTTTGCTCATTTTAAGCCCATCCAGCATTGAACAAAGTAACGGCATTCATTTTAAAACATTTTTTAAAGATTTTGCCAAGAAAAAACGGGTTGAAAACAGTAACATTTATTAGCATTTACTCCATATAAGTATTTAAAAAATGAAATAAGTGATGGGACTAAACAAAGCACAGGAGTAACAATAGAACTATCAATTATTTTCCTTATGAAGTGATCTATTATGATTAATGAAAAAACTGGAAATAATTACACACATTACGATACAGATTCGATACAGGTTTTAGAAGGCTTATCTGCTGTCAAAAAAAACCCTGCAATGTATATTGGAAGTACAGACGAAAGAGGATTACATCATCTCGTTTACGAAGTAGTTGACAATGCCATTGATGAAGCACTTGCAGGATTTTGTAGTACTATCAGGGTAATTTTGAACGGCGATGGATCAGTTACAGTTGAAGATAACGGTCGAGGAATTCCTGTTTCCGTTCATAAGAAATACAACAAGTCAGGTGTTGAACTTGTGATGACTACCCTTCATGCCGGAGGGAAATTTGATAACCAAGCATACAAAGTCTCTGGTGGATTACATGGGGTCGGGGTTTCTGTGGTTAACGCTCTCTCTACATGGCTTGACGTAAAAGTTCGTCGTAAGGGAGAGGAATACTATCAAAAATACAATAATGGTTTTGCTGTTGAACCATTAAAAGCAATCGGTAAGACAGACCTTACTGGAACCACTGTTACATTTCTTCCAAATCCTGAAATTTTTGAAACTACTAACTATAAGTACGAAACTATTGCTACAAGGCTGAGGGAATTGGCATTTTTAAATGCAGGACTGGAAATCCAAATAACCGATGAACGAACCGGAAACTCAGAGACATTCAAATATGAGGGAGGAATAAGTGAATTTGTCCAATACATTAACAGAAATAAAACACCACTTCACCCAGATCCTATCTATTTAAAAGCAGAGCGGGAGGATTTTGAAGCAGAACTTGCTATTCAATACACTGATGGCTATACGGAAAATATATTCACTTTTACCAACAATATAAATACTCACGAAGGTGGAACTCATTTATCGGGATTTAAAGCAGCTTTAACTCGAACGTTAAATGATTATGGCAAAAAAAACAACCTTTTTGAGAATGATTTTGCACTGTCTGGTGAAGATTGCAGAGAGGGTATTACTACAGTTATATCTTGTAAAGTACGACATCCACAATTTGAAGGGCAAACAAAAACCAAACTTGGTAATTCGGAAGTAAAAGGGGCTATCGAAAGTCTTGTAAATGAAAAATTAGGCTATTTTTTTGAAGAAAATCCATCAATTGCCAAAATTGTTATTGATAAAGCATTAACAGCAAGTCGTGCAAGAGAGGCTGCACGAAAGGCTCGAGAATTAACCCGAAGAAAGGGGCTTTTGGAATCATCTGCACTGCCAGGAAAACTAGCAGATTGTTCAACAAGAGATCCTAGCAAATCAGAATTATACATTGTTGAGGGTGACAGTGCTGGGGGAAGTGCAAAACAGGGACGTGATCGGGAATTTCAAGCCATTCTCCCATTAAGAGGAAAAATCATCAATGTAGAAAAGGCACGCATGGATAAAATTCTAAAAAACAACGAAATTCTTGCACTCATAACTGCAATAGGTACTGGGATTGGAGAAGAATTTGATATTGAAAGTGCTAGATATCACAAGATTATTATTATGACGGACGCTGATGTTGATGGTGAACACATTAGAACATTGTTACTCACTTTTTTCTTTAGATACATGCGTCCATTAATTGAAGAAGGTTACCTGTACATTGCACAACCGCCACTCTATAAAATTTCAAAAGGAAAACAAGTTGTTTATGCCTATTCAGAGAGAGAACGTTTGGAAAAGATTAAAGAATTTGGAGAATCTGGCATTGGTATCCAGCGCTACAAAGGTCTAGGAGAGATGAATCCTTCACAACTTTGGGAAACGACCATGGACCCAGAGAATCGGTTGACATTAAAAGTCACAGTTGACGATGCTTTTGAGGCTGACCAACTCTTCACTGTTTTGATGGGTGAAAATGTTGAACCTAGGAGAGAATTTATTGAAATTCATGCAAAGGACGTGGTAAATCTCGATATTTAGGATGATCTATTATGACTGATGACTCACTTAAAAAAGAATACGTTCGAGCTATTGAATCAGAAATGAAACGCGCATTTATTGATTATTCAATGAGTGTGATTATGAGCAGGGCTCTTCCTGACGTTAGAGATGGTTTAAAACCCGTTCATCGCCGTATTTTGTATGCAATGAATGATATGGGACTTACAGGAGGAAGACCATATAAAAAATCTGCCCGTGTCGTTGGAGAAGTACTTGGTAAATACCATCCTCACGGCGATCAAGCAGTTTATGACAGCATGGTTCGCATGGCGCAAGATTTTTCCTTGCGCTATCCGCTTGTAGATGGGCAAGGAAATTTTGGTTCCGTTGATGGTGATTCTGCAGCAGCAATGCGATATACCGAGGCACGCTTGTCAAAAATTACAGGGTTCATGCTTCAAGATATAGAAAAAGAAACAGTGGAATGGACCGACAATTTCGATGGATCTTTAAAAGAACCGGTTGTGCTTCCCAGCGTTCTTCCCAATCTTTTAATTAATGGCGTCTCAGGGATTGCTGTGGGAATGGCAACAAACATGGCACCCCACAACATTTCTGAAATAATTGAGGGGACAATCAAGGTTATTGATAATCCTGAAATAGAAGTAGCTGATTTGATGACTGTCATTCAGGGTCCTGATTTTCCAACTGGGGGGATCATTTATGGAAGGGGAGGAATTTTAGAAGCGTATTCGACTGGGAAAGGTATCGTCCGTGTTCGTGCAAAAACAAATATCGAGGAAAAAAAGGATCGTAAACGTATAATAATTACAGAATTACCTTATCAGGTAAATAAATCAAAATTACTTGTAAATATTGCAGAATTGGTCAAAAACAAAAAAATTAACGGTATTGCCGATCTAAGAGATGAAAGTGACCGCAAAGGCATGAGCATTGTTATTGAATTAAAGCGCGATGCTATTGAAGATGTAGTTCTTAATCAATTATTTGGTCATACCGAGTTACAATCAACCTTTGGGATTTTAAATTTGGCAATTGTGAATGGTGAACCTAAGATACTTAAATTAAAAGAAATTATCCAACATTTTATTGATTATCGTGTCGAAGTTATTACCAGACGGACAACATATGATTTAAACAAAGCAAAAGAAAAAATGCATATTCTAGAAGGATTAATCATTGCCCTCAAAAACATTGATGAAGTAATCAAAATCATCCGAGAGAGTAAAGAGGTAGAAGAAGCAAAACAGCGATTAATGAATCGATTCGAGCTATCTGAATTACAAGTAAAAGCAATCCTTGATATGCGACTGCAGAAACTAACAGGTATGGAGATTGAAGGGGTAAAAAGTGAACATCAAGCGACTGCAGAATTAATTTCACGTTTAGAAATATTGCTAAGCGATAAACAAAACATACTCAATGAAATCAAACGTGAATTAATAGAAATCAAAGAAAAATTCGGGGATGAAAGGCGAACAGAGATTGTTGAAGGTGAAATCGGCATAGAAATGGAAGATCTCATTCCGATGCAAGACGTTATGATCACAATTACCGACAGTGGATATATAAAACGAATTCCTTGCGAAGTATATAAGACACAGCGACGTGGAGGCAAAGGGCTCATCGGCATAAAAACCAAAGAGGAAGATGTTGTTGTTGACACCTTTATTACCTCAACACATGATTACATAATGTTTTTTACCAATTATGGCAAATGTTTCTGGCTAAAGGGATATGCAATCCCCGAAGGGGAAAGATATGGAAAAGGAAAAGCAATTATTAACCTCCTTCCACGATTAGAAGATGGAGAATATGTAGAAACTGCAATTCCAATTCATGAGTTTGATGATGAGCATTATCTTGTATTTGTTACCAAAAACGGCATCATTAAAAAAACAATGCTATCGGCTTATAGTAACATAAGAGTAAACGGTATAAGAGCAATCAAATTAGATGGTGACGATGAGCTTATCAGCACAAAACTTTCTGATGGTAAACAAATAATTATTATTGCATCTGCAGGTGGTCAGGCTTGTCGCTTTAAAGAAGAGGAAGTTCGACCTATGGGCAGAATTGCAAGGGGCGTAATTGGTATTCGGCTCAACAAAGGCGATAAAGTTGTCTCGATGGCCATTGTTGGGGAAGAAGGAAATTTATTAACAATTACGGAAAATGGATTTGGCAAACGTTCGCCTATACAAGAATATCGAAAAACTCATCGAGGAAGCAAAGGAGTTCGAACAATTATTGTAAATGAACGAAATGGAAAGGTCATTTTCGTAAAAGAAGTCGAAGAAGATGACGAAATGATATTAACAAGTAAAGAGGGAATGGTTGTAAGAATTCCTGTTAACAGTATCAGGGTTCAGGGTCGAAATACAATGGGTGTCAGAGTAATGCGCCTAAATGAAGCTGACAAGGTAGTTTCAGTTTCCAAAGTTATGGATAATAATGGAAATAATGATGAAGATATATGTGTAACAACAGATGAGTAAACTATTAGCCTTCGTTTACCGATTGATATGGATTGAACGCCGGATCCCCATAAAGAGTGAATTCGTGCAGTGCAACATATTTTTTATCTAAAACTTTGGTTCTAGCATTTCCATTATATTGTTCTAAGTTTAATGAAGATAAGCACAGCTGATCAATAATGCTATTACCCGTTGAGAAGGATAAAGGTGGTGTCCATAAAAAAGTAGAATTAGCGTCCTTTTCTAGATATACATTTTTAGCATTTCTCAGCGCAAGACCAGTTGTTGCATCATTTTCTATCAATTCGTTAATAAAATCTTCTGCAATTACCGCTCCAAAATGAAGATCAGGATATTTTGAATATAATTTTAAATCAAGCATTGCCTTCATTAAACCTAATATTCCAAAGCCAACTCCACTGGGTAAAGGCCGTGGCTCAAGGTAGCCAGGATCAGCAGTTACTCTTGTAGCACCAATATAGGCATTTACTCCTGCATGTATAAATGTCTGAGATAATACATTCTCACCAGGAATCCCATCGGTTCGACCCGTTATGCAACTTTCCACAAATACCACTGACGGTCCGTATTCCATATTTTCAATAGAACGAATACTGTAAGAACCCTTACTCGATAATCCGCTTCTAATCTGTGGATATATACGTGAAATCGCAGTAACAAAGGGAAAACCACGTGAATCAATAAATATGTCGCCATGTTCAAAAAGGTTAAATGAGCCATGTGCAAAGGTGAAAATCAAGCTACTGTCAAGATGTGATTGCCCGCCTGTAACTTTCTCATCAGACATTAATAACTCTATAAATTTCTTTGGGAATAGCAACCTATTTAGAATTCCCGCGTTTTTTATATCTTTTAATTCATCTTCTGTAAAACCTTCCCTTTGCGATTCAAGTAAAAAGGTATTTTTGACATTAGTGTAGCCTTCCTCCATTTTTTCCTTTAAACGTAAATTAATAAAGGTACTTTCTCCTGTCGGAAATTTTGTTGGTTCACCCCTTCCACTAAACAACATTTGACTTAACTTCGTTACAATAGGTAAGTTTTGAAATTCAAGACCGCAACCAGTTTGAACAAGGGCAGTGTCTTTCCAATCATCCATTTTTTCAATTATATTGTTATAGAAGATAGTTCTTGCAATGAGGGCGCTACAATCCTGTACATCACGTCCGGTCACTCTTCCCACCATATTTTCCATACTTGGCCACGGACTAAATGAATTATTTTCAGGATCGCCTGGTTTTGGATCAATGTCCCCCCACATAAAATCACTTGGAAGTGCAAAACCCATCATGTAAGCTTTTGCGTCAAGTCTTCCGTCAGGGTTATAATAAAAATACATAGGAACCATGGTCGGATCTGCGGCTATGGCAATATATATCGGATTATCATAGTAATAATTCCTTAGTCCCTGCAAATTTGAAGTGGGAATTTCAACCATTTCAGCAAGTAGATTGTTAAGTTCTTGATGAATCTGCATAGTATGTGCATTGGACGGTTCTACTAGCAATGGATTTGACCCAGGTTGAGTCACGCCAGGACATGGCTCACCATTGTTAAGAACATCATCATCTGCAGTAAATGCAAATTCTGGTTTTGCAAATACAATTCCCTTATGATATGCAGTCAAATAAGGCGCAATTGAAGAAAGGCCGTTCATTAAAGGAACGACAGGTGATTCAATTTTTTCTATTGTAACAATTGTTTCATAGGAACCTACCTTCTGCGTGCCCCACTGTCCAAGTACTTGAAGACCATAATTTCCAGGTTTATCGTACAAGTTTATTTCATAGTGAATTTTATCTTCAATAATGTCACCGTTCATATTGCGAACTGGTAACCCTCCATCGGTTGAGACGAAAAAATATCTAGGCCCATCAGGGCTAGCTAAAATAACCGAAACCTTATCTCCCAATCTCTCAGCATTCTCAGGATTTTTATTTTTAAGATCAAGATTTAGTTTGGCGTACTTATAATCTGCAGGTATATCAAATCTATGGGTTTTCATCTGATCATTAAACAACATTCCAATAGTTTGTGTAGGAAGAAACATCATTGAGCCGACGTTCCCAGAAAACTCATAAATGATTTTGTCAAGAACTTTTGGTTGATTCACATCTAAAGGGTTTGCGATCGTAATATATTGTATAGAATCACCAAATATGTGATGTATTATAGTCATGCACTCTTCAATAATTTCTTCAGTATTTTCAAATTCCTTTACCCAGTAGGAGGAGGTATGAAGATTGCCACAAACATATAATGTCGTCACATCAAGATCATCCAAAACTTCTTCAACCTGATGATCAATAGCATCCGTTACAATAACAGGAATCCCCAAATATGAAGCAATCGGAGTGGCGACAATACCGAGATTATAGCCAGATTCGTCATCCTTAATAACCAGAGCAGTCGTGGTATCGTCCCAAAACATATCAGCAACAAACAAAGAGATATCCTTTGGTGGGAGGGTATCACCAATTGTAAAGTCGGTATAAATACCGACTTGTTGTTCAGCTCTAATTATTGCTTTCGAAGGATTGGTCAAATTTTTAAAATATAGGGGTGCGATAAACTGTTTTCCATCATTATCATATCTGACAGCCAAAGGAGTAGCAATTAGCGCATAAAACGGATTATTATCAGAAACCGTTATTGCTGACGGCAAATCTGGCGAAAAATTTGATTTAATATTATAATTAATAAACCCAAATGAGCTGTCATTAACTTCACCATTTGATTTCTGAGGTAAAACTGTTATTGCCCCAAATGACGTGAAAATGATAAACATTCCAAGAAGAATGGTCAAAGGTTGGCTTATTTTTTTACGCAATTGAAATCACCCTATAATTATTATTAAATAATTATTATTTAAACATTATTCAGGATTAAAAAAACAATTAAAAATTAAGAATAAAAATATTTTTAGCTGCCCTCGTTACATGGTTCATATGGATTAAAGGCTGGATCTCCTAGTAAATTCAATTGATAAATTGTACAGTACTTCTCAATTATTACCTCATCTCCTCTCCCATCAGTGGTAAGTGTATAAGTTGGAACTGAATCCAGTTGTTCTCCTAATGGAGGAGTCCATAAATATTTTTTACTAATCTGTTCCGGTAGAAAATCATTTTTCGCATTTCTAAGAGCAGTACCAATATCAACATTTTCTTTAATCAACTGCTGATATGAATCCTCAAATATCACTCCGCAGAATTGTACGTCTGGATATACTCCTCTTCTTGCGTTAATTACCGCATTTAAGTACCCAAGGATCCCAAAACCCACTCCGTCACCAAGTAATGGCCACTTGGGACGAGGTTCAAGATATCCACCAATAGCTGAATAAGTTGTTGGGGAGATGTAGGCATTTACACCAGAATGCAGATACGCATTTGCAATTGTATTTACAGGATGAACGCTGTCAATTTTTCCACATCCACATCCCTCTACAAACATCACAGATGGGCCAAGCTCCATGTTTGAAACTGCACGGACATCATAACCGCCAACACTGTCCAGTGGAGTAGAAAATCTACCGACAACCGGGAAAAATCTCCCTATTAGCTGATATAAAATCGGTGGACCGCCAAGGAGATACATCATTGAATCTCCATGTTCAAATCCAAACCATATCCCGTGTGAATTGCTCAGAATCAAATTGCTGCTCTCCTGTAGTTCACCTCCCTTTATTCCAGATTGATCACTCAATGCTTCCCTCCACCAATCTAGGGTAAATAACGAATTAACACTTTCAAATCCCTGGGCAAGTTTTACCAGCCAACTTGGGAAGAAAAGCATGTTAAGTAAACCATCTGTTTTAATTTCCCATAAAGCCTCGTCAGTATAACCCACTCTTTGAGCTTTTCCGCGTTCGGCAATCTCAACGTTGAAATCTCCCTCCTCGATATTTTCAGATGTGCGCATGTTGAGAAAATGTTGCTCACCAGTAGGAAATTTCATTGGTTCGTGTTTGTCAAGGACGTTATAAACAGTATTAAAAAACGGTAATTTTTGGAATTCTAAACCTGCCCCAGACATAACTACTGCATTATTTTTCCATTCTCCCAATTTATCTATCACGTCATTATAAAAAATGGTTCTGACAATCAAAGCACTTGCATCCTGAATATCCCATCCAGTAATTCTACCCACAATATTTTCTACTTCAGGATAGTCTGAATATTTATCATTTTCAACATCTTCCTTACCAACATATGGTTGCATAAAGTATGTCTCAGGATCAATATTTCCATAAATGAAATCACTAGGACATCCAGTTCCATACATTTTGTCCTGTTTAGTAAAGGGATCATTATGGGGACTTCTATAATAATACTGCGGCACCATTGTGGTATCCCCCACAATTGCTACATAAAAAGGATCTATTTTGCAATCCTTTGTTAGGCTTTCAATGCCTTTTTCATTGGATATATCAATTCCTCTAATTTTTGCAAGCAGTTCATTGAATGGTTTGTGAATATCGTTGTATACATGTCTGTTTAATACTGGTATCAGAATTGGATTTTTCATAACCTGTGTATTTCCAGGTAATTTTTCCCCATCTAATAGTACATCATCATCTGCAGCAAATGCAAATTCTGGTTTTGCAAATACAATTCCCTTATGATATGCAGTCAAATAAGGCGCAATTGAAGACAAGCCTTGCATTAGTGGATAATATGGATCGCTCAATTCTTCTATTGTAATAAAAAGTTTGTATTTGGCCGAATCAACTGTGTGAAAACTAGCACTTAATTTTATGTCAAACTCTTCTCCCCCCATATCATACAATACGGTTTCATAATAAAATCTGTCATATTCCACATAGCCAGTTAAGTCTCGTTCTGCCGGACTTGCGCTAGTTTTAGCATAACCTATAAGACTTCCTTGGATTGTAACAGCATCGCCAAATTTTTCAATATTCTCTTTACCCTCTAGATTTCTTAATTCCATTTTTACCAAAGCGTATTTGTAATCCTCTGGTATTGTGAATTTAATTACTTCTTTTTTTTCTTGAATGGCATTCAAAATCTGGGAAGGAAATAAACTGCCCGATTCTATAGTACCCTCATAAAATTTATTAGTTACATCCATTACGGTTGGTAGCCATGCATCGCGGGGATTTGCAATTGTAATATAGCCTGGATCATTTCCAAATTTTTGTTGTACAATAGAAATTGATGCATTGACGATGTCATCAATATTGGAAAATACAAGAGACTTTCCGTAACCTGAAAGATTTCCACAAATAAGGGAATATTTTACTTCAAGATCATCAAGTAAATGCTTTATTTCTTGATCTATCTCATCAGTTACGATAACAGGTATAGATAGATAGGAAGCAAGAGGGGTTGCAGCAACACCCAACTCATACCCTTCTTGATCATATTTTATTAACAAAGCTGCTTCACTTTTATCCCAATATTTTTTTGTGAGATACATAGAATGTTCTCTAGGAGATTTTAATCCGTCAATAAATTCTTCTGACTGTAATCCAATTTGCAATTCTGCTCTTGAAATTGCCTGGGAAGTCTCTGATAAATTCTTAACATATAAAGGTTTGAGATATTGCACATTGTTCTCATCATAATTTACTACTAGTGGAGTAGCAATAAGAGGGTAGAATGGACATTCATCCGAAACAGTTATAGCATTGGGTCTTGTAATAAATTCACCTGTAATTCCACAGATATCATCCACATTTGCTACCTGAGCAGTAGTAAATACCGGACTCCAAAAGTATATGCTTAATGAAGCCAAAATCAACACAATTACTCCGACCAATACGATGAGTTTATCATTCCTCCTCATTGTACTTCTATCCCCCATTATAAGATATAAATTTATATTTTCATCTATATTTGTATCTTTCTATATAATGTTTTCTATTATAAATTTTAATTCATTTTTTTAACTAAAATTTTTAACTAAAAATTAGTATATTTTTCCTACTAAATTTTTTACAAAAAGTTGAATTATTTTAATATTATCCTGATTCAATACTTTTAAGAAGCCAACAGCTAATTACATGAGGCTGAGAGTGAAAGAATTATGGCTGAGGAAGAAATTTCAAAACAACTCCAAGATCAAGTCAACAGGTTGCAGCAGATGAGAACCCAATTACAGATGATAATGCAACAACGTCAACAAGTTGAAATCAGGTTAAAGGAAGTCGATGATGCCCTGGAAGAATTAGATAAAGCAGATGCCAAAACCCCAATATATAAGAGTGTAGGCTCGATTCTATTAAAAACTAAAGGTAAAAATTACATAATAAAGGAGCTAAAGTCTAACAAGGAAACACTTAATTTAAGAAAGAGTACATTGGAAAAGCAAGAAGGTAGAACAAAAGAAAAAGTTGGTGAATTAGAAAGCAAGGTAAAAAATGCTTTAAATCTTTCACCTGCAAACACATAATAAAAAAATGATAAAAGAAAAGCGTTTCTCGAGCCGTCAAGATTTTAAAACTGGGGTTTTCTTTAAAATTTCGATTTTATTAGGTATAATTTTACTAATTTTTTATCTTGTTTTACAATCGGTTGCTAACTTTATTGAAAAAACAGATTCTGGTCTTATTTCAATAATTCAGAACCTTGCCAATTCATCAATTGCTGAAACAGTTCTAGCGTTTGCGATAATATTTATAGGATTAGGGCTAATTTCATATTTTTTTTATGTTCAGTTTTCAAAACTTTCAAAAATATCTGATGAAATAGAAGAAATAGATGAATCTGAAGAAATAGAATTGTAATAATTATTTTCCAAATCTTCTTTTACGTTGTTGCCATGTTTTAATCGCTTTAAGAAAATCCCTTTTTTGAAATGCAGGCCAAAAAACATCTGAAAAATACAACTCAGAATAAGCTAATTGCCATAACAAAAAATTGGAGATGCGTTCCTCACCTGAAGTCCTTAGAATAAGATCTGGATCTGGTAGCCCATTTGTATACATATATCTAGAAACAACTGTTTCTTTAATGTCATTAACATCTAATGAGCCTTTTTTAACATCTTTTGCGATATTTTTGATTGCTCTAGTTATTTCTTCCCTTCCACCATATGCTATAGCAATATTGAGAGAATATTTATCGTATTCTTTTGTTTTATTTTGTAATATTTTTGCGGATTTTTTTATTTCTTCTGGTAGAGACTCAATATGACCAATTATTCTAACTTTTACCTTATTTTTGTGAATTCGGTGATCTTCTGCGGCCTTATCCATTTCCTCTTTACATAGTTTCATTAATGACTTTATTTCTTTGCTTTGTCGCAGAAAATTTTCTGTGGAAAATGCATATAATGTAAGATTTTTTATCTTTAATTCGAAACACCAATCAAGCAATTCCTCAATTTTATCCCTACCAAAAACGTGACCTGCATCTGGTATTAATCCTAAACCCGTTGCAAATCTTCTATTACCATCCATAATTATTGCTACATGGCCTGGGACAGGGTTTTTTTTTATTTCTTCTATTAGTTTGAAATCTCGTAACTTATTGATTTTTCTTGTTACATATGTATAAATATCAGAACTTAAAATCATTGTAGCAAGTTTTCTTGCTACATCACTATGTATTGCGTATTCTTCCAATTTTGACAATTGGTGCCCTGCAATTGTTCTTAAAGAAGGTTTCTTTAAAGAAATATCTCTTACCCCGTTCCTTTAACTAATATATTAATGTTTATAAAGTTTAAGTATAAAGTGATTTTAATATCTATAAAAGGTAATTTGAGTGGGATTTGCATTTGTCGATCAAAATTGGTTAAATGGAATTTATACTTGATCCCAAAAGACTGAAACTTACTTTAATATCAAAAAATAAAAAACCTGGTGATTTTTAAAGCGAATTCAACCTAACATATGGATTTAAATAACAAGAATGTATTCCAGCCTCCTAATCAAAAGGTGATAGCCTGGGTAACATCAGACCAACATTCATAAAAACAATTGCAAAAGATCTTATTGAACAGTACCCTAACCAGTTTCTACCAGATAATTTTCAACACAATAAGGATAAAGTAGCTGAATTAAGTAACGGTGCTAGTAAATTATTGAGAAATCGCATTGCTGGTTATATTACTCGCTATCTTGTATCATCTAATAAAGGAAGAACAAATCAACCCATTTCTGAGTAATAACCAATAATTATTTTACGGGAGGTAAATTCAATGTTGGGTGACCGTAAGGAAGTGATAGAAAAAGCAAAAGCCGATCTTCAAAGTGGAAAATTCGTTTTAATATATGATGATGATAAAAGAGAGGGCGAAA
This sequence comes from uncultured Thermoplasmatales archaeon, assembly GCA_964615235.1. Taxonomy (GTDB): domain Archaea; phylum Thermoplasmatota; class E2; order DHVEG-1; family DHVEG-1; genus JAFGPP01. Next base: position 60,647 of record CAZTMK010000001.1, read on the forward strand.
CAGACATCGTCATGGCCAGCGAATTTGTAAAACCTCCATCAATTAAAACAATGAGAAAAGATGGTGGAGGACTTATATTTATAATGGTTTCCCATTCCATTGCTAATAAACTGCAACTGCCTTTCCTTTCTGATCTCTTTTCAGTAAATGAAGAGCAATATCCAGTTTTTAAGCATCTTGTACCAAACGACATTCCTTATGATACAAAATCTTCATTTTCCGTATATATAAATCATCGCGATACCTATACAGGTATAACAGACATTGACAGAAGCTTGACAATGAAGAATTTTGCAGAACTTGCAAAAAAAATTAACAACATTGATACTAAAGAATCATTGAAAATTTTTGGAAAGGAGTTTCGTTCACCTGGTCACATACCCATATGTGTCTCTGCAGAAAATCTTCTCGACGAGAGACAGGGCCATACCGAACTGGTTGTCTCATTACTTATCATGGCTAATCTCACCCCTGTTGGAAGCGGCTGTGAAATGATGGGAGAAAACGGCAAGGCCTTGTCAAAGCAGGATGCAATAGATTACGCAAAGGATAAGGACTTAGTTTTTATAGAAGGAAAAGACATCAAAAAGGCGTGGAACAAATGGTCACAATAATGGCAACAGGAACATTTGATTTAATTCATATGGGTCATATCTATTATCTTAGAGAGGCGAAAAAACTCGGTGACAAATTAGTTACTGTTGTTGCAAGAGATTCAACAGTTAGAAAAATGAAACATGAGCCTGTTACACCCGAAGATATGCGTCTAGGAATAATAAAAGAGTTAAAAATGGTTGACAAAGCTATCTTGGGTCATGAGGACGATATTTATGCTACAGTTGAAGAGATAAAACCAGATATTATTGCCTTGGGGTATGATCAAATACATGATGAAAAAATTATCCAGCAGGAATTAAAAAAAAGGCATATTAATGCAAAGGTAGTAAGATTACAGAAATACCATGGAATGTCAGATTTAAACGGTACGCGAAAAATAATCGGCAAAATAATATCTGCTTATGAATTTCAAAAAAATATGGATAAAATTGAAGGAAAATGAAAAAAATTGGCATTGTGGACACAACATTTGCCCGTTATGATATGGGGCATGCGGCTATTGATGAGCTAAAATCCAATGCAACAGGTTTTAAAATTGTTAGGTACACAGTACCCGGAATAAAAGATATTCCAGTCGCATGCAAGATATTGTTTGAAGAAAAAAACTGTGATTTAATATTGGCATTTGGAATGCCTGGACCGAAACCGATTGACAAGCAGTGTGCCCACGAAGCAAGCACTGGAATAATTCAAACACAGATTCTCTGTAATAAACATATTTTGGAAGTTTTCGTGCATGAAGATGAAAGTGATGATGAAGAGAAACTTGCATGGCTTGCTGATAGACGTGCACGAGAACACGCGCTAAATGGAATAAACTTGTTGTTTAATCAGGAAGAATTGATAAAAAAAGCTGGAAAAGGTCTTAGAGAAGGATTTGAAGATGCAGGTCCTTTAAGAATATAGGGAGGTAATGAAATCTATGGTAAACGAAGATAAGATACAGATAGGTGCTGTTGTGGCTGAATTCAACTACGACATCACGATGATGATGCTTGAAAGAGCAAAAGAACATGCACAATTTCTTGGTGCAGAAATCACAAACATTGTAAAGGTTCCGGGTGTTTTTGACATGGGGCTGGCCATAAAAAAACTCCTTGAAAAAAAGAGTATTCATGGGGTTGTTGCTTTGGGTGCCGTAATTGAAGGCGAAACCGAGCATGACGACATTGTTATCCAGCATGCAGCAAGAAAAATTGCCGATCTATCTATAGAATATGGTAAACCAGTTGGTTTAGGAATTTCTGGACCGGGTATGAGCAGATTACAAGCCCAAGAAAGAATCGATAGAGCAAAAGCAGCAGTAGAAGCAGTTGTTAAGCTGCACCGAAGATTGAGATTATAAAAATCTCTTAATCATATTTTCTTTTCATCTATTAATTTAAAAATTGATGGAAGATGAATTATATATGACCCATCTTTTTGAATAATAACTGGCTCTTTTTCCAATAATCCTTTTAAATCGATATTATATCGTCCGGGTTTTTCAATATCGATAGTTTCAGGAACGTCTGGTCCTTCTAACTCTGTCTTAATTTTGTCAATTATTTTTCTTCTGTATTCTTCATCAATTATATTGCCGATATCTTTATTTGAATCAAAAATTTCTTCTTTTTTCTCGATTTCCGGTAAATGCTGTTTAAATGCCTTTCTAACATCTTTTGGTTTCAATTTTAGCCAGTTGCCTGATTTATCAATTACATCCTTCTGATCTAATTGCATCAAATCCATTATAGTTGAATTTATGTCCTTTCCAACTTTTTCCACTATTGCGTTTCGTTCCTCATCACCGATCGGTTCCTTGGTAAAGAAAAATCGATTTCCTCCACATCGAGGACAACCTTTCAGAAGTTGAGACGAACCTTCTTCAAATACATGCCCACATTTTAAACATTGATGTGGCATTACTTGGTTCCCCTACCCGGAATTATCTTAGTTTGAATCATATTGCTGTCCTTTCTAACAGTTTTTAATAAATCAGCTGGGCCTATAACAGTCATTCGTGGTTTCTTTATTTTTCCCAGGATTTTTTGTAAAAAAGAGGTTTTCTCCTCACCATAACCTTCCATTTCTATGCCTATAAAAGTGTCATGTTCAATTTTTTCCATAGTCTGCTCAATCAAACTAGCCTGTTCAACAGAGGTGAGTCCATTTTCCAAAACTAAGACTTTTCCGTTTTTTATTTCATTAAGAATAAACTTTAATTTTTCATCTGTGGAAAATTCTTCCAATTTTTGTCTTGATACTAGGTTTACTGAAATCCCTTTATCTTTACCCCCCATGATCATCTACCCCGTCTACGTTTTCGTTTACTAAATTCTTTTACCATATGAGTATACAAATTTTCCGCATTGTAACCAGTCAAGGCACTTACAGGAATGACTGGATGTTGTGGAAACGCCGATTTAAGGGTAGCTGGGCTAGAATCTTCCATATCAATTTTGTTTGCAGCAATTAGAACGGGAAGATTTCTTGCTTCTAAATTACCAATAATTGTAACATTAACTTGAGTGAATGGATCTTGAGTAGAGTCCATAACCAGAAGAACGCCATCAACATTTTCAAGCCAGCGGATAGATTCAATAACTCCTTCGGTAGCCTCTTTTGCCCGTTTTTTTGCTTCTTCGCGATTAAGACCAAAAGTATTCATAAATTCCTTATAATCAATTTTTGTAGCTATTCCGGGCGTATCGATAATATCCATCATAAGTGACGAAGAACCATTTTCGACCCTGACATTTTTTTTACATTTTGCCACTCTAGTCTCATGAGGAATTTCAGATACGCTACCCATTATATCTCCGGTCCAATCTCTTAAAATCCTATTTGCCAGAGTTGTTTTACCAACATTAGGTGGCCCATAGATCCCGATTTTAGCATGTTTTTTACCGAAAATACGTTGAATAATTGAGGAAAAACTTCCTCTACCAAATAATCCCATCCAATTCATCCTCCTAGAAACTAGGAATCCCTAATGTATAGGGTATAATTTAATTAGTTTATTAGTTTAATGGTACAGTTGTTAATTAAACAAAATATCTATCAAATTCGTCAAAAAATTCTTTAGATTAGATGAGTGAAACAGCAGTTAATTAAATTTTATGACAATCCTTAAATATCAACAATTTCATTAATACCTGTCTCAAAGAAGTGGGAGGCATGCTTATCATGAGTGAGGAAAATATGGTTGTGAAGAATACAGAGCATTTAGATTCTCTTGAGGAGAGATTGCGTCAAGCAACAATTGAGATTGATAATATCAAAACCTGTTTTTCAAAAGGAACTGAGGATTTGTCGAGAATCCAAACTATGCTTGATGTAGGTAACTTAGGCAACATAAATCAGCTTATCAACAAATATGAGTCGCAGATCAGTGAAGCCGAGAGAAAAATGGATGAGGCTTTTCAGGGAGCAAGAAAATATAGCGAAGAGCTTGAAAAGGAGAAAGAAAGGCTCATTAAGCTCTGGGATGCTTATAAAAATCAGGAAGAGGAACTATCAACTACAGAATCAAAACTTGCTGATTTTGAGGATAAGGTCAGAACCGCCGAGGAGTCAAAAAGACAGCTTGAACAAGATCTAAGCACGAGAATAAACACACTTACTGCAAAACTTGAAGAAAATGAAAGCAAGGTTAAACAATTTGATGAATATCAACAGCGCTTTGAAGAATTAAACAACATGAAAGCTCAGTACGAGCAAGAAACAAAAAGCTTAAAAGATCAGCTAAACCAAAAAACCCAGACAATTAACACGCTTCAACAAAATCTAGAAAAGGCAAAAGAATTTGAAAAATATGCTGAATATAAAACAAAATTTGACGATGTTTCTGCTCAATACGAAAAGGAGAAAGAAAGACTAACTAAACTTTATCATCTTTATGAGGAAACAGAAAGTGAATGTAAACAACTAAGAGAGGAAAATCAATCCTGGCAAAACTGGTTTAATTCAAACAAGCAGATATTTGATAAACTCTTTTCTGCCGTTCCGCCCATTAGAAGTACCGCACATAAAAGCCCAACCTCTAAGGAATCTAAAGCCCCGACTGCTGTCCAAGAAGAAGATAAAAAGTCACATCCAGAAAAAGAAGATAAAGAAATAAATCAAACTGATTCTAAGCCTAAAAAAAGACGGTTAAGATTCAAAAAATAAACCGTTCTTTTTTATTCTATTTTTACTGTGCTTGTTCCGTCTTCATTTTCACTAACATAAATAATATTTTCCATGTAGTTTTTAACATCATCGATATGTGTAATAAGAAAAATTTGCCTAAATTTAGATGACAGAGTATTTAGTGCCCGCATTATGTTTTGACGCCTGATAGAATCTTGGGAGCCAAATATTTCATCTAGAATGATAAAATTGAAAAGTCCCCCCGCACGTTCTGTAATAATTTCCGAAATTGCAAGTCTAAGGCATAAATTTGATAAATCCTCTTCTCCACCAGAAAATCTTTTGATTGGAAACTGTTCTCCCCTGTCATAAACCTTAATATCATAATTTTCGTCTAGTTCAATTTGGCTGTATTTGCCATCTGTAAAAAGATCAAAAAATTCTGATGCATATGATGATAAAGTGGGTCCGACCCTAGAAATTAAATCTGTTCGGAATGAATTCATTAAATCTTTGAGCATGCTGAGTTGCTGAACGGTTTTCTTCTCTTCTTTTATTATTTTTTCAAAATTCTCTAGTTCCTTTATGGTTTTCTTAAGAGTTAGAATTTTATGATTATGGATCTGTTTAGTGCTTTTAACTCGTTCCAAATGGATTTTTTCTTCACTTAAATTTTCTTTCTTTTCATTTACGACTTTTTGACTACACTCATATTTAGCATAGGTTTCCTCTAGTTTGGATTTTAAGCTTGAACATTTATCCTCATCAAAAGTAATTTTAACTAATTTTATAAGTAAGTTTTCTTTTTCTTTTTTATCCCCTTTTTCCTTGTCAATCTCAGATATTATATTATCAATGTTTACCAACAATCTATCTTTTTGCTTTAATTGTTCATTAAAATATTTTCTTTTCTTTTCTATTGCTTTTTTTTCACGATCAATTTTATCTTGATTTTCTTTATCTTTTTTAATTTCTATCGATAGATTAGTTATGCGTTTATCTTTTTCAGTTATTTTGATACTAAATTTTTCCAAAAGTTTACTATATTGATTACCAAGGATTCTTTCACATGTTGGGCAAGAAGCTTCTGGGCCCATTTTAGTAATTTTATTATTTTTTTCTTTTAAAATTTTAATTTCATCTTTTATTGTATCAATCATTGTATTTTTTTGTTGAATAATTTTGACAGAATCCAATATACTGTAGTTAATTTTTTTTAAACGATTTTCAATTTGATCAATATCTGAATCGATTTTTAAAAAATTCTTAAGTTTGTTCTTTGTCTCACTTAATATTTTTTCTCTGGCCTGAATTGAATCTAGTAACTTTGTGATTTCTTTTTGAAGTGTTTTTTTGGATTCAAATATTTGTCTTTTTTCGTCAAATTTGTCTTTTTCTTTTTGCAATTCTTCAAATCGATTTTTAATTTCTTGATATTTATCTTCGGCTTCCTTTACGCTATTATTCAACAATTCGATTTTGGAATTAATTTTATTTATCGCATCATCAAAAATTTTATTTTTTCTTTCAAAATCTTTTAGTTCCTCTTTGTGCATTTGAATTTTATTTTTCCCTGTTTCATCCCAAAGATTCTGGGCTAATTTTTCTACTATTGCAGATTTTTCTTTCCTATCATCCCTAATTGTTTTGATTATTTCGTCTAAAATATCTATTCCTAACATTTTTAAAATAAGTGGTCTTCTTTCGCTTGGATTCATTGTTGATAATGCATTCAGCTCTTTTTGTTTTGCAAAAATTGAGGTAAAAAATGATTTATAGTCCATGCCCAATTTTTTTTGAATATATTTATTGGCAGATTCTACACCAGAAGCTGCACATTGGCCATTGACAAGTACCGTGGCTGTAGAGGATAGGTTTTTTCCCGACATTTCCCGAGTTACTCTATAGTAGTCATCAGAAAAAACAAATTCCAACTCAACCCTACAGGGATCTGAAGGATCAGCCACATTTAATCTAATTTGATCAGCTGATGTTCTTGCTGCATTAGGCCCATATAATGCCCAAGAAATCGCCTCAAAAATAGTTGATTTTCCTACTCCATTTAATCCTACAATACCTGTAACCCCATCTGGAAACTCGATACGCGTTTTTTTGAATTTTCTGTAATTTGTAAGCTGTAAATTCTTTAGTATCATTTATCCTCTTTTTTTGATTCGACTTTTTTAATATAATCAAGACCCAATGCCAATAATTTATCTTTGTCTTGAATTTCATTTTCATTTATAAAACGAGTAAATTCATCAGATAATGCATTAATTTTTGATCCGAAATTTCTATTCTTATACGTCTCATTAGAATTTCTGGGTCTAATTTCAAAATGAATTGAATCTGAACATTTTTTCCTGATACTGCTAAAGTCTAAACCTCTAAAAATATGAGATGGAATAGCGTCAAGTATGATTCTAAAAACTTTACCTGCTGGGTTAATATTTTCTATGGATCTATAGATTTGACTCATTACTTCATTTAAGGTCAAATTCGAGCAATCTACTGGAGGAACATCTACCACATTCCGAGTTTTTAATTGGATAAATTCAGAATTAATCTTTTTATCATTTAATTCAACTTGAATAAAACCCTTTTTTTCTCCTGCCTCATTAAAACTAAAACACTCAGTTGAGCCTGAATAATACGCTTTCTCAGTGACTTTTGAAAATTTGTGAAAATGACCTAATGCAACATAATCAAAATATGAATCAAGATATTTTTTAGGAATTATTAATTCATTAAACTCATTCATACAAAATGATTCAATTCCCCTTACACTGCCATGAACCATTAAAATATTGTAATTAGAGGAATTGTCTTTTTTTATTTGTCTTAAGTTATTTTCAAAATCTTCTTTTTTTGAAGACTGTGGAACAGCATGAATAGTTACTTTTTCTTTTCCAATATTAAATTGTATTGATTCATAGCTGGAACTATAAACCGGATAGACATTGTCAAGATGATCAAAAATACTGAATATATGCCCTGTTTCTCTAAGTTTTGGGTGCTCGTGATTTCCTGCAATAACTACAAAAGGTATTTTTTTTTCTGAAAGACGTAAAATTTGATCTATTGCAAAGGTTATTGCTCTGTTGTTTGGCCTAACCGAATCAAAAAGATCGCCTGCATGTATTATCAAATCAGGTTTATTTTCTATACAATAATCTACAAATTTTGTGAAAGCTTCATATGTATCTATCTCACGCTGATTTATTCCATCTGCACTAACTCTCCTGTAAGCAGAATAACCTAAATGGGTATCTGCAACATGAAAAATTTTCATATTATCGTTTTTTTCGATTCAATTTCATTGATACAACATCACAAGCTAGAGTAACAGCATCTAAAGTTGGAGCAATTGGTGGGGCGTAAGCAGTTTCAAGTTTTTTAAACAGGTCTATGTTAAGTCTTCCTAAGACTGCTCCAGCGAATGTATTAATCCTTTGTGCTGCCTTGTCTCCTACTCCTTGGGCAGAGATTATTTCACCAGAATCTGCATTTACAAGAACCTTTATTGAGATTGATTTTCCTCCTGGAAAATATTCAGGAAGAGAGAAGCCATTAAACTTTCCTGTAACAATGTTTTCACTTTCAAAGCAGCTAAGTGTCGGACCAACTGCTGCAACCTCAAATCCAAAAATATCAGTAGTGCGGGTTTGCAATACTCCATTGGGCAGTGAGTAACTGCCTCCTGCTGCATTAATACCCGCTGCAATGCCTTGTCTAACAACAATACTTCCCAATCCAATCGGAGCGGGTTTTTTTGTTACGAAGTCGATATATTCTGTGCAATCCCCAATAGCATACAAATTTTTTATAGAGGTCTCAGATCGTTCATTTACGATTATGTGGCCATTTTTACCAAGCTTACACCCAGTCTTTTTTGCAAGTGATGTTTCTGGTTTTGTTCCTGTGGCAACCACCAGTATATCAGTTGGAATCTGGTTAATTACTCCACTTTCTCTATCTTGAATAGATACCGATTTTATTACTCCGTTTTCATGTTTAATTTCGTTAGCAAAATGATTCAAATAAATGTCTATCTTTTCTGATAATTGATCCTTAATTTGTGCAGACATATCAGGATCTAATGTATTTGATAGAATATCCGGCAATGCCTCGACAACTGTTACATTAATGTTTTTTTCATAAAGACAGTCAGCCATTTCAAGACCGATTAATCCTGCCCCTATAACAGTTGCTTTTTTTCCTGGTGTTATTAAAGATTTAATCTTCTTTGCGTCATCAATTGTTCTTACTACGCCGACACCTTTTACAAATTTACCATCTTGTGAAAGATTTTTTATAGGCGGTATTGCCGGTTCAGCCCCCGTTGCTATTATTACAGAAGTAAAAGGATATTCGATATATTTTCCGTTGTTATTTACTTTTATAATTTTTTCATTAACATCAATTTCCTCTACATTAGATTTTAAAAACAAATCAATTTTTGCTTTATTGAACCATTCTTCTGAAAATTCTATTAAATCTTCAAATCTAGGGATTTTTCCTGAAATTACATACGGTAGTCCACATTTTGAATACTGTGGATAAATACCTTTCTCAAAAACCGTAACACTTGCTTTGCGATCAGTTTTTCTGGCAAATTGAGCAGCTGTTCCACCACCTGCCCCACACCCCACTATTACAATTTTTCTTTCCTGATTCAAAGAAATCCCCATTTGGACTAACAAAATAAATTTTTTATTTCTTTTGATGCGCAATATAAGTTTATTTTAATTGAATTGAGATTTTAAAATTTGCAGTTTTACAATTGAAACAATTATTGATTCAATATCTTTTATAAAGACTTCTGTTCCAGGGAACTGTTCAAGTAAAGTAATAGAATTGTTCATAGCATTTAAAGAAATTGAATAGTTTTTTTCCCACAAATCTTCAAAAATATTTGATATCGATTCTATGCTAGATTTGTTCGTAATTTTACTGATATTAAGCCAAAGTTGCTCAGTAAGATAGGCTTGCTTTTGCATTTCTGCATCAATAATTGTAAAAAAATTCGATAATTTACTTTTGTTTTCTAGAAAGTTAATGCAAATATTTTCAAATTTTTCCATTTCACCGAAAAAAACTTCTTCGGTTTTTTCAAAATAACTAGTTAGTGTTGAATGACCATAAAGATTTAGCAATTCTAATGAAAGCTCAGCTGCCTCCCCACTCTCATAAGGTTCATAGATATCTGAAATGCATATGTGAAACGGAACATAAATCGAAGTACAAGCATGATTTGGAGAAAACCAACCCATGCTTAATAAATTGTAATAAGTACTTGGTATCTTAAAAATTGTTACAGCCTCATATGTGCTTGAATCTTGACACATTGGCCTCAACCCGTTGAGATCACCCTTATGAATTCTGGACCAATCAATCATATCCGTTATTGTAATTGAACCGACTCTGGGGTTTATGTGCTTAAATATTTCATCCTCCCATGCCTTATTTATGTTACAAATTCTTATTTTTGCATTATTTCCATTTAAATCCAATAGTTCTACGCAAAAATCACCAATTGTTTCTAGTGTACCGAGTTCAATTTCCACATCGTTAATTTTTTTAATGTTTGGAAATCGCATAATTTTAAGCCAGGGTATATGACCAACGACTATGGATTGGTTTTTAATCTCTTTTATATGAATCATAAAAATTGAATTAAGCGAGACAAAATCTCCTTTGCCAACATAGGTAATTTTTTCTGTATAAAAACTTGGAGATATAGGTAATTTTTGTAGAACTTGGCTAGGCCACAGTTGTTTTGGATAATTTGACATTGCTATTACGCCATCTTTAATTTCAGTTATGTGGTATCTATAAGCATCTGCTTCAATTACATATCCTTTCTCAGGACCAACAAGAAATAGATTTTCGGATACGCATGTTGCATGTAGTTTATCTACTACATCAAGGGTAAGCAGATCTACTGCCTGATCTGAATTGTCGGCTTTTTCACAAGCATACCGAATCCAGTCAAAATCATCCCAAGCATATTTTGTTGGATTGATCCAGTTAGAATTTGTATCAGCATCCCCAAATGCCAATCCAGCATCAGTAAGAGTCATACCTGCCTTTACTATTTGAGGGATCGTATCGTTTTTTGTAGCAATTGCAATATATTTATGCAAATTCACAAAATTTAAAGTATTGCCATTCCAAGGATGACGATATGTATATTCGTAACCTTTAGGAGCTGTACAAATTACTTGAGGTCCTGGTCTACTCGGGTCCCTTACCTTTAGAAGAAGATTATAATCGCCATTTGTTGCATCTCCACAGGCAATAATGTCTTTACATGCTTCAACTTCTAAACTTACACAAATTTGAAAAAACAATATTGAAATAAATGCAATCGCAATAATTTTTGATAAATTCACACTATCAAATTATAATATAATGTCAAATATATTAAAAAGTATTTATTAGGAAATAATATCAGTTACTTTTCATCTTTTGATTTTTTTTTCTTCTTTGTAGAGGCTTTAGCAGGTTTTTCTATCTCTTCTTCTTTGATTTCTTGCTTTTCTTCCTCTGGTTTAGATTCTTCAGGTTTCTCTATATCTTTCTCAATTACCGGTTCAATTTTTTCTTCAATAATTTGTTCTTCTGGTTCTTCTACTGTTTTCTCTTTTTCCCCAGATTTCTTAACCTTTTTTTCAGATTTGGTTTTTTTCTCTTCCTTAGGTGCTTCTTCTTTTTTCTCTATTATTTTTGTTTTTTCTTTTTCTTCGATTTCAATTGATGGAAATCCGATTACTTGTGTTTTAAAAACCTCGACTCTTTTAACAGGATAGAGTTTCTTGCAATTTTTATAGATGTCACTTCCTATCTTACCATCAATTACTTCCTTGATAAATTCAGACATGGTACTGGTTTTTGCATTATCACTTATGGTTTTTTTCATTGTCTCTCTAACTATCCTCTTTTGAGAATTCTGAATTCTTTTGTCTGTTGTTGCAAAAGGCTTGACTCTAATCTTTGCACCGTCGCGGGTAGTTACGTCATAAACACCTTCAATTTTAGATCTCTTTCTTCTAATCATTCTTCGAAGATAATCCGATGTTAAAGTGTGTCCAATAAACTGAGTGTAGGCGTTGTTATTCTCCACTTTATTTATTTTAAAAAAAAGTTTAATATGAGATTTTCTAAAATCATTAGTTAAATCCTGAAGAGAGACTTCTGTTACTCTATCCATCAGGGCATCCAAATCTGATGATAAAGTATCAGCAATGGTGACATTGTCAAAACTTTGAGGAGCTAAAATGTTATACCAAGTTTTTGCTTTCCATTTATCTTTTACTTTTCGCGTGGCTGTCCTTGAACGTGCTTTTGCCATAGTATCCCTTTAATTACTCCTTAATTTATAGATACAATTTTTTGGGTAACACACTCCCCATACTTAAAATTATGCTGAATTAAAGTTGTTCCGAAAGTGTAATTCTGTCTGACTGAAAACCATTCAAATTAACAATTAAGAGGCTTTTGACTTGGCAACTTTTGTCGAGGTAATGACAATGAAATGCAAAAAATAAACCTGCAAAACGTTCAATTAAAAATCAAAATGTTACTTTTCTAAAACAAAAATTGATTTTAATTCATAGGAAGTTTTCTTGCAAATTTCTAAAATTGCTACAAAAAAGACAATTTAGAATATTGTCTAATGATAGTTGATCATTTTTTGACTAATAGTATTCAATTTTATATACTTGTAAACATAAAAAATTGTTTTTTATAATTAAAATTCATTAGGTGATTGTAAGGATAACTATGTTTGAATTTGCATTTAATTCATTTGAATTTGAATTAGTCATCAGGATTTTAGTTTCTGTTGTATTGGGCGCACTCATAGGTTTTGAACGCGAACTTAAGCATAAGCCAGCTGGACTTCGGACCCATATTTTTGTTTGCATGGGATCTTGTTTATTTACAATTTCATCATTTTATCTTTTACCCGAAAGTTCAATCAGTAATTTTGACGCAACAAGAATCGCCGCAGGAATTGTAACAGGCATTAGTTTTATAGGCGCAGGCAGCATCATTGCAACAAGGGGAGACATGAGGGGATTAACTACTGCCGCAAGTCTATGGGTGATCGTGGCAATAGGACTTATTGTTGGATTGGGCAATTATTTGATTCCAATAGTTACAACCATTATTACATTCTTCGTACTTAGATTCGCAGAAATTGAAAAAAGAAAATTCAAAAATGAAATTAAAAATAGTTTGGAGGTAGAGGAAGAAGGAGGAAACATATGAATTACAAGGGGAGGATAATTTTAAAACTAATTCTTATATAAACACCTCTATCTCCATATAATAAAAAGTGTGTCAGTATTTAATAATTGTCGTTTTTTATATCGTCAAATGTCTAATTTTATGTATTTGTTTTTAAAAATTTACAGATATTAATTTATTCAGAATTCTCTACATATTTCGAATGAGCTATAGCTGAAAATCCGGAAACAAATAAAAAACCTCCGAGATCGGATTCTTCACCATCACCAAATGGAATATGAATTGTAAGACCAGTAAAACCAACAAGAGTTGTTTGTATGGAATTGTTATCCGTTGTCAATTTTTCATATCCGCCCAATCCAATTGATGAAGTACTTCCTTGTTCCAATGTTACAGAACCAATTGGAAGCATAATTCTAAAGGGAATAACGTGAGTAGCAACCATAACCATAATATAAAACGGGATCAGCACCGAAATTACACCAAATCCAAATTTTGAAAGTAGCAAAAAAAATAAAATGCCAAGAATAAGACCAATTGTAAAAATCAATGTTCCTTGCCCAGTTGCATGAACATAACACAATGCGTTGTATTTGCCTTCTTCATCATTTTCCAAGATTTTTTGAATTTTTTTGATAAATGGAGGCAAGTTCTCGTAATCTAAACTTTTTATATTTTCTTTGTCAGATGCTAAGGGTATTTTATAGTTGCGTTCAATAATTCTTTTGTCTTTTAAAATTTCTTCATATTCTGATATCTTTTGATAATTTCTCTCTTCAATTGCCTTATTTAATTCTTCAAGAACATTTTTTAGCTCTATAGCACCTTCATAATCAAGATTAATTGAATCATCGTCAATTGTCGTATCACTGAATTTTTTGATTTGAACTTTAATTGTTTTTTCAAAATCATAATTTTTTGATATAACAATGGGTGCAAAACTAATCAAGATAAGTAATATTGTTGACGAAATGCTAAACATAACTATTTTTTTATTCATAATTTAGTTCCCATTATATAAGAAATATAGTAGTATTTAAATGTAGAAGTTAAAATTACGTTAAAATATATAAATTTAAAATATTTTTTAAAATGCCTCAATGATTTTAACATTCTTTTCTTTAGAATAACTTAGAATGGCTGCTTTCAGTTTCATAAATCGGTTTTTTAATTCTATTGTATTTGTTGAAAAAAATTTCAATAAGTCTTGTCTTGAGGAAAGTGTATTTTTTAAAATTTGATCAATTCCCGGTTTCATATGCAGACTGTCTATCATTATTTCTGATGCGCCACTTTCGACAAATTTTTCAATTAGGTCTTGTGCTTGTTTTAGTGAAACTGTTGGATAAATCGGTCCGAAAAAAACGCTGGCTTTTACACCGGTTTCAGAAAATTTTTGTAAAACCTCAAGTCTATCCAATATGCTTGATGATTTTGGTTCCAATAGCAATCTTTGCTCATCATCCATTGTACCAATACTTACCATAACTTCAGCATTCGAAAATTTTGCAATCAAATCAACATCCCTAGCAACTAGCGATGATTTAGTTTGAATACAAATTGGAAAATCATATTTTAAAAGCTGCTCTAAACAGTATCTAGTTATTTTATATTTTTTTTCTAAAGGTTGGTAAGCATCAGTTACAGTTGAGATACCTACAACACCCGTTTTTTTATTTTTAAGTTCCTTTGCTAGAATCAATGGCATATTTACTCTTATATCAACAAAGGTTCCCCAGCTACTTCTTGAAATTTTCAAAACATTTGGTACGTAACAATACTTGCAGCCGTGCTCACAACCAACATAGGGATTCAACGAATAATCTAGTCCTGGTAATCTTGAAGGAGATAATGCTGTTTTACATGTTATTTCACGAATTTTCATTAAATCACTTTAAAATCCTCGAGTCTTTTCTGATGTAGTTTATTTTTAAGTATGGCGCTATTGCAAATCCATCTATCCATAGGAATGTCCATTTTTCTCTGGATAAAATCAAACGCTTCAGTTAAAGTTTGGTATTTTTGACAAGGTTGCCTTAGAGCCTTTCTAACACTTTCTCTTACATTCCAGACCCCAACCGGCATGATGTAACCGGGATGTGCCTCTCTAAAAATAACTATTCCTGCTTGACGATTTTCTGAGTCGAGTAATTCGTTAACCGCAAGTCTAGCAGCATAATAACATCCACCAATTTCTGCATAATCTGTTCTTCCTTTATAAAACTCGTAACTATTGAAAATAGAAATAGATGAACCATATGGATTCCAGGTAGTATTTGGGTACCATGCTTCAATAAGTTCATATTGCCATTCTGTTGGCATCATAAGTATTATCCATCTGTTGTCAAATCGATTAATAAAATATGTTCTATATTCATTAATTAAAGGCCTTGTTTTTGTTTTTTCCATCAGGTTCTTGCCCAAAATATCATCAACTGCTGTAATACTCCATCTAGTAGGCACAAATCTTCGATATTTATTTACACCGAATGCTCCCACACTAAATGCCCGTTGAATTTTAGATACATTAACACCGTTTTTAAACAAATCAAGTACTGCAGGTTTTGCCTTTAGATCCGTGTCATAAAATGCTTTTTCAATTCTCTGATCATATTTTGGATTTGATATGTCAAATGTTTTTAAGGGTGCTGACGGACCGTGTGGCTGCACTTCATCATAAAAAATTATTCTGCCTTTTGGTTTTTTTTGAAATATTGCCTCTGTATAAACACTATTTTTTGAAAGGCCAAGTTCCCTAGTAAATTCTACAATTTTACTTGAATTATTAACATCATTTGCTTTTACAGTATATTTTCCCCTTATAAGCATCGAACGAAAATCTACAATTTCATCGATACTTCTGCTCATCCATTGTTCAGGCGTATCCAGAAGAGAAGTATCTCCCATAACTGGTGGAATCATTGGTCCAATCGAGATTTTTGGATACCCGTATCTTCCAATAAATACACTAGGTGGTGACGCTCCACCAATAGTTAATTTATCAACTAGTGGTTTGATCTTATCTCTCGAGTGGAATTTTAGTAAAACTGGGCATCGGGCTTTTCCACACAATAGTTTCGTTCCCCGACAAAGTGCACAGTAACTTGAAGGTTTTTCTTCCGGTTGATTGAAAATTTTTTTATCTTTTAAAACCTGTTTTACAGTTAGTTTCCTCAATAGTTGTATTATTGAGATTCATAATAAATATGTATCTGTGGGATAAATAAAAGTATTAAAATTTTTTTAAACTAAACTAGACCAATAAAATTTTGAAATAATTTTTAATAAGATTACGCATTTCGATGTTTGGTATGTCAGCTAAAAAAGTTAGAAGTCATAGAAAGAGATCTAGACCAATAGAACCTAAAAAAATGAATTCTCGCGCAAAGTATATTGCAGTTGCTGTATTGGTAATTGTCGTAATAATTGCATCCGTATTAATTCTACTTTATGCAAATAGTGGTAATAAACAAACTCAAACCGAGGCAAATCCAGTTGCAGTTTTTGATACTTCGATGGGAGAATTCAAAGTCGAATTATTTGAAGATAAAGTTCCTAAAACCTGTGAAAATTTTGAAAAGCTTGTCGATGACGGCTTTTATGATGGCATGATCTTTCATCGTATTATGGATGATTTCATGATTCAAGCAGGTAATACCTTTCCTGATGGGACTACTAAAGAAAGTCCCTATGGGAATATCGATTTTGAATCTGATTCAAGCCTACTTCATGTTGATGGAGCGATATCAATGGCAAGCACAGGTTGGGGCGTCGGAGGCAGTGCACAGTTTTTCATATGCGATGGTGCACAAAGTGGTCTTGATGGAGGATATGCAGTTTTTGGTGTTGTAGTTGAGGGTATGGACGTTGTTAGAGAAATTGCAAGTCAACCTCATGACGACTCAAGCCCAGCAGGTGGCGGGAAACCTTACACAGACATTGTAATAAATTCAATAACAATTGAATAATTTTTGGAGGAATCTTATGACAAATAAAATAGCGGAATTTAATACAAATATGGGAAATTTCGAAATAGAACTCTATGAAAATAAAGCACCAAAGACAGTAAATAATTTCTTAAAACTTGTTGGAGGTGGGTTTTACAATGGAATTATTTTTCATAGAGTGATAAAAGGATTTATGATACAAGGTGGTTGCCCAGAAGGCACAGGAAGAGGCGGGCCAGGTTACACAATACCTGACGAATTTCATCCTGATTTAAAACATAATTCTCCGGGAATACTTTCAATGGCTAATGCAGGACCCAATACTGGCGGATCTCAATTTTTTATAACTGTTGCTCCAACTCCTTGGCTTGATAATCATCATTCTGTTTTTGGAAAAGTAATCGATGGAATGGATGTTGTAACAAATATCTCCAAGGTTCAAACAGACCGTAGTGATAGACCGCTTAAAGAGGTAGTAATTAATAGCATTAACATAAAATCATAATAATTGTGATGTTCATGGCGATTCTTTCCGATTTTGATATAGAAGAAGCAATAGGTTGCAATGATTTGGGAATCGAGCCTTTTAATTCTTCAAATCTTACTCCAAATGGATATGATTTATCGATTGATGAAATATATATTAAAAAAAGAGATGAGCACGTAAAAGACGGTATTGCAATTATTCCTCCCCTTTCATGGTTTGCAATTAGTACAAAAGAATATGTAAAAATGGGACCACAAATTACATCACAATTGTGGATTCGCTCTAGTTACGCCAGAAAAGGAATTATGGCAAGTTTTGGAAAGGTTGATGCAGGTTTTCATGGAACTTTAACAATAAGCTGTTTTAATGCAAACGATTACGAAATCGAAATTCCAATTGGAGATAGATTCTGTCAAATTGTATTTGAAAAACTACTTACCCCGCCTTCAGAACTTTATGACAAAAAATCCGGCAATTATCAAAACCAGCGAGGAATTAAATTAAAATAAATTAACTAAAAAGATCTAACATTCCTAGTTTTTCAAGTCTATTTTTTACTTTTGGATATAATGTAATTTCTTCATTTTCAATCATTATTTTACCCAATTTCATATCCCGTAATCGTTCAAACAAAGAATGCTTTTCTTTACTTACTGAAACCAATGCTATATTGAAGTTTATGTTTTCATCTCTTAGGTTTTCTAATGCTTTCAACTGGTATTCAAACCCATTTTTTGCCCCTGTAAGCAATTTAAATTCATCGGGATTTGCTCCTTTAAGACAGACACGAACATGCAGGTTACTAAATTTCGCTAACTCTGATGCATAACTTTTATCATAACCCAGTAAAATGCCATTTGTCTCCAAGATAAAAAGCAGGTTATCAGGAATAAGTTTTAGCAGTTCGATTAAATGTGTTCTGCCGATTGTAGGTTCTCCACCAGAGACTCGGACTTGATGGAAATTTTTTTTGGATGCAATTTCGCAAAGTTTGCTTGCAACCTCTTCAGAAGTAAAAAAATTACCAGAATTCGGTGCGTTCCATACACTGTTACTTGACCAACAAAAAACACATCTCAGATTACATCCAACAGTATCAGCAGTTGATATTCCTCCATAAAACCCCGTCGGTCTGAATCTATAGTATTTTTTTGATTTATTACGAACAACTATTTCTTCTGTCTTTTTTGACAATTCTATTGGATCATACATAATTCAAATTTCTAGTTTTTAGATTATCTTTCTTGCAAATGTAAGGTATCCTGTATGACCTAACATATCAAAGCTCGGACGTGTACCATGTTCAGAAATTATCATTTCTCTTTGAATATTTTCAATAGTTTTTATTTCAATAAACTTATTTTCCCTTATGGAAAAAACGGCTTTTTCAACCTGTGAAATAAGAGGTGAATAGCAGCACAAATAACCACCTGGTTTAAGTGCTGACCATGCATGACCTATAGCATCCCAAGGATTTGGAATATCAATAATTACTGCGTCTAGATCTTTTTCATCGATTCCTTTTGTAATATCTTTTAGCTTTGTCTTTACATATTGGTCCAATCTGGATTTTTCAAGATTTTTTAACGCGTGATTAATAAAATCTTCTCTTGTGTCATATGAGATTACTTTTCCGTCGGGAGCAACTGAAGTTGCAAGAGCAATTGTAAGAGATCCTGAGCCTATTCCGGCTTCCAAAACTCTTTTTCCATGTTCGATAGAACAATTCAAAATAATATGTGCTGAATCCTTTGGTAAAATAATTTGGGCCATCCTTTTTAAAGAATGTAATTTATCCATTACGGATGGTCTGAAAATCCAGAATTCCTTTGAGCCAATTGAAATTGTATCTCCGTATTTTTTGCCAACAAGAATTGAAGGATCAAATACTCCCACACCTTTGAACTTATCAGTCTTTTCGGTCGTGTCAATAATGATTTTTTTATAAGATGAATCAACCAAAACAACACTTTCCCCTTTTAAAATTTCCTCAGCCATAACTGTCACATATCCACAAGTGAACCAAATCCAAATTGTTCAAAATTTAGACAATCAAGCCACTTATCATAACACCTGCAATTCAAATCATCAAATATTGTTAAATTCTGATTAAGAGAAAAATCATCAATTGCTTGTAAAAACCCTTTATCACATAATCTGCAATTATGTGCTCCTCTCACTCCTCCCCCACCGACAACGTCACATTTGATTCTTACATCTTTTAATGTTTTCTTTGCATTTCTCAATATTTCAACAATGCTCCACAACCATGGAGGCCTATATTGCCCTCTCTTCCACAAATATTCCACAACAGTATGACTTTGTACATTAGTTGGATTCAACGAAACTGTATCAGTCAAATTTTTAATTTTTTTAACGGTTTGGATGCAATCATCAATTGCTTGTTTTTCTGTTAAAAACGGTGGTTTTACAAGCACATATGTCTTTACTTCCCAACCATATTTTTTCAGCAATGATGCTGCATTTTCATAATCACTGAATGTAAAAACCTTATTTATTGCTCTATCTCTGATATAGTCGCTTGATGTTTCAAGGCCAATTCCTACCTCAAAAATATTTCTTTGAAATTTGTTTTCAATGTTGGTAATTTTTTCGTTTGTAATGTATTCAGGCCTTGATTCAAAGGATATTTTTTTTGCTTTTTTAGAAATTTTTTTAATTATTTCAAATCTTAATTCTGGATTTATTTCTTCATCGTCCAAAAAACTTCCTGATGTAAAAATTTTTACAAACTTTTGATCTGAATATTTTTGCATTGCAAAATCAATTTGATTAATAATTTCCTCATTTGAACTATCTCTCCACAAACTGTCGTTAAAATAACCACACATTGAACATCCTGAATTATGTGTCCAACTGCAGCCTTTTGTTTTCAAAATTATTACAAAAGCATCAACAATTTTTCCAGAAATTACGTCTTTTCCATTCCAGCAACTTACCGGTTTTGATGAGTCTTTTTCGTATGGTGTATAATTTTTTTTAAGTTCTCTGCACCAATTTTCTAATTCTTTCATTGTTTGCGACTTTTATCTTTCTTCCCATACTTAAAGATTAAAGCTACTACGCAAACAGATACAACAAATGCCAGTAACTCAAAACCGGGTACAGCATATAACTGTGGTCCTGGAACATAATAATTTAGTATGTTGCTTGGTTGATTTTTATCGTTAAGAGGTAAATTGCTTCTAGGTGGTATTAGTTTATCTTTCTGACCAATTGCCGGATCATCAAGAGTTTCAAACTGATAGTAATCCGTATCTTTTATTGTGTTGTTAAATTCCCTAATTAAATTTGGGAAGTAATGAACAACCTCAACGTAAGCATTTAATGTAACATTGTCCTCTTGTTGCCATCCAATGTATTCGGCTGTTGTTCTGTAAGTTTCTCTGTTATCCGCCTCCAATCTACTTACATTGATTTGTGGTCCCTGATCAAGTCTGTAGTAAACTCTGAAATCTGGATGATATGTAATTCCATTAATTTCCACCGAGCTGGGCTCGTAAACATTTTCATTTATTCTAAATTCGATTGGCGTATAAGAATGCAAATCACTTTTATTTTCAGGTGTTGTTAAAACAATTGTAGATTTTGAATATTTAAAATTCCCTTCTTTTTCCGAAGTAAAACCATTTACGTCAGTTACTTTTATTTTATATGTATATTCAGAATCAAGGATTACATTTTCGTTGTATTCGTAAACATAGGTGAAAATTTCATCTTCAAAGTTAAAATTAGTAATATTTTGAGTGCTTCCGTCAGGAGAAATGATTCTAAAATCAACGTCTTTTACTCCTATATTATCCATAATTCTTCCAATAATTTTTACTGTTCCGCCTGGTTCCTGAATTCCCGGTAGCAATACAACATCTGCTACGGGATCTTCGTCATCATAAAAAGGTGGATTGACAATTACCAGTATAACTATAAACCATGTGAAAAAATAAGTTGCATACGCAGACAACCATTTACCTTTTCCGAAGTCGGTGAGATCAATGTTAAGCTTAATAAATAGATATTTTAACCATGATGCATTAAAAACCCCAAACAAAAGTACTAATTCCCATCGAAAGGGATTACCTCTCAATAAAGACCAAAAGCCAAAAGAAATAATTGCCAAAACAATTCCGAATAAAAACGAAATGAAAGTCGCCTTTACGTTTCTGCGTTCTTTTTTTACGAATTTTTCTTCGTCGAATTTCGGAAATTTAAAATCTAGTTCCTCTTCCTCTGTTTTTTCTTTCCTGCGTTTAGCCATAGGATGGTTGGATAACGTTTAGTCTTTAAAGGTTTTTCTCATCTAATTTTTTTATTTGTTTAACTTCTGTCTTTGCTTTTTTCTTTTCAAGTTTCAATCGTGCTTTTTCTAAATCTGTATCCATTTTATGTCTTACTATTTCTTCGGATGAAGAAATCTTTTCTTGCTCCACTGTTAAACATGAACGATGAATATATGTAAATAAAAGAGAAATCAAAATATAAACAATTATTAAAAGAATTAATGAAAAAAATATAATGTCCGGAATGTTTGAATTTTCTCCTGTTAAAAGAAAAATTCTTATTGCAAGAACAACTGATAATAGTGCAGTTCCTGCCCAGGCATGATGTCGGGCAATATCATATTTTTTCCTGTATTCTGCCAAATCTTTTTTTTCCATTTTTCTATAGAAATTTAATAACTTGTGGAAGGGTGTTTAAATATTTTTTAAAACCATCTGGCCATTTATCTGGATCAAGACCTTTTTGTGCCAAAAATGCTGTGGACCACCTTTCAAGACCAATTCCTGAGCATCCACTCCATAATTCACTTTTTTGTGACTTTATTGTAAATGCTTTGATATATTTATCTCCAAGAATACTTAAGTTTTGGAATTCAAGCCACTCTGAATCAGCTCGATTACCCCTATATGGCATATAAGCTTCAAAATCTATTGTTCCGGTTTCTTGGGTGCTTTCATCATGTGTCTTTCCTGCTTGCTGCATGTACCAAGGTGTAACCCAAGCCATTCTCCATTCAAGATCAAAAATGTTGTTGAACACGTGCTTGTATCTTTCAAGCATTTTTTCTCTAAGCGTTAATAGTTGTTCTCTTGTACCGATATAAACTGGTTCGATACGATGAAATTCATCTACACGCTCAATTCCGTGCCTACCTCCAGACTCGTATCGGTTTGAAACTGCAGTTTTATCATAAATTAAAATTGGCAATGATTCCTCAGCAATTGTTTTTCCCTTGAAAGACCAATAAATCATCGGACATTGAGCATAACAAATACCTGCGGAAGGAATGCTTAGATTTTCTTTGAGTTCATCAAATGATACAGTCTTTGTAATTTTAGTAAGATCTACAAATTTCTCCCATTTTTCGACATCTCTTGTGGCTGGTTCTGAAACATAATAAAATTCTCCGGGCATGCCTTCAAGATGACCTGTTTTAAGCCAAATATCAAAGGGAACAATATGAGACTCAATCACTTCCTGGAAACCCAAAGGCTCCAAAATTTCTTTTATCGCAATTTTTTCCATTGCCTTCATAATTGCTGTTGCTTGCGGACGAAAAAACCATTTTCCTTTGGTTGGTCCCTGTTTAAGCCATTCAAGTTTTACCATTTCAACCGTTGGGTCTTTTTCCCAAACAGGTGTTTTTTCATCAGATTTCCAGATTAGCTTCCAAAATTCCCCTTTACCCTCGTAATACTGATCCTCAACCTTTTCCTTTACCAGGTTTATCATTCTGTCCATATAGTTTCTTTTCAGAAACTCTTCGTCAAGGTCTTTTAAATTTATTTTAACCTGCTTTCCTGAAAAATCCAAGGTGGCAAACGGAATTGAGAATTTTTTTAAAATTTCCTTTTCCAATTCAAATGAAATTTGATAGGATTCAACAATAATTTCTCTAATTCCTATGCGATATTTTTTACCAAATTCTTTACTTAAATAATTTTTAATCTGTAAAATGACACTGTGGGGACGGAATACTCCCTTGGATTTTATGTTAAAAATTAGTAAGCTTTTTTCTAGCTTTAGAACTTCTATAGTTGAGCTGTTGTTTTCATCATTTTTTAAAAATTGACCAGAAATACTATCTATAAATTGATTTATCTCATCTCCTTTTGAAGAAATTTCTTCACTAAACGAAAATCTAGCCTTTAAGTCAAATTCCATAGTGTCACCAGCAATAGGATATAATTATTAATCTTTATCCACAATTTTTTTTGCAACTGTAATACATGCAAGATAATCATCCAGTGTATGAATCATTGAAGAAATTGAGGTACTATTGATTTCAGCAATAAGTTTATTTCCCTCTTTTTTTGTTTTAACAAAATTGTAGTTGTCAACATCGACTGATTTCATGATATCGGTAATTTTTTTTTCACAATCGCAGTCGATTACAACTTCACATTTAATTTTCATTTATTCGCCCTTTAACTGTTCTGTAATAATAGAATCTACTATTTGTAAAAATTCGTTTTCCTTTTCTGAGTTAATTGTCGCACCCGCTGCAATTTTATGTCCCCCGCCATGACCTTCAAGTTTTTTTGCAGCTACATTCATTGCAGCTCCTAAATCAAGTCCCTTTTCGACCAAATATTGATTACCCCTCGAAGAGATATGAATTTCTGGATCTTTTCTTACTAGTGATATCAATGGTTTTTTATTATCAAGCATAAAATTAGTTGCTATTCCACCAATTACTCCCCCAAGTGACGAATCAGATGTATAAAAATATCTAAAACTTTTGGTTTCTTTTACACCTTCTTCTTCGAGTCTTAACAGCTCATCTAAAATTTTTTGCTTGTAATTTTTTTCAACAGTTTTTGCTTGAGCAATAGAATCTTTATCTCCTAGACACAATGACAAAGCAAGGCCACGATTGCCACTTTTTCCGCAAGCATCAACAAGGTCTGCAAAACGCTCCAATTCAGAGTTTAGCATATTAGACCAGTATCTTTCACGAATAACGGTATCAATAATATTTCTTTCACAGTCTTTTTTAAGAAGCGCAAGAATTAGATACGAATGCAGTTTTTTTAGCATTTTTTTATCGATTTCTTCAATTCTTGTTGAGTCATCAATCTGTAAATTTTTCAGTAAATCACTAATTGCATCTTTATTACCTGATAAGCCAGAGAAGTAAGGATCCACAGAGTAGTATAATGAATCGGACAGAGTTACCTCGGGAAATTTCAAACCAATTATCGATTTGACGTTTTCATTCTTTATTGCATCATCAAGAACGGTTTTGTTGTAACCTCTAATGCCTCCTATATATTGTTTATCTCCCATAATGCCTGCCAAAGCCAAAGAAGATAAATCGGTATTTTCCTTGTTGAGGGCTAAGGCTAATGCATAGCTAAGACTTGCCCCGCATGCTTCGTAGTTTCCATTTATTCCGCAATTATTTGCATTAATTTGTAAAATATTATCTTTATTTGTAGGTCTAAAATATTGATGATGGTCAATTATTATTGCCTTTCCTTGGAAGTTTTCAATCATATCCAACTGTCCGCTTCCCATATCAGAAAAAATCAAAAATTCATTTTCTTCCTTTTTTACTCGTTCCAGACCTTTTGTAAAAGGATTTCTCATTAAAGAAATATGAAAATCGTAACCATTTCGATAAAGAGCCTTTGACAGAATCGTTGCAGCTGTTGCACCATCTGCATCGTAATGCGAAATCAATCTAATTTTATTAGATTTTGAAATTTCTGAAATAATTTCTACTGCTTTTTTACAAAGTTCTCTTAAATTTTCGACCATTTTTTAATATCGAAATAAACCATCCCCTAAAAAGATTATCAATAGATAAAAAATATTGAAACTACCTAATTCTCCACTTTTACATTCAAATTTTAAGATTAATAAAAAACTAATTCTTTTAATATTGTTAATTATTTTACATTTGAAATTTGAATGATAAAAACGATTAAATGTCCTAAATGTAACCATTCGACAACTATTGAGGGAAACCCAGAGGAGACAAAAGAGATAGAATGCCCGAACTGTGGTTTAAAAGGCAAATTTACTTTTCCAAAAGAAATTGAAAGTCCTCAAGTCATTGAAGAAATAGTTGAAAGACCTCTTGGAATTACTATTCTTGCCGTATTTCAAATTATTGCTATTATTATCTCGATTGTTGTACTAATTGCAATTCCATTAATCTTTTTCGAGCCGATGAATGATTTTTTCGGTTTACCATTAGTCGGTATTTTATTTTTATATTCTTTATTTATGTTACCAATCTCTCTATTGCTTGCTTATGGTTTATTCATAGGTGAAGAATGGGCAAGATTTGCATTAGTCTTGATTGAAATAACCTCTGTCATTGCCTCTATTATTAGATTTAATCTTATCAGTGCTATTATTCCATTTATCATAATACTTTATTTGTACCAACCCCATGTAAAAAAATATTTTAGAACAGAACAAGGTCTTACAAAAAATATCAAAGCAATAATTATCGTTGGATTTGCTATCCTACTTATTTTCGATGGTTGGATAGCTTTTGTGTTTAGCCCTTTTAATATGCATAACATTGTTCGTGATAAATTGTTTGAAGGGGTATCAAGTACTGAAAATGCTTCTGTGACGGTTTCAGGAACGAGTCATAGAATAAAGATATTGCTTTCAAAAGGCGGAGATAATGCACCTTATATTGACCAAACAGGTGACTGTGGATTTGATATTTTCATTAATGGCACTATAATAGGTCGAGATAATTGGTCAATTGATGGCGAGTGGGGTGTTGGTGAAAGTATTATTTTAACTCAAAACGAAATCGGTGAGACGCTTATAGCGGGAACGGAATACGGAATTACCGTACAAATAATGGGAACGACAATTTACGATGCATACATTACAGTTTCATCATAAGATTTTAAAATGAAATGAAATCAATAATAAATAATAATTATTTGGCTAGCACATTTCTCAATTTTACAAAGTGAATTACAAGCAATGCGGGTCCGTAAGCCCATGCGGCATAAAGGAAAACACCACTAAATCCAACAACTGCTAACAATGTACCAGTAATAGCACCAATTCCCGACTCCCCAAAATTCATTAAACTTGTAAGTATTGAAAACTGACTTGCCCCCACTTTAGGATTTGTAATATCCATAAATATTGCTAAAATTGCTGTCCCGTAACCTCCGTGAAGGAAGGCAAATAAACCGTAAAAAACAGCCAACATCTGCCAATTTTGTGCAGCCAAAAGTAAAACACAAGCAACGCTCAATGCACAAATATAAATTGTTAAAACTTGTTTTTTTTCCTTTAAATCAGTTATATACCCACCGACAAGAGAACCAAAAAGTCTGCACAACGGAAATAAAATATATATCAATCCTGTCTGTGCAACATCAAGACCAAATCTATCTGAAAAATACAAAGGAATTGCAAGAATTAAAAACCCGTTTCCTACAGTAGAGATCGGTGCGAAAAAACTTAGAGCCTGAGTAGAGCGTTTTTTAAACTCTTTAACTAGAATTTTCGAAAGTTTTTGACGTTGTTTTTTTCTTGGATTTTCCCTAACAAATAAATGAAAAGCTAAAATTGATATTACCAATATTAAGGAACCTGAAATAAAAGCAAGCGAATAACCATACGATTTTGAAAAATATCCAAATATAGATGCGCCGAAAACTAGACCTGCTGCAAGACCTCCTTGAATAGCACCGTTGATTTTGCCCCGTTCATTTTCATTTGAAATCTCAATTGCCCAAGCATCAAATGCTGTATCAAATAATGCTAATCCAAAATCTGCCAAAATTAGTGCAAGGGTAAAAACAATAATATTAAATTCAGGGCAGATGAAGGCAACTGCCAAAAATCCTACAGCAGAAATCAAACTTCCAAAAACAATAAATGGTTTTCTGCCAAATTCTAAGAAATGATCGATAATTCCTCCCCAAAAAAATTTTATCATCCATGGAATGTTTGTAATTCCAACCACAAATGTTGTAACATAGTAAGGAAATCCGTAATCATTCAGATAAAAAATCAAAATAACAGTAAGTAATGCAAACCCAACCCCTTCAGAAAAATACATGGTGCCACTTAACAAAAATTTCAGAAATTTATGTTTTGTGACATCTAACATAATTATATTTATTCGTTTACTAATATATAAAAATGTTACTAATTAAAATTTGAAATATTAAAACTTTGAAAAATCAAGAATCTATTCAAACATTAGTTTGGCTTGCTGAGGTGAATATTTCCAATCCTTAGGCAAAAGATTTTTTGATTGGTAATATTTTGCCAATCGTCTAATTTTAGCTTCGGTTAATTGAAGGTTTCTACGGTTCTTCAAATCCTTCTTATGCACTTCCAAATGTTTTCTCAATTGCAGGGTTGTACTAATTAAATTTCTGAGACTTTCCGGAAATTCTGGAAGCATATTATTTTCACTAAGTATCTTAGTTACTTTTTTTCCAGTTGCAACCTTTATATCAGGAACAGCATATTGGTCTCTAAGTATCATTCCAATTTCACTTGTGGATTTACCAGCTTTTGCAAGCTCCAAAATACGTGACTCCATCTCCCTAGGATTAAGTGAACTCCAGTTTGGATGTTTCTTTCGACCTACAGGGTGTGCAGAGCCTGATTTACCTTTGCGTCTTGCATGCATTCGAGCCATTATTTTACCTCAAGTGAAATATAAAGTGAAACCTGAATGAGATTATCATATTTAAATCTTAGACCTACTGGATTGGTTTAGATACTTCTTTTTATTTAACCTTTTTAAACCTTGTTCCCAGTTTTTTCATAACCTTTGGAAGGGTTGTGTATTCCATATCAGCCATTGGCAACCTATGTGGTTCAAATGGTCCATGTCTACGCATATAATCCGTGATATGCTGGGCATTAACTCTAATACTGTCAAAAGCAGGGTCATCAAAAAGATCTACCGGTTCGGTTAATTCTCCCTCACGAACTTGGAATCCCAGAGCAATAACCCGGGGTGGACCATCAAATCTGGTACATTTTGCCTGTTCTACAGAAACCGGCATTAAAGGCCCATTATGAGATCCCCTCATCCATCCAGAAACGAGATGCCCGAGCGAAAAACCTTCCAGTAATTCTCCTAATGCTGGAAGTCCGGATTGAGCCCTTACAAGACCTGCTGGATCATCTTTTCCTACATATTCTCCTGCTATCTGGTATAGTTTTTCTGTTGATATAACTGAAACCGGTTCATTTGCAGGTAATTTAGATGTCTTTTTGGGAAAAACTCTCTTAATTACAAATCTAGATTTTGCACCAATTAATGCTAAAAGATCATACATTTCTTCAGGGCTATTCAACATAACATTTTTGTGTTCTAAAATATCCCAAACCTCAAAAACAAATCCATCATGAATGGAGGGATCAATTATTAACCCTGCAGTGTTGAACGGATCTGCAAAAATCTTAAAAATTGGTAAATTAAATGCTCCTGGCTCGGTTTTATCCATCATGAATGCAACAACGGGTTCAGATTTTCTTTCTGTAAACTCCATTTCTGCAACTCCGGGCCCCATGCCTTTTACATTTCCTGAAAAGGCATCAGCCAATAAATCCTGGCCAGCCCCGTAAAGGCCCAATTCACGAGCCTTTTCGGTTGCTTCACAAAATGTATCCCATGCCAAACTGTGAACTTCTTTTGCATCCTCTCCGTTTGTATGCGTCATTATCAATTCAAGGTCATCACCACATGCAGTAATGTGAAAATCTTTAAGTATGCTGGACCTTCTTGCCTCCAAAAGGCTTTTATTAGCAATTTTTTTTAAATCCGGATGAACTGATGCATGACCTGGCCATCCTCCTACGTCTGCTTTAATAATACTAAATGTAGTTTTCATCTTGAGCCTCCACTTCAGATATAATAACTACATTTATAAATAATTTGGATGAAATTTATTTAAAAACAGTAAATTATATATTTTTTTCTTTAATCCCTACATAATATTATTACGTGCGTGAGCAAAATGACATTGCAAATCTACAATACGTTGACAAGAAAAAAGGAAATTTTTAATCCTGTAGAAAATGGTAAACTAAAAATGTATGTGTGTGGCATGACTGTTTATAGTGATGCACACATCGGACACGCCCGTACCTATTTTGCATTTGATATGATTAGAAGATATTTCGAATTCAAGGGTTACAAAGTAATGTATGTCCAAAACATTACAGATGTAGACGATAAAATCATTGCTGCAGCAAACAAGGAAGGTGTCGATGCATTAGAGTATTCTGCCAGATTTACAGACAGGTGTCTAAGGGATCTTGATAACCTTGGTATCAGGAGAGCTGATATTTATCCAAAGGCCTCTGAAACAATTCCAGAAATGTTAGATATGATTAAAGATATCTTAGAAAAGGGTTATGGATATGAATCTGAGGGAGATGTTTATTTTTCTGTTGAAAAGTTTGAAGATTACGGAAAACTATCCGGTCAAAAACTTGAAGATTTAATGAGTGGTGCACGCATCGATCCTGGTGAAAATAAGCGTAACCCGTTTGATTTTGCCTTATGGAAAAAATCAAAACCCGGCGAGCCAACTTGGGATTCTCCCTGGGGTAAAGGGCGGCCCGGTTGGCATATTGAATGTTCAACAATGAGCAGTAAGTATCTAGGACTTCCGTTTGATATTCATGGAGGAGGAATGGATTTAAGGTTTCCGCATCACGAAAATGAAATAGCCCAAGCAGAAGCTGCAACTGGAAAAGCTTTTGCAAATTACTGGATGCATATCGGCCTTTTGACAGTTAATGGGGAAAAAATGTCAAAAAGTCTAGGAAACATAATTAATGTTAAAGATTTACTTCAAAAATGGGACCCAGAAATAATTAGGTTTTTCTTTGCACAGGCTCATTACAGAAGTCCCCCAGATTTTAGTGAAAAGGCTTTAGAAAACACAGAAAAAGGGCTTACTAGAATCCATCGTTTAAAAGAAAGACTTGAAGAATTAAGTAGAGACATTGATTCAATAGAGCCAATTAGAAAAGAAAACTTAACTGATGATGAAAGTCAATTTTTGGGAATAATTGAAGATTTCAAAATCAAATTTGAAAATGCAATGGATGACGATTTCAACACTCCAGAAGCCGTGGCGACAATTTATGATTTTGTAAATGCATCTAATAAATACTTGGAAGTTAGTTCCAATCCAAACAGAAATCTATGCAAATACGGTCTTAAAACCTTAATTGAATTGGGAAATATTCTTACGTTGTTCCAGCCGAAAATAACTACTGATGATGCAGTTTTTGTAAAAAAACTAAAATTGCTAATTGAAAAATATGGAAAAGAAACAGATGATGAAAATATTGAAAACTTAATGGAAATCATGTTGACGCTGAGACAGGAAGCAAGAAAGAGAAAAGATTGGAGCACAGCAGATAATATCAGAAATGAACTTCACGAAATCGGCTTTGAAATACAGGATACAGCAGATGGTTCTATATGGAGAAAAGCATAGTATTTGCTGTTATTTAAATTAAGTAAAAAATAATATTGATTTTACTTACCTCGTCCTTTATTTGCTCGTATACTTGGACGTACTTTCTCTGAGCCTCTACCCTTATGAATCAATCCTCTGCCCTTCTGACCCGCACTAGTTTTTCCCCGCAAAACTCTTCGCTTACTTGATTTATTGCAAATCCAGTTAATCTTTGGATCATTTGATACGGCTGGGTGAAATGGATCGACGAGTACGACTTCGTAAAAGTGATGTTTTCCGTCTTTTCCAACCCAATAGGAGTTCAAAACTTCCATATTTGGAAAACGCTTTGCAGTTCGCTCTTCAGCAATTCTTTGGGTATTTTTTGCTGCAGTAATTTTGGAAATACCCTTTGCAGCCGGTTTTCTACCACCTTTTATGGTAAATTTACGTAAACCTCCACGACGTACTCTTGTGCGAACGACTATATATCCTTGTTTAGCCTTATAACCAACAGAGCGGGCTCTGTCAATACGGGTTGGTCTATCGATTCTTTTAAAGTTTTCTTCTTTTCTCCACTCAATAAGTCTTTGATGCTGTGGCGATTTGAATGAAACATCAGGTTTTTTCCACTGATCTCTTACATAATCATAAACGCTTTTAGCCATGTATCAATCACCAGTATAATGAAATTGGTAGGACCATAGGAAGAAAAATCTTTATTTAAATCTTTTTGTGCTATTCTGACAATTGTTACGCCATATTTAATAATGATTACTAAATTCACCTTGACGGGGGACTTCCTCATGGATAATCTATTTAACAAGAAAATGGAGACATTACCGCGGAAATCAATTGAAGAGTTACAATTAAAAAGACTAAAGAAAACAGTGAAAACAGTTATCGACAATGTATCTTTTTACAGGAGAAAATGTAAGGAATTAAATATTTCAGCAGACGATATTAAAACCCTTGATGATGTTAGAAAATTACCTTTTACAACAAAAAATGATTTGCGAACAAATGCACCATTCGGAATGCTTGCAACATCACTTGACAAGTGTATAGAACTTCATTCATCTTCTGGAACAACAGGAATTCCAATTACTGTCTGCTATACGCCAAACGACATAGAGGTTTGGTCTGAACTTATGGCCAGATGTCTTTCTATGTCGGGGCTTACAAAAAAAGATATTTTCCAAAATCCTATTCCCTACGGGACTTTTACAGGTGCCTTTGGATTCCACTATGGTGCACAAAAAGTTGGTGCTCTTGTCATTCCTTCAGGAATGGGACAATCTGAAAGACAGATAAAATTAATGGAATACTATGGAACTACTTTTTTATCCGGTGTAGCATCATATGTTCTTCGCTTGGGCCAGGTGGCCAAAAGCATTGGTATTGATCCTTCTAAATTGAAAGTAAGAAGTGGATTATTCGGAGCCGAGATGATTACATCTGGATTGAAAAAAAGAATTTCAGATACATGGAATATGGATGTTCACGACATTTACGGTTTAACTGAAATGTGTGGTCCTGGTGTTTCCACCGATTGTGATTGCCATAATGGTCTTCACTTATGGGAAGACCATTTTCTTATCGAATGTATTGATCCCGTCTCGCTGGAGCCGGTCGGACTAGAGGAAGAGGGCGAATTGGTACTAACCACTTTAACTAAGGAAGGTATGCCACTCATAAGATACAGAACTCGCGATATCACTAAATTATTTGATCAAGATGTCTGTGATTGCGGAAGAACTCATAGAAAACACACACCAATTACGGCCAGAAGCGATGATATGATTATAATACGTGGTACAAATATATATCCTGGCCAAATAGAATCTGTTTTAATGAAACATGAAGACGTGGGTGATAATTGGCGGATGATTTTGAGTACTGAAAATGAAGTCGATGTAATGAAAGTTGAAGTCGAAAGTAAATCACATCTAAGTCAGGTTGAATCTATGAATCTCGAACAATTACTTAAAAAGGAAATAAAATCTGTAATTGTATTTACACCATCTGTTGAAGTTTTACCTCCAAATACAATCCCTGAGAATGGACTTAAGGCTAAGCGCATAATCGACAACCGTAAAAAGGAATAATTATGGAAAAAATTGTCAAGAAGCTCGCAGGAAAAAAGGGAGCCCTTGCAGAAAATGAAGTTAAAGATTTACTAAAAAATTACGCAATAAAAACAACTACTTATCAAATTGTAAAAAATATTGATGATCTGAAAAAAATTAAAATTCCTTTTCCAGTGGCCATAAAGTTATGTTCAAGTAAAATATTGCATAAAACAGATATTGGAGGAGTTAAGCTTGATATCAAAGATAGCAAGGAACTTGAACAGGTTTTCAAGAAATTTCGAAAAAGGTTCCCAACAGAGAATCTATTAATAGAACATATGGAGAAAAAAGGAGTTGAAATTATTGTCGGACTTATCCAAGACCCAACATTTGGTCTGACGATAATGTTTGGCACAGGTGGAATTTTTACAGAACTTTACAAGGATGTTTCATTTCGTGTTGTACCGATCGAAAGTTATGATGCTGTGGATATGATTGAGGAGATTAAAGGAAGGAAGCTTCTTGAAGGATTTCGAAACATTAAGGCAAATAAAAAACTCGTAATTGATCTATTGTTGAAGGTATCAAAAATGGGAGAAGAACTTATAAATCATATAGATCAGATGGATTTAAACCCTGTGTTTGTATATGAAAACGACATATGCGTTGTTGACGCAAAACTTATATTAAAATGATGTGAATGGTGTTTGAATGATGGTTATGGAAACTGAAGATTATAAGGTTAAGGACATCAACCTTGCAGATTTTGGAAGAAAAGAAATTGAAATTGCTGAAAAGGAAATGCCGGGTCTAATGGCATGCAGAGAAAAATATGGACCAGAAAAATCGTTGCAAGGTGCTCGTATAACTGGAAGTCTTCATATGACTGTCCAAACAGCAGTATTAATTGAAACACTTCGCGTGCTTGGCGCTGAAATAAGGTGGGCAAGCTGCAATATTTTTTCTACCCAGGATCATGCAGCAGCCACTATCGCTCAATTGGGGGTTCCTGTTTTTGCCTGGAAGGGAGAAACATTGAAAGATTATTGGTGGTGTACACAAAAAGCTCTAGATTTTGGTGAAGGAAAAGGACCCCATCTCATTGTAGATGATGGCGGGGATGCAACCCTTATGGTACACAAGGGTGTTGAAATAGAAAATAATCCGGAATTGCTTGATATGGATTACAGCGAGGAGGGGGAGGATTTTAGACAACTAATATTTCAACTTAAAGACATTTATTCAAAGAATCCAGAACGTTGGAGCAGGATTTCAAGAGAAATAAAGGGAGTGTCTGAAGAAACCACAACTGGTGTACATCGACTTTACCAACGTCAACGCAATAATACATTACTGTTTCCAGCTTTTAATGTAAATGATTCTGTAACTAAATCTAAATTTGATAATCTATATGGATGTAGAGAAAGTCTTGCAGATGGGATAAAGAGGGCAACTGATGTTATGGTCGCAGGTAAAACAGTTGTTGTATGCGGTTATGGAGACGTTGGCAAAGGATGTTGCCAATCCATGCGCGGTTTTGGAGCTAGAGTAATTGTAACTGAAATTGATCCCATATGTGCACTTCAAGCTGTCATGGAAGGTTACGAAGTAAAACCTTTGGAAGATTGCCTAGAAGAAGGTAACATATACGTAACCGCAACTGGAAATTGCGAAGTAATAACTGCCAATCATATGAAAAATATGAAAGATCAGGCAATTGTGTGTAATATTGGTCATTTTGATAACGAAATCCAAGTGGCCGGACTCGAAAAAATACCTGAAATCAAAAAAGTAAATATAAAGCCGCAAGTTGATAAATATATATTTCCTGATGGTCACGAGATTTTCTTGCTTGCAGAAGGAAGATTGGTAAACCTTGGTTGTGCGACAGGTCATCCAAGTTTTGTGATGAGTAATTCATTTACAAATCAGGTTCTTGCTCAAATTGAACTTTGGTCAAAAGATTATGAAATCGGTGTTTATATGCTTCCAAAAATCCTTGACGAAGAAGTAGCTAGATTGCATCTTCAAAAACTAGGTGTTAGATTAACTGCCCTTACTAAAAAACAGGCAGACTATATCGGTGTAAAAATTGAAGGGCCTTATAAATCAGACCATTATAGATACTAATTTAAAAATTCAAAATAAAAATGAAATAAAAAAAGGAAAAAAGATTTTTTTCCTAATTATTTTTCTTTATAATTCTACAACTCTTTGAGTGTATGCGTTTGGTGCGTTAACTAAGAAGATACCAGAAGATCCAACTTCAGGTACCAGCCTTCCTGATATCTCGCCGCTTGGTTCCAGACCGCCTTTTTGTTTAAGTACAGCACTCATATTTATTATTACTATAGCTAGATCGTTTTTACTAATACCATGGTTTTTAACTATTGAATTGTCTGAATCTCTAATTGCTATAACGCCAAAATTATTCGATGCTAAACAGGAGTGATTTAAAGTATGGAAAATCCCATCGCCGCTAATATTAGCTGTTACCGTCATATTTCCATTCAGGTAGTCAAGTGAAAGTACAGTCAGATTATCATGTTCTAAATAAATCAGGGTTTCGTTAAGGTCTAGATCATATGATCCTGCTCTTGGTTTAATACTAATTGCAATATATTCAATTCTTGTTTTGTCTACATCGGTGTATCCGGTGATATCAACAATTTGCATTCCACTTGATACTTCACGAATGGTTTGAGTTCCAACTGCAATTGCTCTATTTTGTAAAGTTTCACTAGTTTGAATAATAACAGTTGCGGCAACGGCTGCAACAAGAATCATAGCAATGAAAACAATTAATGTCCCAATACCAATTGAAGCCTCATCTTCTTCTTTTAAGCTTCTGATGCGGTGTTTTGGAGTTTGGGGCTTTGGT
Organism: uncultured Thermoplasmatales archaeon; assembly: GCA_964615235.1. GTDB lineage: Archaea > Thermoplasmatota > E2 > DHVEG-1 > DHVEG-1 > JAFGPP01. The sequence continues at coordinate 96,469 of CAZTMK010000001.1, forward strand.
TTAATAGCCACAATAGTATCAATTTTCAGGCATCCCAAACCTTGTTCTGAGTCTATTATTACAAAACCATCTTCTGTGTCTAAATTTTCAAGGACACCTGTAACAACACTTGCTCTTTTTTCTCCAGGTTCTTTTGTTACTATCTTACAGTATTTTCCAACCAACCTTTCTACATACTTTCTTTCCATTTCTTTTCTCACCTTCTTTTCGGTCCATTTCCCATGCACATTACATGCATGGTAATTATTACCACGATAACTGTTTTCAAGTAACACTATTTAAAGCTTGCCCAGGGGAAAAACAAATTGAAAAAAGGCGAGAAATGGTAAATTTACAATTTGAAAAATTATCTTTTGTGTTAAAGCCGTGGTAAAATCATCTGAAAATTAGATGTCTTATTATCGTTTTTTTTTACAAAAACACAAAAGATGATATCGATTGTATAATAAGTTTTATATAATTTTTAACCAGAATTTTACCTGATAAGTTAATGAAGAAAAGAAAACAAAAGGGGAGTGTAGGTTTGATAGCAATTATTCTGCTATTAGGTGCACTTCTAATTGGTGTAACAGCAGCTTCTATCATAACTATTAGTAACAATGGGAATTTATCAGAAGAGAAAATAGAGCAAATTGTAGACGATGCTATTGATGAAATTACGACTTACATACAAATTAAAGATGCTATTGGAAAATATTATGGAGAACCGCCTCAGCAACGTATTGAGAAAATCGCTTTGATGATAACACCACTTTTCTCCAAAGAAATTGACATCAGCTCAATACAAATCAAATTATCCAACAAAGACAATTTACAATTCCTATCATATGATAATAAAGTGGACAAAATTGGATCATACACACTTTTCGAACATTATCTGTGGGAGGAACTTTCAAATTTATCTTATGGATTGATAGTTATTAACGACAATGACAATTCAATAAAAGATTTTAACACATTTAATAAAAATTCGGACACTGCTTATGTTATAGTAAATCTTCCTCAAGAATATTACATGAAGAAGGGAGACGAAATTATGGTTACTTTGTTTCCTTCAACTGGAATAGAAAGGTCACTAACTTTGCAAGCTCCTCTTCCCATAAAAAATATAGTTGCTTTTGAATAGATGGGGAGAAGATATTCCAAAATATTTTTACTATAATTAAAAACGTATAGTTTATTTACTAGTAATCCTTTTTAGATTTGAATCTTAAAAGTAAATTGCGAGGGAAAGATTGGAAAGAACCAATCAAGATGGGGATGCTCTAGGTGCAAAATCGCATTGTGAAATAGTTGAATTACTCAGTGATATCAAGGAATTAGAATCTAACATTAAAGGATTCGAAGTAAGAGAAGATGTTTTAGACATTCAACAAGAACTTGGCATTGAGGAATTTAACGAGCCTGAAATCTCCAAGCAATTTCCTATTGAGCAATCTCTACCAATCGTTCCCTTACCAGAGATACCGCAAGAACTTTTGGAAACAGAAACCGTTGAACAGAAAATGAAGCAATTCCTTTCTGAAAAATTATCAGTAAAATTACATTTTAATAAAGTAAAAGATTTTTTAAAGAAAAAGGGTTTAAGACTGCCCGAAAGCAATCCTCTTTTACCAAGAGCCACGTTTACCTTAAAAATTGATGATAAAGGAAAGCTTGTTGGATTAAATATTCCAGATCCAGAGCAAGAAGGCTTAATCAAACGGATAATCTCAATTATTAAAAATAAAACAAAATCATCATCTGAAGAAGAAAGCACACCAAAAGGAATTGTAGGAAAAATCAAGGGAATTTTTACAAAAATAATTCCAAAAAAAAGTGAAGGTGAAGGTGGATCGGTAATTTCAGGAATTGTAGGAAAAATCAAGGGAATTTTACCAGGCAGATAAATTAATTACTAACAAAAATTATGATTCTTTTTTGCTGAAGGGGTTAAGTATATAAAACGTCATTTCGCCACTTGAGATGCTTTTTCCTTTTTTATCATATACCTTTGCCTCTAATTTATGCTTGCGATATGCCTTCTCACTCCATTGCCAGAAATATGGGGGAGCTGTAACTGTATCCTTAAGCTGACCGTCAACGTAAAATTCAGCTTTATTTACATTTTCGTTATCAACGGTGACACTTACAGGACCAAAAATAACTGTTTTAAAAAATGGCAGAATTTTCCATTTTTTGATGTAAATAAAATGATCAAAGGTTAGCTTACCCAAGCGGCAAAGCACATAGACACCTGCCCCTGCTAAGCCAATTATGACAAGTATTAACAACCAGTATTTCTCAAGAAAACTTTTTTGAGGAGGTTCCTCATATTTAAAGTAAAAATATACTGCGCTTGATTGGTCTGTACTAGTCCCCTTTTGTGCTGTAGCCTCTATTTCAAGAATGTAAGTTCCATTATCCCAATACCCCGGGGGAGTGTAAGAAAAAACTCTATTGTCTACCGTTTTGATATCATTTAAAATATTTGTATTATGAAAAAAGGCTGCTGTTATATTTACGGCAACATTATAAGTCATGGTTATTGTTTTTGTTTGTCCGTCAATAATTCCTCCATCGGCAGGTGAAAAGGTTGGCGATCCCACTTTTGGAAAGATGTCTTCGAATATGAAATAGTATGTCGTGGTTGCGTCATCAAGCACGTAAATTTTTCCATTTGTTCGCCAAATCTTATCTTCTGAAATTGTTCTGCTTCCGGCTTTTACAGTAAATGGTGAATTTGGATATTTTGAATCATCCAATTCAATGTAAATCCAATTAGTCTTTTCAACATTTACAGTAATTGTTGCCTTTTCATTAACCTCGTCTATACTGATTGAATTTTCAGGATACGTTGCTTTTCTATACACGATCATCGATATGTAATCTTTTTCAGGACACCAAAAAAATTCTGGTATATATTTATCGTCAACAGATAACAAAAAGACTTCGTTACCGTTTACATCCACCGGAGAATGCACCGGGATCAATATCTCGTTTGGATCATAAAATGTGTCGTAAATTCCGTCGCTATTTATATCGTAGCAAAGAAAGTATTTAGTAAGATTTACGTTTAATGCAGAATTATTATTAATTTGATATAAAACACTGGCCGATGACATTAATGGAGCCAATGGACGTACATCGATTTTATGATGCTTTACACCTGTTCTTCCAGCATCATCGGTAATCGTAAGACTTATGGTATAATTTCCATCGGTTGAATAAACATGTGTTTGTATTGCCCCTTCAGCAGAAGTTCCATCTCCAAAATCCCAGTTATAAGACTCAATTTCACCGTCAAGATCAAAACTTCTCGAGCCATCTAGGGAAATCTTTTCTGAAACGTTAACTCTAGATTTTGCATTAAATATGGGAATTGGTGATTTAGTATCGTTTTTATTTCCGGATGCATCCTCTGCAGTAATGATACAAAATATTCTATCAACTGTTTGATCAGGAACGATAACTTTTTCATAGTAATTGCCTCCCTTATAGTTCATCTCAGCTGTAATATGTTCGCTTGTATTGTCGTCATCATACCAATATTCAATTGATACTTCCGATACTTTAACATTGTCAATAATTGTTGCACTTATTGTGTAGATATTAGAAAGACTTCCAGAGGATGTACCGTGTTGATCTACTGTTATTGTCGGTGGTTGTGTGTCCTTTGTTATTATCACATAGGTTGTTGCAAAATTTGTTCCTCCAAGGTCATTTTCTATAGTTAAAGTTAAAGAATAATTACCAGCAGTCGTATAGTTGTGAGTGGTTTTTAAACCAAGTCCTGTCGAGCCGTCACCAAAATCCCATGAATAAAAGATAATTTCACCATCAGGGCTAGTACTTTTTGAACCATCGAAAGCAATATGTTCCCCAGTTGATCCATAATATGGACCACTTGTTTTTGCAATTGGTTTACGATAAAGTAAGGGGTATTTATCCTCACTTCCTCCACCATTAATTATATATGAAGATTCTCCAATGCCGTCACCGTCATTATCTAATCCAGTATAATCATCCCAGTAATTACCGGCAATATATGGTCCATTAATTACATTAGACCCATTTGTTTTGGCCAAATACCAGGTATTATTGTTCAAACTAATATCACGTGCATTTCCCCAATTATTTTCAAAAGCATTATTGTAGATTATATTGTCGATAGAGTAATAGTTAACAAATAAACCGTACTGTAGATTTCCATAAATGTAATTACCAGTGACATTATCCTTGGTTGAATTCTGCAATTTAATTCCATCTAGAGTATTATTATACACAGTATTTTTTGTAATATTAGTTTGATCGTCTGCCAGAAGTAAAATTCCATGTTTTCCGTTGCCAGAGATATCGTTTTCTTGAGCAGCATTTTTTGAGCCTACAATCAGTATTCCATAATGATCGTTGTCACGAATTATATTTTTTCTGATGTTGTCGTTCAAACTTGAATTTTCAATTCTAATTCCAGTATTTGAATTTTCATAAATTGTGTTACTGATTACTTCATTTCTAGAACAATGATCATGAAAATAAATACCGTTATCCTTATTGCGATAAATCGTATTGAATGAAATTTCATTATAGTCACAGGTTTCATTGAGCAAAATACCGTTTTGATAATTATCATAAATTTCGTTATAATGTATTACATTTGAATCGGAAGAATACAGAAAGGTACCATTACGATTATTGTAGATATTGTTATAAGCAATAGTGGTGCCATCAGAATTTTCAATAAAAATACCGTGTGTTGCTCCAGATATAATATTGTCCACTATCTTACATGAATCTGCGTTGACCTTAACTGCCGCATTTTTCTCTGCTTTACCGCTATTTCGAATGGTAAATGTGGAAATATCAACATTGTTACTATTAATGGTAATTACATTTTCTTTATTTCCACCATCGATTATGGTATCCTCTTTGTCCTCTCCAAAGATATCGACTGATTTATTAATAACAAGGTTTTCTTTGTAAAAACCTTCATACACAATAATTCTATCTCCTAAAGATGCATTATCTATTGCATCTTGAATTGTGTCGAAATGATCCGTATGCCACCCGGGGGTAGAAGCATTATAATCATCATCTACATAGAATTTTGGAAGTGGAGATGCCGCTCTATATTTATTTACTTCCATTGGGAGGAAGCCACAAAAGAAGAACAAAAAAGCCATTGACATTACTAGTAACTTTTTTAAACTCATCCCATCCGCATGCGTAAATACCTGCACATACTAATTAATTTTTCTAATAATTAATGTTAATTTCCAATAAAAACCTAGTACTAAAAATTGAAATTTTCTGAAAACATTTAAATTTGTATCAATGTATGACACATTTACAATCTGGTGAGGATTAATCATGAAAAAAATTCTGTTAGATGAAAATGATATTCCTAAGGAATGGTATAATGTTCAGGCTGATCTTAAAACACCATTGGATCCGCCTTTAAACCCTAAAACACATGAACCAGTTGGTCCTGATGATCTCAAACTCATTTTTCCAATGGGATTAATAAAACAGGAGGTCAGTCAAGATAGATATATACCTATCCCTGAAGAAATAAGAGATATCTACCGAATGTGGAGACCTACACCACTTTATAGAGCAGAACGGCTTGAAAGAGCTTTAAACACACCCGCAAAAATCTATTTTAAATGGGAGGGAATAAGCCCACCGGGAAGTCACAAACCTAATTCTGCCATAGCTCAGGTTTATTATAATATGAAGGAGGGAATAGAACGTATTGTCACAGAAACCGGGGCAGGTCAATGGGGTTCTGCTCTTGCATTTGGTACCCAAATTTTTGATATAAAATGTAGAGTGTATATGGTAAAATGTAGTTATGAACAAAAACCTTACAGAAGAATTCTTATGGAAAACTGGGGAGCTGAAGTTTACCCTAGTCCAACAAAGTTAACAAATGTAGGCAAGGAAATCTCAGAAAAAGATCCTAATACAAGTGGCAGTCTTGGAATTGCCATAAGTGAGGCAGTTGAAGACGCAGCAACGCATGATGACACCAACTATGCTCTTGGCTCTGTATTAAATCACGTAGTTTTGCATCAAACAATTATTGGTCAGGAATTGAAGCAACAATTCAAGCAAATAGATGAATATCCTGATTATGTTATTGGATGCGTTGGCGGCGGTAGTAATTTTTCCGGAGCCTCATTTCCCTTTGTGAGAGACAAGATAATTGGTGAAAAACCGGATTTAAAAGTTGTGTCTGTTGAACCTTTAGCGTGTCCTACTCTGACAAAGGGTCAGTATCGTTATGATTTCGGAGATAGTGTCGGATTGACGCCGCTTTTAAAGATGTACACACTTGGACATAACTTTGTACCAGCGGCAATCCATGCAGGCGGGTTAAGATATCACGGAGATTCTCCTTTATTAAGCAAACTCACAAAGGAAGGATATATGGAAGCTGTTGCCTATTATCAAAAAGAAGTGTTTGACGCAGCAAAGTTATTTGCAAAAACAGAAGGATTTATTGTAGCGCCTGAATCAGCTCATGCAGTTAAAGCAACAATTGATTTCGCATTAATGTGTAAAAACAATAATGAAGCTAAAACTATTGTATTTGCCAATAGCGGCCATGGACATTTTGACCTTGCTGCCTATGATTGCTATAAAAATAATCAAATGAAAGATTATGCCCATCCCGAAGAATTAATAACAAAAGCATTATCTGAGATTCCGACATTTTAATTCTCTAAATAATCATCCCTTTCTTTCATTTTAATCAAATACTTTAAGTCATCTCACTTTAATTTTATTAACAAAACATTTGAATATAACCTTTGCATGTAATAGAGAAATTTACTATCCTTTCAGAAAGTAGATCTTATGTTCTAAGGGGGCTAATTTGAAAAATTTAATTATAAAAGGGGCTCGAGAGCACAATTTGAAGAATATTAACCTAGAGCTTCCTAGAAATAAATTTATCGTTATTACTGGGCTATCTGGATCTGGTAAATCCACACTTGCTTTTGATACAATTTATGCAGAAGGGCAAAGAAGGTATGTAGAGTCGCTTTCTGCATATGCTCGTCAATTCCTAGGCTTAATGAATAAACCTGATGTTGACAGCATAGAAGGATTGTCACCAGCAATATCAATAGAACAAAAAACTACAAGTAAAAACCCTCGCAGTACAGTAGGCACAATTACTGAAATTTACGATTATCTTAGATTGCTATTCGCCAGAGTTGGAACACCATATTGTCCCGAACACAATGTAAAAATTGAATCGCAATCACCACAAAGAATTGCAAATAAAATTATTGATGATTTTGACGGAATGATAACAGTTCTTGCACCGATTATTATTCAAAAAAAGGGTACATACGAACAGCTTTTCAAAGATTTATTTAAGGATGGATATACAAGGGTACGTGTCGATAAGGCAATTTACAGAACCGATGAAAAAATAAATCTTGATAGATACAAAAAACATGATATAGAAATTGTAATAGATAGACTGAAAATAAAAGATGCCTCCAGATTAAGGGAAGCTTGTGAAAATGCCCTTAAAAAATCCGACGGATTGGTAATAATTTTAGATAACAATGGAAACGAAAAATTATATTCTGCAAAGATGGCATGTCCAATTTGTGGGATGGTCGTTGAGGAATTACAACCAAGAATGTTTTCGTTTAACAGTCCTTTTGGTGCCTGTCCGGTCTGCCATGGCCTAGGCATACGTATGGATTTTGATCCTGATTTAATAATTCCAAACAAAGAGCTATGCATCGCAGATGGTGCGATAAAATTATATAGAAATGCACTTGATGGTTGGAGAATTAATTATTTAGGTGCTTTGGCAAAACACTATGAATTTGATTTATTTACACCCATAAAGGATCTAACTGAAGATCAATACGATAAATTAATGTACGGTTCGCACGAGAAAATTAGATTTAATATGGTTGCTAAAAATGGTGACTCACAGTGGTCCGGCCGTGGTTCCTGGGAAGGACTTATACCTCAATCAGAACGCTTATACAAACAAACAGAATCTGAATACAGAAGAAGAGAATTGGAAAGGTTCATGCGAATTACTCCTTGTCCTGAGTGTAATGGAAAACGGCTAAAATCAAAGGTGTTGTCTGTAAAAGTAGCCGATAAGTCGATTGTAGATGTAACAGATATGTCGATTAAGCAATGCATCGTTTTTTTCAAAACAATGATTTTAACAAAGAAACAGGAGGAAATAGCTTGGCAAATCCTAAAGGAGATTAGGACCAGATTGGATTTTCTTGATAAGGTTGGCCTAAAATATCTTACTCTATCAAGAAGTGCAGGAACACTTTCTGGTGGTGAGGCTCAACGTATTCGACTTGCTACTCAAATTGGTTCTAATTTAACCGGAGTTTTATATATTTTAGATGAACCCTCTATTGGTTTACATCAGAGGGATAATAAAAAATTAATCAACACATTAAACAGACTAAGAGATTTAGGAAATACTTTAATTGTTGTTGAACACGATGAGGAAACAATAAGAAGCGCCGATTATGTTGTTGATATGGGGCCAGGAGCCGGTCTTCATGGTGGCAAGATTGTTGCAGAAGGTACCCCATATGAAATTGAAAATCATCCGAGCTCTCTTACAGGAAAATATCTTTCAAAAAAATTACAAATTCCTCTACCACATTCCAGAAGAAAATCTGAAAAGTATGTTCACATCTACGGCTGTAGGGAGCACAATCTGAAAAATATTGATGTTGATATTCCAATTGGAGTTCTTACTTTAGTTACGGGTGTTTCTGGTAGTGGTAAATCAACACTAATTTACGATATTTTATACAAGGGCTTAATGAAAAAACTACATAATTCCAGAACAAATCCTGGTAAATACGATGCCATTGAATTTGATGAAAGAATTGACAAGGTTATAATAATAGACCAAAGCCCCATTGGCAAAACACCACGTAGTAACCCTGCTACTTATACAAAGGTTTTTGATGAGATTCGTAAGCTTTTTGCAAAAACACCTGAGGCAAAACGTCGTGGATATAGACCAGGTAGATTTTCCTTTAATGTGAAGGGCGGTCGTTGTGAAGCATGCCAAGGTGACGGATTGATAAAAATAGAAATGAATTTCTTACCAGATATTTATATTGAATGTGAAGAGTGTAAAGGGAAAAGATATAACAAAGACACCTTAGAAGTTCATTACAAGGGTAAAAGTATTGCAGATGTATTGGAAATGACTGTTGAGGAAGCTCTAGAACTTTTCAAAAATATACCATATATAAAAAGAAAATTGGAAACTCTTTCACAAGTCGGTCTTAATTATATAAAGTTAGGACAGAGTTCTACAACATTATCTGGTGGTGAGGCCCAGCGAATTAAGCTTACCCGTGAACTTTCTAAAAAAGGTACAGGTCGAACATTATATTTGCTAGATGAACCCACAACTGGTCTGCATTTTCATGATGTTAAAAAATTAATTGATGTTCTAAATAATCTTGTAGAAAAGGGAAACACTGTATTAGTAATAGAGCATAACATTGAGATGATTAAATCTGCTGACTATATAATTGATTTAGGCCCTGAAGGTGGCGATCTGGGTGGAGAAATAGTTGCTTTTGGAACACCAGAAGAAGTTGCAAAAAATCCTAGAAGCTACACCGGAAATATCTTGAAACCCATCATTCCAAATGTTGAAACATATGCTTAATTTAAACACAATTCCCGCCGATCCTGGATGTTATCTTTTCAAAGACGATAAAAAAAGGATTATATATGCGGGCAAGGCAAAAAACCTAAAAAAAAGAGTTAGGTCGTATTTTCAAAAAAATGATTTAGACATAAAAACGCAGAGTATGCTAGGCCATGTTGACTCTGTTGATTTTGTTGTTACAAATAATGAAATGGAAGCTTTGATTTTAGAAAATACGTTAATAAAAAAACATCAGCCAAGATACAATATTAGGTTGAAGGACGCAAAAAGTCATTCCTATATTAGATTGACTTATGAAAAATTTCCACGAATACTCATTGCAAGAAGAAAGTTAGGTAAGGGAAAATTCTACGGTCCGTTTGTATCGGCTCATGAACGTGATTACGTTTTGCATTTTTTGAAAAAAACTTTTTCTCTTAGAACTTGTAAAAAAATGCCAAAGAAACCTTGTTTAAGATATCACATAAACCTTTGCGATGCACCCTGTATTGGAAAAATTGATGAAAAAGAATACTCAAAGAAAATTGAAAAAGTAAAAATGGTACTTTCAGGAAAAACAAAAGAATTAATTAATGAAATGAATCGAGAAATGAGTAATTATTCTGCTGGTCAAGAATTTGAAAAAGCCCTCAAGGTTAGAAATGAAATAGAGGCAATTACCCATTTAGCAGAAAACCAAAATATGCAACGAGAGAAAAAATTCAATGAAGACATTATAAACTATGAGATAAAAAATGACAAAGTATATTTGATTTTATTTAACATATACAAAGGAACATTATCAAACAAAATTGAGTTTATTTTCGATTATAATGAAGGATTTTTCGAAGAATTTATTGTGCAATATTATTCAGACAACCCTGTTCCAAAGGAAATTATCTTACCTGAACCTATCGGTGGTTCTCTTCATTTATTTTTGGAAAACAAAAAGGGAAGCAAAGTAAAAACTACAAAACCAAGGAAAGGTGAAAAAAAACAACTTTTGGATCTTGTTCTAAAAAATATTGAGCTTAGTTTTTTTGCAGACATAAATAAGGTTGAAATATTAAAAAATAGGTTAAAACTAAATGAAGATCCATTAATTATTGAATGTTTTGACATATCTCATCTCTCCGGAAGCTCAACTGTTGGCTCAATGGTGCAATTCAGGAATGGAAAGCCTGATAAAAACAATTACAGGCGTTTCCGAATAAGAACTGTTAATGGAATTGATGATTTTGCAGCGATTGCAGAAGTTGTTAGAAGGCGGTATTTTAGACTAAAAAACGAGGATGCCGAACTTCCTCAGTTAATAATAATCGACGGTGGGCGTGGTCAACTAAACTTTGCCCTTAATGAATTGAAAAGTCTAGACTTAAAAATTCCGATTATTTCCATAGCAAAACATTTCGAGGAAATCTATATTCCAGGTTCCTTGCAACCATTAAGGTTATCTGACAAGGATAAAGCACTTCATTTTATCCAAGAAATCAGAGATGAAGCCCATCGATTTGCAATAAAATATAATCGATTGTTAAGGGAAAAGGAGTTGATTTCATAGAAAGATTCAAGCTCGTAACAGACCTCAAACCCAGAGGTTCTCAACCTGAAGCAATAAACAAGCTTGTTCAAGGATTTAAAAATCATTACCAATTTCAGACTTTACTAGGTGTTACTGGTAGTGGAAAGACATTTGTAATGGCCAAAATTATTGAGGAAATGCAAAAACCCACGCTGGTTCTTGCACATAATAAGACTCTTGCAGCCCAACTTTACAGCGAATTTAAAGAATTTTTTCCAGAAAATAGAGTGGAGTATTTTGTATCTTATTATGACTATTATCAGCCCGAATCCTACATTCCTTCTAAGGACCAGTACATAGAAAAAGACGCCGATGTAAATCCGAAAATTGAGCAGATGAGACTTTCTGCAACTGCATCAATACTATCTCGTAGAGATGTGATTGTTGTTGGCTCGGTTTCCGTAATTTATACTGCTGGGGATCCTAGTGATTATGTTGGTCTTGGATATGAACTGAGAAAGGGATTTAAAGTCGAACGTGACGAGATTCTCAGAGGATTTATTGCTATGCAATACGAGCGAAATGATATTGATTTAAAACCTGGTAGATTTAGAGTAAAAGGAGATACAATTGACCTAATACCAGGATATTATGATAACATTGTAAGAATAGAACTGTTTGGAGATGAAATAGAAAAAATTTTTGAAATTGACAAAATCACAGGCGAAGTAATTGATTCATTGGATTACATCTTTGTCTATCCTGCAAAACATTTTGTAATAGCTGAGAATAAAAAAGAAAGGGCGATTAAGTCTATTAAAACCGAACTTGATAGTTGGTTACCAAATTTAGATTTGGTCGAATCTCATAGATTAAAACAAAGAACATTGTACGACATCGAGATGATAGAGGAAACAGGTTTTTGCAAGGGAATCGAAAACTATTCAATGCATTTTGATGGTAGAAAACCAGGAGATAAACCATTTTGTTTTCTAGACTATTTTCCAAAGGATTTTTTAATGTTTATCGACGAAAGTCATCGTACGATTCCACAGGTAATTGGCATGCATAATGGCGATTATTCAAGAAAAAAGGCATTGGTGGAATATGGTTTTAGACTTCCAAGTGCATATGAAAACAGGCCATTAAAATTTGATGAATTTAACCAATATATGAATAACGTTATTTTTGTTTCAGCAACTCCAGGAGATTACGAGCAAAACATTTCAAATCAGATTGTCGAACAAATAATTAGACCCACGGGACTTGTCGATCCACCAGTAAGCATTAGGCAAACAAAGGGCCAAATTCCAGATCTAATAAATGAAATAAATATAACAATTTCAAAAGGTGACAGAGTCCTTGTTACAACACTTACCAAAAGACTTGCCGAAGAATTAAGCGAGTATCTTGCCGGAAGGGGGATAAAAACTCGCTATTTACATGCTGAAATTGATACCTTGGATAGAACCGAGATCATCAGGCAGTTAAGACTTGGTAAATTTGATGTTTTGGTTGGAATAAATCTATTAAGAGAAGGGCTAGATATTCCTGAAGTTGGATTTATTGGTATTCTTGATGCTGACAAAGAAGGATTTCTGCGTGATCACAGAAGCCTTGTTCAAATTATAGGGCGTGCTGCTAGAAATGTAAATTCAAAGGTTATTTTGTATGCAGATACTGTTACAGACTCGATGAAAAGGGCATTGGAGGAAACCGATCGAAGAAGATCGATCCAGCTTGAATTCAACGAAAAATATAAAATTTCTCCAAAAACTATTGTTAAGCCAATTAAGGAAAAAATTATTGAAATTAAGGATACAAAGCACATTCCAAAAAGTGACATTCCAAAAATTATAATAGATCTTGAGATCGCAATGAAAAAAGCTGCTGATGAACTTGATTTTGAAAGAGCCATTCATCTAAGAGATAAAATTAATTTTTTAAAGCAGAACTTGCAATCATAACTAAAAATTATTTATTAATCGACTTTTATATAATAAATTTTCGACAATAATCGAAAAAATATGGTTCATATTTAAATAATATGTATCTAATTGATATATAATAAGAGGTGGGCAGACGATTTTTAGGATTTATTTTTTCTACAAATTTCCTCCTTTATAAAAACCATCTCTTTTCCTCCCCTAAAAAAATTTCTTTTACAATGGTAGTTCATTAAGAGTTATTGTTTCAATAACGCCATCAATTATTCTAATCTTATTTATTACAACCTGGCCTATTGTCTCTAAATTTCTTGCAATAATTTTTACAAGAAAATCAAATTCTCCAAAAAGCGGATAAACTTCTTTTATCTCAGGCTCGTTTGTAAGTCTACTGTAAACATGTAACTCTTTTCCAGGCTTTGTTTTTATCAATACAAAACTCATTGACATACTTCATTATATTGTAAATTAGCTCATAAAAATGTCGAAAAAAAATCCAAAAATTAACTTTAATAAGTGAAATTTGGAAAGTAGATAACTTAACTATCAAACTGAAACATCACATTTGTTTTCCACAATATGGACAGATATGTGCATCTGGAGGAACTGCACGTCCACAATGAGGACAATACCACTCGTCCTTGACTGACTTTTCAGGGGAAAAGGATCTATTTAATTTAGCAGAAGGAAAATCGGCTGAATTGACATGTCTATATGCCATAAAAAATGCAAGGAGCATAACCAAGTTATTAATTACTGAAAAAGCACTGATCTCACCTACCTTTTGTGAAAAAGTATTAGACAGTTCGGTTATTTCCTCTGTATTTATGTCTGGAGAAATGATTAATGAGCCAAATGTTTCTTCAAATATGGATTGAATATTAATCGCCATAAATATTGATATCATGATTGTAAGAATGACTGCTGAGATCAATACAATTTTACCGTTTTTATCCTCCAATTCATAAAGTAGGAAAACATAGGCAAGACCGCCAAATATTGATGAGATCGGTATCGCATACATTGCATTTCCAATAGGGCTGATATCTTTTGTAATGATTGCACTTGAAAAACCTACAGCCACTATTATAACAGATAATGCCACTGATAAGATAAATAAGCCAAGCGAAATCACAACAAATTTTCTGTGTTTTTCAGTGTATTCTTTTCTGCCCAGTATCATTAATATTATTCCAATAAAAATGAGAAGACTTCCAAGTGATGCTAAAAGCGAAACACTTATTGCAATATTCACATCGATAAAGAAAATTGCATTTGTAATTATGCCCAATATTAATCCTACTAATATTAATAGCAAGCCAGTTTTTGTTTTATTTTCCACCCAATCACCAATTCATTATCTACATTATATTTAAAAAATGAATGTATACAAAACTCTTGAAAAAATAAATACTTTTTTTAAAATGATTATTTGATGTGTTTATGTAGTCTTTTTATGTTTTTATCATAGTTGTACCATTTTTTTGGCCAATCAGGATTATGATATTCTAGTGTTTCTAAAACCTGCTTGCGCACCCATTGAGTTCTTATTTCCTCCTCAGTATGTTTGTCGATGGTGTCTGCAATTTCTCTAGCGATTTCTACAGGTGCACCTGTTTTTACTACACTGACAACAATTTTTTCTTTAATAAAGGGTTCTTTTCGTCCATCTTTCTTAACAACTAATTTAGGCATATTCTTACCTCAAATATAATTGACATGTGATAATCAAATATTTTATTTTTTGGGATGAAATAATACCAGAAAGTAATTCGATAAATTTTAAAAATTTATATTAACAAATACGTTTATTGTCGATATTAAATATAGGAAAATATATAAATAACTTAACACCTGTTAATTTGTGAGGGTCTGGTGGGCATAGTATAATACTTTTTGCATCTCATTCCTCCCTTATGCCTTGCCGGAAAGCCAGACCTCACTTCTACTTTTTAAGAAGTTTTTTACATAAAAATATCCATTTTGCCCAAAAATCAAACAGTTAAGAATTTAAATAATAAATTATTCTATTTCTATAGGTTGAAATTATGGCTGTATGCCCGTATTGTAAAAATAAAGTTGACGGTAGCAACATTAAAACCGAGGAAATTTCAAAAAGGGCGTTTAAATTTAAAGTAGAAATGTACTCTTGCCCACATTGTAACGCTTTTCTTGGTGTTGCAAGCCTTGGTTAAACAAAATTTGGCCAATTGACTTTTGCTCGTTAGAAAAGATTTCTTGTCTAATTAGACAGACCCAAATTTGGGTCTGACTCGTTAGTCAATTGCTAATTGGCCAAGTATATAAAGATTTCGAATTTTGAGAGAACAAGGGTTTTTATCTGGAGACGTAAATTTTATACCGTGCTAATTCATATCTCTTAATAGTAATTTGGAGGAGAATCTGTGAAACAGATTGCAATTCTGCTTATATGCTGTTTATTATTAGTTTGTATTATTCCTGCATCTGTTAGTTCTGATAGTATATCTATTAATAAGACCATTACAGTTGATGATGAACCTGGTGACGCAGACTTTACGTCAATAACGGAAGCGGTGAATTATTCGAGTCCTGGAGATACTATCGAAGTGTATAGTGGGCTTTATCGTGAAGAAGGGATCCGGATCACGAAAGAAAACGTGAGTCTTCTCGGTATTGATCATGAACTTGATGAAGGGGATGATACCGGAAAGCCTTTTATTAAACCTGATGGAAATGCAACAGTTATTGTAGTCGAAGCAAACCATGTAATTGTCTCGAATTTTAGAATTGAGTTATTATCTTCGTCCTATTGTATTAAATTAGGGGCTGTTGAACCTGACCTTCACCAAAACAATATTACAATATCAGATTGCATAATTCGTAATCCATATGGATCAGGGATTTACTTTATTGGAATTGGAAGGGATATTAATATTATTGATAATCAAATAGCCAATTGTGAAAGTAAGGGAATTTATGCTGGTTCATTGGATTTTAACATAACAGGCAATGAAATAATAAATTGTGATTATGCCGGTATCGATATTTTTTGTAATGGGTGGAAAAATATTTCTCATAACACCATTAGAAGTTGTGGAATTGGAATAAATATGTATTTATCAAGTAATAATATTATATATGGTAATGATATTGGATCCTGTAACACAGGGATTTTAAATTATCAAGGAAATTATAATACTATTTGTGGTAATAATATTGAACTCTGTCCCTTTGGGTTTTCAAATGAATTTGGAGGAGGAAATCGTATTATTAAAAATAATTTTGAAGAATGTTGGAATTTTCTTCCTTGGTTCCAGGTATCGTTTATTGATTTTTTAACGAAAGATAGATGGATAGATAATTACTGGGATACTTGGAAAGGTGTTGGCCCAAAGATAATACCTGGAATATTAATTTTAGGGATTCCTTTGGGTGAATTCGGAATTCCGGTTCCGATCCCATGGTTTGTCTTTGATTGGAATCCTGCAAAAGAACCATATGATATACCATCTCCATAGGTATTATTTTTATTGTGCAAAATGACCTTTCTGCACAAGAAGTGAGGGTTATTGTGCAAAGCCCCCACCAAAGGGTACTGTAACTTTTCGAGTGATATTGTTTTTTGATTTTAGCGTGTAACAAATCGATGGATGCATATTAACCCTGTGTTTCAAGGGGGTCTAAACGTATAAGTTTAACCCTGCAATTAGTCCATTGAATAGGTACATAGATACGCCCACTATTACCACTTACTTTAACCTTTTTTTCAATTGCCTCATATCCCATAACTTCGACTTTCATCTGAATTTCGGGACATCTATTATTCATCATCATTATTCATAATGTAACTACTTTTTAAATACTTTTTGATTTATTTTAGCCATTTTGTACTTAAAATATAGAAAAGTATATATACTACTAGCTACATTATAGTTACATAGGAGTAAAAGAATATGGCTAAAACCGAAATGTGGCAAGACCAACGAACCCCCGCATTGGCTATCGTTGCCCGTGGTGACCAAATTCAAACGGTATCACCTAACGATAAATACATTGTAAAATCACAAAGTAATCCAAATAACCATTATACTATCTATCAATCCGATAACTGTTTTACTTGCACGTGCGAACATTTTCAAAAAGCCAATAGGGAATGTATGCACATTCTTGCCATTAAATTCCAACATTCCTTAAAGAATGGCAACGAAAATATTATTCAAGATAGAATTAAATGCGATAAATGCGGAAGTTTTCAGGTTGTTAAAAACGGTAAAAGATACAATAAAAGCGGAGTAGTTACGATTTTTTTATGTAAAGATTGTGGCTTTCATTTTTCCGATAAGAACGGTTTTAAAAAGAGACGTAGCGAACCCGAAAAGATAGCCCTTGCTCTTGATTTATATTTTCGTGGCCTATCTATAAGAAAGGTTGCAGAGCATCTGCAACAGGTCTATGACTTGCATGTTAGCCACATGACAGTTTACAGATGGATAGAACATTACAGTAAGATAGCTTCCGAGTGGATGGATAAGCAACAAACACCAACAGGTGACCGATGGCATATCGACGAAACAATGGTCAAGGTTGATGGTAATTACCGCTACCTGTGGAATGTACTTGACAGCGAAAGCCGTTACTTATTGGCAACTCATGTAAGCAAGGATAGAAGTATAAAGAACACACGTAAACCAATTAAGAAAGCAAAGAAGACAACACTCGATAGACCAATGGAAGTTTTTACCGATGGTATGCCGTCTTACCGTGTTGCCATTATGAAAGAACTTGGTGTACGTGGTGTAAAGGGTTGCCGTGGTTTTTGGTCACCACATGTCCGTGTTGCATCAATTAAAGCAAAAGAATCCAACAATAGGATAGAACGGTTTCACGGTACGGAAAAAGAACGTACAAAGGTAATGCGTGGATTTGATAAAGATAATGGTTGTGCCAATGTAATGGAAGGTTTTCGAGTGCATTACAATCTTGTTAAGAACCACCAAGCACTCGGTTGCACACCTGCCGAGGCAACAGGTAACCTAAACATTGACGGTTTTAGATGGCTTGAAATAATTAAAAAATCAACGATTTAATTACTAAATTTTATCACGCAAAACTTTTGCAAGGTCGTATAAATCTATTATACCATTCAATTTAGGTTTGACAACTCGACTATATACTTCACTTTCTGTTTTGTTTAGCTGTTCAAAATTGATTATTTTATTTATTATTAAATTCTGTTTCTTTGAAAATAAAAGGCTTAATCCACGATTTATGCGAATGAACTTTATTTTTTCCAATTCAACGGAATTTGTACTTATATCTACAACCATTTGTACATATTAGTACAAAAATCTATTAATAATTTTCTATGATGAAAAATATTTGATAGTCTTAAGCCATTGAGACTTATATCTTTTTTTTACATAATGTTTAAAGATATTATTAATTGCTTTTTCATCAAAATTTTTTAAAATTGACTGCTCCGAATCATTTCGTGTAATAGAATTAGAAAAACCATAACGATTACAAATATGCTTTAGTTCCGTTTTTTGTAATAAACTTAATTGCATTGTAGAATTAAAGGAATTTAGTCTCCTTGGTTTTTTAATACAATTAAAATCAATGATTCCATCATCATTGTAATATTTTATAATTCCGACATTGTCATTTAAATCAATTTCATTCATTTCTTCAACAATTAAATAGACATATTCAAAAACTGAAAGAAATTCATTTGTTTGTTCTATTGATCTTGAGATGTCGTCTCTTGATGATTTGATTTCATAGGCATAAGAATAACCATTTATTCGACTAATATCTGTTCTTTTATTTTGTATTGGGAATTCAAAAAATATAACATCGTTACGAATTTTTCCTTTGATTTCTTTATTTATTAAATTTTTTATAAATTTATTTCGTATGAATTCACCTGTTGGTTTATACCATGTTAAATAAGATTTTGAGATTTTATTCAATGATGTGTTTTTCTTATATAAATCAATGATATGTTGAATTTCATCAGATGTTAATCTTCTTGATAGTGCTTTAACAAAATCTTTTTTTGTAAAATATTTATTGTTTCTAATCAATTTTATATCAAAGTTTATTTGTATTAGCGAATCAAAATCTATTTGATTTAACATATCTTTCTTTAGCATCCCTAACCAACTTAGGCCATATTGGGAGTTTTTTTATAAATATTATTGTATCCAAATAGAGTAATATCTTTCGATATTACTGTATTTATTATTGGAAAACAGGGGAGTTGGTGTTTTAATGACTTTTAGAAATGCTCCCCTGTGTCATCAAATAGATGACTCTGAGATATATAATAAAAAAACCTTATTTGCAACCACCGTACTTGCAACACCGTAAATGAAACACCGCTATACGCACCAGAACCATTTGATATATTCTGTTCAAATAATTCATCATCTGTTATTTCGACCAATGGAAAAACAGTATTTGTGTTATCTATTTCATCTGATAATAAAGAGTTTTCAACGCTTCTAAATCTTAATATTGGTATATATTGCATAAGTTCCCTCCAATTTATAACAAGATTGGGATATGTATGCATATTCTATTGTTAAACGTTTCGTATATGTTTCTTATATGCAATTTCATACTAATGTAAATAATTTCACTCTTACAAAGTTTTGCAATTGCCTCTCCCTGTATTTCCTCTATACTTTAAAAATATTAAAATGGGTAAAGTGAAAGTATTTATTTTATGTAAATCATTTCCAATAAAAATCATCTGTTTTTTTGATTGATAGCTCCTCCCTTAAAGGGACTCCAAACTCAATTATTAGAGCAATGATAATTGGTGTGATTACGCCAACGTAAGTATTAGTATCAAGATATTGCATATAACAAGCTGTTGTTAATACAATAAACATAACTACAGTAATAAATATTGCAATCTTGAAAAATAAAGTGATTCTGTGAAAAAACCCTGCCAAAATCTCAATTTTTGAATTTGTCATTGACTCTATATAACTGAATGTTGTAACAGAAACAATATCGTCTACTTTATCAAGAGGATATATAGTAATATTTGGATTAGATTGTTGGAGTCTTGCTTTAACGTCATTTATTATTGAATTGCGTCTTTCTGTGGCTATCTCTGATTTTGAAATCCATGACGTACCTTTATGATAAGCCACTGTTGCCAGTATACATTTATCCTCATTTCCTTGAAGTGAACCAAAAGCCATAATGATAGAATTTCTAAAGGTATCTCGGCATTTTAAAATAAGTGTTGGATTGTTAGTTTTTTCATACTTTCTTTCTTGCGTAAAATTATTTGTTTTAAGGAATTTTTTACCAAGTATCTTCGTAATTTCTTTAGGGGGACTATTGATTATAAACGACAATCGGTCAGAACTATCATAATTCAAACCGATCACCCACCAAACAATAAAGAATTGAACCATACCAATCTCGAAAATAACTATTGCTATCACAGTAAGATTCAGAAATAAATCTTCGAACGAAAGTACAAGTGATGTTGAAGGTACGTCCAAGTACCTGTATATAAACATAAATGTAAAAATAACAAAAGTCCCAATCTGAATATTGAGAGGTGACACGAGTCGTTTTGGTTGAAAAAGCAGGGATGTAATTATGCAGTATATTATTGGTAATAATATAAATCCAATCAATAACATTGGATTGTTGTGAAATAGGGTCATTGGTTTTTCTTGTAAAACTGATAGAAAGTCTATAGTAAATGGAAATAAAAGTGCTGTTTGGAAAGGTATAATAAGAATTGTTACAAAAAATAATTCGATTGTTGAGCCTTTTTTTAATTTCTCTATAAGGCGCATGATCTCGAATTATATGCGTTCTATATTTAGGTTTTGTTAACAATTTTAAATTATTATTATCAATTATGTTACATCTTTTAATTTTAACATTATATTTAAAGATGGGTTTGGAGGTTACTTCGTTAAAAGTCGTAGTAACAAACTCATTAACTTCTATTGAAGAAGTAACCTCCATATATGTGATAAATGTTGCATATCGGCAATAAGCGATATTTTTAAATATTATACAATGATTGACATTGTCAAAGTAACAAACTGTAACTTCTAAAGATGGGGTAGGCAATACTACAATGCATTGCTTTTTAGATAAGTTACCTTCATTAGTTGAAGTAATGGTAGAAATAAAGAATGTATGGATGTGTGAAGGAAATGTATATTGAAAGACAATGGATAATCTATCTTTTTGGAATAATATTGGCAATTTTGATTGGTGTTTTTGTATCGCAATCTGAAGATTACGGTCAGTGGGAAGGAATATTTTGTTCTGGGATAACGCTTTTTGCATCAATGATAGTAGCTTCCCTGATATTCGGAAAGCATTCTTATGTATCGGCAGTTTTGTTGGTGGGAATTTCCTCATTAATATTAACTGCCTTTGGTTCATTTAACACCTTTGATTTGTTTTTTACTATTATTATTGCAGTTTTCATCGCTAGCATTGTTGTAGGCATTTCTCTTTATGTACAAGAGTGACCCAAAATCAGATTTTATCAAGATAATATTAAAAAAAGTAATAGCAAAAGGAATTGCCAAAACTAATTTAAAACGAATATCAGAAGTTGCAAAGATAATTGCAAATTCTCCAATTGATAATATGATTAAAATTAGTAGATTATATTTAATGCATTTGGGAAGGCGCATCAGAGATGGGAATAATTGAAAGAATGGGTTGGATACGTCCTTGGAGAACAAATTTAAACCAAGGTACTGCTGACAGCATAACAGCAAATTATTTAGTATGTGGAATAATATTTTTGTTTGTTGGCATATTTTTTCTATTTGCAATCTTAGGTTCTTTGTTAATTGATTGGTTTGTGATTGATGTAATATTCGTAAAATTCTTTCCAAATCTTGAAGTAGATAGATGGGTATGGATGGTTTATGGTATAATTTTTGGTGTATCTTTTTCATTTTTTGTTCAGGCATTACCTGCTCGAACAAATCCCAATGAAACGCCTGAAAAAATATGGCAATCATTTAGGCATCACTTCTCTTATTTTTTGGTTTTTTTCAGTGCCGTGCTTTTTTACATACTCATCATTGGTTGTATCGCTCTCGGTTTTATTGGTCTCAAATCCATATTTTAATAGCAAATGGATATACAAAAAAGTCAAAATCCCTCCAATAATCTTAACTATGATAAAATCTGGATTTTTTTCGACAATAAGAAAAGCCAAATAAAAATAAGGAGGCAAAAGTAGTAAGACAATAATCGCAAAAAAGGGAATAACTTTTTTAAACACATGGAAATCGAATCCATAAAAATTCATCCATCGATTTGTTACATCCCCTCGAGAAATCCCCCCCATCCATCGATGCCGTGACAGAATCCCACCAAAAGCTTTGCACAAAAATTAGTTGTTCTTCCTTTTTGCACAATAATTAGTTTATCTCACTAACCTTCTAGCCAGTACAACAATAAATAGAGCCATTAATCCAGCACCAATAATCGCTTCAGAGGCTGCAAGAGATCTTAGAATCGCTGTGTTTGAACCTGGTTGGACATCTCCGAATCCCAGTGTAGTAAAAGTTACTATGCTGAAATAGAAATAATCGAATAAATCATTGATACCTCTACCAGAAAAATAGGTTGGACCTAACCATAAATAAATCAAACCATAAAATAATATCAATAAACCCATCCAAATGGCAACTCTCCAATAATGCTCCCCATACCCACAAAGCTTCTCAATAGAAATATTGAAAATCCATCTTAGATGATAGTAAAGTTTTCTTGGGAAGTTGGATAAAATTAATACGACATTAAAAATAAATCTTGATAATTTGGGGATTCTTAGCATTTTCAAATAAAACCATTTAAAACGATTTTTAACAAAATTTTTCAATCTAGGTATTCTATTAAAACAACTATATTTCCATTCTTTTTTTCTTCCGATAAGTTTGAGATGGTTTGTCAGAGCTCTTCTTTCTCTGAAATGATAATTACTTTCCCAATCATATATCCCATTTTGACGATAAGTGTTTTTTAATTCCCTATAGATTTCTGATGCTTTTTTATATCTGCTCTCATCTTTTAAAATTGCTACAATTTTTTTAATTATTTCTGTTAAAATTACTTCATCAATTTTACATTCCATTAAATGATTATATATACAAACCAAATCATTTTCATCAATTTCATAAATATTTTTATAGTTAATTCTTTTTGATGAAATAATTGCATATTGAACATTACTTCCAGAAAATTTAGTTTTATATAAATTTGAATATTGGAAATCCACATTATCGAGTTCCGACTCTCTTAAGTTTGCATTAAATAGATTTGCTCCTAACAGTTTAGCCTCCTTTAGTTTTGCAAACTTTAAATTTGTTTCACTTAAATCCGCTCCAATGAGACAGGCTTCTTCTAATATTGCTCTTTCCATATCTGAATAAATAAAACGAGCGCTTTCCATATGGGCTTCTGAAAGATTT
>CAZTMK010000001.1:120163-142830 GCA_964615235.1 uncultured Thermoplasmatales archaeon
TTCCATATCTGAATAAATAAAACGAGCGCTTTCCATATGGGCTTCTGAAAGATTTGCTCCTTCCATATCTGAATAAATAAAACGAGCGCTTTCCATATGGGCTTCTGAAAGATTTGCTCCTTCCATATGAGCTTCTGAAAAATCTGTTCGTTTCAAATGAGCTCTAAAAAAATCAGCCCCTTTCAAATTTGTTCTTGAAAGAAGAGCTCCTTCTAAATTTGATCCTATAAGAAAAGCTCCTTCAAGATTTGCGTTGATAAGATAAGCTTTCTCTAAATCTGCCCCTGAAAGACGGGCTCCTTCTAAATCTGCCCCTAAAAGATGAGCTTGTCCCAAATATGAATTTGAAAGATTTATTCTTTTTAAATGTGCATTCAAAAGAGAAGCATTCTTTAAATTTGTTCCATAAAAATATGCTCTTTCTAGATGCGCTCCTATTAGCATTGCTCCTTTAAAATGTGTTCCTGAAAGATATGATTCTTCCATATGCGACCCTGAAAAAATGGCATCATCGAAATTTCCGCCTAAAATATGGACTTTTCTCAAATTTGCTTTTGAAAAAATTGCTCCTTCAGAATGCACATCTGTTAGTGTGGCGTTTTCCAAATTTGCACTTAAAAAATAAGCTACTACCATATTTGATCCTGTAAGATTCGCTCCTTCCATGTGTGTTTTTGAAAAATCAGCTCCTTCCATGTGTGTTTTATAAAAAATCCCTTTCTTATTCTCTTGATCATAGCTCAATTTTAAATACTTAAAATTAAATTTTTTTAATTTAGATTTTGACCAATCCAATCCAACGAGTTGTTCATCATCCTTTAAATCAGAATCAACCCGATTATATTTCCTCCTTAATCTTTTGACTTCTTGTTGGACTTTACGGCCAGTCAAATCCTTATCTTTCTTATGTCTTTCGAGGAGTTCTTTTACTAAAGGTTCTGCCATAAGCCTCCTCCCTTTTGAAGGATAATATGTAATTAATCATTTTAATTGTTACCATATTCGTTCCACTCTGAATTTACCTCGCTAAAATCAACTTTTATTCCAAGTTCAAAGATCTCATGAA
Organism: uncultured Thermoplasmatales archaeon; assembly: GCA_964615235.1. Classification (GTDB taxonomy): domain Archaea; phylum Thermoplasmatota; class E2; order DHVEG-1; family DHVEG-1; genus JAFGPP01. The sequence goes on from CAZTMK010000001.1 coordinate 121,230, forward strand.
TTAATACAACAATATTATGACAGAGTGCCTTGCATAAGACTTCATTTGCCTGGGCAACGTCATTCTTGGTTCTAAGAGTAGTACCAAACTTCCTCTTTATCATCGAAAAGGTTGACTCAACATTGCTTCTAAGATGGTAATGCTGTAAGAATTCATCGTTTCCATACTTGAAGTAATTAAACATTGCATTCCAGATTGCGCATCCTTTTGCCTTTGCTCTGGAATTTCTTTTGAATGGAATATATGGTACTGCACCATTATCAAATATAATTCTTAGATTATCTCTTGATGAATATGCTTTATCAGCACTTACCTCATCCATAATAAAATTCTCTGCCGTGCGTTTGATAAGATAAGGAAGCATCTTTGAATCCGAGCTATACCCTTGATCCACCACAATTGATGTGATAACATTTGTTTTTGTGCCACATTGAACATGCGCCTTCTTGTAGCTTCTGATCCTCATCACATCATTCTTTACGTCAAGCCATCTTTCGAAATTATATGTGCTAAAACCTGTAGCATCAATTGCAAAACGTCTTTCAACTTCTTTGAGTGGAAGAGCAGAACGAGTGATTAGCTTCTCCAATCTTGATTTCATCTTGGGGTCATTCAGATAATTAAGTATTGAATTGAAATGTGGAACGCTGTCGATGTAACCTGCACCTTCAGCAAATTTCAAATCAGAAATTGTACGTCTCGAAGAAAAATTTAGATATGTTTTAACACAACAACAGTATATCCTTTCAGCATAGCTTTTTCCAGGTCTGCCATTCTTCTTCTTTTTTGGTTCCTTTAATTGTGAGCAAATTTCGTGTAGAATTTTCAAAAACAGATACTTCTCCTGCGTTTGTGCTCCATTATACGCATGCCAGTTCTGGCCATAACTGATTTTTTGACCATTGCCTGGTTTTACAACTACATCAGCATTGTAGTCGTATCCTGGAGCAATATATACGGTCTCCACATGGAAACCTTTATTTCCAATATCTCCTATGTTCCTATCCGGGGTTGATACCAAGTCTATCGACCTCCAGACCTTTGGGGTGTCGCAAGCGCCCCATTGGTCAAGTTTTACTTGATCGGGACTTATTTGTTCTCCAAGACAACTACCTTCGCAAGCTGACCTGCGAATTTTTTTAAACCGTAGATCCTGCCGTCTTCTTTTATCTGGGTTTCGATCACGGTTTTTACGTTGTCTATTTCGATTTTCATAATATCCCTTATTAGGGGTTATTTTATCCCTTAATATACCTATATGTGGTTTATTATTTAAATATTTATCCCTAAAATTGACCATCTTCCATACTTTTTATAACTAGATTATTTAGATGAGTGTAATTTTTACACGAAAATTATTTATACACAATAGTGATAGTAATATAACTGTATGAATTACCGTGTGGTGGAACAGTAGTTCACCAGGCCTCTGTTGAGGCTCACCTCACGGGTCTTTTGAACTTACATTAATTTTATTTTTTTTGATATTTTATCTGATCAACTATGTCATCTAAAATCGTAATGCCATCAACTTCCGTATTTAATTCTCCTGATAAGGGTTCTTTAAATGATGCTATGTATACTTTTTTTCCTTTCTCGCCTCTGAGTATCCTTATTACGGGGATAAAATCTTGATCGCCACCTACAATTATTACTCCATCATATGTGTTACATGTATTTAACAATCTAGCTGCCATTAAGACATCCACACGTTTTGATTTATGCGGCGGTAAACTAAATTCCGCACCGCAATTAGGACAATTTAATGGCATTAAACGTTCATTGCAATTAGAACAATACATTTCAATTGGCCGTTCTACAAGTCTTTCTGTTTCCACAATTATTCCTTTTGTTCTCATAACCCTATAAAAATTCTGTTCCCCGTCATTGTTTTGATTTACCGATGAAAATAAATAAGAATGTATTAGATTCTTACCTTGAGATAAGTAGTTAATCAACTTTGGAGGATCAACATTTATTCCAAATAACCTTCTGCCAGCAATAAATATATTTGAATAATCAATAAAAATTGAAATTTTTTGTAATGGACCTATCACCATTATCGAATATCCTCCTCCATTAAGGTTGTCTCATTTGCTCTTCCACTAAAATATGTTTTTAATGGAAATCCCTTATCCTTTATTATATCCTTAAAATCTTCATTCTCTTGATTAACTATTTCATAATGAGGCAATATTGTCTCTAATTGTACACCGTTCAACATTAACCAAATTACATATTGTTTTTCTTCAGATAAATCTTTAATCATTTCCCCAATGTAACTAAATTCTTCACGAAGCAATTTCATTAGTTTATCATATAATGTTATTCCCATCCCTAATTTTTTTCCATTAGATTTATATAAAACCGTTTTTATGAGAGATTCTAATCTCCACAGTAATAATTTTTCTTCTGAACAATCCACTTTAACAATGTCAAATCTCAATGGTTTTATAAATTGAGAGATTGATGGTTTTGAGAGATGTTTTTTAATTCTTAATATAAAATCCTCATCGGAAATTGTATTTGAAATACCTTGTTTAAAATAATGACCATAAAAACCATTCGCTCTTTTAGCAATTCTGCCAATGGAAACCTCCTCATCTGGCTTTACTAAAAAAGGGATGTGTAAGCATAAATTATCATCAGTCAAATTTTCTTTTTCCTTTATCAATTCTTCTTCTCTCATTTTTTCCCCGATTTTAGTTAAACCCCATTTTTTTGTTTCCATATCCTGTTTTACAATATTTTTCTCTTCAAGTCTAAGTAATATTTTATGTACAGTTTGATGACTGATACACATTTTTCTCCCAATTTCAGAAATCCCCTTTGGAGTATCTAAAATAGTAAATATTGCCCGCTCACTTGCAACTGAAAGTTTATGAGAATTCTGCAACTCGGTTGCAATTGACTGCAACTCGGTTGCAATTTTCTCATCATCTACAGATATAGTCAAATTTGAAGATAGTAGTCTCTTATTTTTTCTGACAATATTTTTTTCAATTAATTTTTTTTGTCCGACCAATTTTTTTATATGAGAAGACACCCTACTTGTAAACAGACCCCTTTTCCCGTATTGAGGTTTATAAAGATGGTCCGAAATATTTTTCCTTGTGCAATCTGGGTGGTTTTTTACATATTCGATTAATTCCTCATCCTTAATATTATAGATCATGTAACTCCTCCTATCGTGTTAAAAATTCTGAGGTCGGTCTAGAGCAAATATTTAACAAATTGCAATACCCTTTCAATTCCTTCAACAAACCTTCAGCGTTATCGACAGGCTCATATATTTTGTCATCATTAATATTAATCAATCTTAATCTATCGTAGAGAAGAACTACAACCTCCCGTTCCTTGGTACTAGCATAATTATTCTCCTTTATCTTTCTCTCAAGTACTCTTTGGATCACTTTTTCAACTTCCAATCCATTGAAGTCAATGAATCCTAATTTAGATTGTATTTCAATTAATGCTTGAGTTATTACTCCGTGTCGAGGCATAAACTTGCTTAGAGGAGTGCCCAAAAAATCGGAAATTGATTTTATGTTTTTTTCATCTCTATAAAAAAATATTGTATTGTTTCCTGTCCCAATTTGAATCAATAACGGGTTGTGGCCTGTTGTCAACCTTTGTAACTCAGTAATGCCAAATTTTTCGATTGCAATTTCGGAACTGATTAACGGCGTATGAAGTTTTTTTACGAGTCCATTTAAATCGTCATTGGTAACTGTACCTGGCTCAGGAAATGTTGGAAGTATTATCAAATTCTCGTCATCCGAGTCAGCATAAAAATGAACATTATTTTCTACATGGAAAGGTTGAATGTTTTTCAGGTTGAAACTAAATGGCGTTCTTCTTGTTTTTAATCTACCTTCACCTTTTATACTCTGCAATCTATCTTGGACTTCATCTGAAATTTCATCAACGGTCCATTTGTTCTGATCTCTGTCCACGATAGACATGGCACCTATTGTTTGAGCCATTGCCTTCATGTAGGGAGGTCTCATCATTGATTCGGGATTCATAATGCTAGCAAAAGCACATGAGCTAATTTCTGGTTCAATTTTTACGTGAGATTCATTGTTAATTCTTTTATATGAGATTAATCCCAGATCCTCTATGCGTGATAGATAGGAAGTTACCAAGCCTTTTATTGCATTTTTTTTATCAAACTGTTCAAGAGGCCTTAAGCCGGATAAACGCATATACGAATCAGTCGTTCTATCAATAAATTCCTCTTTTAAAATTGTATCAGTGTTGCTGATTTCAAAAACAGATGCTGCTGCCATTCCAACCTTTAAATTTAAGGCTCTGCGGTAAGCTATTTTTCTTGTATATTCTAGATTTGCAGATTTTGTTTGTTCGTATCCTGTCGAAAAGGTGAGAGTTCTCATTGCCCTTTGACCAAATTCTTGTGGATCTATATCAAGAGAATACGCTAATTTTTCCAGTTCGCCCATTACTTTTGATAATTTTTCCCTCATCTTTCTTCACCTTTTCAATTTTGTAATATGTTATGTTTATTTAAAAGTAACGTTTTTACATTAATGTAAAACCTAATTATGAATTCATATGTTGGATTTTTAAAAACTTATATATAATCATTTATTATGTAAAGTATTAATAAATTATAATTCATTTCCTAATTGGAAATAATAATAATTAATTAGTGATATATAATGGCAAGTAAAGATAAAATCGTTATTGGTATCACTGGATCATTCGGAAGCGGTTGTACATATATATCAAAAGAATTTTTTGAGAAAGAAGGATATAAGTACTATAGTTTATCAGAAGAATTGCATAAACAATTTGATGGTGATGACTCCCTGAGAGCCAATCTTCAAGATTTTGGAAATGATATAAGAAGAAAAAATAAAAAAAATGATATTTTAGCTAGATGGGTTTATGATAAATTTAAGGGTAAAAATGATAAAAAAATAGTAATTGACAGTATACGAAATACAGCTGAAATAGAATTTCTTCAAAAGATTCCAGGAAGATTTTTTCTTTTTGGAATTTTCGCTGAAACTGAGACTCGGTGGGAGCGTGTTAAAGATGAGAATTATCGAATAATAGAAACAGGGGGTTATGATAGACAACTATTCGATATTAATGATAATAGAGATAAAGATGAAGAGGAAATTACTTATGGTCAACAAATAAAAAGATGTTTTAAATTATCAGATATTATTATTAATAATAACAAACATATTCAAGGAATAGATAAAAATTATTATTTAATGAAGGGAAATATAAGACGCTATCTTGATCTTATTGAACAGAAAGAGGAGGCTGAATATGAGCCTTCTCAGATTGAAACACTCATGACTATTGCCTATGCTTTAAGTATGAGGTCAAGTTGTTTAAAAAGACAAGTAGGGGCTGTTATCGTTGATGATTATGGAACAATTTTTAGTTCAGGTTATAACGAGGTTCCAAAGGGTATGAAACCTTGTAAAGAAGAACATTTTAAAGGGTGTTATCGTGATTATATAAGAAAAAAAGCTCTGGAGGAGGGAATTAAGAAATTTAAAGATATAGATTCTGAAGAATTAAAAAAATACGTAAATAGTTTTAAAGCTCTCGATTATTGTAGGGCAATTCATGGTGAGGAAAAAGCTATTATAAATTTGGGGAAATTTGGAGGAATAACTCCTCTGGTAAACCCCACATTATATACAACGACATATCCGTGCAATCTTTGTGCAAATAAGATTGTAGATATTGGGATCAAAAAAATAATATACTTAGAAGCTTATCCAATGGGCGAAGCTAAGGAACTGTTGGATTTAAGAAAAATAGAACAAATTCCTTTCGAAGGAGTTCTATATAATGGATATTTTAAATTTATGAGAAGGGGAAAAAGAAGGGAAAAAAATGGATCTAATTAAAATATGTGAAAACTGTGGCAGTATTGCTGATTTCGACTCTTATTTTGGTGCATATATCTGTAAATGTGGATGGAGAGATGACTCGTATGATCAAGATAGAGTAAAAAAAGAGGAAATTTTGTTAAACGGAAAAATAGAGCAAATGGAATTAATTACAGATGATGATTTATTAATTAAAATTAGAAATTTCTCCGATAAAAATAAATTGTAAATGGATTTTAAGACTTTAGAGATTTTTTAATAAACTATTTGTAATTGCTTTTAATTGCGATAATAATAAAACTAAAATAACTCCTATGGAATATTTTCTGAGAAAATAAAATTGAATAATTTATTTCTTTTCAATTTTTAATTCATATAATTTAAAAGGTTCTATGATTTCAATTATGAATTTATCTCCGACTTCTAATTCACCATGTTTTTTAAACCATTCAGTTATATTAATAATTGCTCGACTAGACCTTGGACTCTTTATGTATCTTCCTTCTCTAATTGCACCAATATCCACATCACCAGATTTAGCTGATGTAACATGAACATTAATTGTACCAATATCTGTTTTAAATTTAAATGGGACTTTATAACCTGGAAAATACTGTCTTACGGCTCTTATCGGTATTAGTCTATTTTTAATAGGATTTCTACTAAAAATTGGAATTTCTATTCTTTCTTTTTCATCCTTATTTTTTAATAAATTAGACATGAATATTACAAATTTCTAATTATTAATATGCATAAAAAGGTTCCTCAAAATAAAGATTTTAGAGATATTTCATTTGAAAAATCGTTTCAGAATAAAACTGCTTATCTCTCTCTGTTCTGTTTGAAACAGGTCTTTTATGTTCTTTAACAATCTTCATATCAGCTTGCTTAGCTATGTCTGGATATAGGTTATGCTTATCATTTGCAACAAAAAATATATTTGAGTCTTTTTTCAAATATCTTCTCATATTTGTCAGAACAAGAGATATATCTTCAACATACTGTTGTTGTGCTTTTTTTGTCTTACCCTTCGATAAGGGACCTATTTCTTTCTCATCAAATCGTGATATGTTTAGTAATTCATATGCGTATCTGTGTTGCTCGTGGTAATCAATATTTCCTACATATGGCGGTGAAGTAAAGATACCATCAAATTTTTCCTTTAAAATATCTTTCTCAAGATATTGTTCCATCTTTATAAAACGTGAATCATCATGGGGCAGGACTTTTGTATAAACATTTTTTCTTAATTTAGAAAATTCTTCAATCCTTTTTATTGAATCCCTAGTGTATAAATCGAGTTTTTTAATTGCATTTTGAATGGGATAACATATCTGTTTATGTTTAAAACAAAAATAAGCATCTCTCATTGGTTCTTTTGGAGATGCTAAATCATAATGAGGTGTCAATCTGGAAGATCTTGCAGCTCTTGTTAAGATTATATTCATTATGTCTTTATTTTCATAGTTTTCAATATTATTTTTGTAAAATTGTAATTCGCTCAATGCTCTTTTTGAAAACCATTTTTGTAAGTAGGGACTAAGAGTAATTGTCAGTTGGTTATTATTCGGTTCAATTTTTAAATTTGTTTTTCCTTTTAACCAATTATTAAATTCCTTCTCGACTTTTATTGCAAAGATTTTCAGTTCAGTTTCAACACTTTCTTTTTCAATTATTGGAAGTATTTCTCTATTGAATTCTGAAATATATTTCTTAATTTCTTTTTCATAATCCTTGACATATTTTTCTTTTGAATATTCTTTTGTTTTTGAAAGAATGTCTTTTAATTCTTTTTTCAATAGTTCAACATTATATTCTCTTGTTTTTACCTCTGAAATCATGCAGTTAAAAGGTGTGATGTCGACACCAACAGATCTCATCCCCATTTCATTTGCTTGGACAAGAGTTGTCCCACTTCCCATAAAAGGATCAAGAATTAAATCTCCTTCTTTGAAATATCTTTTTAGGAAATACTCAACAAGTTGTGGAATAAATTTTCCCTTATACTGATGTAGTCTATGGACATGTTTGGTTCTTATCTTTTCAGTAATACCATCAAAAGCAAGATCTCTATTATAATCTCCAAGTTTACCTCTTCTTTCTTCTTCAATACCATTATCTCTATTAGTCACATAACCTAAAAGTTCTGATTTGGAAATTTTTATTTTACTAATACCGCCATTCCGTGATTTTATAAGATTGCCATTAGAATCATATTTGTTAATCCTTCTATATTGGATTAAGTATGAAATGTTATCTGGTTCTCTATCTATTAATTCTGCTGCTTGTTTAACTGTTATAAGGTCATTTTTATCTGGCACAAACTCGAAATTGTTTATAATGATATAAAAGATTATGGTTAGGGTACTCGAAAATATAAATTGGTTTGTTCATCTAATCCATCTACATGAGGAAAATAAGTAAAAATATCTTCTTCTGGTATCGAATCTATAATCTGTTGCGGTGTTAATCCTTGGCTTCGATGGTATTGATCTATACAGCTATAGTGGTAATGTGCCTCTCCATTATAATAATCTGATATATCGCTTTTAACAAGCGAATAAGGACAACTTCTTCCTTTATTTCTATTAGAAATATTGCAGTTTTTACAATGTATTTTATCTATATCTCTAAATTTTGAATCCATGATATGGTTTGTTACAAAATCACAAAATAATGTCCATTTCATGCAATAGGGACATCTATGGTTGGAAATATTCTCAGTATCTGCTGTGATTACGGGTATTCCTGTTCTTGATGAGAATTTATTTATTTGCCTGTCAGATCCTCTACCAACTTCAATTCCAATTATATTTTTATTTTCTCTCAATATAAATAAATCTGGAGGGGCAACAAAATCAACTCTCCCATCTTCTATCGAAATATCGAAAGAAAAAAATCTTTGATTTAAAAATATGGGTAATATAATGCCACAATTTTTTCTTAATAAATGAATATAGGCTATTATTTCATTTGGTAGCCCTCTTACTTTTGGCATTAATTGATCTAGTTGTTTGTAAGCAGTTTTTCTTGTGTCATTATTTAATGCTGTTCTACTATTTCCCCAGGGCTCATGTAAAAAATGATTATATGTGTTTAAAGTGTCATAGGATGTAGACGTATCATTAATATCTGTTTTTAAATTAGAAATTAAAGTTTGCCTTAAATTAAAACTAGAAGCTTGAGATAATATTGAATCTTGAAAATATAGTAAATTTGTAATTTTTACCAATATTTTACAATATTTTTTTAAAGATTGTAATTTTGTATTATCTGTTCGTCTACGTGCAATATCCCAATATGCCCGACCAAATAAAATATATTCAATTATGTCAGCTAAACACATCTGTCTTCCATTTATTTCTTCATCAATTTTAGGATATAGGCTATCTAAAAAAGAATCAGTGATTAAATTATCAAGATCAGTTGAAGCAGCTAGATAATCAGGATCATTTCTTAAAACGGTATCAAGGATTTTTATATGATTGATTAAGATTTCAGATCTATCAAATATCCTTTGCATTAAAAATCATCCATTGTCAATTTTTTCATCTTTTCTTGGCCATGTTTCTTTTGTATTGTTTCTTCCAATGTATCTTTGATTTCATCACCAACCTTGCTAAATAATTCTAATAAATCTTCATATGTATTTTTTCCACCTAGAAAATCCCAGAAATCTTTTCCTACCAACAAATCTTTACTTATTTTAAAAAATTTACATACAGTCCAACGATCATATTCCCTATTATATTGATTATAAGGTAGTGCAAGAAAAATTGACACATCATCAATATCTACTTCTTTTTGTCTCATTGCAAGAACATGTAAAAGATCGTTTTTTGCTGCACGAATTTCGTTTTTATTTGGTTTTGCTGACTTTAATTCAAAATATATCTCTTTATTGTCTTTTGTCTTTATAAATAAATCAATTTCTTCATCATATTCCTCAATAGCATCTTCTGAATTATATGATTTAACTATCTCTTCTTTTTCATTTAAAATATTAGTAATCCTGTTTTTCTTCCTCCTATCAAGTTCCCGTAAAATTTGCCCTATCGTTGATTCTTCTTCCCTAGTAATTGTACCATATAATCTATAGTGAGTATATGTTTTTGAAAATTTATCTGTGTTGTATGTAGCAATTATTTTCGCAATTTTCTCCCATTGACTACCAAACCAAGTATAAACAGATTGTAATATGGCAGCCTGATCTACAGTTTTTGTTGAAAATAAACTATAATAAAATGGCTTCTCCATATCCTCTGCTTTATGATAATTTCCAATTTTATCTTTTAAACCATCATATAAAATTGAACTTATTTCATTCTTGGCTTGGACATTTAAGGCCATCAATAATACGAATAATCGTTGATTTTAATAATTATTGTGCAAAACTCCAATTTATGACGAATTCAAAAATTTCTTAAGGTTAAAAAACATGACTTTTTGTGCAAAATACCCTTTCTGCACAAGAAGTAGGGGGTTTTTGTGGGCCTTGCCCATGGGCAAGTTTGGATTTTCATAGTATATAAAGTTAATTAATTTTAGATTAGGCTTGTCGTTTCAATAAAAAAATATTTTCCAAAACATCAGACTAATTAATAACAAAATGGTGCCTCACTTCTAGATTAAAGAGAAAATTATTATAGCTCAACTGATGTGCATATAATAATATGAGTATCCCTGTTCCAAATCGTGAAGTAAGGTTATTTCAGACGCTACGCCTAAAGAAAATAAAGATTCTTTTGAACATATTTCCGATAAGGAGAATTTTGACTATACAGAAAGGGGATAAAAAGTGGAAGAATCTGCTTATGCAATCCAATAAAAATCAGCGGGAAAATGCTTGATATTTTTCTATAAGGTGTCTCACCATATTGGATTTGGTTCTATTTTCTTCCTTTGCGATTTTTTCAAGTTTTTCAAGAGTCGAATCTGGTAATGTGACTGTGAGTTTTTTGAAAACCATATTTGTATTGTAAGTTATTTCGAGGTATATAACCTGAATACTAATTTAATACCAATAGAATAAGCTTAAATATGGTTTTAGCATTTATTTTTGCAGAGAGAAATGAAAGATGAAGAAGTTTTTTATGAGGAGATTAAAGGCGACTATGATTTTGTTGTTACAACCATGGATGATAACCATACAGAGACAATGACCTATAAAACAGTTGAACAGGTGCTATCTAGAATAAAAAACGATTTGCTGATAAGTTGTTGTCACGGTTTATTGAATAATATACGGATTGAAATAAAGAGAAAATAAAGGCATTGGTGAATTGTCGGGTGTTGGACGGTAATTTTTAACTGTTGATTATCGAGTGGTGATTTATATAATGCACAGAACTGGCAATTGGCAACCGTTTTGACCTTAAAGTCTTTAAAAATGTATTATATGCGATATTGTTATGAAAATCAAGGATGAGCCATTAAACAAATTATTAATAAAATTTACAATCTTTAATCGAACCAGTGAAACACCAAAAGGCAAACAAATTGTTATTGAAAAATATACAAGAAAAATTATGAAAAAATTGTATAACGAAAATGTTGATGTATTTTTTTGTGATTTTAGTAATACATTTTTCGAAAATCTTAAGGCTATATATAGACCTAAAGAAACTCCACCAGTAAATGCTAAAGATAGCAAAGTTTGGTTAAAGAATAATGAACAATCAATTACATACAATACGAATTATTTCAAGGAAGATGAAGTTCCAATGGAATCCCTTATAATTATTGTTCATGAAGTTACACATTTCGAATTCAAAATGACTGCTATAAAAAATGGTGATTATTGGGAAGTTAGCCATATTGATGAAATGGAGGAAAAAGAGAACGAAAATTGTAAAAAATGTAAAGAGTTTTTTAAACCGTTTTATGATGAAGTTGATATAGACATGGGACAATAAACATATCCTTCAATCTAAATAGATTTTTTTGAATTAGTGTTGTTGATTTTTACATGTGTTGTTATTCTTATAATATATGTTGAACTTACCAAAAAAAGTTAAATTATAATATGTGCATACTTTTTTATTGATTTTATGGGGCGAGCAAGAAAGGATAACTTAATTGATATTAGCAAACAAATACAAAAATGGAATAGTATCTATAGTTTAGTTGATCTCCAACAGATAAAAGCGTATGAGGCAGCCAACAAGGCACTTAACGAACAATTAAAACCATTAATAGAAGCTCAACAAAAAGCTAATGAAATACTCGAATCTCATCGTAAACAAATGGAAATTTCACAACAAATAATAGAATCTCATCGAAGAGAAATTGATCTTGCAAATCATATAAGACAAATCTATGATAATACTCTCTTTAAAAATTATATGGAGCAAATGGAACAAATCCAAAAACTTGTTGAAGAAGGGAGAAAACGGTTTAACGAAGCTTTCACCAAAGGAATTCAAAATTTCGATTCTCCCAAAAATTACAATCCAAAAAAGTTTAAAATTGATTCATGGCTTGAAGAGCAATTGGAGGTTGAAGTGAAAGAATTATTAAAAGATTTTTCCGAGGGGGGTTTTTCATTTTATCAAAAACGATATGAAAAAGCATATAATCTATTTATTAAGAAAGAATATACGCTCCCAATTTTCACCTTTTTCTCGATACAAGATGGTTTAATGACGATTCTTTGCAAATTGAATAAAAACATAAAACCACAAGGAAAAGCGGGAATTTATTCATTTAATCAAAAATTCACAGAGCTAATGTCTAAATATGGGATCACGACTCATATTATTAAGGATAAGATTTTTAATAAAAACCTCCGAAGTTTTTATGCTCATAGACACGAGATAATGCATGGGGGGATTCATGCCCATTTTGATAAAAATATTGCTCTGATTGCTTTAATTTTTCTTATACATACAAATCTTATTGTAAAAGATGTAATTATTAAAAAGTCTCCAACCGCTAAAAATTATATTGAGAATTGAATATGTCCAGTCAAGAAGATGAATTGAGAAAAATAAACGATAACATCACTGAAGTAAAACAATTAATTGGTCATCTCTTCTTCATTATCTTCCTTCTGATAAAATTTTACTAATAATTTCTTTTCTTTTGTCCTTTGGTAAATAATCCATTACTCTTCGTCTCAATTCAGGTATAGTCCCTGACCGTTTTATTCTTAGGTTTTCACCCTTATTCAAATATTCTATAATTTTAATTAAACACTTTTTCCCCATTCTTTTGAAAAACCAATTATATAAGGGATCATCTCTACTATCTTCCCACCACTTTATATCTATTGATCTTTTATTTATTTCATCTTGCGTTACTCTTATCTTATGACATAATAAATCACTGTAAGCCTTGTATTTCATTCTGTGTTCTTTCCTTTTATCACTTGTTTTACGAGTGATAATTTTTCCAAAATTAGTAGAAATAGTAGAAAATCGATCTCTGTCTAATAATATTCCATCATTAATTATTACCCATCTTTTGTAATTTTCAAGTAATTCATCGTCACGCATTTCCCGAATTTCCTTATCATTGGGAAAATCATCGATTATTATCATATTTATTTATTACCAATTTTGTTGCTCATTTCTCTATTTTTTTGCATCCAAATATGATATATGTCACTCATAATAGCAAGTTCTCTATATATTTCAGCATAACCTTCGTTAATTTTTGTGATCGCATCTGCTATTTTTTTATTAGATATGCCCTTTTGCTGAATAAGTATTTTTTCAATCGATTCTCCCAATTCATTTACAGTTTCAAGTAATTCTTCAACTTGTTGTTTATATTCCATTTATACTCTCCTAATTTTATCCGATTTTATTTAGTTATAAATTCATTATTCAGATTTCATTAATCTCATGGCAATATCTTTCCAAGATATTTCCTTGAATTTCATACTACTTTCTTCCATTGTGAAGTGCATAAGTTCTAAATCGTCAGACTCCAATCCTTTTTTCATATTCTTTTTAATGTATTTTATCGAGTCATCTATGCTGTTAAAAAGTGTCTTTTCATCTGCTTTTTTATTTTCTACAATCCAAAATTCGTCATTTTCTACTTTCATTTCCATAGCTATTCCTCATATATTATTTGTTTTCCAAGAGTCTTCTTTTCTCATTTTTAAGTAATGCTACCTCGTCACTATAATTTCCTGGTGTCAATTTCAAATAAGTAGTATAGCCCTTTGTAAATGCCTTAAAAAAACCTCCGCTTCCATTTCGAACAGGTTTTTGATATACTCGATGACCACTATCAGTTTTAAGAAATTTGTATCCGCAGTTCTCTAATAATCCTTTCGAACATTTTACAATAACGTAGTCTTTTTCTTCTTCAGCAAGTTCAAGTTCTATTAACTCATTTGTTCCTAAATACCCATCTCGGTTTAATCTCTCCCTTATTATTTTGTGTAGATATCTATCATACTTCATTTGTTTGTCCATACACGCTTTTGTTATTGCATCCCATGTTTCATTGTCAAATCTTATGGTCTTATCATGTGTCCCGTGGACCTTTTTAATTATTTCATTATATATCTCATCAATTGACCTTTCTGGATCCATTTTTAAATGATCTATTAATAATTCTGTTATCTCGGTTTTTAAGTCTAAGACGAATGTTGTTATTTCCATTAAGTTTTCCAAATCGAAATTTCTAATTTCTGATAAACAACAAGCATTACCTATTGTGAGTGTTTTATCTGAAGCGCGAGATTGGTATAAGAGTAGTATTTCGGATTGTTTTTTTGTCCTATCTTCTGGACTCCTTAATAATCCTTTCACTTCATCTGGAAGGCGATAGACATTCAAATATCGCTCAATTGTTTGTGGACTCATTCCTGTCATCATAACAATCTCATCAATTTTTTCACTATGAGATGTCAAATATAAATTTTCGTAGATTTTTCCAATATATTCAATATCCATCCAAGTTGGTGTATCTTTTCTTTGTCTGTTTTCAATCATCGAAAATGCTAAAGCTTCAAGATTGCCCATTTCTTTAATTATGCATGGAACACAATCAAGACCAGCTTCAACAGCTGCATTGAATCTTCTACTTCCACAAACTATTCCAAACTCTGTTCCATCGCTATCGTAACTTGTTGTTTTTCTAATTATTAAAGGTTCAACAATTCCATTATTTTTTATAGAACGTACAAATTCTTCATCGTAGTCCCAACTACCTTTCCTTATATTGCATACATCGACTCCTAGTTTGTCGATGGGGATTTCCTGTACTTGTGTTGAAATATTTTTTCCCCCCTAATACTTTGTAACATGCAATGATCTGAGATTTCATTGCACGAATAACCGTGATACAGCGATAAATCTACTTTATTGAATTATTATCTACTTACATCTAATAAGACTAAAGTATCCTCTGTACCTGCACCATAAGTTTTAATCAGACTATATGGCTTAAAATAGTCTCTAACTTTTTGAACAACACTTATTTTTGACCTAAGTGAGTAAAATGTATCCCCTTCCCATTGAATATATGGATGTTGTTCACTTTTTGATTTTGTCAATTCTTGTTTTCTATCGATTAATTTCTTACAATGTAATATTCTATATTTAAAACCAGATTGCTTTACAAGATCCTTGTTGACCTGATGTTCCTTGACCTTGCCTCTGTCAAGATCTCCATCAACAGGATCAGAAATTAGTGTCAATGAAAATAAATCTTCATCAATTCCAGCAACTTTTCCTAATTCTCTATCCTTAATCATCAGTTGCACTTCGTCTACAGCAGCATCATCAAGACCGAGCTTTGATAGGTCACCGATTATTTTATTTATCGCTACTCTGTTAATTGGATTTTGAATTTTACCATTATCATTAAATTTCACATTATAGTCCATATAAAATGCATCTTTTCTCTTATCTAAATAACCTTCAATTCCTAAAGAGGGATCTTCAATAAGCGGAGTTTCTTTTTCTCCTTTTGAAGCTTTTGCCCTTAACTTGGTTATGCAAAATTTTGATTCATTTTCATCATATGGAAATAAGTTCAATATTTCTTTCAAGCTATTTGTTGTCAAAGATGCTACATATTTTCTCTCAATTACTTGTCCTTCTTCGGGCATGATTTACCCTCCAATATTCAATAATTTCTTATTGTAGGAAGCCGTCGTTCTTTAGACCTTCCTTTACATAGTTTGTAACGAGATTTTTTCTATCGATATTTTTCTTCATACAAGCCTGATCTAAAGCTTGAATCAAATTTGGTTCCCAATCAAATTGTGGTATCCATGTTACACTTTTTGGAATTCCCTCAACCATTTTCTTTATCTCAGTTAGAGGTTTTTCTGGATGAACACGAACCTTCTCAATGACTTCCATTGCAGTATCTTCTTTTAAACCAGAAATAAAACGGCCTACCTCAAATTTTTTCTCGTCAGAAAAATCCTTCAGTCGAGTAGCAATTTTAACTGCTTTGTCTTTAGAAAGAGGCTTATCAACCAGTCCACCCGGTGGACTGATTTTTACAAACTCTTTCACTTTCTCTGAACGTTTCTCAGGTTCTTTCATTAATTCGAGTGTTTCTTCTGGTAGATCAGTAATAGCCAAATAATCATATACTGAAGCTCTAGACAATCCAGTTTTTGCAATGATAATCCTAACTTTCTTTTCTGTTCCTGTTCCATGATTAATAAGATCGCTCATTTTTCGAATTTTATCAGCATACATCCAGCCTGGAATATCGGATCTATGGCGATTTTCCATTATTGATATTCCAATAGCAGTAACATCATCAACATCTTTCACAATACACGGAACAGTGCTTAACCCAGCATCCATAGATGCATGGTATCTTCGCGATCCACTTATTATTCCATATTTAAAACCACTTTCTGGAGTAGAGGTTCTAATAAGCAAAGGCTCCAAAACGCCATTATCCTTAACAGAACTTACAAGTTCTTCGTCATAATTCCATTCGCCACTTCTAATATTACATACATCAATCCCCAAATCATCCAGTTTAACATCTAAAACTTTTGTTTCTACCATAACTAATCCTCCCTACTTCCACAATATTTCCTTCTAATCATATTTTGAATACTAACGGGGGTTTCGCTTATTTCCTTATACCAATATTCAATTAGAATATCTTCTGCATTAGGAGAAGGAGTATATATTTTTTTTAATCTCCCCTCCGAGATGTCAATATCAGGTTCCTCGACAAATCCTGTCTCCCTTAGTATTTTGAGATGCTTACTTACAGCAGCATCAGGAATACCAGTATTCTTTGCTATTTCATAAGCATTTGCCTTTTCCATCTTTATTAATTCCTCAAGTATCTTTCTACGAACTGTTGTTGACAGAATCTTTTCGTTGATACCGTCCATTTCCTCAAATGTATCATATCAATTATATTTAATACTTACTTTTTTTGGCATCAAAAATTTGAAATATGATTTAACCCATTCGTAATTTATTTTCATCAACATTATGGGATGATATAAATGAGAGTGGGATGGGAAAAAAATTCCTTATATCTGCTTCTTTGGAGTATTCCAATATGGGCTTTTACATTTCGGGCAAACCTTCGGAACTTCACTACTCCTTGTAATCCATTCATGTTTGCACCGTTCACAGATACATTTCAGAACCTTGATTTCTTTAATCGGCATCTCAGGGTAATTAGAATATCTGCTATATTAAATTTACTCACAATATATTATCATAGGTAAGATTTATATACCCATAGTATATTACAATAAGTTTGCAATTATAATCTTAAAAATTAAAATGACCAAGGGAAGCTACTACTTCCCCGGGTCCAGAAGGTCTGATAGCTTGAGTATCAAACCCCCAACTGAAGAAATAGAAGAGGTAGATAATAATCATTTTCATTTAGAAATTAACTGGGAAAATGATATGGACGACTCAAAAATAGATAATTGCTGGACTTTTATTACAAATATACAGCATAATAATTTATCATTAGATTCAAAAGCAGAGCGTTTTTTCTATAACCCAGACAAGAATCATTCAATTGAACCAGCTAAATTTCTAAGTTATTTAAAATTAGATGAGGGATATGAACATATTTTTCAGAATTATAATCCAAGAGAAAGTCATTTTCATTATCCGTTAGATTCAATGATTAAATTAATTCCCTTTCAACGTCTTAGCAAGCTTCGATGGGTTACAGCTTTGGAGGAACGTATTAAAAATAACGTAAACAATAGTGCAGAAAGATTAGGTTTTCACTCTAATGGAGATGGAAGTTTTATTACTCCAAATAGAAGAACAATTAGTAGATTTTATTATGACTATTTAGGTTTGAAAGGACATAGAAGATTGTTTGATATTTTGCTAACTAAATTGAAAACAGAAATGGAAAGAGAAAACATATTTTTGGGAAAAAAAGTCGGTGTTGATTCAATGCCACTTGAAACTTTACCAAACGATCCAGTTGGTAGTTTTAATGCGCATTACTCTAAAGGATATTCCTTAGGCAAGATGATAAAAGTGCATATCGCTGTTTGTCTTGATACTGGAATTCCTTTGGCAGTAAAAATTAGTGGAGCAAATGAGTATGACGGTAATTATCTAATTCCGTTACTTAAAAAAATCAAGAAATTAAATTTTAATTTTAAAGAAATATATGGTGATAATCATTATGGTAATTTGAAAAATTGGGCAATAGTACCTTTGATGTTTGACGTTAAATGTTACTTCAATCTTGCAAAAGGCACAATCTTTAGAGAAGATGGTACTTTTGAAAATATTCAGAAAGTATATCAAAAAATGTGGAAAAATTATGATTTTGAAAATCAGGATAATTTAGCTATAAAAGATCTTCTGAATTATTTGTTAAAACACGAAAAATATGGATGTGTGGGAGCTTATCATAGAAATCAATTCTGGAAAATTAGGGAGAAGAATAAGCATATTTACGAGTACATTAAATCAAGAAGAAATCTATGTGAATCTTTACATGGAATAATGAAAGAACAACTTGACATGGATAAACATCTTTCTGGAAAAGGATGGGGGAAAATCGAAATATATGTTTTACAATTTCTCATTACAATGGTAGTTGTGGCGTTAATTCGCATAGAAAACGGTATAAAGGAAGGATTTACAAGAGTATCAGAAGGAGTGTTTAGTTAAATCTTGTCATTTGGGGATAATGAATAGTGGTTTGCATTACCTAACAGTTCTATCAAATTTGATTTTTTCATATTCCCTTATTAATATTGAAGCCATGTTTTCTCCTTGAGCAATATGTTGAAGATCTTCTAATGTCAAAATCATAATTATTAAATTATATTTTTGATAAACTGCTCCAAATCATAGAAATTAATTATATTATATTTTTTTTCAAGAATCGTCTTTACAATAATATCTGATGAAACAACTATGCAATAATTAACTTTCCATCCATCCTTATCATTAATATTATAATAATCTAAAATTGGCCTTATAGATCTTCTAATAAATTCTTCTTTTTCTCTAATTTTTATTAAATATCCTTTTTTTGAATCAGTAAACTCAATTAAATCATAAGAAATTTCTCGTGAACCAAAACTTTGTTCAATATGTTTTGCTTCCCAGACAATAATTTGCTTATCCTTATTATGAATAGAAATAAGATCAATTTCACCAGGACATTTTTCCTTTATATTAATTAAACATTTGTCATTCTTGTCCTTAGAACATAAATTAATCTCACAAAAATCGCAATATTTCTTTAATACATTAAAAATTTCTTTTTCAAATTCGTGAGATGAGTCTTTTTGAAGAATGTTTAGTCTTTTCTCTAAACTTTTTGGAATCTCATCTTGATTATAATGCCATTTTCCCTCGATAAAATGACGGCGGACGTTTTCCTCTACAAAAATTATTACTTCAGGTGCAAAAATAATATTATTTCCATTTTTTACCAAAGGTTTAGCTGTAATTCTATCTTTCCTAGTATTTACCTTCCAGGGCTCTATAGGTTTTCTTTCAAGTTCATCATTAAATAAAATTAAAAAATCTAATACATTAGATATAATATCTTTTTCAAATCCAGTTTTTTTATTAATGAAATCAATTAATTCAGAATGCTCTATATTTACTATACTATACTTATCAGGAGGTAAGTGAGTCATTATATTAATTACAAATGAAAAATGTAATAATCTAAAACCAAAAATTTTTTGGAGTTCGTTATTAAATTTTTTAAAGTTTCCAGTTTCAGCAACTGCATTAAAACCTTTAATAGCACTCTTAATCGTAGATGCATCTGGGTTCTTCTGCATAGATTCAATTTTTTCCCCTTTTATCTTATCTATAGGATTTATTATTTGAGACATATCAAAATTTTTTAAACCATCTATATAACGCTCCATATGACGATCCAAAGGATTTTCTTCAATTATTGGAGTAACAATAAAACCATTTTCTGTTTTAACTTCCAATTTAATATCAATATAATCAGAAAGATAATGTAAAAAATCACTAATAAAAGCAAAATTAAGAATTTTTTCAGCAATTGGTATTAATGCTTTCCAATCTTCAATAGTAATATTTTTTTTACCATTAATGTCTAAAAAAATTGCTTGTTCGAGTAAATATCTACAAGAGGGAGAATAATTATTGAGTTTATTTAACTCTTCTTGGATAATTTCTCTTGAATCATAATCCAATTGTAAATTTTGTTGTAAAATAAAGTTATAAACTGCTTTCTTTCTTGCTTTAAAACTTCTTTCAATTTCTGAATATGAAAATTTAATAAAATCGTTTAAATCATAACAACAAATTTGTTTTTGAAGTTTTTTTAATAAATAATTGTAAACCTTTTTTATTACATCTTCTGCTTTTTTATCTCTATAAACACCGGATCTCAGAGAATTAAATCTTTCATGTAAGTCTATCTCAACATCAAAATAATCAAGTTTTGTTGGATAAAAAAGATAACTATCATAAGTATCAGATACTGAGTTTATCATTGTGATTTTATTACTTTTTAATGGCTCAATTTCTAAAAGTTTATTTGTAACTATCTTAAAATGTTTTTTACTTACAAGCTTCTGAATAATTGCATCAATAAAACATTTCAAAATATTAACTGGATATGAATTAAAAAACTTAATAAATGATATTGGATCAATTATAATCAAATAATTATTAACATTTCCTTCAAGTATTAAAAATGGTTCTTTATCTTTTGGTAAATTTTTGAAGTTTTTATTGGTTAATAAAATATCTCTGGTAATAATCTCAATATGAATTTTTTTATTTTTATTATCTAAAGGTATCTTATAATCTTTAAACGTCCTAAGGTATCTTGTTAAAAATAATTGAATAAATGTACAAATACTAATTTCATCAAAAGAGCTAAATTTTCCCCTATCAATTATAAAATAAATCTCTGGTTTATCAAAAAAACAACGAAATTCAAAATTCAAGATATTGTTATATGCATAATATATCAAATCTGATTCTTTTTTTACTTTAAAGGAATATGGCCTAAATCCTTCAGGTCTCAGATCAAGCATTGGTCTTTCTTTTATTTTTTTCCTATCACCTTCTCCCCAGGCATGAGGATTTATAAATAGAATTGGAGGCTTACCCTTTTTTGTCAATATGTGTTGAACTCCATAACTGACATTTTCCGTATTTGTTATCCATTCATAAAAATCACAAAAAGAAAAGAAAAATAATATGTAATCTCGAGAAAATTCTAAATATTTTTTAAGAATTTTTGAAAAATAAACTAACGACAGATCATTATCATAT
>CAZTMK010000001.1:142930-172331 GCA_964615235.1 uncultured Thermoplasmatales archaeon
TAAATATTTTTTAAGAATTTTTGAAAAATAAACTAACGACAGATCATTATCATATATGTCTTCAAATATATGTCTAAGACAACTATAAGACATTGGGAAAAAATGTTCTCCTTTTTTAATTTTAAAAACAACCTTTCTGCTCTCAAGATCATCCGTAACAATGACATAAAAAGGCTCTAGTTTACCTTCAATTACTTGTGTTTGATTAAAAGCTTTGATTTCAATAGAATCTTTATTGAATTCTGATTTAGTTTTTAAAAATGTTTCTTCGATTTCATTTATTCTTTTTTTAAGATCTCCTTCATCAAATGTCTCCTCAAGTAATAAAAAAATAAAGAATTTTTTGTCAAAAGAAACTCCGAAATCAATTTTTTTATCACAACTGCCAATAGAAAAATCTGTGAATATAGAAGTTAAAAGGACAATTTCAGATATAGACAAATTTATATCTCTCTTGAGCTGATTTGTTAATCTAATCTTTAATTTTTTATTAAAATTATTTTTTAGAAATTTTGTTACCTTTTTATCAAGAGAAATCAATAACAAATAAGGAACATAATTTTTTCCAAAGGTAATAGGATTCTCAACAAAAAATTTTTCTGAATCCTCAATAGATTTCGGATCTGAAATATCGGAAATTTTATTTTTCCATAAAGATTTTGAGAATGAAGGTGATGATAAAGATTCGTTTTCCCAGTTCTTTATGACTTTCTTATCAGGAATTGTAAAATTATCAACTTTTTTAGTATTCGCTTTGTTTTTCTCAATAAAATCTATAATCAATGTCTGATGTTGTAATATTTTAATTAACTCTGAAGTAATTGAATATTTTTGTTTAGTTTTAATATCTTTTTCAAACTCAGCATATCTTGTAACAATTCGTTCAAGAAATTTTTCAGGGAATTCTAAACCACTTGGTAAAAAGTTATAGATAGTTCCATTTAAACCGAATTGCATGGAAGTATCATTTGAAAGTGGCGTCCAATCTTCGTGTGTATACCAATTAAAAGAATTAGTCTTAGATAATATTTCTAATATCGATTTTTCATTAAGATCATTATTCTTAAAATTTGATTTTGAAATGTTTAAAATTATATGCTTAATTACCATGAATCTAAACTGATATTTTTCATTTCCAGGTAAAATAGACGTGACAGTTAACCAAGTCAATAGGTTTTCTTTATTATATTTAATAACTTCTTTTTTTATAGTTTTAACTAATTCAAAAAATGGTATGCCTGGAGCAATCAATTCTTTCACCATTTTTTCCCCAGGAATAAATCTATCCTTCATGATATAAATATGGAAATCTGTATTATCAAATTTTTCATCCTTTCATTATAAATACACCGTAGATTCAACACCGTAAACTAAACACCGTCAAATTCAACAGAACCAAACTCTCGTACAAAACCAAACCTGCCCACGAGAACTCGCCCATGGGCGAGTTATTCGTGCCCATGGGCAACCCCCTTTGTGCAAAGCCCCCACCAAAGAAATATTTATATATAACTTCTTATATGCCATTAATAAGCTTACCGAAAAGTATAAAAAATTTACGGGAGGCAAATATTTTATGGTTCAGGCTCAATCTAAGAAGAAAGACAAGCCCAGTATTGAAGAAATTACTCAATGTCCAGAATGTGGTAGCACCCATTTGACAAAAGATTACTCACGTGCCGAATTAGTTTGTGAAGACTGTGGTCTTGTTATAGATGAAGATTTTATTGATCACGGTCCGGAATGGCGAGCATTTGACAGTGATCAACGAGAGAAACGTGCCCGTGTTGGAGCACCAATGACCTATACTATTCATGATAAAGGTTTAAGTACTATGATAGGTTGGAAAAACCGCGATTCTTACGGTAAATCTATTCCAACTAGAAATCGTGCTCAATTGTATCGTTTAAGAAAATGGCAGCGGCGAATTCGAATCAGTGATGCTACAGAGCGTAATCTGGCTTTTGCATTATCTGAACTTGACCGAATGGCCTCTGGCATGGGTTTACCAAGAAACGTAAGAGAAACGGCAGCAATGATTTACAGAAAAGCAGTTTTAAAAAATCTTATAAGAGGTAGAAGCATCGAGGGGGTTTCAGCTGCTGCATTGTATGCTGCCTGTAGACAGTGTAATGTTCCCAGAACCCTTGATGAGATTGCAGGGTCTTCAAGAGTTTCACGAAAAGAAATTGGAAGAACCTACCGATTTATTGCAAGGGAACTTGGATTGAAACTAATGCCAACATCACCCCAGGATTATATATCTCGTTTTTGTAGCGAATTAAAGCTAACTGGGGACGTTCAGTCAAAAGCAATTGAAATTTTAAAGGATGCGGCAGATAAAGAATTAACCAGCGGTAGAGGACCAACAGGCGTAGCAGCTGCTTCCATCTATATTGCCTCAATTCTATGCGGTGAAAGAAGAACCCAAAGAGAGGTTGCAGATGTTGCGGGAGTTACGGAAGTAACAATACGTAACAGATACAAGGAGCTTGCAGAAAGACTTGATATTGACATTATTCTCTAAAAGTATATGACCAGATGGTATTCAGAAAAAAAGAAAGAATTTTATTATAACAAGGCAAAACGGGAAGGCTATCGAGCAAGATCAGCTTTCAAACTTCTCCAAATTCACAATAAATTCTCGATTTTTAACCAAGGCGATGTTGTTTTGGATCTTGGTGCTGCCCCTGGCGGATGGAGCCAAGTAGCAAGAAAGTTAATCGGAAATGATGGCATAGTTATAGGAATTGATCTTTCCTTTATAGAACCTTTAGAAGGGGCTTTGTTTCTGCGAGGTGACGTAGCTAATAAGAATTCTCTAATTGAACTAAAAAATAAACTCGCTGGAAGAAAGGTAAATGTTGTACTTTCTGATATGTCTCCCAATATTTCTGGAAATTATTCTGTTGATCAAGCTAGATCTGTTTTTTTATGTGAGCAGGCCCTGGTAGTTGCCCGAGAGTTTCTAGTAGAAGGAGGAAAATTCATCTGTAAAATTTTCACGGGTAGTGATTTGCCAGAATTTATTAATGAAGTAAAGACGTCTTTTGGGACATTATGGAGGTTTTCACCATCTGCTTCCCGTAAGAGCAGTAGTGAAATTTACCTCATTGCCAAAGAATTTAAACCTAAACATATTCACTTAATTTGACATTACTAAAACTCAAACCGCTGTATTGCGGCTGAAAGGCTGCTAAATATCTTAAATTCAATAGTTTAAAAAAGGGAAAATTTATATAAACAACGAAGCATAATTAGTATAATAAGACCTGTTATTTCGCTGAGTACAGTACTCTGCATTAATGGGGGAAGTTACATGATGAAAAACCAGGTGCTGAGTCTCGATGCTTTTTTTAAAACAACAAAGGTGGATATCGAAAAAAAAATCAGGTCTTCAATAACTGATAAAGATATATTATTAATTTTAAAATCAGGTAAGAGATTGCGACCTTTACTTGCTCATCTTTCTTTTAAAGTTTGTACCGGTGGTAAAGAAACACCTTATCAGTACCAACGGGCTTTAGAAGGAACGGTAAGTATAGAACTAGCTCATACCGCTTCCCTTGTCCATGATGATATAATCGATAAGGATAAAGAACGAAGGGGAACACCTGCATTATACATCAAGGAGGGTGTGCCAAAGGCTTTGTTGAATGGGCACAAGATGCTAGCTATCGGATTTAATATAGCCCTTACACATGGAGAGAAAATTGCCAAGCTTTATGTTGATACATGGGCTGAAATTTTATGTGGTGAGCTCAAAGAAGTAAATTTCAACATGAAGGAATTAAAAAACAATAATTCTGATGAATTATCAACTAAATCAAGAATATTTAACGAATACAACAAAATAATCAATATGAAAACAGCTTCGCTATTTTCTTCAGCATGCAAAGCAGGTGCCGTTGAGGCTGAAGCATCGGGCGAGATTCTGGATATTTTAGCTGACTATGGTAGAGAAATAGGTTTGGCCTACCAGCTAGCTGATGATCTTGTTGATCTTGAAAAGGGAGAAATGATCAATAGTGTAGTAGTCCCTCTTTTAACAAAACTCGAAAATAAAACTGTTGATAACGGCTCTTTGAAAATGAAAGCAATCAAGAAAAAACTTGCAGAGAATCAATCAAAAATTAAACAACTTTATATTGAGGAAATCATAAGACATGTATCCAGAGCCAAAAAACTAAGTAAATCAGATGTCATTCCGCCTTCTCCATACAAAGATTTACTTTACGAAGCACCAACATATGTGACAAATACAATGTTAAAGGAAATTAATGCCGAGATATAATTTTCTTTGGTTTTTTTACTTTTTTTGCAACAAAATAGCTTATTACAATTATTGCTAGTAAGATAACTAAAACAATTGTTAATGTCATATTTATTTCTGCAAAAATCATAAAAGCCTTTGAAAAAGTTGCTACCAAAAGACATCCGGTGATTGCCCCTATTGTAATTGCAATAAAAGTGTTCCATGGCTTCATTCCAATAAATCTTCCTACTATTGAGGCAACTAAACCTCCAGATCCTTGGAAAGGTACCATTACAAAAATAACAATGCCGGCAAATCTAAGAGGTTTAATCCACCCATATTTATTTTCAACATTTCTTCCCTTTTCCTCAACCTTAATCATAAATTTGCCGATCAGTGGTATCTTTTTTGCAAGATCGTAATTCCAGACCAAAAACATTGCTACAACAATGTCAACAAATGCAATAGAAAGTGCGATTAGAATCGGATGAAATCCTCTTGCAACACCAATAGGAATTATAGACTCCTTACCTAAAGGCGGGAAAAAATATCCTGTAACTAACGACCAATATTCTAGTCTCGTCAAATCCGGCATAAGTAGACCTATTGCGCCAAAAACTCCTAATCCAATTAAAATTGGTAAAAAAAGTTTCATTAGACGAGTTACGAATGTGGATTTCAACTTGACACCTTAAAACAAGAACCGAAAGTGTTTACATGTTTTTAAGATTATGGAGCAATTACAACTGCCGCGTGATCTTTCTCATATGGGGACAAATCAATAAGATTGTTCACATTTAATTTTTGTTTTTTTATTTTGTCAATAACTGCATCATAAATCTTTTTTGGGCTACTTGAAACATCTATGCTCCTGGCCTTTATCATTAAAATACCCTCGCCATCCTGTTTAAGAAATATATTTACATTATCAATGAAAATGTCTGCCTGGTTTCTCTGACTTATGTCTTGATAGATAAAATCAACCTTTGGAACCGATGAGAGATATCTTTCTGGATGGTTAGCATCAGCAAGTATTGGCACGATATTGCTTCTCACCTTGCAGATTTCCAATAACTTTTTTACAGCCAGTGGGGAATATTCTACTGCATAAATAGTTCCCTCGGTTAATATATCTGATAAATGGCTAACCGTTGTTCCAGTTGCTGCACCCAAATATAAAATCTTGTTTTTAGAAGAAAAATGAATCGATGTAAATCCGTTCAGAATAGCTGCGGCAAGTTTGCTTCTATAGGGATTCCATGAGCGAAATTCTTTGCCTTTGTAAGAAATCAATCTTTCATTATAAATTTTTAGACCCCTGCAGTCAGTAGGATTTTCGGTAAAGATTTTTCCCTTTAGCTTGTAAACGCCTGAAATTTCCGTAGATTTCATACTTGTGTATAGTTTTTTTAAGATAAACTCTTTTGTCGAAATGTTAAACTAGGGGAATCTTATTCACATCGCCGATAATATGGCGCATCGATCACCGTTACACGAAATACACAAAGAGTTGGGCGCAAAATTTACGGAATTTGCAGGTTTTGAAATGCCCATACAATATTCATCAATAAAGGACGAACATTTGGCAGTGAGGAAAAAGGTTGGTCTTTTTGATGTTTCTCATATGAGTAACATATGGATTACTGGTCGTGATGCTGAAAAATTAATTAGTCTTACAACTGTAGAAGATGCATCAAGAATTGGCAATGGAATGAGCCAGTATACGGAGATATTAAGGGAAGATGGTACAATTATTGACGATACCATCTTTATGCATCTCGATGACAAATACATGATGATTCCAAATGCTGGAATGGCATCGATAGTTAACGACTGGCTAAATAAAAAGGCTGAAGAATACAATCTAAGCGCAAAAGCTGATAACGTTTCAAAAGATTATGTCATTCTTGCAATTCAGGGTCCCAAATCCAGGGATACATTACAGAAATTAACCGATGTTGACATCGGAACAGTGAAATTTTTTGGATGTCGTTACATCAAAATAGCAGACACCGATTGTATTATTTCACACACTGGATATACGGGGGAACTGGGATTTGAGCTTCAAATTACTCCAGCAAAAAATGCCAATGATGTATTTAATAAGATACTTGATGCTGGAAAAGAATTTGAAATTAAACCAATTGGCCTCGGTGCACGAGACACTCTTAGACTAGAGAAATGCTTTATACTTGCTGGTAACGAATTTGAGGGAGGGAGAACACCACTTGAAGCACTTTTGGGATGGACTATAAACTGGGACCATGAGTTCATTGGTAAAAAAGTAATTTTAAAACAAAAAGAAAAGGGAGACTTCCAACGTTTAACTTATTTAGAATGCATCGACAAAGGAATTCCAAGACATGGATGTCAGGTTAAAAAAGATGGGAAAGATGTTGGAGTTGCAAGCAGCGGGACTCTATCACCTTGCTTAAACAAAGGCATTGCAATGGCATATGTTGACCCAGACTTTCGTGATAAGGATTCAACACTTGACATAATTATAAGAAACAAACCTGTTGAAGCAAAAGTTGTAAAACCGCCCTTTGTAAAAAAGGATTGGGCTGAAAATAATTAAAGGTGATTAATTATGGGAGAAGATATTAGAGAGGATTTAAAATATACTGAAACCCACGAGTGGTTGAAGGTTGAAGGTAGCAAAGCCAAAGTAGGTATCACTGACCATGCACAATCTGAGCT
Organism: uncultured Thermoplasmatales archaeon; assembly: GCA_964615235.1. Lineage (GTDB taxonomy): Archaea > Thermoplasmatota > E2 > DHVEG-1 > DHVEG-1 > JAFGPP01. The sequence continues at coordinate 149,886 of CAZTMK010000001.1, forward strand.
TACTGATATCGTATTCGTCGAATTGCCTTCCGTCGGAAAAGAAATTAAAAAGGGAGAGGAACTTTGCATTGTCGAGTCAGTTAAATCTGTTTCCGAAATATATTCGCCAGTAAGCGGAAAAATATTGGATGTAAACAAAAAACTTGAAGATGCGCCAGAAACTGTAAACCAAGATCCTTACGATGATGGATGGCTAATCGAAATGGAAATAACCGATAAAACAGAGCTTGACAAATTACTAGACGCAGAATCCTACCGCAAAATCATTTAATTACGATCAATCACAATTGATTTAGTTCTTTTTCTAGACTAAATATTGATGTAATTTTTCTCCTAATAACAGATTATTCTAGCCAATAAAAATTATTATTTTTATTTATCGAAACTTACTTATATTCAAAAGTTTATTCTAAATTAGGCGGAGAGATGGGATTGCAAGTACGTTCGAATAAATTTTTTTGTGACGGTGTTTAACACCTCCGCCGCCTCCCCCAATACACTGATAACATTATCTTTAAAAACGGTTAATTTGTTTACGGGAGTCGAGTCTATATGAAGTTATTATTAATTCATAGTGATTTCATTGAATATGAGGTTAAAGACAAGGCCATCAAGCAACCTGAAGAAACAGATATTAAAAAAGGTAGGCTTGATGAGGCGCTCACTGCTTTTACGGCTGTAGAAAAAGTAGATGAAAAATCTCCTGGCCAATCTGTCAAACAAGCAGTTGATGAAATAATAAAAACTGCTGAGCAACTAAAAGTAAAAAACATAATGCTTTATCCTTATGCTCATTTATCAAGTAATTTAGCAAGTCCAAAAAAGGCACAAGAAATATTAATTGAAATTGAGTATGAATTAAAACAAAATAATTACAATGTAAAACGCTCGCCTTTTGGTTGGTACAAATCTTTTAAAATATCTTGCAAGGGACATCCTCTTTCAGAGCTTTCTCGTGAAATTATTCCAGTTGACGAGGAATCAGAATCATTGAAAAAAGAAAGAAAACTTAGTTCTTATTGGTACATATTGACAGAAGACGGGGATTTGCGTGATGTCGGCGAATTTAATTTTGACGGGCACGAAAATTTAAGAAAATTTTCATTTTATGAAAAAGAAAAATCAAGAGCAGTCAAACAGGAACCGGCCCATGTTAAGTTAATGCAAAAATTGGAAATAGCGGATTACGAACCTGCCTCCGATGGAGGAAACATGAGATTTTATCCAAAGGGCAGGTTTATAAAAAAATTAATTGAGGAATATGTAAACAGAAGGGTGGTGGAATACGGCGGACTGGAAGTAGAAACCCCCATAATGTATGATATGGATCACCCGACACTATCAAAGTACTTACAAAGATTTCCTGCACGACAATATCAGATAGAAAGTGATAAGAGAAATTTTTTCCTTAGATTTGCAGCATGTTTCGGACAGTTTTTAATGGCTCATGATGCAACAATTAGCTATAAGAATTTACCCCTTAAAATCTATGAGCTAACAAGGTATTCTTTCAGAAGAGAACAATCTGGTGAACTCACTGGGCTGAGAAGACTTAGAGCTTTTACAATGCCTGATGTTCATGCACTGGTTTCAGATTTAGAAATGGCTATGAATGAGTTTAAGGTAAGATTTGATCTAAGTCTGAGTGTTTTAAAACATATTGGAATTCAAAATGATGATATAGAGATGGCCCTTCGGACAACCAAGGATTTTTATAAAAAAAACAAGGAGTTTATATTAGACTTAGTTAAAAAACTTAAAAAACCCATTTTATTAGAGATGTGGGATGAAAGAATTTTTTATTTTATATTAAAATTTGAGTTCAATTTTGTAGATATGTCAGATAAGGCATCAGCCTTAAGCACAGATCAAATTGATATAGAAAATGGAGAAAGATATGATATAAGATTCACTGATAAAGATGGATCTCAGAAGCATCCATTGATTCTTCATTGTAGTCCATCTGGCGCAATTGAAAGGGTAATTTATGCATTGCTTGAAAAAGAGGCGATAAAAATGAGCAAGGGTCAGAAACCCATGCTTCCGTTATGGATTTCGCCAACTCAGATTCGCTTCATACCAGTCGGAGATGAATTTATTAATGATTGTGAAAAATATGTTAATGATTTAAACAATTTATCAGAGTTATATCATATTAGATCCGATATTGATGACCGAGAGGAAAGTGTAAGTCGTAAAATTAGAGATGCGGAAAAGGAATGGATTCCAATAATTATTGTTGTCGGAGAAAAAGAAAAAATAAGTCAGAAATTCACTCCCAGATTTAGAGTGGAAAGTATTGGTGACAGCAATAGATCCTATTCATTAAATGAATTATTTGAGCTAATAAAGCCCCAGATTAAAGGTTTTCCTCAGGCAATATTGCCTTTGTCGACTCATTTATCTAAAAGGCCAAAATTCAAATAGAAAAAATTGGTAGGTGGTTAATCTTTATATGATCAATAGAGAGAAAATTTATGAAATAATTGATTCGTATGATAAGAAAAATATAACCATTGGTGTTCTCGGTGGACATTCTGGTCTTGATGTTTGCAGAGGAGCAAAAAAATTAGGTTTTCGTACAATAGCTGTTTGTCAAAAAGGTAGGGAGAAAACCTATACAAAGTACTACAAGAAGCGTAAAGACGGCAGGGGATGCATTGACGAAACAATAGTGCTAGACAAATTTTCTGACATAATCGGAAAAGATATCCAGGAATCGCTGCGCGAAAAAAATACAATCTTTGTTCACAACAGATATTTTTGGGTATATTTTAATTTTGCAGATATTGAAAATGATTTTCTTGTACCTATTTTTGGAACTCGTGGAATGCTAAAACTAGAAGAAAGAGATGTGCCAAAGAATCAATATTATCTATTGGAAAAAGCTGGCATCAGATTTCCAAAAATTTTCAAATCACCCAAAGATATCGATCGTCTTGTAATTGTCAAGGTTAACGAAGCAATAAGAGGATACGAAAGAGCGTTTTTTTACGCATCTAATTATCAAGATTATCAAAATAAGGCAAAAAATTTACTTGATAAAAAAACAATAACGAAGGATGCGTTGGAAAAAGCTGTAATAGAAGAATATGTAATCGGTGCACAGATAAATTTCAACTATTTTTATTCTGTAATTAACGACGAACTAGAGATAATGGGTACAGATACAAGACGACAAACAAACCTTGATGGATTGATCCGTCTTCCCGCAAGTGAACAATTGGAAGTTTTAAAATACCTGCGGCCAAAAATAATCGAGACAGGACATATCGCAGCTACAACCAAGGAGTCAATTATCGAAAAAATCTTTGATTTAGGGGAAAAATTTGTAAAAATAACAAAGAAGGAATGCCCTCCTGGAATTATTGGCCCATTTGCTTTGCAGGGCGCGATTGCTGCTGATAAAGGCAGGGAGGAGATGGTGGTCTTTGATGTTTCGATGAGAATTCCCGGTAGTCCTCTTACTCGTTTTACTCCTCATTCTGGTTATTTGTATGGAGATTCCATCAGCTATGGAGATAGAATTGCCATGGAAATAGAGCAGGCAATAGAAGAAAACAAACTAAAAGATATTGTTACTTAAATTTTACATTTATATGATTTTTTTTTCAGTTATTACCATATCTAGTTTTATATCATGAGAATCTGCATGAATGTACTCAACAATTTGACAATGAAAGCCCAATCCTATCTTAAAGCAATTTTTTGCACGCCTAAGTAATCTGTCATAATAACCCATCCCGTGACCAATGCGATTGCCGCGGGTGTCAAATCCAATACCTGGAACAATTATTATTTCAATTTCTTCTAAAGGAAATTCCATTAATTTATCCAGCTTAGGTTCCAAAATATTATATGAGCCAATCTCTAGATCATTCCAGTTTTCAAGTTTGATGGGTAAAATCGTATACTCATCTTTTTTAACAAATGGAACGCAAACTGTCTTCCCAATATCCATACTTTCCTTTATCATTTCATGGGTTTTTACTTCGTTATCATAAGAAACGTAAAATAATATGTTTTGTGATTTGTTAAATTCATTAGTTGCAAAGAGTTTTTCTTTAATAGCTAAACTTTTTTTATCTATTTCGTTTGGCTTTAAATTTTCTCTGGATAGTTTAAGTTCATTTCTAATTTTTTTCTTCATTGATAATTATGAATATAATGAAGTTATAAATTTAATTCTGTGTTTTTACGAAATTTAAACCGCAAGCATAAAAAACATTAATGGATTATGGTATTTTATCAGAATATAATTCATTTAGTAATCTATGTGGTAGAAATGACCGGCGAGGGCATAGGTTTTGGAAAGGCGATTTTATTTAATGAACATTTTGTCGTATATGGGGTACCAGCAATTGTATCCGCTATTGGACAGTATACTCTTGCTAGGGTGAATCCATCTGAAAGCTCGGAGATTATTTTAAAAGATCACCGAGATGCAACACCCCGCTACAAAGAAGACAAATTGGAACAACAAAAAGATTCTCTCAACCGAATTTTAACAAAAATGGACATAGATATTAATAATGCAGGAATCGAAATAGAGTTAGGGGGAAATCTGTACGCAGCAAGTGGGATCGGCGCTAGCGCTGCCTCATGTGTTGCAATTGCTCGTGCACTTTCCGAGCATTACGGTTTAAATCTAACAGACGAGGAAATCAATGATATTGCATATGAGGGAGAAAAAGGATATCATGGCACACCATCTGGAATAGACAACACAGCATCGACATATGGGGGGTTAATTTGGTTTCAAAAAGATGATACTAACGTTATGAATAAAATCCGCCTGTCGAATCCAGTAGAAATTGTTATAGGCAATACCGGAAAAGTTGCAAATACAACTGCAGCTGTTCAAGGTGTTAGGGAAAGAAGGGAGAAAAACCCAGAAAAATATCAAAAGATATTTGATAGGGCCGAAAACATTGCATATCTAGCAAAACGTTCACTTGAAGAAGAGAATTTTAAGGAAATTGGAAAACTGATGAATGAGAATCATAAATTATTACAACAGATCGAAGTTTCTTCAAGAGAGCTTGATTTTTTAGTTAACATTGCCCGAGAATCCGGTGCATACGGTGCAAAACTAACTGGGGGCGGCTTGGGTGGCAACATGATTGCATTAACCCCTGGAAAAGATTTGCAGGAAGAAGTCGCTAATGCCATTGAGAAGGAAGGATTTAAGGTTTTAAAAACAAAAATTGGAGTTGTTAGGGAAGGGATAATATAACATGAATTTGAGAAAATTCCTTTCTTCTCTTGAAAAAGAAGAAAAACTAACTAGGATAAAAAAGGAAGTTTCAGTTGAATTTGAGATTGCAAATATTATTTATTCAATTGATGAAAAACCTGCAATTTTTGAAAATGTTAAAGGCTATGACTTTCCGATTTTTGCAGGCATCACATCAGACCGTGACATTATTTCAAAGGGCCTGGGAACCACAAAAGACAAACTTTTATTTAAATTGGTAGATTCTCTTCGTAATCCCCAAAAACCTAAAATTTTGGAGTCTGGACCCTGTCAAGAGGTTATTTTACAAAATCCAGATATTGATAAACTTCCTTTGCTGTATCATCTTAATGGAGATGGGGGTAAATATGCAACCGCAACTGTTGCAACCATTAAAGACCCTGAAACCGGAAGAAATGTTTCTTATCATCGTTTAATGAAAATTGGGAAAAATTGTTTTACTGCTAGACTGATAAAAAATCGTCAGACCAGAACAACTTATGACAAGGTCAAGGGAGATCTTGAAATGGCCGTTTGTATTGGAAATTCTGTCCCAGTAATGATTGCGGCATCTCTTGGCCCCCCGCCCGGAGTTGATGAATTCTCAATTGCAAATGCACTGGATAATACACCCCTAGTAAAATGTGTGACGAAAGATTTAGAGGTACCCGCGGAATCCGAGATAGTAATAGAAGGAAGATTGACAAGGGATTTGGATCGTGAGGGGCCGTTTGTAGATCTGACTGAAACCCGTGATTTTGAGCGACAAGAGCCCGTGTTTGTGGTTGACTGCATTACCCATCGGAAAGATGCTATGTATCAAGCTTTAATCCCCGGAAGATTTGAACACAAGATACTAATGGGAATGCCAAAGGAGCCGACAATATATGACGAGGTAAGTAGGGAAGTTAATTGCAAAAACGTCCTAGTTACAATGGGTGGAGGTTCCTGGCTTCATGGAGTTGTACAGATAAATAAAAAACATCCAGATGATGGAAAAAAGGCAATAGAAGCGGCTTTTCGTGGCCATAAAAGTATGAAACACGTAGTGGTAGTTGACGAAGATGTCGATATTTTTAACCCAAATGCAATTGAATGGTCAATTGCTACTCGTTTCCGGGCAGATAAAGACCTTTTTATAAAACCAAACCAACCTGGAAGCAGCCTTGATCCTTCTGGAATACATGAGCCTGGTAAAAAAACACTTACTACAAAAGTTGGCGTTGATGCAACTATTCCTTCAGATGTTGATAAAAAAAAGTATGAGACAGTAACCTATAAAAAAGTTGATTTAGATGATTACCTCAGGTGAAGGAAAATACAAGGTTTTTTTAGAAAAAAAGGAACTGGGTGATGATTTAATATATATACTGGGCGGTGGAGAAAAATCTCATGTGGGTGGTGCTGTGATCTGCAAATCCGGCGAAAAACCACATGTTTTAACCTATGATAAACATCATGATCATATCGTTTTAACGCCAATTGCTAAGGCTGCTTGTAAAAAATATGACAAAACAGTTATTGCGATTGGCGGAATTCATATAGATAATGCAAAAAAGAAAGAAATTGACCAAATTGTTAAGAATTGTAAAATTTTACTTAATAAAATTTAACAATTATGTGAAAACATTTATATATCTAACTTATTAATAGTTGACTTATGGGAAGGACATTAACATTTGTTGTTATAATCATTATGCTTTTAGCATCAACTTCTTTATCAGTATCTACTTCATTAGACGGTTTTGTTGACTCTTTAAATACAAACGAGAAAAAATGGACTTTTATGTTTTATGGAGATGGTGACTGGACTGGAGGTTGGCCTCTCACTAATTTTCTCACGCAACAAGAAATTGCATCAAGCGATACAGTTGATATTGTTGTTTTAGAGGATGTCCCAGATGGCCCTGCAAAATTATGGTATATAGATAATAGTTCATCAAGGATTTTGTTAGAGGAAAAAGGCGAGATCAATATGGGGGACTATGAAACCCTGCGAGATTTTATTAACTATTCCAAACAAAATTATCCTGCGGAAAGATATGTAATAAATCTTTGGGATCATGGATCAGCGTGGCGAGGCGCATGTATGGATATAACAAATACTTCAAGTCCTTATGATATAATAACCATGGATGAGATGCAAAATGCATTAAAAGAAAGCGGTGGAGTAGATATTATTGGTTTTTCAGCATGTGAAATGGGGTGTGTTGAATCTGCCTATGAACTTAGAAATTATACTGATGTTTATATTGGTAGTGAAGAGATGCATGGGATGTTTATGGAATGGGCTAAAGTAGCAGACATTCTAAAGAATTATCCAGATGAGTCGACCTATGATATTTCATATAAAATAATTGATTTATTTAGAGAAAATAATCCTTATTATGGAACATTATTGTATAATATAATGTCGATAATCAATTGTCTAAATTCAAATATTTTGCCTTATCCTCCTGCTCTTACAATAGCTGCTGTTAGGACCGATAGAATTGGAAATTTAGTAAACTCAATAGATAACTATTCAAAATTTCTGATCGATAATATCCAAGTTCTAAAAAGAACAATTAGAATTGCTAGGCTAATAGTAGATGATTATCCTCGTCCAATGAGGCTACCTTCACTAATGGGGACCCAGATAGATATTATTCATTTTGTTGATTTAATTGAAAAACCTTGGTTTAGAATTTTAATGCCTAAATTACATGAACTTTCTGATGATATAAGAAATGAACTTGATAATGTTTTAATAGATGAGTATCATCAGGTAGGGCATAGAAAAGCTAATGGTTTATCTATTTATTTTCCACCTACAAATCCTCAAAGTGATTATAAAAAATATGAGCCATCTTACTCAAATTGTGGTTTAGATTTTTCAGCTGACACGAATTGGGATGAGTTTCTTGAGCTCTATCTTTTAAATTAATTTTTTTATACAGCTGTCGTAGAATACAACAAAAAAATAATATATAAACTAAGTATAGCCATAATCGCCCAATTAGGGAGGTTAAGATTTAATGCATCTTACAAAAGATGAAGAAAAAATACTAAACGGTTCTGAAGGTGAAGTAAAAGAAAGACTTTTTAGATTACTAGTCAGACTTGGAGATATCTATGGTGCAGACAAGATGATTCCAGTAGGATCAGTGCAAGTAGCTGGTGTGTCTTATAAATCAATTGGAGATCCTGGCATGGAATTTTTAAAGGATATTTCATCAAAAGGAACAAAAGTCAAAGTTCTTACCTTTCTAAATCCTGCAGGAATGGATCTTGAAAACTGGGAAAAGCTGGGTTTCCCAAAGGAATTTGCTAAAAACCAACTCGCAATTATGCAGTCATTTAAGGAAATGGGAATTATAATTACTTCTACATGCACACCATATCTTGCTGGAAATCTTCCTAGATTTCGGGAACATATCGCTTGGTCGGAATCGTCCGCTGTATCGTTTTCAAACTCTGTTATTGGTGCTCGTACTAACAGAGAGGGAGGGCCTTCTGCTTTGGCCGCAGCAATATGCGGTAAAACCCCAAATTATGGACTGCATCTTTGGAAAAAACGACAACCACAGGTAAAAATAGACGTCAGTGCAAAATTAAAGTTTTCATCGGATTTTGGAGCTCTTGGATATTATGTCGGAAAACAAGTCAAAAACAAAATCCCATATTTTATTGGAATAAAGGATGCAGATACTGATCAATTAAAAGCGCTTGGGGCTGCAATGGCTGCATCTGGGGCTGTTGCTTTGTATCATGTTGAGGGGTTAACACCTGAAGCAGATCTTGTAGAAAAAAAAGATTTAGAAACTATTTCAGTAGGTGAAAAGGAACTTAAGGATACTTACGAAAAGTTAAATTCTGGAAAAAACCCAGATATTGTTATTTTAGGTTGTCCCCATGCCTCATTGAAGGAGATTTCATTGGTCGCTAAACAAATTGAAGGGAAACATTTGAAAAAACCACTTTGGATTTGTACATCTCGTATGATGAAGGAAGCTGCTGATAGAATGGGATTCACAGATATAATTGAAAAAGCTGGCGGCCATATAGTTGGAGATACCTGCATGGTTGTATCACCCATAGAGCAGATGGGCTACAAGATTACGGGTGTTAACTCAGGTAAAGCTGCAAATTACTTACCGGGGTTTTGCAAACAAGAGGTTGTTTTCTCAAATATTTACGATTTATTGGAGGGGCAACAATGAAAGGGCGGATGATTTCACCAGGAAAGGCCAAAGGCGAGGCAATAATGACCTCAGAGCCAATAGGATTTTATGGTGGAATAGACATCAAAACAGGAAAAGTAATTGAGAAAGGTCACCCTCTGGAAGGAAGATCCGTAAATGGTAAAATATTAGTCTTTCCCTGCGGAAAGGGCTCGACAGTAGGATCTTATGTAATCTACGGATTAAAAAAGAATAATGTTGCACCCGCTGCAATAATAAACCAAGAAACCGAGACAATAGTTGCAACAGGAGTAATTTTGGCAGGAATTCCTTGTGTAGACCAAATAGATATTTCAAAAATCTCGGATGGGGCCAATATCTATGTTGATGCAGATCAAGGTGTTGTTGAGATAAATTAGTCCTAAATTAATGCCCTCATACTCCAGATTGTTCCTGTACCTATCAATTCAACCTCCTGATTTCCATCCTTTCTTTCTGTCCAAGATATCTTACCTTCGATAGAGCTCATACCAACTTTCATACCCATATATGTTGGTACTTTCCAGACTTTTTCACAAGTGTTTTCTGCAATGATGCTTAATTCCAGTTCAATTTTATAGGGAGTCAAAAACGGTTGTAGTATACTTGGTTTTGCATTAAGACTGAATTCCGCCGGCATTTTAACAAATGGAAATATCCTTTCATCGGATTTGGTAATTTGAAATTCTATATCATCTAGAGAAGTAAACGTTATTCCTTTATCTGTAGTCAATATAAGTGTTGCTATCGGATTAGATTGCGAAATCTTGGTTGAAAAGTATTGTGGGGTTGGATAATAATTAGTAAAGTAAAGATTCCATCCATTGTCAAAAGCCATGTAACACCAATCCCATCCACCTATTAATCCTCTTGAAACAATTCCAGGAGACCACGAATGTTCATGATGCCCTATGCCAGATACAACATAAATCCTCCCATCTATTTCTATTGTGCCAGTCACTTCACAACCTAAAAATACATAGCTTGCAAGTAGACTTTCAGATTTTTGAAATGTTCTTTCTCCTATTGTCCACAAGGGATCAGATGGCGAAAAGTAGTGTAGATCAACAATTATATCGTGATTCTTGTCAATATTTTCATCCTCTGCATGAACATGCCACTCGGGCATAAGACCTTCCGCCCAGGATTTTTCGTATTTTAGACTGACTCCGGGTGTTTTTGCTTGCAAAGTTGGTTTTGAAATTATTCCAAGCCCCCTTTCCTTGTTAATAAGACCGCCATATTCCTCACCGTTTGGTCCATTCAATGTCAAAACCAAAACATCAGGTTTGAGCGTTCCTATCAAATCTCCTGCTGCCATATGATTAAAACTAATCGTAACTGTCCAACCCTGAAGTTCGCTATCTTCTCCATTTAAAATGGCGCCAAAATACCACCATTCCCTGCTAATTAGAAGTTGATCATAATGGGAACCTTCATCTTCCGGTGAAACTGCCCTAAGAAATCCTGCATATTCGGAGGCAATCGATGTTGGGGGTGTTGGGATTGGAGGGGTTGGTTCAGGTTCTTCAGGTTCTATTGGTTCTGGTTCCTCTACTCCTGGAAGATTTATATAACCTGCCTTTGTTAGAACAACTCCTGCAATAATAATTAACACTACAACTATTAATGCATCAATCTTTGTAAGTTTATTACTCTGATTAGACCCCAATGTAATCATCTTTCGTTTTATTTTAAAGTTAATATTAAATATATTATTATTTAAATTTTCTTTACATTTCTTATCGAAAAATGATTTCTATGATTATAATTTTAAAAATTTCATAATGAATTAGATGCATATACGTGTGCACAATTATCTGCGAAAAAGACACTTAAATCCGGTGACAATTAAGAATTCATGGATATTTCGGGAAGGAAAGGCAATAAGTTTTGAATTTAGAGAGCCCATCCAAATTTCCCTCTAAATCACCTCTTCTCCTTCCCTTTATTCCAAATGGAAAGCATGCAATGTATTTTACAATGTTGTTTTTTTCAATTTTTTGCTTAACAATCTGGCAACAATATTAATAATAGCATTTTTTATTACAAATTCAATTTTGGGGGTTTAATATGGCTTCGACAACAGATATAAAAGCTTGCTTTTCAGAGGAACTTCAATGGATTATGAGTGATGAAATAAAGGAAAAAATTGTAACAGTCTGGCAAAAGGCTGCAGAAAAAGGTGGATGGGATAAACTTGATGATGTGCCTTTTACGCTTCTTTTTGAAAATTCTGGGAAACTAACCGAGCATACAAAGCGTGTAACACACCTAGCAAAGGCAGTTATTGATCTTAGAGAGGAAGCATTAAACCAGGATTATCTAATCGCAGGAGCTTTACTTCATGACGTTGGAAAAATGCTTGAATATGAAAGGGTTAATGGAAAAATTGTAAAAGGAAAATTTGGACAGAAATTCCGCCATCCCGTATCTGGATCTAAACTTGCATGGCAGTGTGGTATTCCTGACGAAATCGTTCACATTATTTACGCTCATTCACACGAAGGGGATAAAACCGAACGTTCACCTGAAGCATTTATTGTACATCACTGTGATTTTATTGATTTTCACATTAGAAAGTCAATGGTGAATAAATGAAGGTTAGAAATTCAGCTGGTAAAGTTATCGAAACAGAAATTGCAAATCTTACTTTCAAGCCATTTAATGGTGCAAATAAATATGGTCGTACATCAAAGTTAACAACACTAAAGGATGCTCTTAAAAAATGCGGGCTTAAAAATGGTCAGACCCTATCTTTTCACCACCAACTAAGAAATGGAGATAGTGTAGTAAACACAACCCTGGATGAAGTTAGAGAGCTGGGAGTAAAAGATATAAGACTTGCACAAACCGCCTTATTTGATGTTCATGAACCTGTTATAGAGCACATTAAAGAAGGAACCGTTTCCCGAATAGAGGGAAGTATAAACGGCATAGTAGGCGATTACATATCAAAAAATCCTTTGAAAAGTCCTGTAATACTTCGTTCGCATGGAGGTCGCTGGGCCGCTGTAAAAAAAGGTGAATTACATCCAAATATTGCAGTAATTGCTGCATCTTCGGCAGATATGAGAGGAAACGCCACCGGACTTTTAGGAGAAAATGCATTTGGTAATATCGCTTATTCTTTGGTTGATGCAACATATGCTGATTATGTAATTGTTGTAACAGATAATTTAGTCGATTATCCTTGTCCTTTTTACGAGATTACAGAAGGCATGGTTGATTATGTCATTGAGATTGATCGCATTGGAGATCCCGAGAAGATCGTATCAGGAAGTTTAAAAATCACTGAAGATCCCATGAAACAAAAAATTGCTCTTGACTGTGTCGATCTCATGGAAGCGGTGGGAATCATAAAAAATGGTATGATTTTTCAAGCTGGTGCCGGCGGAATATCCCTTGCAGCAATTAAATATTTAGGGGAAAGACTTGAAGAAAAAGACATAATTGCAGGAACTTCTACAGGTGGTCTAACAAAATTTATTCTTGATATCTATCGTGCTGGCAGGCTAAAAAGCATATCCCAATGCCAATGCTTTGACACCGATGCTGTAAAATTTGCACAAGAGCATCTTGAGGCCAATACAACCATCGGTAATTATGCTGATCCTACGGCAAAGGGCAGAAATATCGACTTGCTTGATACAGTTATTCTTGGCGCCACTGAAATAGATGTGAATTTTAATGTTAACGTAAATACACACAGCGACGGTCGAATGCTACATGGTATTGGCGGTCATCAAGATGTGTCCTCAGCAGCTTTTCTAACAATAATGACTGCACCAGTATATCGTAAGGAAAATCCCATAATTCTAGATCGTGTAAGAACAGTATCTACGCCAGGTGATGTAGTGGATGCTGTAGTTACAAATCAAGGAATTGCAATAAATCCCAAGCGTAAAGATTTGATTGATTTAGTTAGGGGGAAAATCGATTTAGTACCAATCCAGGAGCTTAAAAATATCGCCTATGAAGCAACCGGTGGTCCAAAAGAGCCCCGTCTAGGTGATGAAATTATAGGAATTACTAAGTATTTTGATGGTACTGTGCTGGATAATATCTACAGGGTTTTGGGGTGATTTAATGGTTGAATGGAAAACTAAAATTACCAAGGTTGAGCCTAATCATCTTCTAACAAGAGGATATCGTCAGGAGGATCTGATTGGAAATATTCCTTTTTCTCACGTCGTATATTTGCTATTAAAAGGGGAGCTTCCGACAAAGGAACATGGAAAGATGATTGATGCAATGCTTACCTCATGTATTGATCATGGGGTAACCCCACCAACTGCAATGGCATCAAGAATTGTAGCATCTGGTGGTGTTCCTCTACCAACTGCAGTGGCCGCGGGCATTCTAGCAATAGGCGATGCTCATGGTGGAGCAATTGAAAAAGGTGCAAAATATCTTCAGGAAGCAGTCCAAGGAATGAAAAAGGAAGGGGAAACAATTGAAGAAATGGCATATGATCTTGTTAAAGAATCAAGGGAAAAGAAAAAACGAATTCTTGGTTTTGGACATAGGATACATACTGCCGACCCGCGCACAAAACGATTGTTTGAATTGGCTAAAGAATTAGGAATAGTTGGTGATCACATAAAACTTTCAAAGTCAATTGAAACCGAACTTGAGAAACAAACGGGTCGAAAGCTTCCAATAAATGTAGACGGGGCAATTGCAGCAATTACTTCTGATATGGGTTTTGATTGGCGCCTTGGGAAGGCTTTTTTCTTGTTGGGCCGTGTTGCAGGTCTAACTGCGCATGTTTATGAAGAACAAACCGAGTTTAAAGCCATGAGAAAAATGTTTTCATTAGATTGTGAATATGACGGTGAAAATGAGCGCGATTTACCCTAGAATTTAGGTGATACATTATGGGTAGAACAATAATTCAAAAAATTTTTGAGAACCATTCCTCTGATAAAGCTGTTGTCGATGAAATAATCGATGTTGACATTGACGTAAGGGTCGCAAGAGATTTTGGGGGAGCAAATGTAGTCAAAAACCTCGAGGAATTTGATCTCTCCATTGAAAATCCTTCTAAAACCTTCTTTACATTTGACTGTAACCCTGGAGGATGTGACCAAAAGTATGCGGCAAACCAACACATCTGTAGGATTTTTGCACGCCAGCATGGAATTAAGGTTTTTGACATAAATCGAGGTATCGGCACTCATCTTGTAATCGATGAGGGAATTGCTAAGCCAGGTTCAACGGTTGTATCAACTGATTCTCATGCAAACATACTGGGTGCATTTGGTGCATTTGGTCAGGGAATGGGAGACAAAGATATTGCACACGCATGGGCTTATGGTAAAGTTTGGTTTAAGGTTCCACCATCTTTAAAAATAGTGCTTAAAGGAAATCCCTCCAAATTTGCCTCACCAAAAGATGTTGTACTACGAATGCTACAGGAGTTTGGTGCAAATGGACTTTTAGGCTACTCTGCAGAAATCTATGGTGAATATGTTGATAATTTATCACTAGATGGGCGCATTACAATTTCTTCCATGGCAACAGAGATGGGAGGAATTATTGTTTTATTTAATCCTGAAAATAAGGATTTAGTTGCAGACTCAGATGCAAGTTACGCAGATGTTTTAGAAGTAGACATTGACGAACTTGAACCTATGATTTCTCGTCCAGGACATCCTGAGGATGTTGTAGGTGTAAAAGATGTAGAAGGCACCACTGTTGACTCAGGATTTATTGGATCTTGTACAAATGGTCGCATAGAAGACATGCTGGCTGCTTCAAATGTATTAAAAAATAAAAAAGTGGCTCCGGGAAGGATTTTAAAAATTGTTCCGTCGACTGATTCTATTTGGAAACAATGCCTTGATAAAGGTATGATTCAGATTTTTAAAAATTCAGGTGCCTTAGTAGGCTCTGCTGGATGTGCTGGTTGTGCTGCGGGCCAAATTGGTCAAACAGGTCAAGGTGAAGTAGCAGTTTCCTCTGGTAATCGTAATTTTGTTGGAAAGCAGGGCAGGGGAGATATATTTCTTGCTTCTCCAGAAACTGTTGCAGCCTCACTTGTAGCAGGTTATATTACAACTGCAAAGTCAATTCCCGAAAAGCCAAAACCCGTTGAATTACAAAAAACTTCTTCTTTTACTGCTCGAAAAAAATCTTTAGCAGTAAAACCCAAATTAGAGGTTAGTGGAAGAGCATGGGTAATAAAAAAAGACAACATTGATACCGATATGATTTTCCATAACCGGTATTTGTCAATTACCGACATAAAGGAAATGGGTCAGTACACATTTGATAATCTGAAGGGATATGAAAATTTCGCAAAAGAGGCAAAACCAGGTGATATAGTTGTCACCGGTAAAAACTTCGGTTGTGGAAGTTCTCGTCAGCAAGCTGTTGATTGTTTTAAATCTCTTGGAATAAGTGTAATAATTGCTGAATCTTTCGGTGCTATTTACGAACGAAATGCAATAAATAACGCAATGCCAATTCTAATTGCGCCTAACATTACTAGTCAAATTGATGAAATGGATACATTAAAGGTTGATTTTATAACTGGCGAAATATTTGACCGTACTCAGGGTAAGAAGTACTTCGCAAAACCTTTCTCAAAATCACAGCTTAGAATCTATGAGCGTGGCGGTTTACTAGTAAAGTGAAATTATCTCTTGTATCGCTTTCTTAGATCACTAAGTTTCTTAAGTCTTGTACTCCCAGTAAGTAATTTATCAGTTTTGAATACCCAGACAACGATGCTAATAGTAACAATTGCAAATATTGTTACATATACAATTCCTGAAACAACTAGTAGATAGTCATTGAAAATCAGCGCACGTGGTGCCATCATCGGATGAGAAAACGGTATTGCAAAAACAAGTGCTTTCAAAGCCAATGGAAGTGTATCAAAATCAGCAAACATCGTAAAAAACATTGGAACTAGAGCAAGCATGGTAATCGGAAAAGTAAGAGTTTGTGCACTTTTGTAGTTTTTAGCAAGTGTTCCCAGTAACATACATAAAGCCAACGCAGAAATTAATGCAACAAACAATGAAATTCCCATTAGGATAAAATCATCTGTTGTAAGGGCTAATCCAAAATCTGCAAGATTTAACTGTAGTCCTGAAAAATTCAATCCCGCGAAATACCGGCTCATGCCAACCATATAAATTATTGCAAAAATCAAACCTACAACTGCACTTGCAACAATTTTACCTGTGACAATACTTGTTCGTTTAACAGGAAGAGTTAGTAATGTTTCAAGGGTTTTGTTTTCCTTTTCCATTGCCATTGACGAAATAACCATATTGCCTGCAACTATAATTATCATCATCATTACAATTGGAATTAAGAAGGATTGAGTGGAAAGTAGTCCAATTATTATACCAGGAGAAAGTCGATTGAACTCTTTTCCCTTGAAATAAGTTGTATCTATCTTATTGGAAGGATTCAGAGCAATGGTTGCATTTATTGTTGCATTTTCTTCAATTAAACTTTTGGAAATCTGATAATTGATTGTACCTATTATTTGTTCAACAGTCTCAGAAGAGATGGAATCCATTATTCCTGCTCCCTTCATTATCCAATATACCTCTATTCCACCTTGTTTATCATTATGAATGTTTTCTGAAAAGTTCTGTGTTATCACAATAAGTGCCAGACCATCATTTTGACCTACTTGTTCCAATCCAACGCTTTTATCATCAATATTTGTCGAGTTAAAAACAACCTCAGAAGTGTTATCTATAATTGAAACAGCTAGCGTTGCAAGATCTCCTGTATCTTGGACAATATATCCAATCACAGGTTTTTCTTTTAGTTCCTCCTGTAACCCTTCCATAGAAGTTCCAATTGTACCAAAAATAAATGCCATTACTACTATTGGAATAATAGTTGCTGGTGTTAGTAACTCCTTTATTTCTTTTTTTATAATGTTATTTAAGGATTTCATTGCACCACCTTAGTAAAAACTTCCTCAACGTTGGATGCATTGTATTTTTCCATCAATTGCTTTGGACGTCCCCTTTCAATAATAATACCATCCGAGATAAGGGCAATCCTATCGCATAGATATTCAACTTCAAGCATGTTATGTGATGAAAGTAAAACTGTTCTTCCTGCCCTTGCAGTATCCTTAATAATCTTTCTTATTTCTTGTGCGTTTACCACGTCTAAGCCAGAGGTGGGTTCATCTAGTATTGCAAGACGCGGGTCTGTCATAAGTGCTCTTCCAACCAAAAGACGTCTTTTCATTCCTTTACTGTAAGTATCCACCTTGTCATCAATTCGATTTTCCAGATCAGCAATAGTTACTCCCTTCTCTATCATTTCTCTTTTATTTTTATCTGTGAAGAAATTGGCAATAAATGTTAGATACGCCCTACCTGTTAGGTTTTTGTAAGCACCTGCATCCTCTGGAAGATAGCTTATAAGTTTTCTTACTTGCTCAGGCTCTTCTTTTACATCATATTCAAGCACCTTTACAGATCCTGACGTTATCTGCAATAAAGTGGAAATAACTCTTAGTGCTGTTGTTTTACCAGCACCGTTTGGGCCAATAAGACCAAAAATTTCCCCTTGATCAATATTAAAACTTATTCCTTTAATGGCCTCAATTGAGCCGTAATTTTTTACTAAATTATTAACCTCAACCGTATGCATTATTATCACACCATTCAATTAGTTTTGACAGCAGTTCCAAAAGCAATTATTTCTGCTGCTCCGTGCATTGTTTGAGCTGTTGCATATCTCATAGCAACAATTGCATCAGCTCCAAGCTTTTTTGCATCATTAATCATGCGTTCCATGGCTGTTCGCCTTGATTCTTCCATAAGTTCAGTATATGCTTTTGATTCACCACCGATAAATGTCCTTCCCATTGCTCGAAGGTCTTTTCCAATATGTTTTGTTTGAACGCAGCTACCAAAAACAACACCTAAAACTTCTTTAATTTCTCTTCCAGGCAGATTTTCTGTTGTTGAAACCATCATGATTTTTTTCCTCTTGGCCCTAAATCTCTTTTTGTTTTTTAAGATATTCTTTTCTAATCTCTTCCGCCATTTTTCCGTCTTCAATTATTAGAGGACCGATATAGCCACAGTTCCTGCACTCCCATTTCGACCAATCCTGGGGAAGAACCCATTCAATGTTTGTAGATCCGCATTTTGGACAAAACTTCATTTTTATCACCCATATTCATAACCGCATTTTGCACAACGGTAAGTTTTTCCATCAAATCTGAGTTTTTCGCTTCCGCATTTTGCACAATTTCCTAAAACCCTCTCCTCAAGGACCTTAATACGATTCAGTTCGCGTTCTGCTAGTTGTGAGAGATTTATCCAAGGATTGTTTTTCCACCATTTCCATATTTCTTCATTAAGCGTAATTGTAACTTTTTTCATTTTTTCACTCAATTTCGTAATTTGTCATCCATGCAACAATGTCTTCAATTACTTCTTCATCAACATTGCTAAAAATTAGATATTCTTCTGAATTTGGTGCCCCACTTCCAGACATGAATAAATGATTTAGTGTTGGATAACTTTTCATGGTTACATTTTCTTTTCCTGCCAGAGCTGTTTGCCAAAGGTTATAATCTTCCATTGTAACCTGATAATCCCTTTCCCCTTGCAAAAAGAACATTGGTAAAGTTAGGTTTTTAGCAGTTGCAACTTGATTGTATGTTGATAGATATTCCCAGTATGCCTTGTAAGTGCCAAGTATAACTTCTCCTTCCCCAATTGTTAGGTTTTTTACCTTTTCAACTTGTTGTCTTGTTAAATTAATTATGCTGGATTCACTTTCATCAAT
Source organism: uncultured Thermoplasmatales archaeon (assembly GCA_964615235.1). Lineage (GTDB taxonomy): Archaea > Thermoplasmatota > E2 > DHVEG-1 > DHVEG-1 > JAFGPP01. The sequence continues at coordinate 169,113 of CAZTMK010000001.1, forward strand.
TTCTCCATCAAGAGATGAAAGATATATAGTTTGATTCAGCCAAAGATCCTCTAAACTTCTTGCAGGGGCTGCCAAGAAAATTACACCTCCGAGTCGAGATGCTTGCTCGGCAATTTTAGGTGCCATCATAGCCCCAAGACTGTGACCTACCAGATAGATTTTTTCTGAATTGATATTCTCAAGGTTTTCCAAATAGGAAATTGCAGCAATTGCATCATCAATAACCTCTTCTTTAGCAGTTAAATCAGTTAGTTGAGCCATTTCGTTTTGATAATGTTTTGTTCTTTTATCATATCTTAAAACTGCAAAGCCGTTTGAAGCAAGTCCCCAGGCAATGTCCTTAAACGGTTTATTCGGACCAATTGTTTCATCTCTATCATTTGGTCCTGAACCGTGGACAAGTACAACCGCGGGAAAGGGACCCTGCCCTTTTGGAATAGACAAAGTTGCTGGCAGTTGCCAAGGTTGTTGACCGATAATTACATCTTCTTCATCAAACAAATCTGTATTTGCATAACTTGGAGTCTGGTATTCGTCCGATCTGTCTGTTTGTACAAACCACAATCCCCAAATTTGTTTTTTAGAATCAAATACGAATTTGATATCAAAATAACCTTGTATTGAAAAATTACAGGTTACAAATACTAAATCATAATCAGAATCGTTTTCAGTTCTTGATTTTACTATGCCTCTGAATTCACCGTACTGCGCAATTACTCCGTTCCAAACTTCTTCAAGTTGCTGAAGGGACAATGTATTTTTCATTTCTAAATTAAAAAGACTGTAAACATATGTGTAGTTACCATTACTCAAATGAATCGTTGCGTCTCTTGCAATTTCTTCAATATCTTTTTCAGGCGGGGAAGTTTCTTGCTCTACACAACCTGAAAAAATGCTTCCGACTATAATTAGGCATGAAATTATAGAAAGTTTGTATTTTGTCTTCATTTTATCCTCCGATAATTTTTGGAGATTAACCGGGAAGAGTTATTACAAATCCCATAATAATTATGACGGTCCCGGTAACTAAAGATATTATTGCCTTTAATGTTGCTCCTCCAGGTAAATTAATTAATCGCTCAATATTTGGATTTATCAGTATACCAAATCCAAGAAGGACAATGATTGCTCCTACAATTATCAAAATTAAATTTGGTATTGCCATATTGTCTATCTTAGTTTTACTGCAGTTCCGTATGCAAGAATTTCTGCAGCTCCGCCCATAATTGCCGAAGTCATGAATCTTACGTTTATTACTGCATCTGCACCCATTTTTTCTGCTTTATCTTCCATTCGCTTAAGTGCTATTTCCCTAGCTTCTGCAAGCATTTCAGTGTACTCCTTTATTTCTCCACCAGCTATGTTACGGAAACCTGCTTTGATGTCCTTTCCTATACTTTTTGCCTGGATAGTGTTACCTCTTACCAGTCCCAGTATTTGAGAAATTTCTTTTCCTGAAACAAAATCTGTATTTACAATTATCATGGTTCCAAATCCTCCTTGTCAATTTCATTCATCATTTTTTTTGTGTCTCTTCTCTGTTCTATTACAATGGAAATTATCAGAACTACAATTCCCACAAATATTAGACCGAGGAAAAATCCCGAAAGAAAGTCTAGTGCTTCTAATAGTTCCTCAAATCCTAGGTATAATCCGTATGCAATTAGAAGGATTATACCTCCTACAAAGAGTACCATTCCTATTGTTTTTCCATTACTCATTTTTTACCTCCTTTAATTTTTATATAATTTAGATGGAGCATATCTTTCCATTTCCTTGATAAAAGTGGGGGAATCAAATATAAAAAAGCGCTGGGCTTCTAGAAACTTTTGTCTATGTTTTAAATTTATTAAATTCCCTCTCTTCTTGATCTTTTTTAAGCTATCAAAAGCGTAAAATAGCCCAGGAAATGGGAATATTTTGTGGTACTTAATAATTATCCCGTCTTTCGTAAGTACCATCTTCATAGTAAAACTTTCGAACCACATAATAACACCCAGACTAAAAAATAGGGCGCCTGATATTACCACAATCAATCCATATTTATAATATAATAATAACCCGCCTAAAATCCCTGGAAATCCAAATAACGTCAAAAAAGTTGCAGTAATCCAGAGAACGATTGGCGAACATCTTATTTCCGATTTTTCCTTTTCGAATTTTTTAATTTTGACAGTGCTTTTCTTAAATATGTATAGAAGTGCAATAGATACCATGATTACCAAAATTATTATGCCTAAGTCGAAAACGTTTTGATAGGTGTCAACTCCGAGTAATTTTTCAAAAATAAATTTTAGGATCAATACTATAGTTAATATTAATAAAGGAAAATGCAGAATTTTAAATGATTTAACAGGTATGATTCGTTCTTCTCGCATTTTTTACCTCCAATATTTTTTATTTTACAATTAATCTAACATCATCAAACCATACTTTCCCAGTTCCAGTGAGTACTAATCGTATTGTTATACTATCTGTATCGTTTGGAACATAAACAGAAGCATTATATTGTTGCCAATCTGTTGTTCCGTTTATTTCAAGAGTTGATTGTGTCGTTCCAAATGCAACCATTTTCCCAAAAAAATCCCAGCATTGTATCACCATTACAACACTTTCTGCATCAACAGTTTTAACCCAACCAGTTAACTCAACAACTCTATCTTTTGGTACATTGTTTATACTTTGTGCCCAATTATTACAAACGGTTTCTTCGTAAGTGTGAGAATTGTTTATGGAAACACTTCGACTTCCATTATATTTTATTTCTCCATCCCATTGTAACATTAAGTCATCATCTGGGACAATGGCTTGATTCCAATAGTATGGTTCATTTCCTCCGTCTTCGAATCCTGAATTTTGTAGAATATTTTCTCCTTCTATGAAATGATGAGGCGTAGTAAAAAAATCACGAGAGAAGTACCCAAGTACAAATCCAAATATTAATATGACAATAAAAAGCATAACTATTGTTGTTTTTGAGTTGCCATATTTTTTTCTTAAGCCCATGTTAGTACACCAATACACGTTTTAATACGTGTTGATACGTCTATAGACGTTCCAGTATTTATACTTTTCTAAAAAGGGTTCTGTTGAATATTGGTGTGTTGATTTTGGTGTGTTGAAAATGGTGTGGTAATCTCAGTTTTTCAGAAAAATTACGAGCTCCAGTCGTGTAATGAATAAGAGGAAATATATTATGTAGTCATTTTGCTAAGATAA
>CAZTMK010000002.1:0-145586 GCA_964615235.1 uncultured Thermoplasmatales archaeon
AAGGTCATACTGACATAGAAGCAGATTTGGTGGTTCTTGCAACTGGTCTTGTTCCTCGTAAAGATTCAAAAGAACTCGCTAGGATTTTAAACATTAACCAGAGTGCTGACGGATTCTTACTTGAGGCTCATCCAAAACTAAGGCCCATGGACACATTTACAGATGGAATATTTTTGGCTGGTTGCTGCCAGAGTCCAAAGGATGTACCTGATACCGTAGCACAGGCTAGTGGAGCTGCCTCTCGTGTATGTGATATACTTTCCAAAAAAGAACTCGAAATAGAGGCAACCATCGCACATGTTAAAGAAGAACTATGTCGTGGTTGCGGCTTCTGTGTAGAAATATGTCCATATAAAGCCATTGAATTAAAAGAAAAAAATCGTTTTGGACATAAGGTTCTTATTGCAGAAGTAAATGAAGCACTGTGTAAAGGTTGCGGTTCTTGTGCTGCAGCTTGTTTGAACCAGGCTATTGGTCATTTAGGATTTACCGATGGCCAAATACTTAGCATGATTAAGGCGCTTGGAAAATAATTGTACAGTTATATATAGTGGAATATTGTGGCTAATAAAATGGTTAAATATACTTATCAAACACAACTTAAATGGACTTCTGAACGTAAAGGTGTTCTTAGTAGTAAAGATAAACCTGATATTATGGTGGCCACCCCTCCAGAGTTTGGGGGTCATGAAGGTATTTGGACACCTGAGGATCTCTTTCTAGCTTCTGTTGAGATATGTATTTTGACCACATTTCTCTGGTTTGTAAAAAAACATAATATTAACTTGAAATCCTATGATAGCAAAGCAATTGGAACAGTGGAACTAATTGAGGGTGCATATAAATTTAGTAAAATTAATATTAAATTAAAATTAGGCGTATTTTCTGAGAATGACCGCGTAGCTGTTGAGAAGGTTTTGAAAAAGGTTAAACGTGCATGTTTAATTTCTAATTCTATTCAGACTGATGTTAATATTGAATCAGAAATATTCATAAATTGTTCTTTCTGATTTTCTCGATATATGTGATCATAACGACAAACAATTATTCTTTTCTGATATTTTCAAGTCTCCTTTTAATAATTTCAAGTGATACAAATTGTTGCGCAATTGAAAACATCATAGATGGAGAAAGATATTTATTCCATATGGCACCGATACAATCAGGGAAACGCAGATCTAAGTTCTCTTCCCATTCTAAATGTTCTTTTATTCTGTAAAAGCTGGAAAATAATAAATGCGTATATCTTCCTGAACTTGCTGGCAAAATTATAGGAATATGGGGGTCTGCTTGCAAAGCACTTATTATCTTGTTAGGATTCTTCCTAATTTCAACGAGGGAAAGAACAAGAGTATAATCTGGAGGAACTAAAAAGCGAGGAAATCGACAAACCGGTAATAACACGATTTCCCCCTCAAGAAGTTTTGATATGCGTCTTTCTATAGTTTTTCTGTGAATGCCATGTTTCTCAGCTAAAAAATATTCATTTGTTCGAATTCCTTCACCATGCACTAATTTTTTTAGAATCTGGATAGACAATCTATCTAATTTATAATTATTTATTATGCCTCCATGATCATCCATATCATTTTCTATTAACTGCATCATTTGTCCAGGATTATATTTTATAAAATTTTTGTTACTAAAATACATAACATCTGAAGGGTAACGAGTTTCTCTTGGCGGAAGTTTACCATCTTTGATTAATGCTTCCCTCCATCTTTGATGAGAATCAATATCTTTATGATATTCTATGAGGAAAGTGTTATAAATTTCATCTTTTTTAAAAAAGGCAGCAAAAATGTGCGGATCATTTTCTATAAATCTATTAGTTAGATTATCGCGAGGTAAATCTGCTCTAGCTATGACCATTAGAGGATATTCGAAAAATAGCCAATGAAATGGAAATATTGGTCTGTTTATTATTTCATGTTCAAACAAAGCATTTACCCTATCACGAATTGTATTTCTGTGTTTTTTTAGTAATTTTGATAGTTCACTAATGTTTATATCTATTCCTTGACCTGAACAAATGTCTTTAAGTATTTTTAAGTTTAATTCATCTTTTAGTATATTTTCCATGCTTTTACCAATTTTATGTAATTTTTTGTATTAGTATAGTAATATTAAATAATATCAATACTTAATAATTTTCTCATTTTTTGTCGAAAAAATTAATAAATAATAATCAGGAAAATATTATCAAAGTACAACTTTTTCTACTAAAAATATCATTTTTGTCATATATTGAAAATTTTTTGTAATGTAGGTATAAATAAAACATCTACCAAATAAACTATCAGAAATGATACAAATTAAAAAAATTTAGGAGAATAAAAAATGGAACAAGTATTGGTTTGTTTGAAAAAAAATGGTGTTGTAAACATAGGTGTACTTGACACAAAAAGAAGAGAGTTGTATTCTATAGGTAAAGCATTGATTGAAGGAGATGCAACTTGCATTGCAGAACATGTAGAAAAAGCACTTGATTCAGGCGCATCCGTACCTGATATTCTTGAAGTAGCAATGTTTGTTAATGGAAATAAAAAACTTATGATCTCGTTAATAGAGCTAATAAAAACGTTAGAATATGAAGAATCCAAGAGAGAATCTCATATTACAATTTTAAACGATGTAAGGGAGGAAATATAGAAGATAGATGATAATTAACATGAGGACTAAACAAATTCTAGTTAATCAATCAACTATTTGTAACTTGTTTCATGGACGCATTGATGGGAAAAATCCACTGGAAAATGAAAAATATGGTATATTTAGATCTATCTGGAAAATTATTTTTCTGCTCAATTTATGGTATTTTAATATAAGATTTTTTAGGAGGGAAATTTAAAATGGATGATGTATCGATTGAGGATATTGATGACGCTTGGTTTTGGCAACTAATTGAAAAAAGAAAAAACTTGCCGCAGTTGCGGCTTCCTCGAAATAGATACGGATAACGATTTCCGGTGAAAATAAGGGGGATTCTATGGAAACAAAAAAATTGAAAAACGAATTAAAAAGATCAAACGATCTTTCTTTAAAATCGATTAAATTACACCCTTTCTATAACGGGAAAATTGAGATTGCCTCTAAATGTTACATAAAAAATTTTGATGACTTTGCAGTTTGGTATACACCCGGAGTAGCTGAACCCTGTAAAGCAATTCATGCTAACAAAGATGCTGTTTTTGAAAACACAAATAAAGGCAACACAATTGCTATTGTTTCCGATGGTACAAGGGTTTTAGGACTTGGAGACATTGGCCCTGAAGCTTGTCTTCCAGCTATGGAAGGAAAAGCTCTTTTGTTCAAGTTTCTAGGTGGTGTTGATGCATATCCTATTTGTTTAGATACTAAAAAACCTGATGAAATTATTAATGCGGTTAAGTGGATTCAACCGTCTTTCAGTGGTATTAATCTTGAAGATATCACTGCACCAAAGTGTTTTTATATTTTAGATAAACTGAGGCAAGAAACTAGTATTCCTGTTTGGCATGATGATCAACAAGGGACTGCGACAATAACTATTGCAGGTGTTATTAATGCCTTAAAAATTGTAAATAAAAAAATGGATGATACTCAAGTAACTTTTATTGGAGCAGGTGCTGCGAATATAGCTACCTCCAGATTATTGGCTGCTCTTAATGTAAAAAAAGAAAACATGATTTTCTGCGACTCCAAAGGAATATTAAACCCTAAACGCGAAGATCTACATATCGCTAGATACAGTAATCCTATCAAATGGAAGTTGTGCGTTCAAACTAACAAAGAACAGAGAGAAGGTGGAATTGCCGAATCAATGAAAAATGTTGATGTGGTAATTGCTGCTTCCAAACCAGGTCCTGAAACAATTCTAGCTAAAGATGTTTGCGGAATGGCAGATGATGCTATTGTTTTTTCATTAGCAAATCCAACTCCAGAGATATGGCCATGGGAGGCAAAAGAGGCTGGGGCTAAAATCGTTGCAACTGGTCGATCTGATTTCTCAAATCAAATAAATAATTCCTTAGTTTTTCCAGCTGTTTTCAGAGGTGCTTTAGATGTTAGAGCAACAAAAATTACTGATGAAATGTGTATAAGTGCTGCATTAGAATTGGCAAAAATTGCTGAGGAAAATGGATTATGCGAGGATTACATCGTTCCGAAAATGGATGAATGGGAGATATATTCAAGGGAGGCCGTGGCAGTTGGATTAAAAGCCATAAAACTAGGAATTGCAAAAAATAAATTAAATCGGGAAGAACTGATAAATAAATCATATTCTATAATAAATAAGGCCAGAAACGAGACATTCATGTTAATTAAAAAAGGTTTTATTGCTCAGCCTCCAAATGATTATTTAACATATACTAAGACAAAGATAAATTCTAAATAAAAGGGGATTTTAGTATAGTAAAATTTGGTATCAAAAATGAAAGGACAAAACTAAGTGATTATTCAGCATATTATAAGTCTTCAGAGGAACAATTATCCTTTGAGAATAAAAAGTATAATAAAGAAAAAGGTGTGTTGGATTACTATGGTTGATAATGATTTTGTGAATATGGTAAAAGAACTTCAAAAGAAAATCGAATATGGGGAAGAAAAAACATATTCTAAAACAGTTATCAACGAGTATCGTAATCCTACTCATTTTGGGGTTCTTAAACATCCAGATTCAATAGGTCAAATTAAAGGCTCATGCGGAGATACTATGAAATTCACTTTGAAAATAGTAAAAGATGTAATTGAAGATGCAAGTTTTTGGACGGACGGATGTGGTGCAACTGTTGCTGCAGGTAATATGCTTACAAAGATGATTATGAGAAAAACTCTAAAAGAGGCAAATAATGTTACAAGTGAACAGCTACTTGGCGCTTTAGATGGTCTTCCTAACGAGCATAGACATTGTGCACATCTTGCTATTAAAACAATGCATAAATCTATTGAAAATTATCGCATGAAAATTTAATTAATTTTATTATCTGTTTTCTAATTAAGTAAATTATTAATAATATGTTATTATATCCAAATAGCTATTAGAGCATTATTACAATTTTTCCTGATAGGGCGGGTTATAAATATGAGCACAAAATTTGTCGAATCTACAAAAAAAACCGATTTCAAGAGATTAAAAAAATGGGAGTATGAGCTTAATAAATGTATAAGGTGCGGGTACTGTTACGAACTATGCCCTTTATATAAAACGTTTAATTGGGAATCGAATACTCCTCGAGGTAAATTGATACTTCTTCATGGATTAATCACTGGTAAAATTGAACTTAATCAGGAAATAGCAGAAAAAATATTTCAGTGTTTCTATTGTCAACAGTGTAGTAATAATTGTTCAGCTGGAGTACCAATTACGGACATTTTTACTGACGCCAGAGCAGATTTTATTGATGCAGGATTTGATGTGGATGGCACAACATCTAAGTTTAAAGAAGATTTGTGTAGCGTCTGTGGAATGTGTGTCTCTGTTTGCAAATCAGAAGCTTTATCTTTCGCGGAAGATGAAAAAGGAACTAGAAAAATTATCATTGATAAGATTAAATGTAAAGGTTGTGGATTGTGCATAGCAACTTGTCCTTCAGGAGTTATTTTTCAAAAACATGGTTTTGAAGTATCGCCATCTGAGTTAAAGGATAAGATAACTCTTTTTCTCAGAGGAAGTGACAAGAAACTCGTCGTTTTCTGTTGCAACTGGTCTATATTCCCAGGTTTGCAAATGAGTGAGTCTCCATCCTTAATAAGTACCTCATATTGTATAATAGTAACAATGTGTTCGGGTCGTGTAAACCCAGAATTAATTTTACATGCGTTTAAAGAGGGTGCTTGGGGTGTTATGGTTGCTGGTTGCCCGCCTGAGGAATGTGAACACGACGGTAATTATATCGCCAGGAGAAGAATATTATTACTTAAAAACTCACTTAGACATTTTAACATTGAACCGCAGCGAATTAGGATGGGATGGTTCTCAAAAGGGGAGTCAGTTAAACTCAAAAATGCCATTAATAATTTTGTTGACGATATTAAAAAACTAGGTCCTATCGAAGAATCTTCGATAATTAGCCATTGGTAAATGATTGTTTTAAATTATTGGTGAATTGAACAAGTGCATTATTAGATTTTCAATGTTAGTCATTTTGAAGAATTTATCTCTTTTAACAATTTAAAATAAATTTTTTAAAATATTTTAGAATTTTAATTGGAGATTTTAATAATCACTAGCAAAATAATTTTTATTAAGATTTATTACTGGTGAACATTTTTACATAAATAAACAACATTATATACCTTTTTAATTATCCACAAGTAAGGGTTTATAAAAAAATATGGAGGAATGAAATATGGTACAAGCAGATCAAACTTTAGATTGCAAAGGACTTTCATGTCCTATGCCAATAATGAAATTAGCAAAAAAGATGAAAGAAATGGAAACAGGGAAAGTTTTAGAGTTATTGGCTACTGATCCTGGCTCTAAACCAGATGTACCTGCTTGGTGCAGTAAAACTGGACATGAATTGTTGGAAAGTGCCGAAGAATCAGGAATTTATAGATACTATATTCGATGTAAATAAATGTTATCTTGGTATTATAAAATTGATTATTAGTAATAAATGATTAATTTCCAAATACCATTTTACCATTTTTTTATTTATTTTCATTGAATTAGTTAAATATGAGAGGAGAGATGATATATGGGAGATGAGAAAGGAATTTTTAGGGGTCTATTTGACACTTTTTTTAGTCATTCTTGGCAAATGTGGATTGGAAGTATTGTATTAGCAGTGTTGAGTATCTTTCTTTTTATGATTTCATCACCGTGGGGTTCAAGTGGAGGACTTTTAAATTTAGGTCAGAATTTTTTAAGTGGATTAGGCCTATCTCTAGAAGGTTCTGCACCTAATGGTGTCACGTTTTTTCTAGAGTATAAGTATGCATTACTCTCCATTGCAGTAATTATTGGTGCACTTGGAAGTGCACTTTTGGGAAAAGAATTTGCCATTCGTGTCGCACCTGGTGGAGAGTTAGCCAAAGGCTTATTTGGTGGAATTTTAATGGGTCTCGGATGCATAATTGGTATGGGTTGTACAATTGGTAACTTTTTTAGTGGATGGCCCGCTCTGTCTGCAGGTGGAATAATTTTTGTATTAGGTTTGATAATCGGTGTATTCTTTGCTGTTAGATATTTACTATGGGAAATGGAGAAACACCCAAAAATGAGCAGTGGAAAATCATCAACATTTCTACAGGCAAAAACAAAAAATACCTCATTACAACCTTTAGCTGGACTAATTATCGTTATTATAGGTGTAATAATTGCATTTACATTTAGTGATGTAATTTTGTTTGGATTTGCATTGATTGGCATATTTATTGGTATTGTACTGCAGCGATCACGTTGGTGTATCGTTCGTGCATTACGTGAACCATTTATGACAGGTGATGCAGAACCTGCAGTAGCAATAATTGCAGGTCTCATAATTGGAATTTTTGGCTTTACCGTTATTAAAATTATGGGGATTGGAAGTGAAACTGCAATGGTAGCATCCAATTTTTGGATGCCTTCCATAATAGGTGGTGTAATCTTTGGTTTTGGTATGACAATTGCAGGTGGTTGTACAATAGGTTCTTCCTGGCGAGCTGGAGAAGGACATGTAAAACTATGGCTTGCACTTATTGGAATAATTGTAGTTGCACCATTAACAGCAGAATATATTAAACCTGCCTTCATTAATATAATTCCAGAGTGGACAAAACAACAAATCTTTCTACCAAATTATTTCACTTATTTTGGCGCAGTTGTTATTATGATGTTGATACTACCAATTTGGTATATTTTTGTTAAATGGAATGAACGAACTGGGAAACTATCCGCTATGTAGGAGGGTTATGAAAAATGACAAATAAAGAAGATAAAATTTTGGCTGTTTTTTTTATTCTGCTTTTAATATTTTCAATGGTTTTTTTCTCAGTTATAAAAGGTAGTGAAGAAACTGTATCGGAAGCTCTTAGTGCTACAAGAGAATATACAACTGGAGGAATTGCAACCAATATGAAAGCAGAAACCTTATATGATTTAATTAATGATAATGATACTACAAACGACCCTTTCATTCTTAGCATAAGAAAATCTGAGCATTATGCTTTGGGTCATATACCTGGAGCAGTAAATATTCCCTTGAATACTTTATTTACTGAGGAAAATCTCGCAAAATTGCCAAACGATCGTCAAATAGTAGTATACTGTTACACTGGACATACCGCAAGTCAAGCAACGGCATTGCTTAATGTAAATGGCTATAATGCAGTTTGTCTTTCATGGGGAATGTGTTCTTGGACCACTGATAGTAATGTTACTGTAAATAAGTGCTATGAGCAGACAACTGCAGGTCACGATTATCCAATTAAAACTGGAACTGATTCAGGATTGATAGGTACGTTGGCAACTATTAATTTGTTTGCTACGCAGATATCGATAGATACTGTTCCAGCAGATACGACAACTCTAAAACCACTTGCGTGTGGAGAAGATACAGCACCTGTGCAAGATACAACCGATTCTGTTACAACATCTTTTTCGGATTCTTTAAAAGAAGCGACACATATATCTCTAAATCAGGGAAAATCAGCGGTTATTAAAGCTCCAGATCTTTATGATAATTTATATGATGGAGATTCGTCTAATGATCCTTTTATTTTAAGTGTGCGAAAAGCTGAACATTATGAATTGGGACATATACCCGGGGCAGTAAATATAGACATGAAAAATTTATTTACAAAAGAAGGACTTCAAAAGTTACCAGAGAATAAGAATCAGCAGATAATTGTTGTTTGTTACACCGGACATACCGCAAGTCAAGCAACGGCATTGCTCAATCTTAATGGGTATAACGCCACCGCTCTTATGTGGGGAATGTGTTCCTGGTCTACAGATTCAAATATTACTGCCGGTAAGTGTTTTAATTTATCTAAAGATGCCCATAACTATACGTTTTCCACCGGGATTTGGGATGAAGATATGCGCGAAGCAATTTATTCTTCCTTGAACCCTATGAATCCTGTGGCCATCACAGCAGAATCATTGTATGATCGTCTAACTGATAATGATACTACAAACGATCCATTCGTACTCAGTATTAGAAAAGCAGAGGACTATGAAACCGGACACATACCTGGGGCAATAAATATTGGCATAACAAGCTTGTTTACTGAAGAAAATCTTGCAAAATTGCCTAGCGATCGACAAATAGTAGTAGTGTGCTACACCGGGCATACCGCAAGCCAGGCAACAGCTTTACTTAACGCTTTAGGTTATAATGCAACTGCCCTCAAATGGGGTATGTGCTCATGGACTACTGACAGTAGTGTGACAGTGAATAAATGCTTTGATGTATCAACAGCTGCAGGTGACTATCCATTTGCTACAGGTACAGAACCAGGTTCAATGCCATAAAACAAGTACCAAAATAATTAAAATAAAAATCATTGATCTAAAATAGATACAGAATACAAGCCTGAGTAGGTAATTAATGGATAGGAATCATGCTATAGATAACTTTAGAGGACTTGCAATAATTGGAATGGTCTTTTTTACCGTAACACTTAGACTAAGCAAAGATCTTCCAGAGTTGCTAAGACACAATGTTCGAGGCTCTCTTCATCTGGGGGATTTTGTTCTCCCAATGTTTCTTTTTGCTAGCGGTTTATCACTTGCTTATTTTATTGAAAAGAGAGAAAAAGAAGAGCAGAATCAATTCATAAAGGAAGTTTTTAGAAGATTTGTTAAACTGGCTTTTGTAGGGATTTCCTTGTCATTTTTTTCTGCCTATGGATTTTTAGAAATGGATGAAGTTATGTTAAGTGCGATATTGTTTATTGTATGTATCGCTCTTTACAGATTGGACTGGAAAATTATTCTTGGCATCATTTTTTTTATCAATTTATCCTATGTCGTACTAATTCAATTAGATCTGTTAGGCATTTTTATGGGACATTATCTTGGAGGTTATCCTGCTGCTATATATTATCTACCACTCATGCTTATTGGTCTTTTTCTTGGAAAAGGAATTATATCCAAAGGTATTTGGTGCAAACGTAACAAAATAATAATTGCAATGGTATTCTTATTCTTCATTTTTTTCTGGATTTTTATTCCAATAAATAAAATGGGCGCATCTCCTTCATTTATCATGCTTTCTATTTTATTTTCTTTCACGATATTATTATTAATAGATCTAATAATAGGGGATAAATCATATTCTAATGAATTAAAATATATAGGCAGAAAACCTCTTAGATACTGGCTTATGATGTATATTATTTTTATTATTCCTGTAGAAATTTATAATAAGTTTTCAGGACAATTTCTCTTGTTTCAGTTACCATGGTTTATCAGTGTGATTACTAGCTTAGGGTTGACGATACTCTTTTGGTCTATATCTCATATCATAGATTATATTAAATTAAAAAGTCAAATTTTTTGCTGACCCAGTATTGTAAATTAAATTGTTTAATCTGTTTTGAAAGTAGAAATCAATTGTTTAAGTTCATCTGCTTTTGAAGTAAGATTATGTGATATATCATTTGCTACAGTAGTTACTTCGTCAATGGATTTTTCTACATTTTCACTTAAACCTTTTTGAAGATCCGCGGCTGTGTTAACCTCATCTATTTGCTCTGCAACATCAGCAACCTCGCTAGAAATATTTTCAAGTGATTTTAAAGCACTATTTATGACTGTGCTGCTTTCCTCAACATCACTTGTACCTTGTTGCATTGAAGTTACCGCTTTACTAGTCGTATCAATAATTTCCGCGACCATTCTGTCTATTTGTCCGGTTGCTTGTTTTGATTCCTCTGCAAGCTTACGAACTTCATCTGCAACAACTGCAAAACCCCTGCCTGCTTCTCCTGCACGAGCAGCTTCAATTGCAGCGTTAAGTGCAAGTAAATTGGTTTGTTCAGAAATCTGATTTATTGCATCGACAATATCATGAATCTGCTTGCTCTTATCTCCTAAATCCCCAATAACCTTAGCAGAGCTTATAACACTATCTTTTATGTTGTTCATTTTCTCAACTGCTTTTGTTGCTTCAGATCCCCCCTCTTCTGCGATTTTTTTTGCTTCAGATGCATGATCTGCAGTTTTTGTAGTAATAGCAACAGAGGTTTCTATTGCTTTTATTAGTCCCTGTACAGCCTGTTTGGAATCCAAAGATAGTTTGCCAAGATACTTGTCACCTTTTGTATTTTCCTGAAAAGATGAAGTCGGTTGCTCAGTTGAGTGATCAAATTCATCATATTGATTTCCTAGCCTTTCGGCGGTGTTTAAAATATCATCTGCATTCTCTCTAATCTTTGTAACTAAGTACCAGTAATTGGATGCCATTTCTTCCATAGAATTAGCCAATTTACCTACTGAATCATTGCGTTTTGTTAATTTTTCATCTATTTTGACAGTCAAATCTCCTTGAGCAATTCTCTCAGAAATTTCAGCAAGTTCTTTCACATAATAATCTATACTCGATTTTATTTTCACGCATCCCAACTCCTCAATATATCCTCTGTGCAACACAGGGAACAGATATTCAACAACAAATTCCTTAGTTAAGTATGTATTATTCTATTGGTATAAAAACCTTAAGTTAATTTATTCAAATTGAAATAATATTATATATTGTTTCAAACTTCGGCTAAAAAAAATTATCAATAATGTAAATTTAATAGTAAAAAATAATTTAATTTAAAATAAATTATTACTGAAAATTAATTGTAAATTATTTGTTTTCCTTCTTCTCACAGATATTAAATTATTAAAACTTATTTTAAATCTATAGATTACCTTTATATCCCTTATGAAGAGGACATCCAACACATCTATTTTCTTTAAACAATTCACAATGAGGGCAATCTATTTTGAAGTCACATTTCATTTTTTCCTTTTCATCTTTTGAATAAAATCTTATTGGCTGATACATATCTGGAGAATTCGTCAAAGGTATTACTGAATACTTTGTGATATCAGTAAAATTAAATGAAAAACACTGTTCTATCATCGATTCCATTGTAGCTGTGTTTTCAGCAACTGCAAGCATTATAAAATTATATTCACCATATGTGTCAAAATAATTGATTATTTTTGGACAATTTGTTACGTGATTGACGACTTTGCTTTTAAACCTTGCTTCTAGACAGATAAGAAATAGTTTGTATCCTAATTTTTCAATGTTAACATTGCAAGTAACTTTTATTAAATTCCTTTTAAGACGTTTTAATCTCGATCTTACTGCAGTATGAGATAAATCCAGTTTCCTTCCAATATTTGTGATCCCCTGTTCCCAATCTTCATTTATTAAATTGATGATTTTTTTGTCTTTTTTATCAAGTTGTTTCATCGTTTCAGTTATTCAGTGAAGATATATAAATATTTCAAATTGAAATTTTACTTGAATAAATTATATTCTAAATAAACAAAAAAAACCATAAGGATTATATATTCTACTGGTATTGCCTCAACAGGGGTTAATAATGAGTAAAGTAGCGATGGTCTGTAATGGGGCAGAGCCCAAAAATCTTTATCCAGCGTTTATTTTGGGTTCTAGTGCAATTGCTTCAGGAGATGATCTTATTATATTTTTTACTCCTGGTGCGGCACCAGCATTAAAAAAAGGTGAACTTGAAAAGATTAAAAGCAGAGGCATGCCAGATATGGCAGATCTAGTTGAGGGAGTAACAGCCCTCGGTGCTAGAATAATGCTATGTGAACTGGCATTTGAAGCCAAAGATATGACAAAAGATGAACTAAGAGATGGAGTGGAGGTAGTCGGAGCAACAACTTTTATGTCAGAGATATCTGATGCCCGAATTACATTTTCGTTTTAAATTTTAAAATATGAGGTGAAAGAAAATATGGCGACACATACCCTTGACACCTTGGGATTAAAATGCCCACAGCCTATACTTAAAGTAGCAGCTAAGGCAAAAGAAATCCAATCAGGTGATATGCTTGAAGTGCTAGCTGATTGTCATTCTTTTCCAAATGACATTAAAGCATGGTGTACCAGAACAAATAAGACACTTCTTGTCTGCGCCGATGAAGGTGGCGGGAAGTTCAAAGCACAAATACAATTTTAATATCTCCAGATAATAAAAAAGTAGATACACTTACTAATAATTTAAACAAGATTGAATAATTATATTCAAAGGGGAAGGCAATGGCAGAAAAATTTGAACCACGAATAGTAGGTTTCTTATGTAACTGGTGTTCTTATGCTGGAGCTGATTTAGCGGGTACTAGTAAATTAAAGATACCTGCATCACTAACACCAATCCGGGTGATGTGTTCCAGTAGAGTTGATCCGGTTCTTGTTGAAACAGCATTTCTTCAGGGTGCTGATGGAGTTTTAGTAGCGGGATGTCACCCAGGTGATTGCCATTACGACGAAGGCAACTATTATGCTCGAAGAAGATTTGCAGTCTTAAAAAAGGTTGTTGAAGGTCTTGGTTTGGAATCAGATCGCTTACGCCTTTCCTGGGTTTCTGCATCAGAGGGTCAAAGATTTGCAGATGTTGTTAATGAGTTTAACGAGAAAATAAAAAAAATGGGACCAAACCCAATAAAGAAAAAAAAATCGTTATGAAATAAAGTTGGAATTATGAAAGAAGAAAATCAGTTTACAGATGTGCTAGTAATTGGGGCGGGTATTGCTGGAATTGAAGCAAGTTTGATGCTTTCTAAGGCAGACAGAAATGTGCATCTTGTAGAAAAGACATCTTATACTGGCGGTACAGCAATAAAATTTGAGGAAGTATTTTCCAATATGGAATGTTCAACATGTATGTTGGCACCAATACAACAAGAACTCTTACAGGACAAAAACATAAACTTGTTAACACTTGCTGAGATTGAAGATGTAAAAGGAGAATCTGGAAATTTTACTGTAAAAATCCATAAAAAAGCAAGATATGTAGATATGGATAATTGCATAGGTTGTAACGCTTGTTTTGAACCTTGTCCCGTTAGTTTAAAAAACGAGTTTGAAGAGGGTCTTGGGGAAAGAAAGGCAATATTTGTTCCATGTGCTGGTGCACTTCCAAATGTCCCTGTGATAGATACTGATAATTGTCTACGTTTTAAAGGTAAAAAATGTACATCTTGTCAAGAAGCTTGTATGTTTGAGGCCATAAATTACGACCAAAAGGATGAGAAAATAGACCTTAAAGTCGGGGCAATAATTGCAGCTACTGGTTTCAAAATATTTGATGCTAAAAAACTACCTAAGTTTGGCTACGGTAAAATTGACGATGTATACACCTCTTTAGAATTTGAAAGACTTTATGCTTCCAACGGTCCTACCGAAGGAAAAATAATTCTAAAAAATGGCACGACTCCAAAAAAAGTAGCAATTATTCATTGTGTCGGTAGAGATGAAAGAGGATACTGTTCATCAGTGTGTTGTATGTATTCACTTAAATTTAACCATTATTTAAAATCAAAAATCCCTGAAATAAAAATATCAGAATTCTATACAGATCTTTGTATTGGTGGAAAATCACATCAAAAATTCTACGAAAAGATGAAAAAAACTGATGTAAACATGATTCGTACAAGCGAAATTGAGGTTACAAAACAAGGCAAAGATACAGTTGTTAAATCTAATAATGGAGCCGGTAAAAAAGATGTTGTACCGGCCGATATGGTAATTCTTGCACCGGCTATCGAACCGGCACATGATGTTTCTAAACTTGCAAAAACTCTTGGAATATCTTTGGATGAATACGGATTTTTTGAAGAAGTAAACCCAGATATTTCTTCAATTAATTCATCCAAACCTGGAGTTTTCATTGTGGGATGTGCACAGGGTCCAAAAAACATTCAAGATTCTGTATCACAGGCAAGTGCTGCAGTTGGAAAAATATTGTCATCGTCTAAATAAGAGGAACGATTAAATGGAAAGAAAAATTGGCGTTTACATATGTGAATGCGGTCCAAACATATCAGAAAAAGTTGATATTGACAAGGTAATTGATGCAGTATCGCCCATTGAGGATGTTGCGGTTGTTGAAAAATTCAAACTTCTATGTTCTGCTGATGGCAAAAAATTTCTTGAAGAGCAAATTAAGAAAAAGGGTATTACCCATCTGGTAGTTGCCGCATGCTCCCCTAAGGAACATGAAAAAACGTTTATGGAAATATGCGAAAAAGCTGACTTAAACCCTTATCTTTTTCAATTAGCTAACATACGAGAGCAATGTGCCTGGATTACAGAAGATAAAGATGAGGCAACAAAAAAAGCTATAAGGCTAATAAGGGCAGCTATTGGAAGAGTTCGCTATCATTCATCTCTTGAGAAAAAGGAGATAGAAAGTAATCCTGATGTATTAGTTATTGGTGGAGGTATTGCAGGAATTGAAGCGAGCTTGCAATTAGCCAGTTCAGATAGAAAAGTCTATCTTGTTGAAAAAACCTCTTCATTAGGTGGATTAGTAACAAATTTTGAGAAATCTTTCCATGGAATGAAATCGACCTCGAATTTAATTAATGAGAAAATCCAGGAAATTAACAATAATGAAAACATTAAGGTTTTTACTGAAAGCGAAGTAGAAGAGGCAATTGGTTTTTTCGGCAACTTTGAGGTTAAATTAAATAAAACAATCGAAGAAAATGAACTAGTTGGATTTAATGTAGGAGCTGTAGTATTAGCCACGGGTTCCACGCTTTTTAACCCTGATAGAACCCCCCAATATGGCTACGGTAAATTTGACAATGTTCTTACTTCATTGGAATTTGAAAAAATGAATCTTTCGGGAAAAATATCTCTTAAAAACGGTAAAGCCCCAAAATCTGTGGCCATTATCAATTGTGTTGGTAGAGATGAAAGAGGCTATTGTTCAGAGATATGTTGTATGTATTCGCTTAAATTTATTAGATATCTTACAGAGAAAATACCTAATGTTAAAGTTTCAAATTTTTACTATGATTTATGTATTCCAGGAAAAACAGAGCAGAAATTCTACGAGCAAACGAAAGGTAAAAATGTGGACTTTCTCCGATCTTCAGATGTTGAAGTTAAAGAAAATGGGAGTCAATTAAACATCAATTACAAAGATGAAAATTCAGGCAAAAAAAACCTACAAGTTGATATGGTTATTCTTGCACCAGCTATTGAACCTACTGTGGATGCTAGTAAAATTGCTGATGTTACAGGTATTTCTCAAGACGATAAAGGTTTCTTTGAAGAAGAACATGAAAAAATTAACCCAGTGTCTACCTCTACAGAGGGGATATATATTGTCGGTTGTGCACAAGGTCCAAAAAACATTTCTAGTACGGTAATTCAATCGGAGGCTGCAGCTGGAAAAATACTTTCATCACTAATTCCGGGAAGGAAGATAGAGCCTGAGGTTAAAATCTCGCACATTTCTGAATCGTTTTGTATAGGTTGTAAAACATGTCTAACTGTTTGTTCATATGGTGCTATTTCTTTTGATGAAGGTAAAAAAGTATCTGTAGTAAATGAGGTAATATGTAGAGGATGCGGAAATTGCGTCGCTGCTTGTCCATCTGGTGCAGCAAGTATTAAACACTTCGAATTCCGCCAAATTTATCAGGAAATCTTGGAGGCGGTTAGATGAATAAATCCAAAGGTGCAGTAATTCCTGTTAAATCCAACATTAATAAAACAATAATTGATTTTCTAGAAAATTCGTTGGATAAAGGGGTGTTTGATGCTGTTATAATTCCTATGAAAGTTCCAGCGGGCGATTCATTTGTATATGTACTTGTTAAAGATAAATCTCTCCTGAAAGATGCTTTCCCTCTTCCACCAGTTATGTTTGTGCAAGGCGCTAAGGCTGTTTCAAGTGTAACCCGTCTTGGTGAGGGAAATATGAAAATTGCTGCAATTATGCGGCCTTGTGAAATTAGGGCAACATTAGAGATTGCAAAACTTGGTCAAACTAATTTAGAAAATATTACTCTAATAGGTTTTGATTGCCCCGGTGTTTTACCTACATCAGATTTTCTAGGTGATCCTGATAAAGGTATGAAATTATTTGAGGATGCTGCTAAAAAATGGGATGACAAAATAATGAGACCGGTTTGTCAAATATGTGATAAATCAAGTATGTTATCGGGGGATCTTCATATAGGCACACTTGGCGCAAAAAAAGATACCTTTTTAGTTATTTCTAACACTGAAAAGGGAAACGAAATAATGGATAAACTTGGTTTGGCCTTGAAAGAAAATATTGATAGTTGGCAAGACAAAGTAAAAACTATCTCAGATCAAAAACGTGAAAAAGGAAGGAAAGCAAATAAAGATTTAAAATCAAAAATAGGCGGCATTGAAAATTTACTAGACACCTATAGTCAATGTATAAACTGTCATAACTGTATGCGTGTATGTCCTGTATGCGTCTGCCGTCTTTGTTATTTTGATTCCGATAAGGTAAAACATCCACCTGAGGATTATCTCCAAAGAGCTGAGAGCAAAGGAAGCATAAGATTTCTACCCGATACTACTCTTTTCCATATGGGACGAATGATGCATATGAGTCTTTCATGCGTTTCCTGTGGTTCCTGTGAAGATGCATGTCCAGTGTCTATTCCGGTCGCTCAGATATTTAGTATGATTGCCGATGAAACCCAAGGTCTATTTGATTACGTATCAGGTAGAAGCTTGGATGAACCAATACCACTAATTTCCTACAAAGAGGAAGAACTTCATAAGATGGAGGATGCAAATGACTAAGGCTCTGAGGATAAATAAAAACGCAGAGAAAGGCGTTCAGGAATTTCTTGGATTTCTTTTACAAAACGATAAAGTTAGTGGAGTTTTTACTCTTAAAAAAATTAACAAAGATGGAGATGTGGCATACTCGCTTGTTACAAATCCAGACGATATTAATGATGCTGTACCTTTTTACCCCTTAATGCCAGTCAATGCAGGTAAGTTATTATCACGTTTTACCCTAAAAGGGAGCCCAAAAAAACCAGTTGTTGCTATTTTAAAACCATGTGAGTTAAGAGGATTTGTAGAGCTTATTAAACGAGAACAGGGTAGTTTTGAGAACCTCTTTATTATTAGTTCAACATGTGGTGGTGTATATCCCCTCAAAATGGCAGTTAATAAAAACGTTGAGAAGAATCTTACTAATTATTGGGACACGGTTAAAAAAGGGGAGATTTCTAATGATTTGAGGTCTGCTTGTAAAGGTTGTGATGAATTTGTACCTTATGTTGCAGATATGACTGTTGATTTGTTAGGAAGAAATGATATCAATAAACAATGTCTTATATTTCTCAATACCAAAAAAGGTATGGAACTTGCTAAAGATGCGAAAGGAGAGTTATTAGAAAAAGAACTAGACAACAAGAAATTGGATAAAATTCGTGATAAAAGACAGAAAGAAAAGAAAATACTTTTTGATGAACTTGAAACAAAAATGAATGGTATGGATGGATTAATTGAGATATTTGGAAAATGTATAAGCTGTCATGGATGTAGTAAAGTCTGCCCAATATGTTATTGTAAGTTATGTGAGTTTGAATCCCCAGATGTTGAGTATGGGCCTTCCAAATATGAGTCAGAACTTAGAAAAAGAGAGGGTATAAGAGTTCCTCCCGGCACCTTATTTTATCAAATCGGTAGATTAACACATATTAGTGTGTCTTGTGTTGGATGTGGCCAATGCGAGGACGTATGTCCAGTTGATATACCTGTGTCAATCATATTTATGAAAGTGGGAGAATCTGTCCAAAAAATGTTTGATTATATACCTGGAAAAAATGTAGATGAAGATATTCCACTTGTAACTTTTGAAAAAGAGGAATTTACTGAAATTGAAGAATAGAGGCTATTTATGAAAAAGGAGGAAGAGTTTACGCCAAAGATAATTGCTTTTCTTTGTAACTGGTGTTCTTATGCAGGAGCTGATCTGGCTGGAACTAGCAGACTAAAATATCCACCGTCGATTTTACCCATTAGAGTTATGTGCTCTAGTAGAGTGGACCCCCTTTTTGCAATAAGGGCATATCTGGACGGGGCAGATGGTGTTCTTGTAGCAGGATGTCACCCTGGTGACTGTCATTATCAGGAGGGAAATTATTTTACTCGAAGAAGATTTGTTATGTTAAAAAAGGTAATTGAAGGAATAGGCTTAGAATCAGATCGCTTACGCCTTTCCTGGGTTTCTGCATCAGAGGGTCAGAAATATGCAAAAGTTGCTACGGAATTTACAAAAAAAATCAAAGAATTAGGTACAAATTCTGCTAAAAATAAAATATTTTTATAGAGAGTCAGTATAGTTTTACCTTTTTAAAATAAGTGTCAATGGGCTGAACAAGAAATACAAGGATCATATGCTCTAACAAGCATTTCGCATTTTAAAGTAATATCCTCGATAGGTTCATCTATTATTGTCTGAACAAACTCATTCATATCCTTTTCAATGTTATGTGCATTATGAGCTGTAGGCGGAACAATATCTGCTTTTTTTACAACTCCATTATTATCTAGAGTATAACTATGATATAGACTGCCTCGAGGCGCCTCAGTTATTGCTGCTCCAAAACCTGATTTGCATATATATTTCCCTTGTTCCTCTTTTAGTGGTAACCTGTCAATAATTTCAATTGATTCATCAATATCATGAACCAATTCTATTGCTCTTGCGAGATGAGAAACAAATGGATTATAATTAGGAAATTTTACACAACTGTTTTTAGCTGAATCCTTTGCATCATCTGACATTTGCTTAAGATTAAGATTGACTCTTGGTAAAGGACCAACCATAAATGAATCACGATCTTTTACGAAACTATGCAAAGCAGTAGAGTATGGTTTTTGTTTTTCATAAATGTGATCACGATAGTTCATCTCATCAATGTTAAGTCCTTCAGTTGATTCGAATCTTCCTTCATTAATTGCATAATGGTCAGAATCAGAAATTGCAATGTGTTCACATTTACGAGTAAAATCAGGGATTTCAACTTCTGAAAATAGATCAACTGTTTTAAAAGCATCAATTTTTGCATCAACAAGTCTTTTTCTAATTTTTTGAAATTTATTTCTGTTTGGAATATTTGTAAATCCGTCAACAATCATCGTGACAGGATGAACTGATCGACCACCAATAAGCTGAGTAATATCGTTTCCAAGTTTTTTTAATCTTAATCCTCTTTTAACAATTTCACTATGTTCTTTTGCCATTGGGATAATGCTCTCATATCCCATTAGATCAGGAAGACTTAAGAAAAACATGCTTAGAACATTACTCTGAATATGGGCACTTATTGCCATAAGTTTTCGAAGATCTTTAGTCTGATTTGTCGGATCTATTCCCATTGCATTTTCCACTGCTCGAAGAGCAGTAATTTGATGTGCAACAGGACAAATACCACAAATCCGGCTGGCAAGTTCCATAACTTCATCATATCTTCTTCCAACTAAAAGAGATTCAAAAAAACGAGGCGGTTCAAAAATCTTAAATTGTAATTTTTTTATCTTCTTGTCTTTGTTTATATTTATGCTTATTGCTCCCTGTCCCTCAACTCTTGCGATGTAATCCACGTTAATTTTTTTCTCGATCATCTAATGACTTGCCTCCAATTGAAACTCAGGATCCATTCCAGCATATTTTCTAAATTTACGTTTTATTTCATCGTCATGTAAGCCAATATCCTTGAAAATCGCTGCAAGAGCAGCAGGATTGGGATTACTCATTGGTCCAAAACAACCCTCACACTCCCTGTTTAGAGTTGGACAAATAGCACCACAACCAGCAGAAATCACAGGACCCATACAAGCCCTTTTTTCACTTGTAATTAGACATGCATTATCTTTTAGTTTACATTCAACACAAACAGGATGCTGTCTTAGACGAGGTTTAATTTTTAATAATGCAGATTTTAAAAGTTCAATAATTGTATCACGATGAGGTGGACAACCTTTCAAAACCGAATCTACTTTTACATATTCTCCAATGCCAAGTAACTTTGTCGAACAAATACTTGAGGTATCAGGATAAACAAGTTCTTCAGATTCCATTTGAGGAATCCAATTACGAATAGAGGGGATACATCCACTAATTGCGCAATCACCAAATGCAACTAAAAACTTTGTATTTTTACGTATATATTTTATTTCCTCTATTTCCCTCGGAGTTGAAATCCCTCCTTCTACAAGTGCAATATCAATTTCGGTTTCATGATTGTCTCTTTTAGCCATTTTCCAATAACTAATATCAAATAATTTAATTAAATCTAGAAACTCATCCTCCATGCGTAAAATTTCCATTTGGCAACCTGCACAACCAGTAAATTTGAATATACCAATCTTCGGTTTATTAATCATTATTTATTCATCACCTCATAGGGGTCGGATAAATGGTTTTATTTCATCATAATTAAAAACTGGGCCATCTTTGCATACATATTTTTTTCCAATTTGACAGTGCCCGCACTTCCCAATTCCACATTTCATGCGTCTTTCAAGTGACAAATATATTTGCCGATCCCTGAATCCTATGGTTTCCAGACACTTTGCTGCATATCGCATCATAATTTCAGGACCGCAAACTAGCGCTACTGAGTTCCTATGATTTGTTTTCATAATTGGAAAACAAGAGGTAACTAGTCCTGTTCTGCACTCAAAAGGAGGTTCACTTGGCATCTGATCTGCTGTTAGATGAAAATAGCAATTTTTTATTTTTTTCCATTTTTCAAATTCATATTTAAAAATCATATCCTGTAGTGTTCTGGCACCATATATTATTTCGAGAACTCCATAATCTTTCCTATTATTTTTAATATGGTTTATCACTCCACGAAGGGGAGCTATACCCATTCCACCTGCAACAATTAAAACATCTTTACCTTTGGATTTGTTAAGTGGCCAACCCGTTCCATAGGGACCTCTAATACCAAGAAAATCTCCTTTTTTTAAGTTAAATAGTGAGCTTGTGACATTTCCAATATTTCTTATTGTAGCATTTATATTACTTTTATTGTCAACATTTGAAATAGAAATAGCTGATTCACCTATCCCTAGCATGCCCATCATCAAAAACTGCCCTGGTTCCCATGAAAATTTTGACCTGAGCTTGTCTTCAGAAAAATCCAAAATGTATGTATTGGTATTATAAGTTTCTTGAATTATATCTTTTATTTCAGCAACATTAGGATTATATTCATTAATCAATTGTTAATCACCTCTCAAGGCTTTGGCAACTTCAGTAATATCGATCTTGGAGGGACAAACACGAATACATCTACCGCAACCAACACAACTAGAGTTTCTGCCACCAGCAGCCGCCCCAAATTTGCAAAGCATCCAATGACGGATTCTGTCTTTTCGTTCTCTTCTAAAATTCTCGCCAAGTGCAACTTCACTATACTCGAGTAACTGACATGAATCAAGTTCTCTGATTCTTTTACCAGTTTTTAATGAAATATCCAGGGTATCATAAATATCATAGCAGTAACAAGTAGGGCAAACAAGACTACAAGATCCACACGATAAACAAGGAAATGAACCAGAGACTCCCCCTCGTTCACCCAGATTCAGCCAGACTTCATGATCGAGATTTTCTTCAGCAATCCTTGCTAGCCATGAAGTATTCATGTGTTTTTTAAATTTTTTTTCCGTTAATTTAAAACGTCTTTGTTTTTCCTCAAAATCATGTTCTGTAGCAGTTTTAAGATCAGCATTTTTAACGAGTTTTTTCCCAGTTTCTGATCCTATTTCAACTAGATATTGTGTCCCAATGTCTGTTAATAATATATCGTAACCATCATCCAAGAAAGGACCTGTACCAAGTGATTTACAGAAGCTATTTTCTCCCGGCTCAACGCAATTAAGAGCAACAAGTACAGTATTTTTTCGTCTATTTTGATAATAAGGATCACTAAATTCATCTGAGAAAAATTTATCTAGTCTTAAAATTGCGTGGACATCACAAGGGTGTATTCCTAGAATTAATATTTTCTGTTCTTGCTGATTTTCTTCAGTAATAATTTCTTTATTTTTTGTTTTAAAAGAAAAAAGTGTTTCTCTAGGAGGGTGAAAAAATTTTTTAGGAGGTAAAACAGTTGATATGTATTCAAGGTGCAGTTGTTCAATATTTTTAATCTCATCAAATTTAGAATTAACACCAGTTTTTACTGGGCCAAAAACTTTGTATTTTTTTTGAAAGATATCAAGGAGTTTATCCATTTCTCTTTTTTTAATTGTAAAACCATTCATAGTTATCCATCGTAATTTAAAAGCGACCTGTAATTTGTTTTTATTAATTAAAATTAATTGTATAATTTTTGATTTTTATTTTACAAAAATAGTTATATTGATTGACATGATACAATTACTGATTTAGATATATATTCAGGGGAAATAAAAAATGGTCTTTGATTATAATGCAGATGAAATTCTCGAAATAGCTGAGCATATTGAAAGAAATGGTGCAAATTTTTACAGGAATGCTGCTGAAAAAATCGATGATGAAAATAAGAAAAAACTTCTACTTAATCTTGCAGAAATGGAAGATGAGCATGAACTTATCTTTAAAAAAATGAGAGAAGAACTATCTGATGATGATAAATTAATGACAAGATTTGATCCCGAAGATGAAACAGCCAAATATCTTAAAGCGCTTGCTGACACCCGAGTATTTTATGAAAGAGAAATTGACCGCTCCTCGTTAAAAGAAATTTTCGAGTATGCCATATCTAGCGAAAAGGAATCTATTGTTTTTTATCTTGGAATGAAGAATGTTGTACCTGCATCTCTTGGTAAAAATAAAATTGATAGTATTATCAAAGAAGAAATGAATCATATAGTTGTTTTAACTAAAGAACTACTTTCAATCTAATGTAATTTTTTCCAATATTTTATATCTTATAGGGCACTTACCATAAATGTTGGTGGGGTTCCAATTGTTATATATTTCACTTTTTTATTGCTATGATTTCTCGCTCGATGTTTAGTCGTTGATTGGTGCCATAAAATATCTCCCTCGCTAAGTCTGTATGATTTTTCCCCAACTTCGTATTCCATTTCCCCCTCTAACACGAGATGAATTTCCTCACCACCATGTTGGTACCATCTAGATTCTGTATTTGGCTCTATTTCGGCTATTATTGCTTCAAAATTTTTTGATTTTATCATCATTCTATATAACCGACCAGGTCGAGTTATTTCTTTTACATGATCATCATGTTTAATGAAAATTGGCTCGTTATTCATAAGGTATCATGTCAAGAATTCGAAATTGTTATTATAAAGATTTCCAAATAATCTTTTTATATACATAAAATAATTTTGAAGATTTCCTAACATATTACAAATATCGGTCAAAATTTTTAAGTACCACATAATTAATAGATTAGATGGGTGAAAAGATGACCATTTATAAGATAATAGATATAGTTGGAACATCAAATAAAAGTTTCAGCGAAGCAGCAAAAAATGCTATTAACGAGGCTGTAAAAACTGTAAAACACATACGTCGTGCAGAGGTAACAAAATTTGATGTAAAAGTAGAAAATGACAAGCCAACACTTTATCGGGCGGAAATGAAAATATCTTTTGAAATTGAAAGATAAAATTTCTTAATATTTTGATGTTTCAGTGATATTTAATAAACATAATTCACTGTTTGTACGGCAAAAATTCTTTTCCTAACAGCTCTCTAGCAATTATTATTCTCATAATATTCATAGTTCCTTCAGCACCAATTGAATATGACCTTACTCCTCGAATTCCCATTTCAATAGGTAATTCCTTTGTGTAACCCGTGGCACCAAACCAATCGGCTACCTCATTCATTATATTGAAGGCATGTATAGGCGCTCTAAGTTTGGTCATTGCTGCTGCAAGGGCAACATTATGATGTGAAAATTTTTTCTCTTTATACATTTTGTCCATTGTCCACGCAGTTTTATAGGTTAATAATTTTACCTCCTCGAGGTTGGTATAATGCTCTGCTAATGGAAATTGTATTCCTTCAAACGAACCGATAGGACGTCCAAAAGAGTTCCTTGATTTAATGTGCTCCTTTCCCATATTTAATGCAGCCTCTGCAGCACCTACACAAGTTGCACCAATTAATGTTCTTGCAGCAGAAAACCCTTCCATGGAATGATAGAAACCCTTGTTTAGTTCACCGATAAGATATTCATCAGATAATTCAAGATTATTCATTGAAAAACCTCCTGTGGAAATACCCATTCTCCCCATATCTTCAAGCAAGGTTGTTTCTATATTAGTATTGTTTTTTAAAGGTACTGCAAAAAACGAGAAACCTTTGTGACCTGATTTTGGGTCCGTTCTTGCAAGAGTAAGATGTATACCTCCCCAATTCTTGGATTCAGCTATGCCACTTATAAACATTTTTTCCCCATTAAGAATCCAGTTATTACCTTTTTTCTCTGCTTTTGTTCTTGCTGCACCAACAATATCTGATCCTCCCTCCGGCTCAGTTACGGCAATTCCACAAAAAGCATCACCCGCAGTTACCTTTGGTAAAAAATCATTTTTTACTTGAGCCTTACCATATCTGCTTAATATGAATCCCCAAGCAGCTTCAACTAAATATAACACTGGAATTGCTAGACTTATATCTGCCCTTCCAAGCTCTTCTGCAGCTATACAGGCCATAGTCCAGTCTAATTCTGCCCCTCCATAATCTTTTGAAATTGTAGGGGCAAGTAGACCTAATTGTCCCATATCTTTAATAATAGAATCAGGAATTTTTCTATTCGTGTCAATTTCTCGAATATGCGGTTTAATTTTTTTCTCAGCAAATGATCTTACTGTTTTTCTCCATATTTCTTGTTCTTCTGTCCAGCCAAAATCCATCTATTATTCACCTCTAATTTGTGGTATTGTCAAACTTCCAAATGGCATAACAATAACTTTAGGTTGCTTTCCTTTTTCCTTAATTTTTTTAATGGCATCATTTACAGCATCTTGAATATTGGAATAGGGTTTCAATAAAGATTTTTTGATAATTTCATCATCTAAGTCAGTAACAGCCCACATTTCGGAATGTATACCAATTTGTGCCATCTTTGCTGCCTTATGATATCCAAGTTTATATTCATCACCTAGTTTATCTAAAACCCCTTTACAGGAATCTGCTTTTCCCAATAAATCTAGAAAAGCATCTTCACCAACTCCAGTTCGACATTTTGAGATAAGAATGATAATTCCATTATCCTCTAAAGCAAGCTTTCCATTGTCAAGTGCTTTTTGAGATTGATAAAAATCAATATCCATTGGATAGGGTGCTGCAGTAATTACTATGTTTCCTTTTTGTCGCAAAGGAACACAGAAAATCCGATTTGAATATTTTATTGCCTCATCAAAAGATTTGTGCAAATCTCCTGCCGTAACAGCGTAAACTTTGTGATCTCTTGTAAGAACTGTCTGAACCGAAAATACGTTAATATCTTTTAATACATTCATAGCGTCAACCATATCCATATGAACAGGATTATCCTCTAGTGCAAGTGAACATGCTTTTTCACTTAACGCAAGTTTATGATTCATTTCAATTGTTTTGTATGATGCTACCCCTGGAAGAAATGATTTTCGTCCCCCGGTATATCCAGCAAAATAATGAGGTTCTACACTTCCGATAACAAGAACATTTCCAAATTCTGAAACCAGTTTGTTAATATACATTTCTGTTCCATTTTTTGATTTCCCTAGATACATCATATCCTCATTTTTTCGAGCATCATGTGAATAAATCTGGTTTTTGAATGCATCATAGGTTTGTCCGAAGATAAAGCGGTACTCCTCTTCAGTTGGAGCACGATGAACACCAGTTGCGACAAGAAACTTCAATTTAGGGTGGGAAGAAAGTACTGGAAAGAGATATTCAAGAACCTTTGAAGTTGGAGTAGGTCTTGTAGCGTCATTTACGATTACTAAAAGTTGATCAGATTTTTTTGCAAAAGATTCAAAAGATTCCATACAAAGAGGATTTTCTAATGCCTTACGTATGATTTCATTTTCGTTACCAATGGATACTTTATTTGGAAGAATTATCTCACATTTTTCATCAATATTTATAGGGATGTTATCCTTTCCATAGGGGATATTTACTCTCATATGCCTCCCTCGAATTTGTATGATTGACTATAGGTGTATACTCAACCACCTAATATATTTATATGACTGGTATAATTCCTTGGAGGATGAGCAAGTTCCATGTAGCAATTATTGGGGGAGGAGTTATAGGGTCTGCGATTGCTTGGGAGCTTGCAAAATACAAAGTTGACGTAGTAGTTTTTGAAAAAGGAAGCGATGTTGCCTCTGGAACAACTAAGGCAAATAGTGGTGTTATTCACAGCGGTATTAATTCCCCCCCTAATTCTCTAAAGTCATATTTTTGCATTCAAGGAAAAGATATGATACGTTCTTTGGCTGAGGAATTAGGTTTTTCACTAAAATGGGTCGGAAAATATGTTATTGCAAAAAACGAAGATGAAATTAAGGAACTCGAACGTCTTAAAAAAATTGGAATTAAAAATGGAGTACTAGGTCTGGAAATCCATGACAAATCTCAGGTAAATGAAAAGGAACCAAATGTTTCATGTTATGCGGGATTATGGGTTCCTACTGCAGGAATTATATTGCCATATGAATTTACAATAACTCTTGCTGAAAACGCGACAATAAATGGTATAAAATTTCTTCTCGAAACTAAAGTAATAGGTTTGAAAATTAATAATAATCATTTTGTCATTGATACAAATAAAGGCAATTTTCAATCAGAGATTTTGGTAAATGCTGCTGGTGTTAATTGTTGGGATATTGTTTCAATGTTGGAAGAACCGGATTTTAAAGTTTATCCCTGTAGGGGGGAATATCTGGTTCTTGATAAAAACTATGGACATTTGATAAATTCGATGATTTATCCAGTACCTGTAAAAGACCTTGGAGTGCTCGGTGTTCATATTACCCCAACAATTGAAGGAAATATTTTACTTGGTCCAAGTGCAGAATTCATTAATGATCCTGATGATAAGAGAACCACTAAGGATATGATGAATAATCTAATAAAGGAATCAAAAGAAATTGTTCCAGCCATTCCAAATGATGCTGGTATTAATGCTTACTCCGGCATTAGATGTAAACTTGCTTCTCTTGAAAGTGGTGGATGGACAGATTATAGAATTGAAGAAAGTAAGCAAATTCCAGGCATGATTAATCTTCTTGGGATAGAATCACCTGGTCTAACTGCTGCGCCTGCCATTGCAAAAGAAATCAGAAAAATGATTTCCAAAAAAATTGATTTGAAAGAAAAAAATAATTTTAAGATAAGAAAAAAGAAAAGACGTTTTTCTGAAATGTCACAAGAGGACCAGTCAAATATGATAAAGAAAGATCCGAAATGGGGGAGAATAATTTGTCGCTGTGAACATATCACAGAGGCAGAGGTTGTAGAGGCCTTGTCAAATCCATTAGGTGCACAGACTCTATCATCAGTAAAATATAGATGTCGTGCTGGAATGGGGCGATGCCAAGGAGGTTTTTGTACACAACACATCGTCAGAATAATGGAAGAAGAATTTAAAAAAAATATCAAGCACATAAAATTAAATTCTCCGAAATCTCAACTTTTTTATGGAAAAACTAGGGAGCTTACTCATGAAAATTCATGATGCGGATGTCGCAGTCATTGGAGGCGGTCCGGCGGGTCTTGCTGCAGCTGCTTCAGCAAGGAATCATGGTGCAAAAAATGTGATATTGTTGGATCGCAACGGTTGGCTAGGTGGAATTCTACCTCAATGTATTCATGATGGTTTTGGAGTAGAGGAAACGGGTAACTCAATGACGGGTCCCGAGTATTCTGAGATGTATATTGAACAGGTTAAAAAATCGGGCATAACTTGTATGACAGAAACAATGGTTCTTGATTTAAGAAAGAATCACGAAGTAATAGCAGTCAATAAAATGGGATTGCATAAAATAACTGCAAAGGCAATTATCTTGGCCATGGGCTGCCGGGAGAAAACACGGTGGAATGTGATGATACCGGGTGACAGACCAAGTGGAATTTTTACTGCTGGAGTAGCTCAAGCATTCATTAATTTATACAACATATCACCTGGAAAAAAAGTAATGATTCTTGGCTCTGGTGATGTTGGGCTTATCATGGCCCGCCGATTGAAATTTGAGGGTGCTAATGTTCTTGGAGTTGTTGAGATATTGCCATATGTTAGTGGCCTACCCAGAAATGTGGTTCAATGTCTTGACGACTATGATATACCCCTATATCTAAATCATACTATAACTTATATTAGGGGCAGGAATCGCTTAGAAAGTGTTACAATTGCACAAATTGACAATGACTTAAATGTTATTGATGGAACTGAAAAAGAGATATCATGTGATACCCTTCTTCTTTCGCTTGGTTTGGTACCTGAAAATGAACTGTCTAAAATAGCTGGAATTAAGATTGATGATGTTACGGGCGGTCCGATTATTAATCAATCTTTTGAAACTACCATAAAAGGCATTTTTGCTTGCGGCAATTGCCTTCAGGTATATGATACGGTAGACGTTCTTGCCAAAGGTGCAAAACAAACCGGCAAAAATGCTGCAACATATGTACTTAATCAAAAAAAGGAAAGAAAAGAAATCTCGGTGAGGGCTGGAAAAGGAATACGCTACATAATTCCTCAATTAATCACTATAAGTGGTTTGATAAATTTTACATTTAGAGTTAAAAAACCTAAACAATCAGTTGTGTTTCGTTTGAAGGCAGCCGGAAAAGAAATTTTTCATAAAAAATTACGCTGGGTAAATCCATCAAACATGGTCGAGATTGATGTAAAGATTTCAAATGACATTATTGATTCAGCAGACTGCTTGGAGGTCTCTTTAGATGGTTGAAAAGGAAATTACCTGTATTATCTGTCCAATAGGATGTAAAATTCTTGTGAAAAGTAATGGAACACGTTGTGAAATAAAGGAAGGTAATAAATGCAAGCGTGGAATTGAGTATGCAAGATCGGAAGCACTTGATCCAAGAAGAATGTTAACATCCTCGATATTAGTTATTGGTGGAAAATGGAAACTTGTTAGTGTTAAAACTACTAAATCCGTTCCAAAAGATAAAATTTTTACAGTTTTAAAAGAGATTAAAAAGACTGTTGTAAAGGCACCAGTTAAGTGTGGACAGGTACTTATTAAAAATGTGGCAAGTACAAAAATAGACGTAATTGCGACAAAAACAGTTGAAAAAATTCATTCATAACATTCTATGATAATTTTAGAGTAACATCTAAAGATAATTCAATTATTATACACATACGTAAATTTTAAATCATGATAATGCATTACATATTATGGGAGGATTGAATTTGGCAAAAAAATCCCTGGCATTCGGAATTGCTCTGCTTTTGATTAGTTTAACAATTTTTCCTTCGTTTGATGGAGAAGAAATCCCAAATTCAGACATGTCAGATGATCTGCCCAACATCGTCTGGGGTAAAATTTTTGGGGATGGCCGAGCTATTTCAGTATAACAGACCTCTGATGAGGGATATATTTTAGCCGGGACAACATGGGAAGAGGCTTTTTTGATTAAAACAGATGGGAATGGAAGCAAGGAATGGGAAACATACTATGGTGGTGAATATAAAGATGATGGTGCTTATTGTGTTATAGAATGCAGTGACGGCGGGTATATCTCCACAGGATGGAACCAGTACATATTAAAGGATGGATTGACGCAAACTTTTCTATTTAAAACCGATGAAGATGGTAATGAGTTGTGGTACAAGACCTTTAGAAGAAATGATAGAAAAGGGTCTTCGTGGGGTATGAGTGTAATAGAAGTCTCTGACGGATATGTTATTTTGGCAATTCTTGATTATTATGGTTCTACCGAAACACCGGCAACTTGGCTAATAAAAACAGATAAAAATGGAAACGAACTTTGGAATAGAACTTATTTAGATGATATTGGTTATAGTTTGATAAAATCAAATGATGGAGGATTTATTATAACTGGAAACGGTGCATGGCTTTTAAAAACCGACAGCGAGGGAAACGAACTTTGGAATTATAGATATGGTAGATACGTCTATGAGCAAGGTGAAGATGTTATCCAAACTGATGACGGAGGTTATATTATTGCCGGTAGTTATACACCCGCATACGAAACATGGCATGATGTTTGTCTTTACAAAACCGATGGTTTGGGAAACCTGGAATGGATAAGGCATTATGGCGGAACAGATCAAGATTCAGGACGTTCAGTTGCAAAAACAGATGATGGTGGTTATGTAATTGTTGGAATAAGACACTCTGGTTTACCGGATTTTACGGGCTGGATACTGAAAACCGATGGAAACGGCAACAAACTGTGGGACAAAGTGATCGAAGGATCGAGAATCAGTGATATTATAAAGTCAAATGACGGTATATGTTGTTGCTGGAGCTAATGGCGGGGCCTGGTTAGCTAAAATCGAAGATTTTGAAAACAATATGCCTTCAAAACCTAGTCATGTTTACGACAAGAATAGCTTCCAATTAAAAGTAACTTCTATCGACCCGGACGGCGACAGGATAAGATACGGGATTTCCTGGCATAACAATGGAGTAGTAGATGAGTGGACGGGTTATTTCGATTCTGGAGAAGAGGGAAGCATTAACTGTTTCGGGAAAGGCAAGCCTGCCTATGTCATTGCCGAGGATGAGCATGGTGGACAGAGCGAGTGGGTAATGGCAAAGGCAAAAGTAAAACCTTTTAATCCACTCTTGCAATGGTTAGAACGTTTGATAAATCAATTTCCGATTTTGGAATATCTACTTTGGTTTATAGAATAAATATTAAGTAAAATTCGAAAATTCGATTATTTTAATAATTTATGTAATGAGTTTAATATGATTAAACAGGCCATTAAAATATATAAATTCTCCAAAATTATTTAATAACTTTAAGATAATAATATTGTCTGAAATGGGCATTTCTGGATTAAGATATGAGGGTCCAATTTACCGACCACCTAGTGAAGCAAATAGTCTACTTGTTCAGGCAACAATTGGTTGTCCACATAACAAATGTACTTTTTGTATTGTTTACAAAAATGGACCAAAATTTCGCATTAGGCCAGTTAAGGAGATAAGAGAAGATCTCTTGTGGGCTAAAAATAATTTAGGAGATTATTTTCAATCGGTGTTTTTTCCATCTGGTAATACAATAATTATGAAAACCGATGATCTTGTAGAAATATTTGGCTATACAATGGAACTATTTCCAAAAATAAAACGAATTACCGTTTACGGCTCTGCTCAATATATAGTTAGAAAAGGTCTTAATGACATGAAAAAAATTGCAAAGGCAGGACTTTCCAGAATTCATGTTGGACTTGAATCAGGAGATGGCGTTGTTCTTGAAAAAGTTAAAAAAGGCTCCACTAAAGATATTCAGGTAAAGGCAGGAAAAATTGTAAAAGATGCAGGCATAGAACTTAGTGAATATGTTGTCCTCGGTCTTGGAGGAAAAGAAAGAAGCAAACAACATATTGCAGGTACTATAGATGTGCTGAATAAAATTGACCCCGATTTTATAAGATTACGTACATTTCTTCCGAAGATTAATACTCCAATATTAGAAGAAATTAAAACGGGTAAATTTATGATTCTCTCTCCTCATGAAATATTACAAGAAACATATGATTTAATAAAAGGACTGCAAGTAAAAAGTAAAATTATGAGCGATCACTATACCAACTACATTAGAATTGAAGGTCAAATGCCCAAAGACAAGAAACGCATGCTTGACGAAATCTCAGTTGCAATGAAACGTGATGAGAACAGTTTTAGAGAAATTTACATTGGTACTGAATAATGTAATTGAAAGGTTATCTATGATAGAAGAACTTAAAAAATTGATTATCGATTCAAAGAAGATTGTTGTTTTAACCGGCGCAGGTTTTTCATCAGACAGCGGGATACCGACTTACAGAGGTGCTGGTGGATTATGGTCGAAATACGATCCCTCTATATATGCAGATATTAACTATTTTTTGAGAGATCCAACTTATTACTGGAATTTTTTTAGGAATGAAAGATACCCTATGTTGAAAAAAGCAAAACCAAATACCGGTCATTTTGCTTTAGTTAAATTACATGAGCAAGGTAATTTGTATAGGTTAATTACACAAAACATTGATGGCTTACATCAGATAGCAGGGATTCCACATGTCATTGAACTTCACGGTACAACAAGAAGTTACAGGTGCATGAGTTGCGACACTCGTTTTTCCATGGAAGAAGTGTATGAAAAAATAAAGAATGAATTTCCACCAAAATGTTCTTGTAATGGGAATTTAAGGCCAAATACGTAATGTTTGGTGAATCTCTTCCTCAACATGCATTGGAAGAAGCAATGTTTGCAGCAGGACATTGTGATTTGTTTCTTGTTTTGGGAAGTTCGCTTGTAGTTTATCCTGCCGCACAACTACCAATTATTGCTAAAGAAAATAATGCAAAACTTGCAATAGTTAACATTGATCCAACACACTTAGACAAAATATCTGATATAGTAATCCATCAAAAGACATCTGAAATTTTAAAAAAATTAATTTAATAATTATTCAATAGAAAATGAATCTATCTCCATTTGAAAATACAAAAAATAATTACTAATGAAATTGCCAGACTAATTGTATTTCCTATGGTGTATATAATATTCTCAATTGATATTGTATAAATAGATAAAAAAATAATACCAATTAATAAGAGAACAAAGAAACTAAGACTAAGATCTTTTACTGATCTTGTTTTTATTGTTTTATACAATTGAGGTATGCCTGATAGTGAAATTATCACTACACCTATTAGCCCGATTATATCAAAAAAAATTGTTATTTAATTATCCCCCTAGGTAATCAAGTTCGTACCAGTAACCTGTGGAACTCAGATGTGAAAACTCACCTTCTAATATTGAATAATGATTTTTTTCCTGTTCAATGGTTATTTCTATAATCTGTTTAACATCTGGATCGTTAGATGCATTTATTATTTTTGTATAGTGATCTATTGCATTTTTTTCAGTATCCATTGCTACTCTAAGTGCATCTAGTTCGTTAGAATCTGGGTTTATACCATCAACTTGCTTAGGATCCTTTGGAAATATTGGTACAGTATCATATTTTTTGCTTGATTCAACTAGCGCATCCCATTCTTTATTACTAACTTTGTCATCAAAGATTTTTTCAAAAACATCTAAATGAGTAAGTTCATCATTTGCTAAACTTTCAAAAATAGTCCTGCCCATGTCACTTGTTGTTTGAGCAGCCGCTTTTTTATAAAAAGCATAACCATCCTTCTCCATTTGAATCGCAGATTTTATTGCTTCCATGACATCTTCTATTTCTTTCAGTTTAATTCCTCCAATGAGTAAATTTCAAATTGGGATAGATTTGATTTTATTTGATTAAGTTTTAAGATATGAGTGTTATTATAATTTTTTTTCAAGGTTTTTTGCGATTGCTTTTATAAACTCCTCAGTTTCTGCCACTTTTTTTGCAGGTGGGTTTGAAATTCTGGCTAGATCTCCTGTCATTATTCTATCTTTCTGTATTGTTTCAATCGCGGCTTTTTCCAGACTTTCTGCAAATTCTACTAGCTTTGGTATTTTATCTAATTCCCCTCGCTTTTTTAGCGCTCCGGTCCATGCAAATATTATTGCCATTGAATTAGTAGAGGTTTTTTCTCCTTTGAGATGTTTGTAGTAATGTTTTTGAACTGTCCCATGAGCTGCTTCATATTCAAAATAGCCATAAGGTGATACAAGCACAGATGTTAATAATGCTAGGCTACCATATGCTGATCCCAAGAAGTCTGACAGTACATCTCCATCATAGTTCTTGCATGCCCATAGAAAACCACCTTCCGATCTTACAACTCTTGCAACAGCGTCATCTATCAGTGTATAAAAATAGATAATACCATTTTTTTCGAATTTATCTTTATAGTTTTCCTTATTGTAGATTCTTTCAAATATTTCTTTGAAATGGGCATCATATGTTTTTGAAATTGTGTCTTTAGTTGCAAACCATAGATCGGTTTTCTGGTCGAGTGCATATGAAAAACACGCTCTTGCAAAACTCTCTATTGATTTGTCCATATTATGTATGCCTTGTATAATTCCTGGTCCATTGAATTCTTGAATTAACTGTCTTTTCTCATCGCCATTATTGGTTACGTATACAAGTTCAGCTTTTCCTGGTTTGTCTATTTTATATTCAACATTCTTGTATACATCCCCGTAAGCATGTCTACCAATTATTATCGGTTTCTTCCAAAATCTAACAGCAGGTTCTATGTTTTTCAGCATAATTGGGCCTCTAAATACTGTACCATCTAGTATAGCACGAATTGTACCATTTGGACTTTTCCATTGTTTTTTAAGGTTGTATTCTTTAACCCTTGCTGCGTTAGGTGTTATGGTTGCACATTTTACCCCAACACCATATTTTTTAATCGCTTCTGCTGATTGAATTGTAATTTTATCATCTGTCTTATTTCTTTCTTCAAGACTGAGATCATAATATTCTGTTTTTAGATCGATGTAGGGCTCCAAAAGTTTTTCTTTTACAATGGCCCACATCACCCTTGTCATTTCATCTCCATCTATTTCAACTAGCGGAGTTTTCATCTGTATTTTTGCAACCATTATTTCTACCTCTTATTTTCTGGTTAAATTTATTTTACCTTTTCTGGTTTATCGGGCATCATATATTGGATATCATCCCAGGGATGTCTGTATAATCCTGCCTTTAATCGTTTCTGATCCATTATATGGCCCATAAATCCGATACTACGTCCAAGAACAAATAAAGCATTTAAAATTCCAAGATCTACAAATTCACGCACTTGTTCTCTTGCGTAACCAATTCCTCTAAGCATGTCACAACAAAGCACACCGATAACACCGTCAACATTTAAAATTAAGTTATTCCTTTTGGCCGTTGTCAATTTTTCAACGCTTAGTGCATAATCAAGAGTCTCAGTCTTTGGGAAATTTTTCTTTGCAAAATCTACCATAAGTGTAACCCTGACATCGGGATTTGTAACTGATTTAATTCTGTGACCTATTCCCTGAATATTTATGTTTTTACTTTTCATGTCTTTAACCATAAAACTTGGTTCCTCTCCAGCATAAAGGTATTTTGTAAAATGATCTGCAGAACCCTGAACAGCACCGCCAAATCTGGGTCCGATTGTAAGTAGACCACTCACAAGAGATGAGATTAAATCTTTTCCTGCTCTAGCCGCAACAATTGAATTATGTGCACCAGATACTGCAGGTCCATGATCAGCTGTAAGCAATACCACTCTTTCCAGAAATTCTCGGGCCCATGGAGGAAGATTTTTCTTAAACCATAGTAAACCTATTACGCCACCTAGGCCCCACTTATCTTTAAAGATGTCACTAATTTTTACTCCACAGTATCTTAATTCATCACCTCTATCATCAGAGATAGTACTTATGAACTGCGCAGGCTTTCTTATTATTCCCTCTTTAAGAGCTACTGCATAATCAATTGGTATTTTTGGCGGTTCAACATCAGGTATTGGTTTATGCTTGCCAGATTTTACTAATTTTGTAAAAGCTTTTTTGATTTGTTCATCGAAGTCATCAAAGCTAGTAGGAACATATGCACCAGCTTCTTTGAGGGCCTTGTTTTTTGCATCTGCAGTTTCAAGATCTGCACCAGCACGAGCACCGGCATGTCCGAATTGAACTTCTGCAGGAAATACCTTTGAACATGTTCCGATACACCACGCAACAAGCGGCTTTTTTATTTTACCCTTTTTTAAAGCATCAACTACTACATACTCATCAGTTCCACCCACTTCACCTAGAAGCACAATCATTGAAATATCAGGATTTTTTTCGTATCTCATAATGTGCTGAATAAAAGTTGAACCAGGATAACGATCGCCACCAATGGCAACTCCCTCATAGACTCCATCTGTATTCATCGCAATTATATTGTTTAATTCGTTAGATAGACCTCCAGATTTTGACACATAAGCAACACTTCCTGGTCTATGAAGTTTTGAAGCAACAATGTTGTCTAGCATTCCAGCAGTATTTCCAATTCTAAATCCACCGGCTGCAATACCTCCAACAGTTGCTGGACCAATAATCCATTTATTATGTTCATTTGCAATTTTGATTAACTCTTTGGTTCTCTGCTCAGGTACACCTTCTGCAATAATTGCAACTGTTCTGATATTCTTATGTAATAATGCTTCCTTAGAGGTAGGATAGGCAGATCTAAATGAAGCAAAGTTTACCATTACATCAGCTTCTGGATGATTCTTTGTTGTTTCCTTAAATGTTCGATACATGGGAATAAGTATTTCCTTGGTTCCCCAGAAGCATTTATGAAAACCTTCACGTGTGGGATTGACTATTCCAACAACTGACGGCTCTTCTCGTCTGCATATATAATCAAAATCAAGCATTCTTTGTATGGCGCGCTGTTGATATCCAAAAACAATAGATTTTGTTGTAGAATCAAATAATTTATAATCAGGTTTTTTTGCCATATCTATTCCTCCTAGTGTTTACCCCCCAAGGCCATATCAACGATTCTTGTCATATGAGTCTCAGGACCGTAAACTTCTATAGGCACTCCAAGCTCCTTACCGAGTTCTCTCATAATTCGTAGGCCCTCCTGATAATTTGGCCCACCACGTCGTACGTAAATTTTCACATTTGTATCCTTCAATTTCTTTTTGTAATCCCTCAAAGCCATTGTTATTCCAGTAAAAGTTTTTGCAACGTCTGTAAAATTTGCAATACCTCCACCAACCAACAAAAACTTAGGTCGACCCTTTGGATCCTTTTCCTGGGTCATGAGATCCAAAATCGTTTTTGCGTATTCATAGGTCTCATCTGTCGATGGATTTCCGCTATATTCTCCATAGTTTGCAAGTTCCTCTCTATAGCCTAAATCAACTATTGTATCTGTATAAATTACACTACCTCCACCACCAGCAACCATTGTCCATACACGACCTTTTGGATTTAGAACTGTTAGCTTTAATGAAGCACCACTTTTTTCATCCATTGTTTTAATGTAAGCCTCTTCTTTAGATAATTTTCTTCCAAAAGGCGCAGGGAATCTTATATCTCCCCATTTATCACCACTTTCAAAAAGACCGGTATCGTCTAATCTTGCAACAAGATCCAATGGAACAATGTTTTTACCGGAAATTACAAAAGGGTTGATTTCCAGGTATGCGTAGTTTAGGTCTTTATAGAACTTATACAAACCTTTAATAAAATCGGAAAACATTTTTTTATTTTCTTTTGCTGTATCCTTTGGTAGTTTAGCATCGATATTGATTTTTTTGATATCTTGACCTACATCTACTTGAATCTCTGCAACTGTATCCCATACTGATTCAATATCTACACCACCGTGATTTGAAAAATAAATTGTGTCTCCATCACGGTTGCTTTTAATTGCGACATAATATTCCCCCTTGTGGGCAATATATGGTTCAATGAGAAAATGCGTTAGCTTATCTGTAACTTTACCTACCTTTGTCTCTTTGTTCATTCTTTCTTTTATCCATTTTTTAACTTCTGGATAAGTTGCATTAGCTTTTATTAGACCGTGCTTCCCACGTTTTCCAAAAAGTTGATCGGGTTTAACTACAAGTTTTTCTTGACCCAGCCATTTGTATTTTTTTGGTAGATCATCCAACTTTGTATTGGGATCAACTAGAACCAGTTTTCCAGGGAAGCTAAAATCTTTACTTATATATTCTGACCAATATTTTGCCAGCATTTTTTTTCCATCAAATTCTCTTATTCCTCTCTGTGCCATTTCTTTTCCTCCATATGGAATATTAAGAAGATTTATTTTTCATAAATGCAAGAGTTCCTCCTGCAAGTAAAATTAGTCTTTGTCTTTCTGAAAGGCTGTAATCAACTTCAAATTCAGTTCCTTTTGTTTTATTTTTCACGATTACTTTTTTCCCTTCCTTAATTATATTTTTAATATTTGGTATTTCTAATTCATCGCCTTGATCTATTGAATCGTAATCGCTCTCGCTTTTGAAAGTGAGTGGAATTATTCCAAAGTTTATGAGATTGGCAGTATGAATTCTTTCCAAGGATTTGGCGATAACAGCTTTTACCCCAAGATACATTGGACAAATTGCAGCATGTTCTCTTGAAGAACCTTGGCCATAACTTAAACCTCCGACAATTATATTGTGTTTGCCACTATCTCGTATTTTCTCGGAACGGTCATGGAAAGTGGGATCAACTATTTCAAAGACAAATTCTGAGTATTTTGGAACATTAGAACGATATTTCATTTTACTTCCAGCAGGTATTATATGATCAGTTGTGATTTTGTCTCCCACTTTTATTGTAACTTCGCCCTTGATGTTATCAGGCATTGGATTGCTTGCTGGGGGATCTCCAATATTAGGCCCTCTATAGATTTTTACGGTTTTATCAGCACCCTTTGGGAAAATAAACATACTGTCATCAATGTAGAATTTATCAGGCATCTTAATTTTTGGATATTTTATACCGATTTTCTCTAGGTCACGCGGATCGGTAATTTTACCAGTGATTACGGCTGCTGCGGCTGTTTCAGGACTTACCAAATAAACATTTGCACTTTTTGTACCCGATCTTCCAAGAAAATTTCTGTTACTTGTTCTTAATGATACCGAATCTGTCTTTGGAGATTGACTATTTCCTATGCAGAAACCACATGCAGATTCGGCTATACGGGCTCCAGAATAAATTAGGTCTGTAAGGGCTCCCTCTCTAGAGATATTTTCCAAAACTTGTCTTGATCCAGGCGCAATTACAAAACTAACATTAGGATGTGCAGTTTTTCCTTTTAGAATATGAGATACAGTCATTAAATCTTTATATGAAGAATTTGTACAACTCCCTAAACAAACTTGATCTACATCCATTCCTTCTAGCTCTCTTATTGTTTTAATATTTCCAGGACTATGTGGAAATGCAGTTAAAGGAACAATTTCATCTAGATTGAGATCAATTTCTTTTTCATATTTTGCATCAGAATCGGCCTTAATTTCAACCCAATCCTTTTCACGTCC
The DNA here is from genome assembly GCA_964615235.1 of uncultured Thermoplasmatales archaeon. GTDB lineage: Archaea > Thermoplasmatota > E2 > DHVEG-1 > DHVEG-1 > JAFGPP01. The sequence goes on from CAZTMK010000002.1 coordinate 40,128, forward strand.
TTGAGCCTTTAAAAAAGCTTTTGTAGTCTCATCGCTTGGAAAGATAGAGGTGGTCACTCCACATTCTGCTCCCATGTTTGTTATAGTTGCACGTTCTGGAACTGATAATGTTTTTACACCTTCCCCACCATATTCAAACACACAACCTACGTTTCCTTTAGTAGTAAAAATCTCAAGCATTTTAAGGACAACATCTTTGGCTGCAACCCAAGGTTTTAGTTGTCCATGCAAATTGACCTTGATTACCTTTGGAGAAGTTAGATAAAAAGGTCCACCAGCCATTGCAACAGCGACATCAAGGCCCCCTGCACCAATGGCAATCATACCAATTCCGCCGCCTGTTGGTGTATGCGAATCACTTCCTAGAAGTGTTTTACCAGGCTTACCAAAACGCTCTAAATGAACCTGGTGACAGATTCCATTACCTGCACGGGAGTAAATAATTCCATATTTTGCAGCTATGCTCTGAAGATATTTATGATCATCTGCATTTTCAAAACCAATCTGTACAGTGTTGTGATCCACATAGCTTACTGACAATTCTGTCTTAACCTTTGGTACTCCCATTGCTTCAAATTGAAGATAAGCCATAGTACCCGTCGCGTCTTGGGTTAGAGTTTGGTCAATTTTAATTGCGATTTCCTTACCGGGATCATATTTACCTTCTACAATGTGATCTTCTAAAATTTTTTGAACAATATTCCTTCCCATGTCTAGTTACCTCCCCAAATAGTGTGATTAGGGTAAAAAAGATATTATAGGTTTGATACTTAAATATTATTCAATATTATTCTGTATAATAATTACAAAAGATGAATATTTGTACAAGATTAAGAACTCAACTGCGAATCTAATTTTTAGGACTTTTTTTATAATAGAGGCGGTATAAAAATTGATTTGAAATAAGTATCAGATGAAAAAAGAAATAATTGTAACAAAATTCTTATACTCGTTTGTACTTTACTGGTATAACCTGTAATGGGGAGGTATGGAATATATGATGATAATTGTCCGATTATTTCCGAAAACTGATTTACAAAAAATTTGGAGTTATGTAGAAGACGATATGATTTCTCATGAAACATCTAAATATGTCACTCCCTTGTATGCTACACAGACTGAAGGTATGATGAGCGTTGGCGTAATTTTCAATGTAAAAGATCCTGATGATATCGCTCACTTTTTAACAGAGAACCTTGCGAAATATGATGAGATTCATCATACAAAGACGGTCTCACTTATGAAGCCTATTTTCTTCACAATTCCAAAGGAAAAACCGGAAACTCTACATCGATACGTAATAAGAATTTATACTCATGCACGACATTACAAAGATATTTACAACTATTTGGCAGAATTCGATTATCCGTTTAATCTATTTCCAATATATATAGCATATTCTCTGGGAGATGAGGACATTATTATGAATGTCGGTGCCGATTCCCCTGAAACAGTAAACAAGTTTGTAAGAGAAAATATTCGAAATCTTGATGGAGCAGACACCGCCACATTTTACCCGGTTATTAAGGCAAAACGTTTTGCATCTCTTGAACAATTAGCAAAACAACAAAAAGAGCATCTAGCAGATAAAGCAAAGAAAGTTCCTGAAAAAGAACAGGATTTAGATTTTGATTGGGTTGAAGATTTCGAAACCTATGCACTAATGACAGGTGCTTTTAGAAGAGATCTGTAAAATAAAAAAATATATTGGAATGATATATACTGTACTCCATTTTTTATTAGTGGGAATCGTCATTCCAACAATTTTTCTATTACTTATAAAGTGAATTTCCATGGGAGTCCATAGAAACGACTAAGGGTCCAAATTCTTTAACTTCAAAAATCCAGACGGCTTCTGGCATACCTAGTTCTTCAAGCCAATAAACATCTTTTACCATGGTGATAAGATTAGCGGCTAATGCACCTGCACCACCAGTATAAGAAGTATATATACATGAATAGTTTTGTAGAGCTTTTTGGGTTTTTTCACCCATTCCTCCCTTACCGATAATAATTGAAACTCGGAATTTATCAAGGAATCTATCCTCAAAGATTTCCATTCGACTGGATGTGGTGGGTCCAGCAGATACTACCTCCCATCCTTTTTTAATTTTTTTAACTAAAGGGCCACAGTGAAAAAGCCCCATTTTTGAAGGGAGGAACGGTATGGATTCAGTATTTAACTGAAGCATTTTATGATGTGCTTCATCACGAGCTGTGAATATTTCCCCTGTTACATATATAACATCTCCTACATGTAATTGATTGATTTGATTTGGTTCAATGGGCAATGATAGATGGTATTCCATTTTTATCTAACCTCCCATGATTTATCTTGGTAAATAACCATTTGTGCTCTCCGATCTGCCCAGCACTGAACAGAGATCCCAACAGGCAGACTAGCCGGATGTCGATGAGCGGTTTCTACATGAACATCAAGAACAGTGGTTTTTCCTCCGAGTCCCATTGGGCCTATGCCGCTTTCATTAATTCTTTTTATTAACTCCTTTTCGATGGCTGCAATGTCCTTATCCTTATTTCTTGTTCCAACAGGCCTAAGTAAAGCCATTTTGCCTAATTTTAGTGACAAATCTGCACCTCCCCCTATTCCAACACCAACAACTGTTGGAGGACAAGGATTTCCTCCAGCTTTTATCATTTCATCAACAACAAAATCTTTTACTCCATTTATTCCCAAACCTGGTTTTAACATCCCAAGCTTACTCATGTTTTCGCTACCGCCCCCTTTTGGCAGAGCTGTAATTGTTACATTATTGCCTTTTGTAAAATCCCAAGTTATATATGGTACATGATCACCGGTGTTATCCTTATGATTTACATTGGTTAACGGGTTTACTGTATTAGGGCGCAAGGGAATTTCCTTTGTTGCCTTTTTAACACCATTTGTAATCCATTTCTTTATCTCTGATATGTAAGGAAAGGAAATTCCTACATTAACAAAAAAAGTCTGTATTCCTGTATCTTGACACATTGGCCTGCGCGACTCTTTTGCCAATTCAATATTTTTAAGAATTGTTTCAATTTGGACTTTTGCGAGCCCTTCTTCAATATCAACTGCTTTTCTTAACGCATTTATTACATCGCTAGGCAAATCAGTTTCCGCTTTCCTAATTAATGTTACAATACCCTCTTCGATTTTTTCATTATCCATATTTACCACATTATATTTTTTTTTATTGAAATCATATTTTCTTCAAATCGTTACGTATCTAAAAGTAATATATTAAATCAAGATAAATCGGATTCATATGATTAACAAGAATTGAAAACACTTGACTTAAAACTTTTCTAATCCCTGTAGTAAATTTACCATTAAAAATTGAAATATTCATTTAAAAAATCGGATTATGCTTTATCATATCCTTTATATTGAAGAAGTAAGTTTACAAATCTTGAAATAATAATTATTAGATTATGAGGTTATCTAATGGTTCCTAAAAGTTTACATGTTGAACAAATAGTTGTTGGCCCTCTTATGTCAAATTGTTATATTGTTTGGGATGAGGCAACTCTTGAATCTATTATCATTGACCCAGGAGATAATCCAGAGAAAATCATAAAAATAGTTGAAAATTTGAATTTGAATGTTAAAGCAATTCTAGCAACACATGGGCATTTCGATCATGTTGGTGGTGTGGCACCTCTTAAGAAAAACATAAATGCTGAATTTCTTGCCCATAAGCGAGATTTTCCTGAAAAAAAACAAGGAGAAATCACCCATCATCCTTGGGGTATCAAGACCGAATATGTAAAGCCCGATCGATATATTGACGAAGGCGATGTTATTTATGTTGGAGAATATGAGTTCAAGGTTCTATATACTCCGGGCCACTCGCCAGGAAGTTTATGTTTTCTTCATGATCATATTATTTTTGTAGGGGATGTTTTATTCCAAGGTGGAATTGGTAGGACGGATTTTCATGATGGATCATTTGACCAATTGGCAAAATCAATTAAGACACAACTTTATAATTTACCAAATGACACCGTGGTTTATACAGGACATGGACCTTCAACTACAATTGGAGATGAAAAACAATATAACCCCTTTATAAGAGTTGAGTAACTTACAAATCTTATGAAAATAAGTCGAAAAACATACGCAAAAATAATTTATTTTCAATGATTTAATCTTTGTGAATAACAAAAAACTCTATTAATGCACTTTTGTATTCTCAAAATGTACTTACAAATAATTAAAATTAAAAATCGTAACATCAAAAAAGTTGAGAGTGTAAGAGATGAACGAAGAGGACAAAAAAGCATTTATTGAGGATTTCAAAAAGGCAGATGGTTCTACGAAACTTGATATGTGGTATTATGCTTTGGAACAAGAGGTAATTTGGGATCAATTACTGGACGATATGTCAAAAATTGCAAGAGAACAAGGTGTCGATAAAAAACTTGATAAAATGGCAGAAGAAGAAATGAAAAAGACAACAGTAAATGAATAATTTTTTCTAATTATTGCCTAAAAAATTGCCGATTCTTTCGATACCCTCTTTAATTAATTCATGATCGTGGCACAAAGGACCGTAAGAAATACGGACAGCCTTTTCCATACTTGGACCAAATCCTTTACCAGGAATTAATAGAACACCAGTATTTTTTAAAATTTCTTCGACAAATAGGTTAGGATCTTGCTTATTTGGTGTTGGACAACAGGTATATAACCCGCCCTGAGGTTTTAACAACTTCCATCCTAGATTATTTTTGATAGATTCAGTCAATATATTGGCAGTTTTTCTGTACAAGTTTCTGGTTTCATGAATATAGTTTTCTAATGTTTTGTCTTTTAAAGTAGCTTTAAGAAATCTGGCAGTTGTAATGCTATGTAATGTGTCCGGGGATAACAAAACGGATTCATTGATTTTTTCAAGTCTATCGATAACTAGTTGGTCTGCCTCGATCCAACCAAAACGTCTTCCAAGACTTGAAAGCCATTTTGAATTTGAATGAATCGTGATTAAATTTGGAAAATCATTAGGTGACCACGAATAACATCTGGGCATTTCATCAAACCATACTGCCTTATAAGCATGGTCTATTACTAAAAAACCATTATTATCTTTCATAATTTCCAAGATTGATTTTAAAAATTTATCATTTGGTATCTGACTTGTAGGATTATCCGGAGCCGGAATCACACAAACTTTTGTACCTAATTTACAACTCTTTGTTAGAATCTCTAAAGAGTGTTCTGGATCTACAAGATATGACCATGAGATGGGGTCAAGTGCTGGTGTATAAATAATTTCAGATCCAGGTAAAGCACATTTTACGGCATTTATATAATTTGCATAAGTCGGATCAAGAAAACAAATTCCTTCTCCAGGATTGCAAATTGTTCTAAGAAGATCATGAAAAAGCTGTGTAGATGAATGACCAAGAATTATGTTCTCGGGCATCAATTTTTTTAATTGGAAAATTTTTTCTTCAAAATTACAAATTTGCTCTCGACATCTATAGCTTCCCACTATTGAGCTATACCTTCCACTTCTGTGAAAATCACTTGTGCTACTGACGATCTCTTTATACACTTCCTGTAATTTTACTGGAGCAAAATGATTACACCATCCTCCACCAAAAGAAATGACTTTTGAAGGATCCAACCCCATATTTCGTATATTTCTATCATCGGCCATTTTCATTATTGTTTGAATTGGTGATAGACCACTTAGATTTTCTTCAACTAATCTAGAAAAATGAAGATTTGTTGAGAGCTTATTAGAAGAAGTCATGGAAATTAATTTACCGTTCTTTTTTTAATATTTTCTAAATCTGTAATTATCGTTAGGCTATGTAATATATCGCTGGTATTAATTTTCAAATATTTTAAGGCTGTAAAAATCCATGGATGTTCTCCCCATAAATTTCTATTCCTTCTTGCAAAATAGAGGAAAGAAAATCCAATCTCTCTTGGTCCGTATCTTTTAATGTACCGTATACAGATGTATAGTAAGGTTTCACTATCCCTCTGTCATAACCTAATGAAATCAATGTAAACATTGGTAGACCTTGAACGTTGTCCTTGTCATATATATACAAAGAATTACGCAAATCTTGTGTTGTATGATCAATGTTTATGTAGAAATAAACAATTGAAGTGTTTTGAATTTTTTTAACCTCATAAACTGAATCAGTCTTTTCAAATGAAATGTTGAAAAACTCTTCGATTACTGGATGCATTACTTCACATCCATGGCAAACATCTTCGCTAAAATGTAAAAATACGGGTCCTATTGTTAAGTTTTCAATTACAAACTCTGGATGAGCTTTTTCGTTTGCAGTATCAAATACAAAATCGACGATAGTTTTTGGTTCAAGTTTTAGACAGCTAAGACACAGTACGTTTACAATTCTCGATTGGACATTTTCATAAATATCTGTGGATAAAAACATACCTGACAATCCACCAGCGAAAATAAGTATAATAGTTATTTGAGCAACAAAGAATTTTCTCATTTACCCCCTCCTAAATTCTATGAGATTTTTTGGGCATGCTGTTATACACTTGCCGCATAAAATACACTCTGGATCTCTAAACAACTTGGTAACATCAATTCCCATAGGACAAATTTTTGAACAAGCATCACATTTTATACATTCTTTATCAAATTTTTCTTTCTCAACTCGGGAAACGTGTAGATAACTTATTTTGTTAAAAGGAGCAAGTAATGCACCAATTGGACAAAAGTAACGACACCAACCTCTCTCTACTGTAAATATCAAAATGAAAAATAAAATGAAAATAATTAATGAAATCCAGAAATATGTATTTGGAACGAATTTACCTGGATATAGTAGTAAAGTTGGAATAGTGCCTGTCAAAAAACCAATGGGGCAAATATCTGTGAGCATAAATCCTATTAACCAGGAAGTTAAAATAACTAGACCGATAAGAACAAAATATTTTGCATATTTTAGATATTTATCAATTTTTTTTGTTGGTATTTTTTTAAAAAATTGATATTTTTTTAACCTTCTTGCAACTTTTCCTGTCGCTCTTTGAAGCAGTCCAATTGGACATGCCCAACCACAAACAGCTCTACCCGTAAGTGCGCCAAAAAAACCCAAAATTAGTATTGGGTATATAAAAAAATACCAAGTAAAACTTCTCGAATAAACACTTTGTTCTAATGCTCTAAGCGGACATGCGGATGTTGAAGCCGGGCATGAATGACAGTAAAAAAACGGGTAACAGAAACCTGTTTTCAGCCCAACTGCACCCAAATTAGCAGAAAAAAAGATTAGTATTTGTGACAGTAACCGCTTTAACTGAAATTTCATTTTTATCTTCGACGTTTATAGAATATTGATATTATAAGTATTGCTGCTAGGATAAGTAAGATAAACTCGAATCCAGGTGTACCACTACCATTATTTTGTTGAAGATTTAAATTTTTTTTAGTTCCATCTAGATATTGTGCCCATCCTTCGCCAGTTTTTACATTTAAGCTATACTGTATATATGTTGTATCTTCAAATTTCAATGTTACTGAAGTTTCGTATACCCCTTCACTGATTTCGCTCATTGAAAGGTTCTCTCTTGGTTCATGACAAATTCCGGTGTTGGCATTACACTCCTGTAACATCAAACGCACCTCTATGACATTTTGATCTTCCAATTCTGAAGTAAATTTTACTGTCGATTTAGGCGTAGGTGACTCAGGATCAATGTCAATTGTTGGGTCAATTGCAGTAACAATTCGAATCCCGAGACTATATACCAATATTACTACTAAAGTTATAGTCAATATATTTTTACCGATTCTTTTCACTTTATCTCCCCATTTATTTTCTATATTAGGTCTTCAACGATCGGAGAAAGTAATGGAGGCTCTGGATTGCTTGAAGGCCAATTTGACGGTATTTCATTGTAGAAACTGAGGCCAGCATGTCGAAATTCAAGGTTTCCCTGTCGATCAAATATGCAAAGTGTGGGTATTGCACCCTCATTCATATACTTAACTAAATTATCATCAATTTCCATACCAAACTCCCAGTTTAATGAGTATCCTTGAGCATTTTCAAATTGATCTAAAAAGTCTTGAATTTCCTGAGCACCCTCTCGATAATCAACATTAACTGAAATAATTTCAATATCATTACGACTAGAGTTATTATATAATTTGTTTAATTCAATCATTTCATATACGCATGGTGAACACCAAGTAGCCCACATGTCAACTATTACAACCTTGCCCCTGTGATCACTTAAACTCTTTGTACTTCCACTAAGAGAGGTGTAGATAAAATCATCGCCCTCGTCCTGTGAAGGTTGGTTTAAAATAAAAATGGCAGATGAAGCACCAATCGCAAATACAACAATAATAATTACCACATATAGCCAAATTCTATTGTTTTTTTTTGATTTTACTTTTTTTCTTTTGATTACAATCACCAAACAGTCAACCAATCGGTTTAATAATGTCTTTAATACTGAGATAGTTTGGATTTTAACATGTCCTTCGGTAAGGCACCTATTATCTTATCGATTAAATTACCATTTTTGAATACTAGCAAGGTGGGGATGCTCATGATACCATATTTTGCAGATGTAGTATGATTTTCATCGACATTTAATTTTCCAAAAACAATCTGACCATGCATCTCTTTTGCTAAGTCTTCGATTATTGGTCCAACCATTCTACAAGGGCCACACCAAGGTGCCCAACAGTCCACGATAAACATGTCCCATTTTTTGATATTATCGTCAATATCTGCGTCTGTAAGTTTTATTGGGGTATTTGGTAGATTTCCATCCATAGATATTCCTCTTTTTGAGTAATTTTGTAAGATCTCTTCCATTTTTTTTCTTTTTATTTTTTCAAGCTCGATGTCCATTGCTTCCATAATACGACATTATGTATTTAACGTTTGTGTAAATAAATTACACAACCATTAAATACTATATTGATCTTATACAATAAGAAATGAAGTTTCCAAAATCAATTGAAAATATAACTTGTCAAGATTTAATAAAATGCGTTTTTGATCTAAACAATTTAGATAATGAAGTGTATAAGCTGCTAAAACAAACAGGCGAATCTACAACAATTGAAATTGCGAAAAAATTGAATAGGGAGAGAAGTACAGTTTACCGCTCTTTACAAAAACTAATATCATGTGGTATATGCGAAAAACAACAAAAAAAGATAAAAACAGGTGGTTATTATTATTTATATTCCATAGTTGAAATTAATACTGCTATGAGAAAAGTTGAGTCATGTATTGACAACTGGTATGATACCCTTAAGAAAAAAATATTTGAATTTAAAGACTAAAAATTCTTAATTTCAACTTATATTAATTTTGTTGCAAAGAGATATTTTTTAGGCAGATAAATAGATTAATTGTTATTTTTAAAAATAATATTTAAAATAAAATGTAAAAAAATTTACAATTACAGTAATAATCCACTCAAATAAAAATAGTAGGTTTTAAATATCCCTAATTATATGCTATATCACTTTACTAGGAGGGAAGATAGTGAAGGTGAATAATCCAAATGAATTAGTAGGAAAAGAAGTTGTAGATGCAAATGGTAACGCTATAGGTACCATTGATAAGACATGGAACAGTTGGAATCAAGAATATCCTGGATATTTCTTTGGTATCAAGACATATCAAAACACCAGAGACACTTGGTTCAGAGGAACAAGCAAACTCATTCCGATATATAGTGATTATATCAGACAAACAGATGATCGCGTGACACTCAATAAATCAATGGACGAACTTTGCCGCTTTTGGAACAAGGCAGTTCCATGTGGTACAACTACCTGCCCAACAGATGAACTTTTCGAAAAACCAGTATATGACAAAAATAACTCAAGAGTCGGTACCTTCTGGGGATGGGTTGAAAGCAACGGAACTTATCAACACTACGGTGTCTGGTTAGATCCATATCTCTGCGATGTCTGGAGATTTCCATATAACACATTGTTGCCAATACCACCAAACTTTGTGTACTATGTAAAAGACACAATAACACTTGACAAAACTCTCGATGAATTGAAGGGTTATTGGGACCAAAACCATTATTTCAACTGGCAACAAACCAACCAGCAAGGATGGACACAACCTGGTTGGCAAGGTCAACAAGGTTGGAATCAACAACAACATCAATACTAGATAAAAAGCATCTTTTAATATGGGAAACCTAATTTTCGTTTCCCAAACTCTCTTTTATTTTGATAGAATCGTAGCCACTTTAATTTTTTATGTTGTATTTACAGAAAATATTCTATTCTATATTCCCCTGGATCTCCTTCAGTTATCTTGAATTTTTTTTCTTGACATAGTGCAATCATTGGCGTATTGTCCTTTAATACTGCTCCATATATTTTCTCCAGCTTTCTACCTTTAGCAATTGCAATTGTATGATCAACCAGTTCTGACCCTAGACCCAAACGTTGCCATTTATCACTAACGACAATTGCAAACTCTGCTTCCTTTTCATTTCCAGGGCTCATAATTATTCTAGAAACTCCCAATAATCTTCTGTTTCCTTTTTCTGTTATTTCTGCAACAATTGCAATTTCTCTGTCATAATCAATGTTACAATAACGAGTACGCATTTCATGAGGTGTATCTTTAATCAATCTGAAGAATCTGAATCTAACTGTTTCTTCTGAAAAGCTCTTAAACATTTCTAACCACATGTATTCATCTTCCGGTTTAATTGGTCTTAAAATCACTTCCGTTCCATCTTTAAGTTTTACATGTGAAATATATTGATTTGGATATCTACCAATTATAAGGTGAGGTTTGCCTTCCGGATTTTTATCTATTACTATGCGAGCATCAACTGCAATTAGATCATTACCAGACGGGATTAGAGGATTTATATCAATTTCTTGTATTTCAGGATGTTCCTCTATAAGCTGGGAAAAATTAATCAAGGTTTCTTCTATTTTTGCCATATCTACTGGTGGAATATTTCTATATCCTTTTAATAATTCATAGGCCTTTGTTTTTTCAATTATTCTTTGGACAAGCACTTGATTAAGTGGAGGAAAACCAATTGACCTATCTTTGAAAAGCTCCGTAAATATGCCACCCAATCCAAATAGAATTACGGAACCAAATACTGGATCTTTTTTTGAACCAAGTATAAATTCAGAACCTTTATTTTCTATCATTTTTTGAATTGTAACTCCCTCGATTGTTGCATCGGGTGCATTCCTTCTTACTCTATCCATCATATTTCTAAATGCTTCTCTAACATCTTTTTCGCAATGAATATTTAATGCAACACCGCCAGCATCACTTTTATGTGTTATTTGTGGTGATTGAATTTTCATAACGATTGGATATCCAATTTTTTCTGATGTTTTCACAGATTCGTTTTCATTTTTTGCAAAAATCGGTAAAGTTGATTTGATTCCATAAAGTTCAATAAATTCTTTAGCTTCACTTTCACTTAGTAATGTTCTCTTATCCTTCAATGCATTATTTACGATATCTTTCAGTCTTTTTTGATGATGTTCTGCTTGCACAATATTTCTTTCCTCAGGAGTTTCAAACAATAATTGTAGATTTCTTGCATATCTGTAAAGATACATGTATGATTCTACAGCTTCTTCTGGGGTAGAATATGTTGGGACATTATTGTTGTTTAAAAGTTGTCTTGCGTATTGAACACTAGCTTCTCCAGGAAATGATGTTAAAATTGGTTTCGTAACTCTTTTTGATATATCAATTATGTTATCTGCTAAATTCTTTGGATTGGCCATTACTTGGGGAACACAAATAATAAGCAATCCATCAATATTTTTATCTTGAAGGCAAACCTCCATTGTTTTTTTGTAAACCTCTTCGTCACTATCACCGATAATATCAATAGGATTACTTTTGCTCCAATGTGCAGGCAGAAACTCATTTAGCTTTACCATTGTTTCAGCAGATAAATTTGCTAGCTTACCGCCTTGTTCGATTAGAGCATCAGTGGCAAGAACACCAGGACCCCCTGCATTTGTTATTATTGCTATATTTGGACCTGTTGGTCTTGGTTGTTTGGCCAGAATTGATGAAACATTAAATAAGTCCTGTATATTTCTTACACGGACTATCCCTGCTCTTTTGAAAGCTGCATCATTTATATAATCTTCACCAGCCATTGCCCCTGTATGTGAAGAAGCTGCTTTGGCCCCTTCAGAGTATCTTCCAGACTTTATTACGATAATTGGTTTAACACGAGCAAAGGCCCTTGCTGCACTCATGAATTTTCGTGCGTTTGTAATCGATTCGGCATAGAGTACAATACTTCTGGTATGAGCATCTCTTCCAAAATAGTCTATAAGATCTCCAAAATCAACATCAAGCATTGAACCAACAGATATAAATGAACTAAATCCCACTTTTGCAGCAGCGGCCCAATCTAAAATTGCTCCACAGACTGCTCCACTTTGAGAAAATAAGGCGATATTACCTCTTTCAGGCATTGACCCTGCAAAAGTTGCATTCATGTTTAAATAAGGTAGAATGTAACCAACACAGTTTGGACCTACGATTCTTAATCCATATTTTTGTTTAATTTTTATGAGTTTATTTTCTAATTTTCTTCCCTCTTCTCCTATCTCCTTAAAACCTGCGGATATTATTAATACTGCCTTAATGCCACGTTTTCCACATTGTTCTACAACTTCACAAACAACTTTTGCAGGGGTTACTATAATTGCTAAATCTACTATTTTTGGAACTTCATTAATACTTTTGTATGTGTGAATTCCTTGAATGCTTTCTTTATTTGGGTTAACTGGATAAACGACTCCTTCATATCCTGAACCAATAAGATTTCTAAAAATTCGATATCCTGCTTTTCCAACCTTGTCTGAAGCACCAATCACTGCGATGCTTTTAGGCTTAAACAGTTTGTCGAGGTTCTCTACGCCCATAAATTTGCCCCCCTTTAAATAGCGGGTTTCTGGGTCGATATCTAAAAGGGTATATTAAGCTTTATTACCAATATCATAAGTTCAAAACTTCCAGTATAGTGACAACTGAGTTTTTAGCTCATTAATTAACTTGATTACTTTTTGACCACTATAATCTGGGAACACATTTTCTTTTATAAACTGTTTTTTTCCTAATAAGCCACAAAAGATATTAAAATACGATTTTACACTAGAATTGCTGTTATAACCTCCCCCAAATAATACTAATAGCTTTTTGCAGGTTTGATTGGAAATATTTTTCATTCTTATTGCAAGATTGTAATAGGTCTGATATGTTAGATTCAAATCGGCAAGTGGATCTGCATGATGGGTATCGACACCCGATTGATATATAATAAATTCTGGTTTAAATTCAGATGAGAGTGAGGGAATTATGCTGTCAAATGCATTTAAGTAATTTATATTGCCCGTTCCAGGTGGCAAAGGGAGATTTATATTGAAACCTTTTCCTTCTCCTTCACCGATTTCTTCTATAAAACCGGTTCCTGGATATAAAGTATTACCATTCTGGTGAAACGAAATAACTAAAACTGTTGGATCGCTGTAGAATATCTCTTGAGTTCCATTCCCATGATGAACGTCTAAATCTACTATCATAAACCTTTTTATTTTATATTGCTCTCTTATATATTCTATAACTATGGCAATATCATTAAAAAAACAAAATCCTGACGAAGATGAAACACCTGCATGATGAAATCCAGCTAGGGGATTAACCGTAATCTTGTATTTATCAAATAATTTTTCACCAGCAAGAATTGTTCCACCTGTCGCAAGACGTGCGTAGTCAAAAATACCCTTTGGTGCAGGTGTATCAATTGATAATCTACCACCAGTTTGACTTAATTGCTCAACTCTTTTTACATATTCTTTTGTGTGGACTTTCAATAGATATTTTACTTCAGCTTTTTTAGGTTTAAATATTTCACAATCATCAATAATTTTTTTTTCCTCAATAAAATTCATAAATTTTGTTGCTTTGTTACCAATTAAAGGATGATCAGTTCCAAGATCGTATTTATCGTAATCTTTGTGATATGAAATTCCAATCATTTTTATCAGAAAATCATCTTTTTTATTAATATTATTGTTATGCTGCTGCCAATAAAAATACTTAACTTAGATTTTCTTTGCGATATGATCATGACCAATATATCATGGTTTAATTTGGTATAAAACCAGTAAATACTGGAATATTTTTGATTAAAACCATAATATATAGGTAAAATACCAATAATTATAAATATGATTAATTCTATACTAATTAATAATAAAATCAATTGTTGTGATATTAATGGAAAATGAAACTCAATCAGAAAACATGTTTATAAATGAAATTGGGCAAATAGCAAAGATAATTGATAAAGAGATGACGATATTTGAACGAATGAAGGTAAACAAGGACAATCTAAAAAGAGTGGGACTTGCAGTAATTTTTTATCTGGCAGCTATGCTAGTTTTTGCTATTTTTCTATGAAATATTCATATGTAAAAAATAAAATAGGAGTGGCAAAAATTGGAACTAATAATCCCGATTGTCATTTTAGCTTTTTTGTTTGAGACTATGGATTCATCTGCTGGGATGGGTTTTGGAACAGGTTTGACGCCACTTTTATTTTTACTCGGATACGAGCCTCTTCAAGTTGTGCCAATACTCTTAATGTCTGAAGCAATTACAGGTATTACTGCGGGGATTTTTCACCATGAATTTCAAAATGTTAAATTTTCTTTAAAAAAACCCATAAATAATGAAACTAGAATAATGGCAATGATTGCGGTTATTGGCTGTTTGGCTATTGTATCATCAGTATTTATTGCATATTTTGCCATTGTATTTCCGAAAACTTTAATAAAAACCTATGTAGCAATCCTTGTTTTAGTAATGGGAATTGTCGGAATGATACGTTTAAAAAAACGATCATCAAATTACAGACCTAAACTTTTAATGGGATTTTCTGCACTTGCAGGATTCAACAAAGGAATAGGGGCGGGAGGATACGGACCTGTTGTAATGATGGGGCAAATATTTTCAGGAATATATGAAAAAACAGCGACAGCTATTGTTTCTCTGTCGGAGGGTTTTGTATCTATTGTTGGTGTTGCAAGCTTTCTATTGATTTCATCATATGGTGTGACAATCGATTACGTTCTCCTTCCATCAATATTTACGGGGGGCTTTATCGCTGCTATTTTATCGCCTTACATGGTGAGAGTATTGCCAAACAAAATATGGAGTGTGGTAATTCCAGTTTACGCTATTTGTATGGGAATTATTTCATTAATAAATTTATAATTAGAATATTCTTATTTTTACAAAATTTACCAAATCTTCTAAGTGCAATTTATAAAAATTTACCAAAAATATTGAATAAATAACAAATTATTTATGTAAGTTGTTTCATGAAAGATAAAGAGAGGTTTAATTTTGAAAGTCGATTTGGATGAGGTAAAGTGCATTACAGAGACAGCAATCACCATTAGAGGATCGAGAAGACGAATTACAGTACCATCTGAAGTTGTCGAGCTTCTTCGTCTTAAGGATAGTGATAAACTTAGATGGATAATTTTCAAAGATGGATCAATTCATATCAATAAAGTGCAAAAATAAATCACTAACACTTGTTTAACTTTTCTTTAATTGTTTTTAGCCAAGACGGCAATCCTTCAACTGTTCGTATCGTTGTATTTTTTGCAAAAATTTCTCGATAGCTCAAATCTAACCTAACACGACCCATGAGATTTTTCTTGATAATTCGACATAGTTGCCCACCTCTCCTATCACAATCCGTTAAAATAATTATTTTCTTATATTTCTGTGCAAGATAATCGCAAAAATTCGGCATTGACGCTCCTGTATTAAGACTTATAATTTCTCCTTGGATGCCTAAATTCCTCAATGCTGCAATATCTTTTCCACCCTCGACTACAATAGGGGTAAATTTATTTTCCTCTGCAATGCCAATCAATGCTTTTTCTAGCTCTTCAAGTGATTTTTTGTAATCCATAATTAATTTTTCCTAAAATCATTTTTAGTATAAGATTACATTTAATATTAATTTTCCAGATTAAATTGATAAATAATTAAATTTTATGTTTAATTTAAAAATTTCCAAATTATTCCAATTAATATTTTTATTAATTTTAGCAATCTAAGATTTCTAGATTAATTTGAAAAAATCTGATAAAAAATTACAATAAAATACTTATACTCGAATTCTATTCCGCCAAACCATTCACAGGTTGTTTTGATACCATTGGGGGACCGTTTTAAATGGTTTCTTCGATTGATTCAAATAAATTGTGTGACTAAAATTAGCGACCGGAGTATCGAGTCATGATGGAAGAAAAAACCACTCAAATTTTTGAACCTAGTAGTCAAATCCAATCAAGGTCATATATTGGAAGTATGGATCAATATATGGAAATGTATAAGGAATCAATTAAAAATCCAGAAGATTTTTGGGCAAAATTGGCAGAAGAACATATTACTTGGTACAAAAAATGGAATACGGTTCGAAAATTTGATTTCAAAACTGCTGAGATTAAATGGTTTGAAGGAGCAAAACTAAACATCAGTTACAATTGTCTTGATAGACATGTTGAAAATGGTCACGGCGATGATATTGCCATTATTTGGGAAGGTAATGCCCCTTCTCAGGTTAAAACTTACACTTATAAAAATCTATTAGATGAAGTCCAAAGATTTGCAAACGTACTAAAATCAAAGGGAATTAAGAAAGGGGATAGAGTGTGCATTTATCTTCAAATGATACCAGAGCTGGCTATTTCGATGCTTGCTTGCTCACGTATTGGAGCAATACACTCTATTGTTTTTGGGGGATTTTCTGCCGATTCATTAAAAGACCGAATAAATGACTCAAAATGTAAATTGGTAATAACACAAGATGCTGGTGTTAGAGGGTCAAAATCTCTTCCAATGAAAACAACTGTAGACAAGGCGATTGAACAAACTCCATCAATTGAATGTGTTATAGTAGTAAAACGTATGAATGAAGAAGTTACATGGAGTAAAAAGGACCACTGGTGGCATGAGGAAATAGATAAAGTGGACCAAGTCTGTCCACCTGTAAAAATTGATGCCGAAGACCCGCTTTTTATTTTGTATACCTCAGGTTCAACAGGAAAACCCAAGGGTGTTTTACATACATCTGCAGGATATTTGTTGTATGCCTCGGTTACCCATAAATATATTTTTGATTATCATGAAGATGACATTTACTGGTGTACCGCAGACATTGGGTGGATAACAGGCCACTCTTACATTGTATATGGTCCATTGTGTAATAAAGCAATAACAATGATGTATGAAGGAGTTCCAAACTACCCAGATTGGGGCCGGTTTTGGGCGATATGTGAAAAACATAAGGTTAATATTTTTTATACGGCCCCTACTGCTCTAAGGGCATTAATGAGGGAGGGAGATGAATGGGTAAAAAAATATGACTTGGCCTCCCTTAATATACTTGGATCAGTTGGCGAACCTATCAAAATCAAGGAATGGAATTGGTATTACGATCTTGTTGGTGGTGGGCGTTGCCCCATCGTCGATACATGGTGGCAAACAGAAACTGGCGGGGTACTTATTACCCCACTGCCTGGTGCTACCCCTTTAAAACCTGGCTCAGCTACCTTTCCTTTTTTTGGTATTGAACCAGCACTTCTTGACGATAACGGCAATGAGCTCAAAGGCAATAATGTCTCGGGTAATCTTGTTATTAAATCTGCTTGGCCCGGAATAATGAGAACGGTTTATGGAGATCATAAAAGATTTAAAGACACTTATTTTACAATTTATCCTGGATATTTCTTCACAGGTGATGGTTGCCTGAGAGATGAAGATGGATATTACTGGATTACTGGTCGAGTAGATGATGTAATAAATGTATCAGGTCATCGAATAGGTACTGCGGAAGTAGAAGGTGCACTTGGGAAGCACCCCAAGGTTGCCGAGGCAGCTGTTGTTGGATTTCCTCACGAGATTAAGGGGCAGGGTATTTATGCATACGTCACCTTAAAAACCGGAGAAACCGTTGATGACAATCTAACAAAAGAACTCATAAAAATGGTCAGGACAGAAATTGGTCCCATTGCCTCACCTGATAAAATTCAATATGCCGAAGGACTACCGAAAACCAGATCTGGAAAAATTATGCGTCGAATTTTAAGGAAAATTGCAGATGGTGACATTGGTACTATCGGGGATACAAGTACTCTTGCAGACCCATCGATTGTTGATAAACTCATTAATGAAAGAAAAAAGTAATTTTATTTAGAGGGATACTTTTCTACTTACTAATTTTTAGAGTAAATCATTAATCTTATCATTGCATACATATTATCAATAGTAAGTTGCGTTAATTGAACAATAAAGGTGAGCTATGCAGGTTAATAAATCATTTGATCCTGAAGAAGCAGTGACCATAGTTACAAATTTCATAAAAACTTATGTTGATAACTCTGGATGTAACGGTGTAGTAGTTGGATTATCAGGAGGGATTGATTCTGCTGTTACTTCAATCCTCTGTCAGAAGGCTATAGGAACTAAAAAAACAAAATGTATATTCTTGCCAGATGAAACCACACCAAAAATTGATAAAAAACATCAAGAAACAATAGTAAAAACTTTTAAATTAAAGTGTGAAACAAGAGATATAAATAAGCTAGTAAAAGAAGCTTGCAATTCATGTATTATTGCCCCTGACATTATGGCAATAGCAAATATCAAAGCTCGAACTAGAATGATGATGTTATTTGAATATGCAAATATGACTAAAAGTTTAGTATGTGGATCTACTAATAAATCGGAAATTCTAGTGGGATACTTTACCAAATATGGTGATGGAGGAGTGGACATTATGCCCATAGGAGACATTTATAAAACCCAGGTTTTAGATGTTGCGAGATATTTAAAAATTCCTGAAGAAATCATTGAAAAACCTCCAACTGCAGGACTTATCAAAGATCAGACTGATGAAAAAGAATTAAAAATATCGTATCAACTGTTGGATCAAATCCTATATGGTTTAGAATTAAAAATGGAACCTTTACACATTGCACAAGTTGTAGGCTCTACTCAAAAAGAAGTTTTGAGAATTCAAAATTTGAGAATTAAAAGTCAACATAAACGTAGAACACCATTGATTCCAAAAATTGGTTTACGTACGCCAGGTCTGGATTGGCGATCTCCAATACAAACTGGTTAAAAATCTCTAATTTTAAAGGTAAATTGGTAAAATTAATACATTGGTATTGGATACCGGCTCCAATAGTAAACCTACATGGGGGAAAATTCCTGTGACAATAATTATTAATGGTAAAGGTTTGACAATTGAAAAGTTGGTCAAAGTTGCAAGAGAAAAAGAAAAAGTAGAACTACATCCAGATTCAATTGCTCGAATTAAGAATTGCCGAGATTTGCTTGAAAAAAAAATCGCAGCCAGGGAAGTCATGTATGGGGTAAATACTGGTATTGGCGAGTTTTCTGAAGTAGCTCTTACAGATGAACAAGTTAGACAATTTCAAAAGTATTTGATTTATAATCATGCAGCAGGTATTGGGGAACCTGCACCTATTGAGTATGTAAGGGGGGCAATGCTTTCAAGGATTAATGTTCATGCTCACGGACAATCTGGATGTCGTTTGGAAATCACTAAGACACTTGTTGATATGTTAAATAAAGGAGTAACTCCATTTGTTTGTCAAAAAGGATCAGTAGGTGCTTGTGGTGATTTAGCACCCATGTCTCAAATTGCCCTTCTAATGATGGGGGAGGGCAGTGCATATTACAAAGATAAATTACTGCCTGGAAAGGAAGCAATGGAAAAAGCTAAAATTCCAATTCCTGGTTTGCAAGCGCGAGATGGTCTTGCTATAATAAATGGATCTAATCTATTAACTGCGATGAGTGCAATTTTTTTATATGATGCAAATAGATGGCTTAAACAAGCTGAAATTGCTGCAGCCATGTCCTTGGAAGCTCTTATGGCAAATATGAAACCATACACTCCAAAACTTCATGAGGCAAGAGGTTTCAAAGGAGCTGTTAGAAGTGCAAAATCAATAGGCAAACTAATTGAAGGTGGAGATCTAAAAAATGGCAAGATAAAATGCAAAGTTCAAGATGCTTATTCCATGAGGTCAACACCTCAAGTAATAGGTGCTGCTCATGATGCATTGGATTTTGCGAGGAAACAGGTTGAAATAGAATTAAACGGAGTGGGAGATAATCCTGTATTTTTCCCCAAGGAGGATCTTCAATTATCTGGGGCAAATTTTCAAGGTACCCCTGTTTCCCTGCCTATGGATATGGCAGGCGTTGCAATAACAATGGTCTCAGTGATGTCGGAACGAAGATTAAACAGATTAAACAATCCAGCTTTGAGTGTTGGTCTTCCTGCTTTTCTAACGAAAGGGGCTGGGATGTTTTCTGGACTTATGTTGTCACAATACACTGCAGATATGCAGATTGTTGAACAACGCATTCTTTCAACACCCGCATCGATTCAGTCAATTCCTGCAGCAGCTGATCAAGAAGATTTTGTTTCAATGGGTATGAATACAGCAATCAAAAACTTTCAAATTCTTGACAATGCATATGGTATACTAGGTATAGAACTAATGGCTGCAGCTCAGGCACTTGATTTCAGAGACTATAATTTTGGAAAAGGTGTAACAAAGGCTAAGGAAGTTATAAGAAAATATATTGATTTTCTTGATGAAGATAGACCACTTTACCCTGATCACAATACAATGAAAAAACTGGTCAAATCATGTGAAATTTTACATGAGGTTGAAAAAACTGTAGGATCCTTAAATTTTTAACTATTTTTAACTTGGTCAAATCTACTGATAAATTTATGTCTTTCTGTATATGCATCTGCATATGCACCTGCACACAAAGGTAATAAGGTATCTGTTTATTCGCATGTATGTATAAGTATTGGCACAACTGAATATTTAGATAGGGATGGGATTCGAATTGGGAGTAAGAATAGAATGGTGTAGAGAAAATACTTATGCAACTGTCGGTATCGGAGCGATGATTGTTTTTATTGCCATGGTACTTGTTGCGGGCATAGCCGCATCAATTTTGGTTCAAACTAGTTCTCAATTGGAAATGCGCGCTCTTTTAACCGGACATGAGACTATTACTGAAGTAGCAAGTGGACTCAGGGTTTCATTTATTGAAGGTTATAATTCATCTGGACTTATTACAAAAATGGCGGTAGAAGTTACAGGTAGAGCGGGAACGCTGGATATTGATTTTTCTCAGGCTGTAATAGAAATTTCAGATTCTTCCAACAAATATGTGCTAAGTTATGGTGGAGCCGTATGCAATTCCTCTAGCATTGACGGTAGTATTTTTGAGGTAACTAATTTTGGAGATGCTTATGACTTTGACTTAATTGTACTTCAGGATGCTGATAATTCATGTATCTCTTCAAGACCAATAGTCAATTATGGTGATCATGTAATTATTGCTATTAACACAAGTAGCGTTTTCAGTGGGTTGGCTCCAAGAACTGATGTAAACGGATTAATTGTAATAGAAGAGGGTGCCCCTGGAATTATTGGCTTTACAACTCCTTCATCTTATGCTGATATCACGATGGAACTTCAATGATTAAGTTGAGTTAATTTTATAACTTCAAAACTTAATTAATATAACTCAGCTATCGTTTTTACATTGTCTTTTCTTGCAAAGAATTGAACATGAATCTTTTTCCAATTATTTTTTCATATGCATCTATATATTTACGTTTTGTCTCTGTAATTACATCTTCTGGTAGACGAGGTGGAGGGGAATTTCTGTCCCAATCAGTACTAATTAAGTAATCTCTAACATATTGTTTATCGAAACTTGGTTGAGATTTTCCGGGATTGTATGATTCCTCTGGCCAGAATCTTGATGAATCTGGGGTTAAAGCTTCATCAACTAGAACTATTTCGTCACCAATCATTCCAAACTCAAATTTTGTGTCGGCAATAATAATCCCTCTTTTTATTGCGTACTCTGTTGCTTTTTGATAGATTTCAATTGATAGATCTCTTAAATTTTTCGCTATTTGATTACCGACTATATTTTTCATTTTATCAAAGGAAATGTTTACATCATGACCAGAATCTGCCTTAGTGGATGGAGTAAACAAAGGTTCCTCAAACTTATCCGATTCCTTTAATCCAGAGGGAAGTTTTAAACCACAAACAGTCCCGTCTTTCTTGTAGGATTTCCATGCTGAACCAGATATATATCCACGTACTATACATTCGATTGGAAAAACGTCTGCTTTTTTAACGAGCATACTTCGTCCATAAAGAATATCTTTAAAATCATGCAGCTCTGATGGAAAAGATGATAAATCAGCAGAAATCAATTGATTAGAGACTACTCCAGAAAAATATTCAAACCAAAATTTCGATATTTGAGTTAGGCAAATTCCTTTATAAGGAATAGGATCTTTTAAGACGTAATCAAATGCAGAGATTCTGTCTGTAGCAATTAGCAATAAATATTTATCAAACTCGTATAAATCTCTAACTTTGCCCTTTTTAAAAATCTTTAAAGGCAAATCGGTTTCGGTTATTATACTCAAGCAATACCCCCTAAGATATAATTGATCCAACTTTAACAGGTTTTTCAGTTGTTACATCTTTATCGTTACATTTCATTATTGATCCATTATATATTATACGGCCGTTTTCTCCAGTTATCATATGCAATTTTTTAAATTCATCAAATTCGACTACGACTGCTGGATCTTTTTTTATTCCTTCTATTAAAACATCTGATCCTGGAGGATGGTCACCTGGATCTAGTAGAGTTACTATTGTATCATCGCTAGCAGCAAGCAACATTCCATTGGATTTAACTCCTCTAATTTCAGCAGGTTTTAAATTCACAATGACAACAATATTTTTTCCTCTTAGTTCGTCCATAGGATAATTTTGTTTGATTCCTGCAACAATTATTCTTTTTCCAAGTTCTCCCAAATCTATTTGAAGAAGGTATAATTTATCAGCTTTAGGGTGGTCCTTTACATCAAGGATTTTTGCTACTCTTAAATCTACTTTTTCGAAAGGATCAGATTCTTGCATAATATCCCTCAATTCCAATTTCTTAAATAATGGTTTTGGTTTTTCAATTAAAACTCCAATCTTTGGATCTTCTAATGCTGATTCCCATGAATTCTCTTTAATGAAATTATTTTTTTCTAGCATGTACCACAACTTCTCTGAAGAAAAAGGAAGAAAAGGTGAAAGAAGAACCGAAAGCGCCTTAACAATCTTTATACAAAAATAAATCACTGTGGCACATTCTTTTCTATCATCTGCTATAAGCTTCCATGGTTGATTTTGATCAAAAAATTGATTGCCAAACTGTGCTAATGCCATTGCAGCTTTCAATGCTTGTTTGAAATGGCATTCCGAAAGTAAATCATAAACTTCCTTGGAGGTATCTTTAATTTTTTCTGATACTACTTTACTATAATCATTTAAAGTGTTAGGTTCGGGTATTTTTCCAAAATTTTTTGCCGTAAAGGTCACGACCCTGTGGACAAAATTGCCATAAGTGCCTACAAGCTCGTCATTATTTTTTGTAACAAACTCCTCCCAAGTCCAATTTGTATCCTTGTTTTCTGGCATATTTATTGAAAGATAATAACGAACCGCATCAGCATCAAAATTTTCTAGAACATCGGGAACCCAAACTGCTATGCCCCTACTTTTTGAAAACTGCTCGCCTTTAAGTCGCAAATATTCGTTTGCAGGAATATCATATGGTAAAGATAACTCTTTGTCATAACCCATAAGCATGGATGGCCAGATAAGACTATGAAATGGAATGTTATCTTTTGCTAAAAAATAATAATGTTTAGCATCAGGATTTTTCCACCATTCCTCCCATTTATCACTTTTTCCAGTTTTCTTTGCCCATTCTATACTCGCAGAGAGATAACCCGTTACTGCATCAAACCAGACATAGATTCTTTTATCATCAAAACCTTCAACAGGAACCGGTATTCCCCAGCTCATATCCCTTGTTATAGCTCTGTCCTGGAGTCCATTCTTAAGCCAATTCCTTGTGAAATGCATAACACTAGGTTTCCAATGTTTTTTATCTTTCATCCATGCAAGTAGTTTAGGTTCAAATTTACTTAATGCAAGAAAGAGGTGATCGCTGGTTTTTATCTCAGGAGTACTACCACAGATTTTACACCTAACATCTACAAGATCCTGTGGATCAAGAAGTTTTCCACATTCATCACACTGATCTCCCCTTGCTCCATCATTTCCACAATTAGGGCATTTCCCTTCTATGTAACGATCAGGTAAGAAACGACTACAAGTATTACAATAAAAAGCTTCAACACTTTTTTTATAAACATATTTATTTTTATACAATGTTAAGAAAAGATCCTGTACAACTTCCCGGTGGTTATCAGTAGTTGTTCGTGTAAAAAGATCAAAAGAAATACCAAACTGCATCATATTTTCAGTATGTTCTTTGTTATATCGATCTACAATTGCTTGAGGTGTTGTTTTTTCTTTCTCAGCAGTAATGGTTATAGGTGTACCATACTCATCGCTACCAGATACCATCAAAACATCGTTGCCCTTCATCCGGTTGTAACGCGCAAAAATATCAGCAGGAAGATAACATCCGGCTATATGGCCAAGGTGTAAAGATCCATTTGCATAGGGCCATGCTACTCCAATATAGATTTTCTCCTTCATGTATAATTCGTTAAGCCGAATGAGAGCACAACATTTAAATATGGCGCAAGACTAATATATTTTTAACTTACGAAAAATGGCACAAATTAAGGTTTAATTCATAAAGTAAATTGGCATTAATATTTGCCAAATTTAAATTTAATTGATCAAGCGTATTGAGTGAGGTTATTCGCCTAATTTACTCTTAAGGCGAATAAAGGTGCTGTTTTTCTAAAAATAATTCAATGAGGTGTGAAATATCATGGTAATTGATCCATCGACAACAAAATATATGATTAAGGCTGGTATTAAGGCCGATGGTATAGTTGAAAAATCTGACGTAGTAGGTGCAATTTTCGGTCAAACTGAGGGTCTTCTCGGTGATGAACTTGATTTAAGAGAATTACAACGATCAGCACGGGTAGGCAGAATAGAAGTTGAGTTAGATTCCAAAGCGGGTAAGAGCCAAGGAACAATAACACTTCCAACTTCTCTTGACAAGGTTGAAACTGTAATCCTTGCTGCTGCTTTCGAAAGTATTGATAGAGTGGGCCCTTGCAAGGCAACAATCGAGGCGATCGAAGTTGAGGATGTACGGGTGGCAAGACGCAAAAAAGTAATAGAGCGGGCAAAGGAATTATTAAATAAGGTTCTAGAGGAAGGCAAAATGGGAGGAGAGAGCATTGCAGACACTGTCAGGCAAGCTGTCCAAGTTGAGGAGATTATAAACTATGGATCTGATCACTGCCCTTCTGGTCCAAATATAGATAAAAGCGATGCAATTGTAATTGTTGAGGGGAGAAGAGATGTTCTAAACTTACTTAAATATGGAATTAAAAATGTTATCGCGGTTGGTGGTACAAATATTCCAAAAACTGTTATTGACCTTACAAAGGAAAGAATTTCAACGGCTTTTGTGGATGGAGATAGAGGTGGAACACTTATTTTAAAGGAACTTTTACAAACGGCAGACATTGATTTCGTTGCACGTGCTCCCCAGACAAGAGAAGTTGAGGAAATACCTCAAAAATTAATTATGAAGGCTCTTAAAAACAAGATACCTGCTGAGCAATATGCTGAAATGTTTGATATAAAAATCGAAAAAAGTGAGGATAGAGAGAAAAAAGAGGCCCTTTTAGAGGAAAAATCGGAAGATAAGTCAGAAGAAAAAACAGAGCGTGCGAAAACCCGAACTGAGGAACCAAAAGAGGTCAAAGATAAATCAATGACAGATGAAAAACAGAAAAATTATGCACAGATGCTAAATGAAATATCCGGATCTTTGAAGGCAGTTCTTTTTGATAAAAAAGGAAAAGAGCTAAAAAAAATACCTGTAAGGGAACTTACTGATGAGTTAAAGAAAAGTGACAATATTTCAATAGTTGTTTTCGATGGTATTATCACCCAACGTCTATTAGATATCGCCAACAACAAAAATATCAAAGAAATTGTCGGGATCAAACTGGGTAATGTTGTGAAAATACCCAATTCAGTTAAAGTATTGACAAAAAAAGATATCTAATAAATTATCTTAACTTTTAAATATTTATTCCTTATTTTTTTTTATTTTATGGTGATTGTTAGTATTATTTAAATGCTATATAGAAAAAGATAAAAACCCTAAAATTTATTCAACATTAATTGTTTTGATGGTGGAAGATTATCATGCAGAAAGATGAACTTATACAGTTGCATACGTTTTTACTACATCTTCGTACTCATCTTGAGACTATGGTTGATAATGGTACATCTGTGGCTTTTGAATCTTATGAACAACTTGATGTTACACCATATCAGGTTTATAAATCAAAGCGAGAACACAAGCTTGCAGTGTTTAAATTAAGTAAGGGTATAGCAGATTTTCTAACACACAATAATTGTCCCGGTTTGGAGAAAATTTCCAACAGGTTGGAAGTAATGTCTGAACGCTTCATGACAACAAAGGAAAAAGAGCTGTATAATCGTTAAAGAATTTTACTCATGGTGTAAGCATCTTCACCACTCTGATAAAACATCGGAATTACATCAACAATATCAAATCCCATTTTTTTATAAAATTGAATTGCTATATCATTATTTGTTCTTACTTCAAGATCAATTTTTCTAACCTTATTTTCATACATAATTTCAAAGAATCTTTTTATTAAATTTGTCCCAACCTTCTTTTTTCTATGGTTTGTCGAAACACCAAGCATCAAAATTCTCACATGATCAGAGGCTGTTTTTATTCCGATTATAAAACCAATTATCTTACCGTCTTTTTCAGCAACGAGGAAACCTTGTTGAAATGTTTCATAGAAATAATTGAATAAATTTGGAGTATACCGTTCTGTTAAAGTTTCATGAGATAGTTTTATTACTGCAAAAATATCTGTGGGTTTGACATTTCTTATAACTAGCACGAAATGACATCAGGATTTTTTTATATTTATCATTAACGGTATGTTTAATAACCGAGTTTAATTCATAGCTGCTAACGAGGCTAGGTTTATGGTTATTGATGATGTTAAAATTACAAAGGTTATTTTTAATCGTTTTTCGAAAAATTTCAATAATGCTTTGGAGATGGATGTTGCCATTGCTGGGGCAGGCCCCTCAGGCTTGGTAGCGGCAAAATATTTGGCAAATGCAGGAAAGGATGTTGTATTATTTGAAAGAAAACTATCCATAGGTGGTGGAATGTGGGGAGGGGGAATGTCATTTCCAGTAATAGTAGTTCAAAAAGAATCCAAACATCTTCTTGATGAAGCTTCTATAAACACCATAGATGAAGGTGGAGGATATTATAGTGCCGATGCAATAGAGGCGGTGAGTAAGTTATGCGGATCGACAATTGATGCAGGGGCAAAATTGTTTAACAATATCACTGTCGAGGATGTATTATTAACAAAAGGAAAAACAGTAAATGGATTCGTAATTAACTGGAGTTCCATTGATGTAGCAGGACTACATGTTGACCCTTTAACAATTAGAGCAAAATTCTGTATTGATGCAACTGGACATCCAGCCGAAATATGTAATATTGTCCAGAGTAAATGTAAACCTGAAAAAGGGCCACTAAAACTATCCAATGAAAGGCTGATCGAGAAATCAATGTGTGCAGAAATTGGTGAAAAGGCTGTAGTGGAAAACACCAAAGAGGTCTACCCAGGCCTATATGTTACGGGAATGTGTGCAAATGCTGTATTTGGTTCCCAACGTATGGGGCCTATTTTTGGTGGAATGCTTCTTTCAGGAAAAAAGGTTGCTGAACTAATTTTAAAAAAATATTAACTAATATAGATGCCAAAAACTGTAATTAATACAACTACAATTGGAACACATACTAGAGTTGTCCAAGTAACAATATGGGCCGTTGATTTTTTATCAATTCCATAGGGTAGAAGAAACATATTTGTACTTGTGACTGGAAGGATGGCATTGATTATTATAACTGGAAACCATGCTTTCTCAATGACTCCTATCAATAGTAGTGGAGAAATAATAATCAACAATATTAAAGGTGTGATAACCACGGTTAAGAAAAACATATTTCTGACCCATTGCCAATGATCATCCTTGGTTTTCTTTTTATCAAATCCGAATAACTTTTTTAATTCAGAAATCTTGAGATCACTTGGATGGATCCCTGCACCAACGTAATATAATGCAGCGGGAATTGTCAGTTGAGTTATAAACTCGAATACCGTACCGAAATCACCAAGATTCTTTGAAGTAATGCCTGTGGCACTGTGAAAAATAACTGCTGCGAATGCAAACAAAAGGAGATACCAAGGAAAAATTCTTAAATACCATGGTAAGGCATGTATTTTGGAAAATTTTTGCGATTTCTGAATATCTCTCTTATGAAAACGATTGAGAATGTAAGGTATTATTGCGAAAAGAAAAATAGCCCCAATAATCATATAAATTGTTGCAAAAACTCTCCATTCTTCAATTGCCAACAATGCCCCACCAACAAAAGCCGAACTTCTGCCTTGATTTGTCAAAACAGTTTTTATATAATCCCTTTTCAATTTTCCACTTAAATTGTTTTTATTAGCAAGATTTTTTGCAAAAAAATATGCTAATAAATACATCAGTAAAATAATAACAAAGCAAACTATGGTAAATACTATCTCATTTTGCTGAAAATCTACGCTTAGTAAAATTCTAAATAGCAATAGCGGTACAAAAAAATAGAGAAGTAGAAGACCTATTTTTTTCATTGCTTTATTTACTGAATCCTCACTATACAATTTAGAAAGTATTAAAGTTACGAGAAAACCTATTCCTATCCATGGTAGTGTCCATAACCCCTTTATGTATGGAAGTACCAACTCTATTATATCGATCATAATAAGTTTGATTTACTATATAAAAAAATTTTTATCTTTCGATTACTCTTTTTGCTTTACCTGTACTTCTTGGTATTGTTTTTGGCGAAAGTACGTTGACTGGTACATGAAGGTTTAAAACGCTATATATCTCATCCTCGGCCTTTTTTTCTAAATCATCAAGGTGTCCATACTTATAACGCTCTTCAGTAGGTTCTAGCTCAACAGATAATGAAGTAATATCGCCCTTTTTTGTTTTAACAATCTGATAAATATCACTGACACCTTCAACTTTCATTAGAGCGGCCTCAATTTGCGATGGGAACACGATCACTCCTTTTACTTTCATCATATCATCGCTTCTTCCTTTAATGCGTGATTGGATTGGAAGGGTTCTTCCACATTCGCAGGGGTCCTCAACTAATGATGCTAGGTCCCGTGTTCGAAATCTTATCGCTGGAAACGCCTCCTTTGTAAGCGTAGTAAATACAAGCTCTCCTTCCTCACCCAGATTTAATGATTCACCAGTTTGTGGATCAATTATTTCTTGATAGAAATGATCAGCATTTACATGCAACTTTTTATGTTTACATTCTGAGACTACCCCTGGACCGATAATCTCAGTTAGTCCATAATGTTCATGCGCAACAATACCCCATCTTTTCTCAATGGAGGATCTCATCTCCTCACTCCACGCCTCTGCACCAAAACAGCCGGTCTTAAGATGGAAATCCTTGTGAAGGTCAAAACCCATTTCCTCGGCTATTTCTCCCATGTACATTGAATATGAAGGCGTGCACGCCAAGGCAGTTGAACCAAAATCTTTCATGACATTGATTTGACGTTTTGTGTTTCCTGAGCTTATTGTTATTACCATCGCTCCAATTTTTTGTGCACCTTTCTCAAAGCCATGGGCCCCGGTGAAAAGACCATAACCATAGGAGTTTTGAAGAATATCACTTTGACGAATACCATTTGCCCACAAAGAACGTGCCATTACCTCTCCCCATATCTCAACATCATTTCTTGTATAGGGGCCAACGACTGGCTTACCTGTTGTTCCTGAAGATGCATGAACCTCCACCACATCATCTAGCTGTGTACAGACAAGGCCAAATGGATAATAGTTTCTCAAATCCCTTTTTGTTAAAAACGGTAGTTTTTCGATATCTTCCAATGATTTGATGTCGTCGGGTTTTAATTGAGCCTCTTTAAATTTTTGATGATAGTATTTGTTATTTTTATCCACGTACCTAATCATCGTCTTTAATCGTTTCAATTGTAATTCTTTTAATTTCTTTATAGGCATCGATTCTATCTCTGGATCCCATAACTCAGATGACATTAAAACTCCCTCTGGGGCACCAGAATATGATATCCAAATTTAATAATTTCGGGAAAGAGCTTTTGTAAAGAAAAAGAAAGTTATAAAATAGAATACTCATTTCCATGCCAACAAAAAAGTTGATTTAATATTCGGGGGAGAAGAAGTGAGCTTAATTCTAGGAATGGACGGCTGGGTGTTTACTGCATGGATTTTGACGATAATATCAGCTATTCTATGCGTAATATATGGTGTTTACCATCAATTTATTAAAAAATCTAATGAAAATGAAGCATCTGCTAAGAAGAAGAAATCAAAAAAGAAAATCAAGGGGGAGAAGTAGATGGATGTTATTTTCTTTGTTATCTTTATGGCAATTTTTGCAGTGGTATTCTCGTTTCTAGGTTATCTTGGATACAAGAAAACAAAGACAGCAGAGGATTACTTTGTTGCTGGCCGTAAAATGGGTGCGCTTGTTATAGCGTTTTCTTATGGGGCTACGTTTATCAGTGCAGTTGCCTTAATTGGTTTTTCAGGTATTTCATCGTTGTATGGACAGTCTATACTCTGGCTTGCATTTCTAAACATTTTTGTTGGAATTCTAATAGCTTTTTTATTCTATAGTTTTCGAACCAGAAAGATGGGACTCTCTCTTGATGCACTAACATTGCCAGAATTACTAGGAAACAGATTTAATTCCACAAAGTTACAAGCTGTCGCAGGTATAATTATTGCCGTTTTTATGATTGCATATACCTCTGCTGTTTTCTTGGCAATTGCATCATTATTCGAAGTTACATTTGGAATCTCCTATGAATTATGTGTGGTTATTTTTACACTAATTGTTGGTATTTATCTGATTGTTGGTGGCTTGTATGCTGTTATGTGGACTCACGCTATTCAGGGTATTTTGATGCTTGTTGGCATGTTGATACTCACATTGGCCATATATTCTATGCTTGGGGGGATTGGTCCAGCACATGAGGCAGCAGCAGCACTGACTCCTGAATTACTTGAGGGAATTGGAACTCCTGCTGCTACTTTGGCTCCTAATGGATTAACGTCCATGCCACCGTTTCTTTCACAACCTTTTATGATGGTACTAACCTTAATTTTTGGGGTTGGAATAGGAGTATTGGCTCAACCACAGCTAATAACCCGATATCTAACAGCCAAAAATGAGAAGGCACTTAGATTAGCAGTACCTTATGGCGGAGTTTTCATCCTACTTATGACTTTCACAGCATTTAGCATCGGCCCACTGTGTAATGTATTAATGGTGAACAATGGTCTGACTTATCCAGGTACACCTGATAAGGTGCTGCCTTTAATTGTCAGCGAACTATTCCCCCAGTGGTTTGTAGGCTTATTTCTTTTTGCAATTTTAGCGGCTGCAATGTCAACTGCAAGTGCGCTATTTCATACAGCTGGAGCATCAATAGGAAGAGATGTTTGTGAAAAAGGAATAATCAAGGAATGTTCCCATAAAAAATCAATAAATATCACTCGAATTGCTACACTGATAATTGTTGTTGCAACTTTGCTCATTACTTTAAATCCGTTGGATGTTGTGGCATTCATGTGTGCTTTTTTCTTTGGACTTATGGCATGCACTTTTCTTGCTCCTTATACATTGATGCTTTATTGGAAAAAGATTAGTCGTGCGGGTGCGTGGGCGGGCATGTTAGGAGGTTTTATATTTACAATGTTCTGGTATGTTCTAATTTATTTCAAAACTGCACCAAGTATCATTGGCCAATCACTTATAGGCGATTATACAATAAATATGTTAGACCCTCTATTTATTGGAGTGCCACTTTCATTTATTCTAACTATAGTTTTCAGCTTATTAATTAAACAAGATGTTCAAGAAGAAAGAATCATGAAGAAGGCATTTGAAGATATTTAGACGGATTTATTCATCTCTTACCTATACATATTTTTACTCTTAATCGGGGTTTTATACTATGAAAATCTTAGTTCTGGGCTCTGGAATGATGGGACGAGCAATAGCTTATGATCTCTGCAATTTTTCAAATTTTGAAAAAATTACTTTGGCTGACAGAGACAAATTTACAATTGAATCTGCTAAACAGTTTCTCAATAATAAGCGATTAGAGTATTTGAATTTAAATATTGATAAAAAAAATCAAGTTAAACAAACCTTTCATGAGTTTGATATTGTAATATCTGCAGTTCCTTACAAGTACAATTATTTTCTAGCAAAAACTGCAATTGAAACAAATAACCATTTTCTTGATCTTGGTGGAAACAATTCAGTTGTGGAAAAAGAACGAAATCTTAACAATATTGCTAAGGAAAACGATGTTACAATTATACCCGATTGTGGTCTTGCACCGGGAATGGTTTCTGTAATTGTTAAAGATGTAGTTGAAGAATTTGATTCCGTGAATTATGTTAAATTACGTGTCGGAGGATTACCTGTTAATCCTGTCCCTCCCCTAAATTATCAAATTGTGTTTTCACCATATGGTTTAATTAATGAATATGTTGAGGATGCAATTGTTTTAGACCATGGAAATATTGTAAAAAAGAAATCAATGACAGAGCTTGAAACTGTTAGATTTACTAATACATTTAATGAAATGGAGGCCTTTTTAACTTCTGGTGGATGCTCCACTCTTCCCATTACATATAAAGATAAAATTGATTATCTCGATTACAAGACTATTAGATATCCGGGTCATTGTGAAAAATTTAAAATAATGTTGGATCTAGGATTTGCGAGTGAAAAACCAATCAATACTAAAGGAATAACTATTGTTCCAAGGGATTTTTTTGTATCAATTCTTTATAAAAATCTTCCAATGAATGAAAAAGACGTGGTTTTACTAAAAGTTATTAGTGAGGGAGTCAAAGATAATTTACAAAGTAAAATAGAATATACAATGATTGATTATTATGATGAAATTCATGGAATTACTTCGATGATGAGAACAACTGGATATCCAGCTTCAATAATTGCTCAAATGATTGAAGATGGACAAATAAAAGATAGGGGCGTATTTGGTTCAGAGGAAATAGTTCCCTGTAAATCTTTCTTTGAAGAACTTTCAAAAAGAAACATTGTTATTCAAAAAAAGAGATTGTAATATTTAATAATCTGCCATGAAAAATGATATAGGATCAAATAAAGAATTTTTGCAAGCAAAAAAACAGGCTTTGGAAAAACTTAGTACGGCTAATTATGAAAAAAAAGTTGATAATAAAATAATTCCAGTGCTAAATTTGATTAATTCTATAAGCCAATATTATACAACAAGTAGTTGTGCAGGAAGGATTGTTCTTTTAGAAATTCCAAAAATCGGGGATAAAAAAAATGCAAAATTTTTAGGAAAGTGGCACTACCCAATCAATCAAGAGGAATTTTCTGAAGCGGCTAAAATGGCGAAAAAGGGTTGGATTTGGTTTCTTGCTCAATCGCCTATAATTCACGTTGGTGCAAAAAATATCAATGATGCGGATAAACTCTTGAAAATATCCATTGCTAGCGGATTCAAAAACACAGGAATTCGTTCACTCGGTAAAAAAATAATCGTTGAAATCTGCAGTACGGAAAGACTTGACTGCCCCATAGGTAAGGATGGAAAACTTTTTTGCACAAGTAAATTTCGAGATATTTTAGTAGAAACAGCCAGTGGGGTTCTTAATCGATCGCAAGTAAAACTGGATTTATTACAAGTTGCAATCGAAAAGGAATTTATAGATTAGTAGAAATTGTTATTGAATTTATAAATTAATCAATTGCAACAAGCCCTAGCAAGCCAAGCTTCCTTTGGTATGTTTTGGTATATCTTGTATTCATCTTCTGTTACTTTCTCACAGGCTCCTTCACGGATTCCTTGGGAGTTGAATGACCAATAAAATTTCCTGATAATCTTTCCTTTCTCTTTAAACTCCTCTCGACGAAGTTTTAGAAGTTTTTCCCTTTCAAGTTCAAAAAAAAGAGCTCTTATATACTTATCAATACTCATGTCCTCGACTTCTTCTTTTCCCTTAAAGACACTTTCTACTGTATTTGCCAATTCCATTGCATCTTCTTGTTCCATTCTGAATTTGTTTTTCAAAGCCAAAACAAAAATATCTTTCATGATAGTTCCTCACTACCATCTATTTTTTGTAGTCATGCTTATAAAGCACTTGTTGTACAACTCTTGTCAAAACAGATCATATCCGAATGCTTTAAATTCGAATTATCCATACACACCTCCCACATTAAAGGTGAAAATTATGGCAAAACGTGTTTACAATTTCTATCCGGGTCCTGCGACCCTTCCCCTTCCTGCATTAAAAAAGGCACAGGAGGAACTATTGGATTATAAAGGAACTGGAATGTCTATGATGGAACTATCTCATCGATCCAAACAATATGATGAGATGCACAAGGAAGTATCT
Organism: uncultured Thermoplasmatales archaeon; assembly: GCA_964615235.1. Taxonomy (GTDB): domain Archaea; phylum Thermoplasmatota; class E2; order DHVEG-1; family DHVEG-1; genus JAFGPP01. The sequence goes on from CAZTMK010000002.1 coordinate 74,903, forward strand.
GGACTAGTAAGAAATTTGATGGCTTTACCCGATTACTACAAAATTCTTTGGCTTCAGGGGGGGGCTTCTACTCAATTTTATATGGTCCCTTGCAATCTTTCAAAAAAAGGAAAACCAATGGAATATGTTAATACCGGTGCATGGTCTAAAAAAGCAATTAAGGAGGCTAAGTTTTATGGAGATGTTAATGTTGTTGCAAGTTCTGAGGATCAAAATTTTTCTTATATTCCCAGAGACATAAAATTTAGTAATAATGCTTCATATGCACACATTACAGGTAATAATACAATTTTTGGAACAGAGTTTTATACATGGCCAGATGTACCAAATGATGTGCCTTTAATATGTGATATGTCATCAAATATAATGGACAAGGTAATTGATGCAAAAAAGTTCGGTGTTATATATGCAGGCGCTCAAAAAAATATAGGTCCCGCGGGAGTGACCTTAGTTATTGTTAGGGAAGATCTGCTAAATATTGTACCAGAAAATACACCAACCATGCAGAAATGGAAGACACATGCTGAGAAAGATTCATTATTTAATACATGTCCATGTTGGGCAATTTATATGTGTAAACTTTGTTTGGAGCATCTGAAAAATCTAGGTGGTGTGTCTGCAATTGAAAAAATAAATAGAAAAAAGGCAAAAATCATCTACGATATAATTGATAATTCAAACGGGTTTTACAAAGGACACGCAAAACATGATTCTAGATCTCTGATGAATATTACTTTTAACCTTCCAACGCCCGAACTTGAAGCAAAGTGCGTTGAAGAAGGTCAAAAAAGAGGACTTATAGGACTAAAAGGTCATAGATCTGTAGGTGGTATGAGAGCTTCTACTTATAATGCAATGACAATAGAGGGTGTTGAAGCTCTTGGGGAATTCCTAAAAGAATTCAAGGAAGAAAATGAGTAAAATCCAATTGCGGATTTTTACTCTCTAACTTTTTAAAGACCCATTTACAATACTTTCAGTTATCCCTTTTTTACATTTATTAACTATTAACTCCTACATAGTTACATAAGGACGACTGCTAAGGGGGACATGCCAGCACCTCCCAAAAGCTGGCATTTCTGCCAATTTTTAAAAACTATCCAACTTCTTTGTTTTGTAATTATTTAGTAATTTCTGCGAAGTTTTCCAAGAGTGTCTTGTATTTGGAGGTAATTTACCAAATTTAATTAACCATTTATTCAGAAAATTTTGAGTGATTGGATCCGCAGGATATCCGCTTCCCATCGGAATGTCTAATTTTTTTCTTAATTCAGATTCAATTATTGATATTTCATAATCTCTTGTAGTTTTTGCAATAATTGAAGCAGCTCCTACAATTGGATAGATCTCATCGGCTTTGTGTTTTGAAATTATTGTGGTCTTAAAAGCTAGTTTTGATTGAATATCTTTTCCAAATCTTTCGTCTTTTACATCTGCAGCATCCACATAACAAATATCTGGTTTAAGCTTTTCAATCACTTTACTAAAAACGTTTACCTCAATTTCATTTAAGGTCATTACCCGTCTCATATCGTCAATGTCCTGAGCGGAGATTTTAATTATTTTAAAATTATCTGCAAGTTCTTTAATTTTTTCTGCGAGTACCCGTCTCTTACTAGCTGATAACTTTTTTGAATCTTTGACCCCGTTTTCTTTAAGCTCAAAATCGTTTTGAAAAGTTACCCCTGCGATAACTAAAGGTCCGATAACTGGTCCGCGACCTGCCTCGTCCACACCACAGATCATACATTGGATATTAGTTTTTAATTAAAAAGATATTTTGTTATATTGATAGTCAATTTTTTATTATACAATTATATTGTGCACAGGATGCCGCCGTAGCTTAGCTGGTGGAGCGGCTGATTCGTAATCAGCAGGTCGGGGGTTCAAATCCCTCCGGCGGCTAGTTTTGTCATCTTCCAAAATAACTTTATTTTCCCTATTTTTAAATTGACATTTTTTTTACATATTTTAAACATATTTTTTAAAATATTTTTTATTAATTGAATATATTACCAAAATTGTATTGTCCTATTTGAAATAGGATTACATATCACAGGGATGGACGAGGATGCTCAAGGATAGGAAGAGGAATACAAAACATAATAATTTTAGTTTGTTAATTTTTCCTCCTCAATTAAAAAAATTTATTAATACCTCTTCCTAACATCCTCTTATTGGATCTCATACACAATGTCTTATTAATCCATCTATATAGTTTACATATAATTATTTTCGTAAGTTTAATAAAGTAACAAATGTTGCATTTGATTGATATGGGAATGAGGGTAAATTTTTAATACGCATCCCAGCTCAAAGTGTGTATTTTAATTTACCTAATCATCCCTCTTTTTTAGAATTATGATTAAATCTCTAAATTTTGCAATTTAATATTGCCATTAGATGTGTGCATATCGATTGAATTACCACCTTCACCAAGTTCTCCTGCTTTGTGTTTTTCCTCATTTAATGTCAAATCCAATGAAATGCCACTTATTGTAATCTGACCATTGGATGTTGTCATATCAATTTCAGCGTTAATGGAAGAGTTGATGTATACAGTAATTGCACCGTTACTGGTTCCAATACTAATATTATCTTGAAATTCAAATATCTCTACATCTATGTTTCCATTTGAGGTGGTTAAATCCGCTATTCCAGTTGTTCCCTTGATATCTATTCTTCCATTGCTGGTCGTTGCTGAAACATAACCATCAACATTTTCAATAAATATTCCACCATTGGAACTTGTTGATTTTACATCGCCTTTGATCCCTGAAATTATTACATCCCCATTTGATGTTTTTACAGTATCGATGGTAATATTTCTTGGTACCTTAATGTTCATATCAACACTTGGAATGGTTGCTCTCTGACCTATATATTTTGCTTCGATTTCTATCTGGTCCCCCATTTCAATACTATTGATTTCAACCAAATCTAGTTCCTCTCTACCAATACGGGATTTTTTAACTGCATTAAGTGAGATTGTCTCACCATCCCAGTTGTTGATTTCAATCTGACCATTGATAGTTGTAACTTTCAAAATGGTATTTTCATTTGCATCATAATTTTCATTGAAATAATCTGTTACTTCTGGACCGACACATCCACTAAATCCAACAAATAAAACCATTAGCACGATTCCGATAATCATATAATGGATTTTCACATATTCACCTCCTCAAAACATTGTGATCATATAATCTTTATCTTAATAAATTTTTTTTAAAAGTGTATTTAAAGTAATAATTTGTACTTTTTTAATATGGCTCAAAAGTCTTATACAAAATTTAATCTATCTTTTTGAATTGTGAATCATTAATATACAAAATATCATAATTTTCATTAAATCTGAAATTATAGGAACTTTCTCTAGATGACATTTCACCATTAAATGGTGGCTGTTGAGTCTTATTAAACGGTGTGAATTCGCTATTGTTAAATGGAGATTGTTGAGTACCATTAAATGGGGGCATTTCGCTGTTATTAAAAGGTGGTTGAAAACTGTCATTAAACGGATTAGTCCAGTTTGGCCTTTCACCTGAAAACTGAGGTGATAATAATAGTTGATTTCCCTCAACTCTATAAGTACTAGTCATTGTTTGAGTTCCATTCCCATTCGTCATTGTCATGTACAAATTATTTTCTGTAAATTCTAATTTGGTAACATTAATAGTATTTGAATTTTCTCTATCGCCAAACATTGGAAATTCCATATTACCTTCCCATATTCCATAAAATTTACTCAAGTCAAAGTTTTGATTTGAGATGCTGTTTTCTGTACAACCACTCAGTGATATAGACAATGCGATAAAAGCTACACCTAATAAGAGTATTTTATTCACTTCTCATCGCCTCTACTATCTGTAGACCTGCGGCTTTTCGTGCAGGTATCAATCCAGATACAATGCCAATGATTGTGGAAAAGAATAAAGCAAAAATTACCAGTTCCGGGGTCACAACTGCAACTGAAGTAGTCGTTCCTACTCTACCCATGCCCATTAAACTGAACCCTGCACCAGAGATAATTCCAACTAGAATGAAACCAAGAAATATTCCCAGGAGGCCCCCCATTAGTCCGATGATGGCTGATTCTGTTAAAAACAGTTTCATTATTTCAGAATTTTTAGTACCAAGGGATTTGAAAATTCCGATTAACCTTGTTCTCTCCATAACTGACATAAACATTGTATTTGCAATCCCAATCGCCCCTACTAAAAGTGATATCGCTGCAATACCAATGAGGAAGAATGATAAAGTCTGCATTGTACTGGTAACCGTTTCAAGCATACTTGTTGGAGAAGTTACGGTGAAATCTTTTGTATCTTCAGTAACCATCCTTGAACTATAAAGCGCATTCTCAACATTTTCTATGATTTCATCGACAAAATCCGTATCTGATATCTTGACTTCTATGGAGGAATATTCATAGGAATCTAAATTGTCGATGATGTTTCTTGCAGCTTCTTGTGTCATAAAAACTGTACGATCATCTCCACCAAAACCTCCCGTACCGGATTCTTTTAGGATTCCAACGATCTTAAAGGTTTTACCTTCGATTTTTACCTGAGTGTTGACTGCTAACGTTTGTTCAAACATTTCAGCAACAGCAGAACCAATGACGACACTGCTACCATCGCCTTGGCTAAGAAACCTACCCGAATCTAGCTCAGATGTGGTCATCTCAATCCATGCTACTGGATCGACTCCTTCGATAGATACTCTTACCTCCTCTGATAGATACTCTAGCTCACCATTACCAGATATTATACCATTTACCGCTTCAACTCCGTTAACTGAATAGATTGCATATACATCAGTATCTGTCAAGGTCGGCTCATCGTCATCTGTATTTGTCATTTCACCAAACGGTCCCCTACTCATTCTTGGCATTTCTCGACCACCAAAACCACCTATTGAACCTTCGGCACGAGTGTATCCCGCACTAACAGTTAAAATATCTGCGCCTAAACCCGACATCTCTGCACCAACGCTTTGTGTCATCCCAGTACCAATCGAAAGCATTGCAATGACTGCAGCTACTCCGATAATGATGCCTAATATTGTAAGCCAACTTCGTAAGCCTCTGTGAGTCAGACTATTAAGTGACAGTTTGAATATATCGGTCAGTTTCATTTGTTTCTTCCTTTCAAAATTTTTGAGATATATGGAATATTTTTCCTCTTAGCTAGTTGAAGTACTGTTACAATTGATATAATTCCAACAACGCCAATAATGACATACGTTGTTCCGCTGTCGGATGTGTCGGATGATTGATCTGAAAATCCAGAATTACCAAAACGAGTTGCAAAATCACTAGTTGTTGTAGAAGAAGAAATAGATGTAGCAGCCATTTCTACTTCTTTTTCAACCGTCTGTCTAATACCAAATAAATCAGTGTATGAAATTTCAATAATTAAATTACCGTTTCCAGCAAAACCTCCAGAAGACCTGTTCATAAAGTTATCTCTGTTGCTAAAATTAAAATCAGATGGCATATCTCCAGGGAAACCATTAAAAGAAGGACGTTGAGTATTGTTACTATTTAGAGAAGAGTTAAAATCAACCGAAGATGAAGATATTTGGAAAGATGCTAAAGTATAATCGCCAGCATCAAGATTTCCAAGACTAACAGATGAAGTACCAGATGCAATATAATTTACTTGTGAAGGAATTGATACAATAACAGATGATGCAACATTTGCGCCAGTATTTGTTATGGCAAAGGTCGTACTACTAGTTGTTGACTGCTGAAGAATAATTTCAAAATCAGTGGTACCACCTATTTGCATTCCAACAGTTGATGATATTGTTTGTTTTGTCCCGGTCTGATCATAATATTCTATCGCGATATTGATAGGATAAACACCAGGAGTTGCTGAGGGAGTTGCAACTACATCAATAGGAACTTCTCTAAAATCTCCGGCATTAATAGATGAAATGGTAATCCTATTATCAGATCCCACAGGCAATATCAAATTGTTGGGGTCGTCCCATGTAAAAAGTATATTACCAGCGGTTTTCCCACCACTATTGGAAATATTGAAAACAATTTTAGTTTCCTGGCCGATATCTATTGAACTAGGTTCGACCGATACTATATCTAATATTGTTGAATCTTCAACCTTTATTATTACAGTTTGTTTTATATAATGTCCAGGATAATATTCAATTTTAAACACTACCTGATACAGACCGGGGGTTGCCGAATCAGATATTTTAAACTCATATAGAACCGAAGTCGAATCACCACCATTTAGATTACCGACGTATACGTTCCAGTTACCCTGAGGTATAACGGTGGAGTAATCCCAGGAAGTTGCTGAGATAGTGACATCAGAGACTCCGCCGGTTCCACCACTTTTTAAATTTAACTCAATGTACCCGTTCGTTCCTGGAGAAACAATTTTGGGATTTTCTGTAAATGTTACAGTTAACTCGTTTGTTGTATCTGCATTAACAAATAGAATATTGGGAATACTCAAGCCTATTAATATTAACAAAATCAATACTTTATTTAATTTCATTTTATCACCTATTCAGCAATTTTTCCATCCACAATACGGATGATACGTTCAGCATACTTAGCAATCTCATTTTCATGTGTAATCACTGCAACTGTCATTTGCCTCTCTTTTTGTAGTTCTATTAAAAATTTCATTATTTCTGCCTCTGTTTTAGTATCTAAGTTACCTGTTGGTTCATCTGCCAAAATTATTTCAGGATCATTTGCTAATGCTCTTGCAATTGCAACACGCTGATGCTCTCCCCCCGACAATTGTGATGGTAAATGATCCGCTCTATTTTCAATACCAACGGCTTTTAAAAGCTCTATTGCTTTTTTTCGCCTTTCTTGTTTTTCCTTTTCGATTATTATCATCGGGAGCTCAACATTTTCAAGAGCGTTAAGATTAGGGTGGAGATTAAAAAATTGAAAAATAAAGCCAATCTTTTTACCACGAAGCCTCGCTAAATCAGATTCCTTTAATCTAGATATGTCAACACCATCAAGAATTATTTTTCCAGAAGATGGTTTATCTAATGCTCCCACCATGTGTAGCAGGGTCGATTTCCCAGAACCACTTGGACCCATTATTGCAATAAATTCTTGTTTTCTTATCTTTAAATCTACACCCCTTAAAGCATGGGTTTCCACGCCATCCATTTTGTAAACTTTTTTTACATTTTGAAGTTCGATTATTGTTTTTTCCATGATATCATTCTATTGTCTTGAAAATTTATATTCATTTTTTCCAATTTATTCCCAAATTCATTCCAGATTCAATTTTTTTAAAAAAAGAAAAAAAGATTAATTTACACTTGGTCTGACTCCAAGTGTTGCAGGAATTTCAATAATTTGGTTATCTCTTATAACTTTAAAGTTTAATGTTTGTCCCGGTTGTGTGTATTCTTCTAAATATGACATTAGAGAATCGCCGCTGATGATTATTTGATCGTCTATTCCAATTATAATGTCTCCGCCCGTTATAACATACTCATCAATTATTTGTACCTGTCTGTTACCACCTTTTAATCCTGCTTCGTCTGCACTACCACCACTTGTAACACTAGCAATTAACCACCCATATGTAATATTAACATTTATTTCATCTGCAATATAGTATGTCATATCCACTCCAGAAACTCCAAGCCAAGGATGTTGATTATAAGAACCAGTTAAAATCAAGGATTCGATCTCTCTTAGTATTGTATTTGAGGGAATTGCAAACCCTAACCCTTCAGAATCTTCAATAATTGCAGTAGTTATTCCAACAACTTCGCCTTGATAATTCAAAAGAGGTCCACCAGAGTTACCAGGATTTATTGCCACATTTGTTTGGATAATATTTGCTATCGGAAAACTTCCGGCAAGCGATTCTTCAATTGTTCTACCAACTTGACTTACGATACCTGTCGTCATTGTACTTTCCAAACCCATTGGGTTACCTATTGCGACAACTGGGTCACCAACCTCTAAGTTTGAAGAACTTACAATATTTAATGGTTTGAATTCCTGAATTGGTGCATCAATTGATAAAACAGCCAAATCTGAGTATGCATCGGTACCAATGACGCTTGCTGGATAACCGTTTCCATTTGAAAAGGTCACTACAATATTTGATGCGTCAGAAATAACGTGGTTGTTTGTAATTATATACATTTCGTTGTTAAATTCGTAGATAAAACCGGAACCTTGGACCTGCGTATATTGCGTTCTAAAAAAATTCCAATAGGTCATCAGACCAGAAATCTCTACAACTGAATCCTTTACCTCTTTGTAAAGATCTGATAATGATGTTTCATTATAATAATATGATATAGTTTGTATTTCATTATCACTATATCCATATTCAAGATTTTGTATTTGATATTCAAGATCATTAATCTCCGATGATGTTTCTCCATATATTATAGAGCTTCCTATTAGAAAACCCATAAAAAACATCACTATAGTTACTGCCAAAATCACTAATATTTTATCTGGACTTCTTTCATTCATTCCATTATTCATTTAAATATCCCCCTAAATTTTTAAATAATAGGATTAAGGGGGAATTAAAATGGTTTTAATCCCCCCTTCTTTTGTTTTGGTGGAGGAATAGAGTTTATTTAGAGTTCGGAATCTTCTTCAGTCTCTTCAGTTGTTTCATCATTAAATTCGAATGGTCTGGGTCCTCCCCGAAAACCATTTCGAAACATTTGTCCGTGGCAATTGCCTATCGGAGATTCCAATCCATATTCCTCTCGGATGGTTTCATTTATTTCTTCCCAGGTTTTTTCCTCGTTTCTTAGTTCTTTTGTTCTGTATAATATTTCAAGTCTTTTTTCTGTATTTTCTATTTCATTGTCTAATCTTTCGTCTAGATTTTCATCTAAAGTCGGAAACTCGATGCCATACGATTCAAGTTTGTCCTGGATTGCTGCTCTTATTTCCTCGGGGGTACTTCCTTCAGATTTCATTCCTTCCCTAAGTTGATCTATTTCGTTTTGTTGTTCCTCTGTCAAATCAGAAAAAATTGGTGCTTGTCCACACATTGGTCTTTCCCACCATACTGGCTTTGACAGTCCTTCGGCTTCATCTACTGTATCTGTTTGTGCACTGACAATTACTGCTCCTACAGTTGCAACTAAAGTTGCAATCAGAAAAGAGCCAATCAGTTTTTTCCTTGTCATTTTCATATTTTTACCTCGGTCGTCTTTTATCAATGGAACAATACAAAACCAGTTTTATATCCATTTTTTCCGATTTAATTCCAATTTATTCCCAATTCTATCCCAAAAACTAAAAAAAATCAATAAACCCTTTATATGGCATTGAAATTCTTAGAAGGTAAATAAATGGGTTCAATTAAAAATATTCTCTACTGGCTTATCGCTAACTCTCTTGGTGGGTTCAATCGAGGCAGAATTATTGAAGAACTTTTTAATAAACCCCAAAATGCAAATGAATTATCTAAAAATCTTGATTGTGAGTATAAAACAATTCGTTATCATCTTAAAGTTTTAGAGGAAAATGGAATAATTACTTCTGTTGGAGGAGGGTATGGAACTACATATTTTCCATCCGATGAGCTTGAGGAAAATAAAGGCATTTTTGTTGAAATTTGGAATAAAATTGGGAAAAAAGCAGATTAATAATGAAAAACATAATTAGGAGAAGAAAAAATGAAAAACATTCCAATTAATGAAGTTAAACTTCCGACATTCAATAAAAAGGCAGTTACACTAATAGTTATTTTATTTGCCTGTGGAATAGTATCGGGATTACTTTTATCTAACTACTTTATTACAGAAGCAAACGAAAGAATTTCAAGTTTTGGGGAGGAACCAAGACCACCTAATTTTAATGATTTTCCACTAGAACCTGAACCCTTAACAACTGCAGATGTTATCATACCAACAATAGGAGTAATTATTGTTTGCGTAAGTGCATTTCTCCTTGTTGGATTAATAGCGGTTTACTTAAAGATATTTTTAAAAAGTACTTCCAAATATGTTGCTGGATTATTATTTTTCTTATTTCCTCTATTTATCCACTCAATTTTTTCAATTAATGCATTACGCTCTTTATTTGTTTCCCCCGCTATTCCATATTTCCATATACGTGAAAGCGTTGGTTTTGGATTTGGTGGTCTTGGCGGAACCCTTGCCATCTTATCTGTTTTTGAAATTATTGGATTGAGCATATTACTATATCTTAGTACTGAGTAAAATTAAATTATATCATGATTTTTTTAGATTATCTGCTATTGAGCTATTAATATTGAAATTTATGGAGCATAGATGAAATTACAATTCTTCCCAAGTACCTGCCATATACCAACTAGGACCAAAAATTAAATTAATTCTGTAATAAAACTCTCCATTTTCATTTGGTGCACCTAATCCACCAAAAAATGTACCATTGTCAGGATTCTGTATACTACCAACATATCCAATCATGTTATATAGGAGAATGAAACCGGTAATGAATGAAACTGGTTCTTCATCCTTCCATTCCGCAAAATATCCTTCAAGTCTTCCAAATATTCCAACCGCAGAAAAGTAGCCTTCAACCCAACCTAATTCAACTGCAGGCAATCCAAGCAAACTTAATCCCCATGTGCCATTAAATTTACCAGTTGCCCAATCGGGCGGGTCATTAAAAATACGCGAATCATTTTCGATTTCTTCTATTCCTTTCTCATCAGATATTACTGTCTCAGATAATGTAATCGGAGAAAGTAATATTGTGCAGATTACAAAAATTCCTAATATTTTCCTCATATTTTACTCCAAATTTGGAAGATTATTTATTAGATATAAAATTTCTGAAAATAACATCGGCATTAAACGAAAATATTTATAATTAAAAACAGCTGTTTTATATTGTTGGATTAGATCTACGAAATATTGATTTTAATTACAAATTTCAATTTATAAACAATGAAAAGATTTTAATCATGTATGAATTCTTTATACCTTTTTTAAGATAATTTTTGACTGCAAAACTTTTAAATATTAAATTTCTTTGTATCCTCAGATTGGATTGTAAAAGGATCCAATAGGAAATAGAAATAATGTATAATGAAAATAGAGAAACGCATAAGGCCACCTGTGCCGATTGCGGTAAGGAGTGCGAAGTTCCTTTTAAACCTGATGGAAGACGCCCTGTTTATTGTCAGGATTGTTTTCGAAAACATAAACCAAGAAGATTTTAAAAGTCTTAAGAATCCCCAATTTGATTTTTAATTCGAAATTAAAATCTTTCCTTTTTTTTAATTGCTTAAAAAATTGATGTCTTATCAAGTAAATATCCATAACCAGTCAAATGATAATTTTCAAATAATATTACAACATTAATTGAAAAATAATATGTTGATTTTTATTCACGGCATGTGTAACATTCCCGAAGCATGGGAACCGATAATCGAGTATTTTAAAAAGCGTAATTATTCAGCAAAGGCAATTGATCTGAGGAAAGGGTTAAATTTAAAAAATACCAGTATAGATGATTATGTTAAAAAAGTAAAATCAATTGTGACAAAAGACGACATCTGTATTGGTCACTCGCTTGGAGGACTTATTGTACAAAAATTGGCAGAGGAAACTTCCATAAAGGCAGCAGTTGCAATATGTTCGGCACCCCCCAGAGGATTAAAGCTTTCTATGCCTCTTGGAATCGCTATTTCATCTATTAGGTACGTTCCCAAGGTCATTTTAAATCAGCCTTTCAAACCAAGCTATCCATTTGTTAAGAAACTATTATTGCATGGATTAGACGAAGAAGAAATGAAAAATACTAAAAAAGAGTACGACAGGTTGGGAAAAGATTCTGCGATAGTAATAAAAGAATTAGTAATGCAAAAAATATCAGTGGATGAAAAAAAGGTAACTTGTCCAATTCTTTTTATTGCTGCTGAAAAGGATTTGGCATGTCCACCCTCAATGATAAAACAAATGGCAAGCAAATATAATGCAGATATTAAAGTATACGATTGTTGTCATCACTTTTTTTTCGATAAAAACTGGGAAGATGTCGCTTTTGGCATATATAAATTTATTAGTTCTATTGAAGGTTGAAAATCATTTTATAAAAATTATACAACAGAAAACATGATAAATATTTCTTTGGATTGGGTACAAAATGGATAAAATAGATCCTATCTGTGGAATGAAGGGCACTATTCCAGCCCATGGTCATTTTTTTTGTAGTGAGCATTGTATTAGAAAATATGAAGGGCAACATGGAATTGAGAAACCCTATTGCCCAAGCTGTTCAGTAAAAACAGGTAAAAAATGGTATAAAGAAAGATTATTTATTGTCACCTTAGTTGCTCTAATACTATTAATTATTAGTTATTTAATCACTCCTCTATCAGACTTTTTTGATGCTTTTATTGACTATCTAAAACTTATTTGGTGGGCAGTTTTACTTGGATTTTTTATAGGGGGAATTATCGATTATTTTATTCCTCGGCAATATATTGAGAAGTATCTATCAAGACATCGTAAACGAACGGTTGTATATTCCATAATGTTTGGTTTTCTAATGACTGCTTGTTCACATGGAATTTTAGCAATTGCAATAGAACTTTATAAAAAAGGAGCAAACACTTCATCAGTTGTATCGTTTCTTCTGGCTTCACCCTGGGCAAATCTTCCAATAACAGTTTTGCTTTTCGGCTTTTTCGGAACAAAAGCAATATTCATAATTTTATCTTCTCTGATAATTGCTCTGATAACTGGTATTATTTTTCTAGAATTAGAAAAAAAAGGAATTATTGAATGTGCACATTGCAAAATGGGAGAAGATCGACCTGTTCTTAGTGATTTCTCGATTTTGAAAGATATAAAAAAACGCTGGAATAAATTTGAGTTTTCATCAAAAAACATATTCAAGGCAATTAAGGGAACTCTCTTTGGGTCTTGGGCACTTACAAAAATGGTAATGTGGTGGTTGATTGTCGGTATGATAATGGCAGCATTTGCACGAGCCTACATCCCCCAGCATTATTTCATAGAATTTATGGGACCAACCTTAATTGGTCTTTTAGTTACTTTGGTTTTTGCAACTATTATTGAGGTCTGCTCAGAGGGCAGTTCACCTCTTGCATTTGAAATTTTCAATAAAACTGGTGCATTCGGAAATAGTTTTACTTTTCTTATGGCAGGTGTTGCAACAGATTACACTGAAATTGGGCTTATCTGGCACAACATAGGGAAAAAAGCTGCTATTATGATTCCAATAATAACAGTTCCACAGATTATTTTATTAGGTTTTTTGTTCAATATTTTTTTGTAAAGTAATTAATATCGTGAAAGAATTTAAACTTCCTAGAATTAAGTAAATCAATGCTGATATGAATGATTGAAGAAAAATTACTCTTTCCTAGATATTTTGATGTGCTTGAGAAAAAAGCACTTCCCATGTATTTACAGTGTAAAAATATCTCTGTAAAATTTGATACTGATGAAAAAACACAATCTTTGTGGAAAAAACACGATAATGCCCTTCAAAAACTTGATTTGTCTGAAACAAGTCCAAGGTTATCTCTTCTAGATTTAAAAATCGAAATTGCAAAACGGATTTTTAAAAATTGCCACTTTTGTGAACACAATTGTGGTGTGGACAGGCGTAAAAAAACGGGACATTGTAAAGTAAAGGAAACTAAAATTGCGTCAGAATCTCTTCATCTTGGGGAAGAAAGAGTTCTTGTACCATCACATACGATTTTCTTCTCAGGCTGTACCTTCAATTGCGTATTCTGTCAAAACTGGGATATAAGTCAGCAAAATACAGGTCATTATGCAGAACCAGAATTACTTGCTGGTATCATTCAAAAAAGAAAGAAACAGGGTTCAAGAAACGTAAACTGGGTTGGAGGGGATCCAACTCCAAACCTTTTGTATATACTTGATGTTCTCAAAATAATTGAACTGAATATTCCACAGATTTGGAACTCAAACATGTACTGTTCTATTGAAACTATGAAATTATTAAATGGAATAATAGATCTGTATCTTACAGATTTTAAGTTTGGCAATGATGGCTGTGCTTATCGTTTATCAAAAGTTCAAAACTACACAGATACAGTTAAACGAAATCATGTTTATGCCAATAAAAACGGTGAGATCGTCATTAGACATCTTGTTCTTCCCAATCATGTAGATTGTTGTTCAAAACCTATTTTAAAATGGTTGGATAAAGCCTTACCTGGGGTTGCAGTAAATGTTATGTCTCAATACCGACCAGATTATAAGGCTATAGAGTTTGATGAAATAAATCATCCACTATCAGCAGAACAATTTGTAGATGTAGAAAATTATGCTCGGCAACAGAATCTATATCTAATATGATTGTCTCTAGGTTTAGAGGCTTATTCTTTTTCCGAGGATTTTTCCTTTTTAAGAATCTTATCTACTCTATCAAGTAATGTGTCATTATCGAAAGGTTTCATTATATAATCTGCCAGCCCTTCATCCAATAGCACCTGTTTTCTTTTATCCGATATTTCCAGAACACTCATGAATGCAATCTTTATTTCTGGTGATTTTTTGTTGATTCTATTAAAAACATCCCAACCACTCATACCTGGCATCATGATATCAAGTAAAATAAGATCTACATTCTCGTTTTCAATTTTTTTTAAACACTCCTCTCCACTGTAAGCTGGTATTACTTCGTAACCACCGAGCTCAAGAACAGTTCTAGTTAAATCAACGATGTCGGGTTCGTTATCTACAACCATTATTTTTTTCATTCCTCATTTCACCATTTAGCAATGCAAATCGTTAATGTTAACAAATATGTATAAATAACTTCCTTTTAAATCATACCCTATTTGCTACAATTCGCTCTTTAATTGGATGATGAAGACTACTAAGAAAAAACCAAAAAAATGTGCTTTAACTGTTGGGTATCACTCAAATGCGACAATAATAATACCTTTAAAGGTGAGAGAACCTTATTTCTATGTAGCAATTTGGTAATTTCTCAAATGTTAAGTATTAAAAAAAGATAATTAAATTGGTCACGAGCGTTAATGATTAAAAAAATTCTTGATTTACTTTACAACGTATTTGAACTAAGTGCGATATATTTTCCTATCGGTGCAAAACTCTATTTAAAATTCCATAAAAACTCAGTAAAAAAAGAAATCGAAATGCTAGATATATCTTCTTCTGACAAAGTTGTCCATATTGGATGTGGTTCTATACCATATACTTGTATAATATTAACCGACTATGATCTTGCCGAAATTGTGGGTATAGATCAGAATAAAACGGCTGCCATCAATGCAAAAAACATATTGAAAAAATTCAATCTAACTGATAGAGTTAAAATTGAGCAAGGGTCAGGGATAGATTATGACGTGTCAAGATACGATATTGTTATTCTCTCCTACGGAATAAACGAAACGATTCTTGTTTTGAATCATGTGTTAAGTTCAATGGGAAAAAATACAAAAATTCTTTTTAGAAAACCCTCTAACAAAACACCTGTTGAATTACGTTCAATAATTGATGAAATGTCAGTCAGAAGGAAAAAACTTCTATTAAATCAAGAGTCTATTCTTCTAATGAAAAAACAATATAATAAATGATTTTAAATTTCATTTTTTTTAATTTCTTTTGTAAAAAATTTTATGTATGGTTTAGGTACGACATGTATTGACGACTCGATTTGTTTTTTAAAATAGTGCGATATACATTTAACATCAACTCCCAAGCCTTCTGGTGGAGTAGTAAGTTCAATTTCAAGAGAATTGTGACCAAACCTAGACACTTGTCTTTGAGGTTCAAGTTTGCAAAATCCTTTTAGATTAATTCTTTTTTCACCATCTGTGTAATAGCCATTTACTTTTCCAGGCCCTTCACAGATGAAAAAAGCATTTTTTTTGTCAGTAAGTTTCAATAAAAATTCATTTGCATCTACTGTCATACAAAGATCTAATTGGAGGATTTCAAAATCATTTTTGACGGTAAGACTAATCTCTGTAGGATAAAAAAAATCATATTCTTTTATATATTTTATTTTTTTATATTCAAAATGTCCATTTGCAAATTCTGTATAATTTTTCCCGTCTTTTGTCAGAATTACAGTACCTGCAACTGGCCCTTTCATAATCCAAAGTAAAATGTTGCCATAAAAAAGACTCCAACCATTGTCTAAAACTGCCCAAGCCCAATCATACCCCATTGGATTGTTTTCTGTACTAAACTTTAATGATTTCGGAATTTCTGGTTTACGACTGGCTAACCACCATAGGATTAGTTTTGCATAATTGGATATGGTTTTTTTAATTCCAGATGCATATAGCAGTGGACTAGTGTAAGAAATATTTCCCCAAACATGTTCGAAGTATCCTGTACCTTTAATGGGTGAAGTTTTATTCCCAATTTTAATATTTCCAGTTATTGTACCATTGGGTACGAAACCATATCTAAAAAAACCAAAGTTCATTGGAAGCCAACCATTGGTTACATCCTGGGCAATCCAATGAGGTAAGGCTTTTGCTTTATAAGAGAAATCAAGTGAAATCTCGTGTTCAGGATCTCTGAAAAAAAAGTCATATTTTGGATAGCGACCTTTCATAAATGAATCGTTATAATGCACCTCAAAATTATCTTTTTTTGAATCCAATTTTTCAGTTTCTTTTCTTGAGTAATGACTAATATCTTTGTTGTCGTCAAGATCAAATATCGTAAAAATAAAACTTGAACCTGTTTGTTTTGATAACTTCAACCATTCAGTAAATGAACCTTTAAAACTCCAGTTTTTTTTGTTATCCAAAGTTGTAAAAAAAATCTCAGATGCCCACCATTCCATAACGGTTGGAAAATGTTCTCTTTCATCTTCAGCAGACCAAGGATTTTCCTGCTCAGGGTTCTTCATCTTATTAGAAGATATAAAAAAACATCTTATTTAAACATGGTTTATATTTTAAAATCTGCTTTGTAGTATTTTCTGAAGCTATAGTTAGTGGCAGCAGGTATAACAAAACCAATGCGTTTAACTGTTTTAAAGATCCTTAATCCTCTTTTAATGATGTTGTTCCATGAGTAAAACTCTTTTGCAACATTTCTAGCACCATTATATAATTCTTCAACTGTCATATTTTTAGGTTGAAATACTACGTCTACTTGGTTGTATTTTGACCAATCCTTAGTAAAAATACGCCCTTCCTTATCCAACCTGTCATATAGGGGGGTTCCTGGGTATGGTGTAAGAATATTAACTTCTAACACGTCTATACCAAGTTCGTGGATTTTCTGCAAACTTGTGTCAAAAATATCGAGCGTGTCTTCGTCAAAACCAAAAATGATGCCACCTTGAATTGCCATATCATATTTGTGAACACGTTTAATCATTTTTTCAAAATCTTCTACCTTGTTGTGTGTTTTTTTGATCCCGTTTAAAGCCGCCTGACTTACAGATTCAAAACCAACAAACCATTCAACGCAGCCTGATTTACTTGCTAGTTCTAAAAATTCATTATCGACTTTTAAAAGTACATCTGTTGTACCGTTTGCTACCCAGGATTTATTAACTTTGTTTTTTATAAGCTCTTTGAATAGTTCTTTTGCATATTTACGGTTAACTGTTAAATGAGGATCATGAATGAAAAACATTCTGTGCGGCATCTGCATTATTTCATTTACTACATTTTTAATTGGTCTTTGTTTAACACCATGTTCACAAAAAGTACTAATTGCACAAAACTCACATTTATTGGTGCATCCCCGGGTGGTTTGAACCGCTCCAACAATCGGGTTATGTCTAATTAAATCTCTTCTTATAGGTGGAACATCCGCCATATCAAAGTTGGTGTCTCGTTCATAAATCTTTTTCATCTTTCCCTTTTCAAAATCGTCTATTAACCTAGGCCAACTTGCCTCTGCCATACCCATAACTATACTATCAGCATGTTGTAATGCTTCTTCTGGCATTGCTGTTGGATGATAACCGCCTAAGACTACTTTTTTGCCCCTTCTTCTAAACTCATCAGCAATCTCATAAACCCGAGGTGCAGTCATGGTATAGCAGGTAATGCCTACTAAATCTGCATCTTCGCTAAAATCAATATTATCATAATTTTCATTAACTATTTTTACAGTATGTTTTCTTGGGGTAATTGCTGCAATATGGGGAAGTGTTAAGATTGGATAGCCAAAAAGTATTTGAGACCAAGATCCTTTGTCTTTATAAGTGGATGCTCCATGTTCTATTTTGGGAAATACAAGTAGTACTTTCATGATTAATCCTTTTTTAAATTGTTAATTTTTCAGTTAAATAGAATCTTCTAATAGACATGTTTCTTACAAATTTAACAAAAACACGATAAGGATTATAATTCGTATAAGAAAAACTTCTCTTGATTATATTTGGAATAGAATAGTAATCCAATGCCATCTCTTTGATACCATCAATAATCTGTTTATCGGTAAGTCCTTTTGGTTTATAGTTCACTTTTCCTTCATGGTATTGAGACCAGTCACGACAAATAATTCTGCCCTCCTGCTCAAATCTTTTGAATAATCTAGTTCCAGGATATGGTGTGATAATACTAAATGATACTTCGTCAAGCCCCCATTCATATATCTTTTCAAGTGTTTTCTGAAAAGTTTCAGGCGTATCAAAATCAAAACCAAACATAAAAAATCCAGAAATCATCATACCGTGATCCTTTATTTTTTTGATTGCTTTACTGTAATTTTCGACTTTGTTTGTACCCTTTCCAGCTTGATCGATATTTGCTTGGGAGATTGATTCAATTCCTACATACCAGTTAAAAAAACCCGCTTCAGAAGCAAGTTTTAAATATTCATCATCACGCGCAAGTACATTTACATTACCGAAAGCTTCAGCATATTTATTGACTTCACGCATTCCTTTAAAAAGTTCCTTTGAATATTTTGGATTGATAGTCAGAGATGCATCAGCGAAGAATAACGTTTTAGATTTTATTGTTTTGATTTCGTCAACAATGTGATCAACTGGTCTACCTCTAAATACTCTGCCTTCCATGACGTTCATTGCGCAAAACTCACAGCCTGTAGGACATCCTCTCGATGCTTGAATAGGTTCATTAAATGGATTGTAGGAGGCAACACTATGGTCTGCCGCAGGAATTTCTTCAGCAGGAATAAATTTATCAGGTCGATAAAAAGGTTTTAGATTTCCTTTCTCGATATCTTCTAAAACTTTTGGCCAGGTATATTCTCCTTCCCCAATAACAACTGCGTCTACGTATTGTTTTGCTTCATCAGGCAATAGGGTAGCATGGTATCCTCCCATGACAACAGGTGTACCTTTCTCTTTAAACTTAGAGGCGATCTCGTAACCTCTTATCGAGTTATAAGTTAAACAAGAAATACCTACGACGTCGTATTTTTTATCAAAGTTTATTGGTTCACATCGTTCATCTACAAGATCTAATTCATGTTCTGGGGGAGTTATTGCAGCTAATTGTTTAAGGGTTAGAGATGGATAATTAATACGTGTAAATAAACCTCTTTTTGGATTCGGATGAGGCATCGTGAGTAATATCTTCATTTCCTTACCTTTTAAAACATCTTTTATTATATCGATATTTATAATAAATATATTAATAGACCTAAATATATATTAGTGATCTTCTCTTAATATGCAATCAAGATATATATTTGATATATAACACTTGTTATTTAACAGGAGATAATTCTCTATTTATTTAATATTTATGCAAATTATTTTTTTTGCTTCTACCAACCAAAAATGGAAAGTATCTATTTATTACAACAATAAAGGGAATCATAATGATCATAAGTAAATATGTATAGGCAATAGCTGGAAAGATAAGAGGTGTATTAAAACTGAGTAGATTAATAACAATATAATTGTGAATTGTTAACAATATCAAAAAAGAAAAGAAAGCATGCATACACAATATAATAATCGTATTTTTTCCAATGAAGCTTAAAATTTTCGAATCTCTGATGATTTTGCTGATTAATAGATAAAATAAAATCCCTGAGAAACTAGCAATAAAGAAGAAAAAATAATTTCCATATTTATTGTTATACAACCCTGCGGAATCATTCAAAAACGCAAATAATATGTTAATAATTAAAAACATAAATAAGGAAAATATGGCTAGAAAATGTTTTTTCAGTAATTTATCAGATAAATGATTTATTTGATTTTTATAAATATTAGCAATTCCATAAAACACAATACCAATCAATGCCACTTCTATATGCCAAGGTAATCCAAATTCTATAAATAAGCTATAAAGATAGCCAATTACTGAAGATTCAATTAAAATAAAGAGTAAAACTTTGTTATTTTTTATATTTCTCCTAAGTAAATAATAGTATATCTCTATGATAAACAAAAAGGTTAGAAACCAAATAGGCCCATTAATCACAGAAATATGATGTGTATAAAAAATTTTTGTTACCGGAACGAGAAAACTACCTATTCCATTTATTTCATAACCAAAATCATATACATTTGAATATTGAAATATGAACAAAACAATTAAAGCTAGAAATGTAAAAATAAAATATGGAACTATTAATGATTTAAACCTTTTTTTAAAAAAACCTATGAAATTTGGATATTTTTCTAAGTCAAATAAATATCCTGATACAAAAATAAAGACCGGTAGATGAAAAGAGAATATGTATTTATTGTAAAATATTGGAGCTTCGACTAGCATGAGTATATGTCCTAAAACTACATAAAAGATTCCTATTGCTTTTAAATTATCAAGCCAATTTATTCTCTTATCTGTAAAAATGCTATTAGTTTGGGCCATCACCTCTCCCTTTTTTAATTTACGATATTATCCTTTAATACTTATCTACAAACCTCCCTACATAATTTGTATTTAAAATTCAATATCTCTTGTTTAATATATTTATCTTTTGTTTTTTCACAATTTTTTAAAAAATAAGTTAATGAAATGGATCATGATACGTTTCTTTAAAAAAATCAGATTTTCAGCATCTTAAATCATATTTAGATTCTTCAGAGTTTTTTAAACTATCAACTTTTGATGTTCCGCCTTTTGAACAATATGGATCTTCTGCCACTATTGCATCAAATGGGTCTTTTCCATCTCGTAATGCATATGTGAAAGATATTCCTCGGCAGCCAACACAATAATTTGTTCTATATTCACATTTTCCGCATTTTCCTTCAAGATATTTCCATGCATTCCTGGCTCTTTGAACAAATGGATGATCAATAGCTTGAGAAAGGGTCATTGCATCAGGATTATTTGGGTCAACATTTATAAAATCTATAAGAACTGCTGCACAGGGTCTTGCGTATCCTTCTACAGTAATACAGAAACTATATTCAAGTTGTCTGCAACCAGCACCAGTAAGAGGTGCATATGGAACCCATGTATAACCATATTCTTTTTGATCTATTTCAAGAAGTTTAAGTCTAAGTTTCATAACTTCTTCTCTATTTGGAATCCAGTCGAGATGTTCTCTAGCCCGACCATTGGGAGTCATTATCTCCATATTTGGAAACATGTTATTGTCTCGGCAGAACCTCCAAATAGTTTCAATTTCACCTATGTTCAATCTATTTGTCACAAAAGAAGCAGCTAATTTCACCTTCTTTGTATTTTTATATCCCGCATTGAGAAGGTTTTCTAATCCTTGTTTTGTTCTTTTGCATGAACCTTTAACACCTGTTAATTCATCCATGACTTCGTCTTTGAAAGAATCTAGTTTTATCATAACAGATGTATTATGTTCAAATAAAAATTTAGCTAATTCCTTTGTCATTTTTTGATTATTAGTAATGACAACAGGTACCATTTTTAATGAATGAATATATTTAATAAGATCCTTGAAATGAGGATATACTGTTGGTTCTCCTCCTCCAATAATTACAATGGATTTAGCACCTAATTCCTTAGCTTGACTGACGATCTTTTTTAACGATTCATATGGCATCTCGTATTTTGCTTTTTCTCCGCTTTGTCTATAGCAATATCTACATCTCAAGTTGCATGCTAAACTTGTTTCTAATCTAATACATAAAAGTTTATTGCTATCTCTTGCTTTTATTGCATCTTTATAGTGATATAAATATCCCTCTAATACTGGTGGATTAGTTAATTTTCTTCCCCTCTTCATGTTACCATCTACAATGTACTTCACAGAATTTACTGATTTTAGCTTTATTTTTCGTATAATCAAAATATAATTGCTGTCAATTTAATATCTATTATCTTATATTAACCTTTCTGAATAAGGGGCTTTGCACCTTTTAATCAGCTCTGCATTTTTATTATAGATTCTGCACTTTTATTCAAAAATAACATTAGATGTTTTTATAATATATTCGATGTCTTTTATAGAGAATGCCACCTATTTTCTCTCCAGCTTTTCTTGACAGAATATTGTCTTCTTCAATCCATCCATACTCAGCCGAGGTAAACCCGAGCTTTTTCATCTCAACCAAAGTATGATAATTTAAACAAGTGCCAATGCCCTGACCTTGATATTCTTTTTTGATTCCCATAACAATGAATTTTCCGCGAGTAAGTTTATTTTTCTTTCTTAAAAATTGTATTTTCTGAGTAAATCCTAATCTTCCCTTGAATGTTCGAAGGAGGGGACTGAATTCAGGAAGCGCTATTCTGAAGCCAATAATCTCATTGTTTTTCTCTGCAAAAAGAAATAGTCGGGGATTCATGATCCATCTGAGTTGTTTTAATCCAATTCGATGCATCATCTCGTTATATGATGCAGAGGCATATCCCCAGTGATCTGCAAAAAGCGGGTGAAATATACTATACCAAAGTTTGGTTTCTTTATTAAAATAATAACGGTTTAATGGTCTAACCTGTATACCTTTTTTAAGGCATCGCTCTGCTGTTTCCTTAACGGTGGTTGGTATGGGTAACGTAAGATCTATTTTGTAGGATACTAGGTCTTTGAGTTTTTTCATGTTGTAGTTATTCATAAATGAGAGGTAATATCGTGGTGTATACGATGAATTTAGAGTTGGTTGTTGGTCAAATCCTTCAAATAACAATCCGCAGCCAAGATCGATATGACCATTGATTGGACCACGTATTTGTGTGATTTCTTTTGTTTTGAGCCAATGTTCTGCGTGAGCAAGCAACTGCAACGCAATGTCTGTGTTATCAATGCATTCGAAGAATCCGAAATAGCCGATTTTTTTTATTGATGGATCGGTGAGGTTATGGTCGATGATTGCAGCTATTCGTCCAACTGGGTTGTTGTTTTGATAGGCGATATATAACTGTGTTTCAGCATGAGTCCAAAAGGGGTTTGTCGCTTGGAAAAATCCTGAAAGATCAGCCCAAAATGGTGGTACCCACTGAAAATCATCATGATAGATTATCCAGGGGATGCTGTAGAATACTTCAAGATCATGTACGGTCGTTACTGTTGAAAGGCATAGTTTGGATGATAATATCTTTGTTTGTGGTTGTTGGGTTTCAAAGATACAGGTTCTCATGTGTTTGCTTCCTTAGAATGGGTAATATAAGTATATTCTTTATGAAAACGTTTCATTGATACATTCGTTGCTGTTGATGCAAGAGTGGTCAGAATAGTTTTTGCGTTCATTATTGATCCTATGCTTCGTTGTATAGTTTTAATTGGGGAGTAAAACTGTGTTGAAATTGATTGTGTTCCCTGTTGCAGTTCTTGTGGCGTGAGGTGTTTAGGTTTGAAGACGACGTGATGGAGGTCATATTTTAACCAGTTATGATGGAGAATACGATCTTCTTGTTCGAGTTGTTTGTAGAGGCGCGTTATCGGAAAAGGGGTGAGAATATCAAATTCAGCTGCATCGATTTCATAATCGTATATGGTTTGGAGTGTGGTGTCGAATATATCTGGAGTATCGTGATCGAAACCAAAAACAAATGATCCGTAGACAATCATGTTGTGGTTATGGATCTTTTTAATCAGTTGTCGATAGGTTGCGATTTGATACTGTTTCTGTGCATCTTGTTTGAGCGAGTTTTGGTTAAACGATTCGAAGCCAAAACCCCACATGAGACAACCTGCTTGTTGTGAGAGTTTTAATAATTCCTCATTTTTATAAAGTACAGGGACGCTACCCCATGCGATAAATTTTCTTTTTAGTGGTATAAGTGCTTTAAAGAGTTTTTTTGTGTAGTTTGGGTCTACGGTAAGTGATGAATCATGGCTGAGTACGAGTATTTTTCGAGGTATAGTTTGTATTTCATGGATGATTTCTTCGATAGGGCGGGGTTTATAGGTTTGACCGTAAAGATGAGTAAGTGTGCAGAAGGAACAGTTATATGGACATCCTCTTGAGGTGATTACTGCTGCAAAAAGCGATTTGATTCTAATGAGATCTCTACATGGCTCAGGCATTGAGTTATCTTGAGTTTTTTGAGAGAAATAGTGTGGCTTAAGTTTATTTTTTTCATAATCTTTGAGTAAATATGGAAGTGTTGTTTCTGCATCACCAACTATTACCGAATCTGCATGTTGTTTTGCTTCCTGAGGTAATGCAGAGGGATGACAGCCGCCCAGAATAACTGTTTTTCCTAGGTTACGATAAGTATCAGCAATGTGATATGCATGTGGTGCACTAGGGGTGAGTGTAGATATACCTATGATATCGGCATCGGTATCATACTCTGGATTATCGTAACGATCATCAATAAGTTGTACGGTGTGCTCTGGTGGTACAGCCGCAGCTAATTGTTGGAGAACAAGCATAGGGCTTGAATTGAGCTTATAGACAATTTTTGTCGTAAAAGATTCTGAATGATCTTTATTTGCAGCAATAAAGAGTAGTTTCATATAATGAAATAACTAATGACTTTTTTTTCTTAAAAGAGTTTTCTATGTAATGTGTATAAGTTTAAAATAGCGCCTTATCATATTGAGACGGTGGATGCAAGTGATGAAGAGGATGGTTGGTGAACGGACAGTATCATATATCCGATATTTGTTTTTTGAGAAAAATGCTTCTAAATTCCGTCCCGCGGCTCTTAAAAAGATAATGGATTTTTTATTTATCGTATTTGAGAAAGCAGGATATTCCTTTAATTTCGTTGTCCAAAACTATATGGATGCTTATAAGGCAATTGTTCTTAAGGAAATACAACTCGGTTCCGTTTCCTCAAAGGATATCATTCTTGTCATAGGAGGTGGATCGATTCCTGCTACAGCGCTTATAATTGCGGATACCGCAGGAGCGCAATGCGTTGCAATTGATACAGATGCTCGAGCAGTTCAACATGCAATTAAGTGTGTTCACAACATTGGTTTTCAGGATAAGATTTCTATTGAATTAGGTGATGGTGCTAGTTATAAGGTTGATGGTTTTGATGTTATTTTCGTCTTGTATGGAGTGAAAAATCATACTTCGGTTCTTCAGTACCTTGCAAAAAATATTAGATCCCATGTACGGGTTATATATAGAGTAATTGATGATCCAGAGAGCAAGAATCCTGATGCAACCTATTTATCAGGGTTATTTACCGTAAAAGATATAATTAAAACAACAATTTTTGGACCAATGTGTTCGTATCTCCTACTGAAGAAAGAATGAGTTATTGATGCTTTACTTTTGATATAACGAGCTTGTAGGTATCTGCGCTTTCATCTTTTTGTATCGCATCTACTTCGGTTACAGATACATCTATAGAATATTTTGTTTGTGCTATAAATCGGTTTTTTAATTCAGTTAGGAGTTGTGTTGTGGCTATACCGTGATTTCTATAATGGGGATCAATAACGACACGAATTTCTAAGTTGGTTTTTGTATGTTGAATAATCTGAAATTGTTGTATTTGAATGGTATGATACTCTTCCATCAATTGCGCTGGAATTCCTGTAAGATTAAGCGGAGACAGTAATGAGTTATCTGGAAGGATAATCATGTCGGATTGACGTCCTTCAATAGTTTTAATTTGTTGTGTAGGTAAGTGTAAATCACAGGTATCATCAGAGAATGAAATTATATCATTCAACCCCGAATAGCGAAGGATCGGTGTGCCGCCACCATACAATTTGGTTATGACAATCTTTCCAGACTGGTTTGATGTTTGTTGATTTTGTTTAGAAAGAAGTTCAAGGTAAACAAAATCTGAATGCACATGATAATGGCCACCGTTGAGACATTCAAATGCAATTGGGCCTGTTTCGGTTGTTCCATAGATATCAAGTACACGTGTGTTAAAGGCATGTTCAATATATTTTTTGGTATATGGATCAAGAAGTGAGCCGCTGGAGACGATATAAGTTGGTTGGATGTTGTTGCCCAATCCCTGATTTTTTAGATAAGCAAGATTCTGTAGCATCCCTGGATAAGAGCTGAGAAATTCTGGTTGGAATACGTCAAGTTCTGTCATAATTGATTCAGGTTTACCACCAATATGAAAATATCGTATGTTATTAAGATCAATAAATTTCTTAAGAAACAGTGAGGCACTACTGGTAAAAACAGTTGATTCTATTGTTCCTGGTTTAAGATCCATTATGAGTGCATTTTTGGTTTTTTTCCAGTTACCACCATATGCTTTAAGTTCACGTGTAAATCCAAGAAGACTCTTAATTGATGAAAAAAGATCAACATAGAGGAACACAGGTTTACCTGTTGATCCAGAGGTAGAGAGTTTAAAACCATACCTTGTATTAAAATTATCAGGTATAAGACCATGTGGATAGTATGTTCGTAAATCATCCTTTGTTATAATGGGAAGTTTTTCGATATCACCTATCCCATGGATATCCGTTGGTTGAATATTTTGTTCTTTGAATTTATCTTGATACAGCGGTACTGTATACGCATATTTAACGATCTTTCTAAGACATCTATTTTGGTATCTAAGAATTTCTTTGGAAGTTGCCCTCCATATCCTATTTAAATCTACAAGATAACTATGGAGTATTCTGGTGAGGAAAATAGGATTATTCCACGGATTCATTTAATGTTAACATTGTCTGTTACGTTATTAATTTTAGGAAAAATCATATTATTATGACTATAAAATTACAAATACGAGATATATAATAATATAGATAAGTATGAAGATTTTCCTTTGAATATATCTATCAGAAGTAGTTAGATGGAGAAAATATATTCAATATTTCAACAATTAATTTTGTGGTACCTTAAATTAGTTATAAAAAGTAATAAAAATTTTAATAATTAATGGATGTTAACAAGATGAATAAATGAAAAAACTTCTTTACTTTATAGTTACTTGGCGCCCTTTCAAATGGCGTACAATCATGTTTTATGAATTACTATCGTATCCATTTATGCATGCAAGTGTAGTAATGCTTGCATATGGTATTAAAGATTATAATTGGGAAATATTAAAAATTCTGATTTTAACAATTCTCTCTCTTTTTTCTGGTTATTTCGCAGCTCTGATGTGGAACGATATAACTGATAAAGAGATAGATAAAATTTCACATCCCGATCGCTCTATACCATCAGGTAGAATTAGTTCTAAAAATTTATTTCTTATTGCATTGGTTTTTACGGCTACCACTTTTATCTGTGCTTATCTTATCAGTATGTGGTGTTTGTTAGTAGTTGGTGTAAATGCTTTATTTGTTACTTTTCATAATAAATACCTTAAGAAAATCATCAAAATCCCTGCCTACTCTGAAATTTTTACTCCTGTTCAGTGGCTTACAGTTGCAATTTTTGGTTTCATTGCTATTTGGACGGCCTTTCCACAATCCACTGATATTATCCTAGACCTACCGGTATTAGGATATATCGCTTTTGATCAATCCTCTTTTTTAAATCTAATCATTCTTGCTCTATTTACGTATTTTGCCGATGATGCTCACGATATTCCTGAAGGAATACATGACTGCGAAGGCGATAAAAAACTTGGTGTTAGAACATATGCAACATCATTTGGTCCTAAAGTGGCTGCAAAGATTTCTTTTTCGATGATTTTTCTTTCAGGTATCCTAGCCATAATTCTATTTTTTAGAACTATACTATCACCAATATTTTTAATCCCTTTCCTGGTTGTTTGGATATATACACTTAGTTGGTCATATAAACTAATTAAAACAGAAGAAAAAGATATGGGTAAAATTGGGCTAATAGTTGGTCAAAAAGGATTCGATTATTTCATTATTTCTTATAATCTGATCTTCCTTGATATCTTTGTTCAGTTGTTAATTTATCATTTTAGCTAACTTAAAAGTTTCACCATAAGTGCCATTTCTGCCCACATACGATTCTCTGCTTCGTCAATAATTACAGACTGTGGTCCATGAGCTACTTCTTTTGTTACTTCCTCTCCGTAAAATATTGGCATACAGTGCATAAAAATTGCATCTTGTTTGGCTTTGCTCATCAACTCTTTAGTAACAGTATAACCTTGGAGATCTTTAAGTATTTGTTCCTTCTGGTCTTTATACCATATTGATACCCACGTATCAGTTGCTACTACATCCGCATTTTTTATTTCTTCAAGATCTTCGGTTATTAATAATTTAACATTTTTTTCAGATGCAATTTTTTTAGCTTTATCAAGAAAATATTTTGAAGGCCAATGACTTTTTTTGGTAATTACAGTTACATCCATTCCAACCTGAGTACATCCTAGCATATAGGAATGTGTAAGATTATCATCACCATCGCCGACAAATACGAATTTTAATCCTTTAAGTTTACCTTTTTTTTCTTTTATAGTAGTTAAATCAGCTAATATCTGGCTTGGATGTTCATCAATATCTAAACCATTGATTACAGGAACAGTTGAATATTTGGCAAATTCATGAAGATCTTTTTTTTCAAGTGCTCTATACATAATTATATCTGCATATCTAGACATAGCTAGGGCGATATCTTCAACGGTTTCTCGTACCCCAATTCCAATATCTTCTTTGGTTAGAGAGATCGCGATTCCTCCAAGCATCTGAATTCCATATTCGAAACTAACTCTAGTTCTGACCGATGTTCTTTCAAAAATCATAGCTAGACGTTTACCTTTCAGGTAATGATTAATTTTTTTACCGTTTTTCCAATCATTTTTCAATTTGATTCCTAAATCTATTATTTCTTCAATTTCGTTTTTAACGTCAAGGATGGACAAAACATTTCGCTTCATAGGCTTCGGATAAAAAACCTGTGATATTTAAATTTTTACCGAGTATTCTTATTGAAATAGTTTGAGCAAATCATAGTATTAAGTTAAATCCTAAATTCTTACTCTTATTATTTCTAAAAAGTAAAATCGTTTTTATCAATCCTTTTCATACGGAATTTTAGTATTGGTTTTGGAGTTAGATGCATTTTTGCAATAATGTGCCTTTTTAAATAATGGGAGTTGAAATCGATATCCATGCCAAATCCTTTTGGAGGTTTTGTAAAATCGATTCTTAGAGAATTGTGGCCCAAAACCGACGGTTGTCGTAAAGGCATTAATTTACAATCGCCTTGCAAGTCAATTTTTTTATCTTTGTCTTTATAAATGCCTTTCATTTTACCAGGCATTTCAGCTAAAATGAATGCCTTATAAAATCCTTCATGGTTGAACGGATCAATATAATCATAGCATTCAGTATCAAGATAAAATCGGAGATGAACGTATTTATCGTCTAAAAAGGCATCTAATTCAATATCTGAGGCAAAATAAATATCGTATTCCTTAACATAATGGACCTTGTTGTATTTATATGAAATATTACAAAACTCCCAATATTCTTTTCCATCAGGTGTTAATGTAAGTACACCAAATGCAGGTCCCTGATAAAGCCAAAAGAGTATATTTCCATAAAAAACACTCCAGTCATTGTTAAAAACACCCCAAGCCCAATCGTACCCAAATACATTATTTTCTGTGGTGAATGCAAGGGTATCAGGTATTTTTGGTTTATGATTGCTTAGCCACCATTTTCCAAGATTTGCATAGGTATTGATTGTTTTTTTCAAACTGGTAATTTTTGATAGAGGTTTTTGGTAAGACCAATTTCCCCAAACATGTTCAACATAGCCTTTTCCATTGAATTCAAGTGTTTGATTGTTAAGAGTCATTTTTCCTTGGAGATTTGTGTTTGGGATAAATCCGTATTTATAAAAATTTAAACCTATGGGTAGCTCACCGTTTGTGATATTTTGTGCGATCCAGTGTGGATTTGATATTGCATGAAAATTTATGTCAATCAATAACGATTGCTCTATGTTTTCTAAATGGATAAAGTAATCTGGAAAAAGACCTTTGGCTGTATTTTTTTCATATTGTAAATCTAATCTGCCTTTTTTATGTTTAAATTTTTCAACATTGTCATCAATATCCTTACGTGAAATACATTTTTTGTTTGTAATATCAAAAAGGGTGTATTGAAAAAAACAGTTGGGTTTTTCTAAATTATATGACATAATAAGCATTAAATTCCATTTTCTATTATCCTGATAAGTTTTGAAAATTGTTTCAAAAGTCCACCATTCTCTCATGACTGGATAATGATCACCCTCATCTTCGGGCGTCCACGGATTTTCCTGCTTAGGGTTCTTCATCCAATTAGAAGATATAAAAAAACATCTTATTTAAACATGGTTTATATTTTAAAATCAGCCTTGTAGTATTTTCTAAAGCTATAGTTAGTGGCTGCAGATATTACAAAACCAATGCGTTTAACTGTTTTAAAGATCCTTTGCCTTTATTAGTCGATTCTCCATGTTATATCTAGGGAAATACTGGCATTATTTTCATTTTTTTACTAGTAATATAGTTTATATGAAAGATATTTAAAGTTTTTTTATAAGTAAAATTAAACAGAGTATTAAAAAGATTTAAGTTCACTTAAAATATTAATATATTAATAAAGTATATAATTTGAAGTTGAAATTATGAAAATGAAACTGGTATTTGGAAGTCTGTTTTCAATATGTTTACTTCTGATGTTGCCAACCGTAAATGCAATCGAATACCAGACATCTCGAGATGTAAAATATGAATATTTGATTAATTCAATCCAAGATTTTAATCTAAAAGAATTTGACTTTTTTGAACAATTAGATGAAAATCGTCTTATATGTTTGATTAAGGAAAATCAAAATGGATTAAGTACGGAATTATTAATAAATGAACTTAAACAAAATATTTTAGAAACATCGTCCCAACCGCAATGTTTTTTGATGTTTTTGAGTCTCATCGTAATTCTAAGGGCATGTTTTAACATTATCAATTTCATTTTTTCGATAATATCAGGATCATTGAATATAGTATGGGTCATTTTAGAAAAGATCATAAGTTCTGCCATAACATTAATAAAAACTATTTTGAAAATAATTATTGTATTTTTGATAATTTATGTTATAGTAACTGGCATTATAGATATATTTTTCCTATTTATCTACATTATTAAAATGATATTGGGAATACCTTGAAACAAATTCATTGTAAGTAATTTTGAAATTAATAAGATATCATTAACAAAAAATTTTAAATAAGATCGACGCTCATTTTTTGTTTAATTGTTATCCAGGCATCACCAAAACCTTCGATGTTAAGAAAGTTCATGATAAACTCCATTGGGGGAATACAACCCTCGGGAGCAAAAACCCCAGGTGATTTGATTTTACCTTCGGCAAGCATCTTTGCACCTATTGCAGCTGGCGTTCCTGTTCCTTGCCTCATATGAGCGGTACCCTCATATCTTATAGTTTGAGGCTCACCATCTGCTTCACCTTTAACCTCTACCATTACTGCTCCCCCTGAAGGAATGTTTTTTGCACTTTTACTAATCTTTTCTCGCATTACATCTATGTATGAAGCAGTGAAATCAATAATTTTAACAGACTTTCCTTGAACATTAACTGATTTATCTGATAGAAAACCAAGTGATTCCAGGGAAACGAGGGCTTCTCTAAACTGTGGTGGAAAAAAAGTACCCTTGCAGCAGACGTTTTTTACTCCCTTAATGTAACGCGACAAAGTAACAGTTTCTGGATGACCGAAATAGTAAACTGGAACCTGTCCAAAAGGTTCAGGAAAGGTCGCATATTCTTCACCTTCAACTAGTCCCTGTGCTCTTTGCAATTTACCATTTTTAAAAATTGGAATCCTACCAACCCAACAGTGTAACATATGATAGGGAATAGCTCCTCCTGCTTCCTCCTCTATTCCGCGAGTAACAAAGATTTTAATATCTTCTACGGAGTCCAATTGCTTTGCAGCAAAAGAAGCAATTATATTTGTTAATCCAGGGCTTGCACCTAGCCCAACAATGCATGTGGTTCCTGCGTCCTTTGCTGATTTGTCATAATTATCCAATAATTCTTCAGTAACATCATAATCATCGCAAACATCTACATAATTTACTCCTTTTGAAATCGCGGTTTTTAAGATACGTGGGGCAAATTTATAAAACGGACCTACACAATTAACTGCGACATCAGCACCCTCTAAAGATTTTGAAAGACTTTTTTCATCTGTAGCGTCGGTTTTTATAAATTCCAACTTAGAATTACTTTTCATAAAGTTTTTTGCTCTAGCTTCAGCAATGTCGGCGATAACTATTTTTGAAAAAGTGTCCATTTCAGATAAACACTTGACTGCAAAACTACCAACAACTCCTGCTCCCCCAAAAACGACTGCTTTCATTTTAATCGAGGCTGTAAGAAAATACGTAATTAAAAATTTTGTTCTATATTTAAGGAACAGAACCGTCTTAATGAAACAAATGTTATAAATATTAAAATAGACTCTCATAAACTATATAAGATAAATATCCTTTTTCCTGGAATTATTATTTCCTATAATGGAGTCTAGGTGCAGTTGACTTAAATGAGCGATTACAAGATCGATCCCCTAAACACATCATTTGAACCACTTGCTGGAGCAACTCTTGTTAATCTGTTAAGATTATTTGCACAAAATAAGTTTAAAATTGGATTGATAGGAATACCCAGAGTAATATATTCAACTGCCCTGAGTTTTGTTCTATCTCCATTAAATCTTTACGAAAAGCTTCGTTTTGATAAAAAAATTAAGAATACAAAAATTGAAAAACCACCGATTTTTATAATTGGTCATTGGAGGAGTGGGACCACATATCTGCACAATCTAATAACACAAAATACTCTTTTTTCTTATCCAACAACATTTCAAACTATCACTCCTGGGCTGTTTCTACGATTTGAAAAATTGATTAAACCTATTGTTGCTTCTTCTTTACCACCAAAAAGACCACAGGATGATATAGATCTCGGAGCTGATTTACCTCAAGAAGATGAATATGGAATCGGAAATCTTTCGCCTTATTCATTTTATCATGGATGGTGTTTTCCTAAAAATCTGTCAAATTACTACAATTTTGTGTTAATGGAAAACAATTCGGAAAGAATTATTGATGAGTGGAAAAAAATTTATCTTTATTATTTAAAGAAATTAACATTATATCATAATGGAAAGCAACTAATTTTGAAAAATCCTTCTAATACTGGTAGGGTAAAACTTCTACGTGAAATGTTTCCGGATGCTAAATTTATTCATATTTACAGAAATCCGTATTATACTTTTCTTTCAATGAAAAGAAATATCGAGAAAGAAATGACTCTGTATTGTTTACAGAAACCTGGTGATTCCTTAGAATTTGAAAAGGCTATGGTTGATTTATATAAAAGTATGTTTGAAAATTATTTCAAGGAAAAAAAACTAATTAACAACGGAAATTTAGCAGAAGTTCGTTATGAGGATCTTATTACTCAGCCTTTAAAAGAGGTGGAGAGAATTTATCGTGAATTAGATTTACCAGGGTTTAATGAAAATAAAGAAAGATTGGAAAAATATATTTCAACTCAGAAAAACGTTAGAACATGTAAATACAACATTGATGAAGAGTTGAAAAATAAAATTTACAATTATTTTAAATTTACAATTGATCAGTGGGGATATTGATTTTTCATGGATTTCATTTCTTTTTATGTCGAAGTGGTCTTATAATTCCAAGCAAGAAGTTAGCTCTTGGGACCTTTTTCATATACTGTTTGTAATCATCACCAAACTTTTCAATCGCATCTTTGTCTGCTTTAATTAAATCAATATACATTAAAGGGATAACTGGTATGCCCAAAAGGATAACAATCCAATGCTGAAATAGTAACATGCCGGCAATTGCCCACAGTATAAAGGTTACATATTGCGGATGGCGAAGAATCGAATATATGCCAGTATTAACAAGTTTAGTAGTATGTATGTAACTTTTTCCTTTTCTCACTCCACCTTTTTTACGAAACTCAAATGTAGGTAGCATGCCAAAAACTATACCTGAAAAAACATAAAGTCCCACTCCCATATATGCTAAAATTTCAATTTGCGTAACCTCAGACAGTAAATATATGCCCACTATGATTTGTGAGATGAAGAGCAGAGTGGCTAAAGTTGATGGGATGACATTAATCCAAGAGTGACTTTTTTTTATCATTATATCTCCCTTTTTTCAATTTTAAAATAAATTAATTGCTCATAAATCTACTCTTTTTACCCAACAGCAGAAAACATTTGTATTTTAGCGGTATAACCGAGTTCAAATCTCGTTCCTTGTACTAATCATTTTTATTTGAATTTTCTTTTGATAAATAAAATTTTTATTCTATTATCTCTATTTTTATCTCCATATGACGGTATCTTTCTACTTCCTTAATGTGGCTTTTCGTAACCCCTTTTAGCTCTAAAAAAGATAAATATTCTCCTATAGACTCATCAGTTATTTTTTTATGGACTGGACGGGATTTGAACCCGCGGCCTCCACCTTGCGAAGGTTCTCTGACCCCATTAATTTTGACTAAATAATCACTCAGACTATTATGCAAAAATGCTGATTCTCATCTTATGATGATGTACAATTTTAAGTAATTCTTTATCGATTGTTATAGTCGTGCGAATTTTTGTCATAGTACGAAAAAGTATATATTATTTCCATCTGCCCTTGAAAAGAAATCTCATCTCATTTTTATATAGATTAGTATCAATACCTAAATCATTTGCTTTCATTTCAACCAATGATTTTTTGATAAAACTTACAAATATATTAAAAAGATGATAAGAAATCATTCTATCCGGGAGACCATCGAGTTTAAAATTATTGATAACTTTAACAACATTGTTTACAAAATCTTTCTCAAATTCTGATTTAGTACGTTCAAGGCCTTCCAATTCATTTTGTTTAAAATATTTCTCAATCAGCTTTAATGGTTCTTCCTTTTCAATTTCTTCAGCATACTTGCCAAGTTCATCAAGTTTTTTCTCAATCATCGCATACCCTTTCAGTTATATTTTCATGGACTGGACGGGATTTGAACCCGCGGCCTCCACCTTGCGAAGGTGGCGATCTTCCAACTGATCTACCAGCCCCCAAATCAAGATAAGGAAAAAGAGTAGAATATATGAGTGTTTCTCACTTATTTAAGTGTGGCTAGCTTTAATTTTGCATTTTTTAAGGATTCTACAACAGGTAGTTTTTCACCCATCATGAATTTTTCAAGTGAACCTCCACCAGTACTGATATGTGATATTTGGTTTCTAAATCCCATTTTTTCAACTGCTGCAACCGTATGCCCGCCACCAACAATTGAAAAAGCATCTGAGCCTGCAACATATGCAAAAATTTCTTTGGTACCTTTCTCAAACAAAGGATTTTCAAAAACCCCGCAAGGACCGGATAAAAACACAGTTTTTGCATCACTCAGGATTTCCTTGAATTTTTGAATGGTTTTTTCAGCTATGTCATAAAGATTGTAATTGCTTGGAAGATCTTGAAGATCAATTTCCTTTCGTTGACCGTTTTCTTCAATTGCAAAATCAACCGGCAAGAAAATTTCATTTCGATAGTTATCTAAAACCTTTTTAATATCTTCAAAAAGTTCTGGTTTTCCTTCCTCAAGTAATGCCGCCTCATTTTTTTCCCCAAGATTGTAGCCTTCGGCTTTCAAAAATGCGTTTGCAGGAAGTCCAGTTAATAGAATTTTATCTGCTGTTTTGTTGTTAAGCACCCGTTCAATTGTTACAACAACATCTGAGTATTTTGCTCCTCCAAAGAGAAATACACATGGTTTTTCCGGGTTTTTTACGACTTGCTCAAGGGTTGTAAGTTCCTTTTCCAAAAGTCTACCGGCACAAGAGGGAAGTACCTCGGTAAACCCAATTAGTGAACACTGTTTACGATGTGCAGCGGCAAAGGCATCGTTAACAAAAAAATCTGCTAGAGGATAAAGGTTCTGAATAAATTCCGTTTTTGCATGTTCCTCTGCAGATTTCTTGTCAGTTTCATATGGAATTTTTCTTACATTATCTAAAAACAGCACTTCTCCAAAACCAAGTTGTTTTATTGCTTCTTTTGCCTTTTCCCCATAAATATCATCTACAAATTTTACTGGCTGTCCAAGGAGGTTGCTAAATGTTTTTGCATGTTTTTCTAAAGATATGAAATCCCAACTTCCCTGCCTTCCCTGATGAGCAAGAATTACAATTTTTGCATGCTTGTCAATTAATTCTTTTACAGTGGGAAGAACAAGTTTCATTCTGGTTGTATCCAAAATATCATATGTTGTTTTATCAAGCGGCATGTTGAAATCTACCCTCAATAAAACGGTTTTATTTTCTACGTCAAAATCATCTAATGTGTTAAATTCCCTCATTTCAAAAAGCCTCCACGGTTACCCTTATCAAAAATGCTTATTTAAATTATAGGATAAAATAAAGTTTTAATTTGAGACTTGATGTACAAATTCAATATTTTCATTGGTGTTTGGCTTACAAGTATAAACGTAATTTATTAGATCCACCAACCTGCAAGAGTAACCCCATTCGTTGTCATACCACGAAAGTATCTTTACAAGATTACTTCTTTCTCCGCTGACTTTTGTACTTAATCCATCAATGATTGCAGAATGCGGATTTCCAACAATATCTACAGATACAATTGGGTCTTCGGTGTATTCCATAATTCCTTTCAATCTGTTCTCGGATTCGTTTTTTAGAGCCTCGTTAACCTCTTCTTTTGTAACTTCTCTTTTTAGGGTACATGTAAGATCTGTCAATGAACCGTCAGGTGTTGGTACACGAACTGCTATTCCGTCCATTTTACCCTTCAGGTCAGGTATGACCAGTGCTACTGCTTTTGCAGCACCCGTGGTGGTCGGGATGATTGAAACGGCCGCTGCACGGGCTCTTCTTAGATCTTTATGCGGAAAATCAAGAATCCTCTGATCACCAGTGTATGAATGAATGGTGGTCATGAATCCCCGCTCCACTCCAAAATAATCGTTTAATACTCTTACAGGAGGTGCCAAACTGTTTGTTGTACAGGAGGCATTTGAAATAATATTGTGTTTTTCGTTATCGTATTCTTGTTCATTTACTCCCAGGACTATCGTGATATCCGGATTTGTTGCTGGTGCAGAAATAATTACCTTTTTGGCGCCAGCCTCAAGGTGTTTTGATGCATCTTCTCTTTTTCGGAAAATGCCTGTAGATTCCACGACAACATCAATATCCATGTCTCCCCAGGGAAGTTTAGTTGGGTTTACCTGTGAGAAAAATTTTATAAAGTGTCCATTGACATCGATTCCATCATCTCTTGGAGTTACATATCCATTGAATTTTCCATAGATTGAATCGTATTTTAAAAGATGTGCAAGCACTTCGGTGTTACCGAGATCATTTACAGCAACAATTTCGAAATTTTTGCCATATAATGAATGTCCATATGCTGCACGTAAAACGTTTCTTCCTATCCGTCCAAAACCATTAATTGCTACTCGAATCATCCCTTCCACAAGCCGGAAATTACCCTGTGTCTATATAAGCTTTCCGTAGAGATGTGTGGATGATGCACCAGTAATTTTCATATTAACAATATTGCCGATTTTTACATCTTCTTTTATTATAACAGGTTTGTAAGTTTCTGTACGACCATTGTAAGATTTATCATCCCTGGTTTTTGTAACTAGCACCCTGAATTTTTTTCCGATTAGATTTTGATTTTTCTTTTTGGAAATTTTTTTGCATAGGTCGGTTAGTATAATTGATCTTTGTTTGACAATCTCTGTAGGAATGCGCCCCATCATTTTTTTCGCAACAGTGTGGGGACGTGCAGAAAATCTGGTTATGTTCGTAATATCTGGCTCAATTCTTTTCAAAAGCTCAACTGAATGTAAAAATTGATCATCTGTTTCAGTAGGAAAACCAACAATGATATCTGTAGAAATTGTAACGTCGGGGAATTCATCTCTGAAATTTTTTACAATATTTAAAAAATCATCAACCGAATATCTTCTATTCATTTTTTCAAGAATTTTGTTGTCTCCAGATTGAACTGGTATATGAAGGAATTTGTAAATCTTTGGATTTTTATAGGCTTTAATAATAGGCTCGATGTTTTTCATTGCAGTAAATGGATTCATCATTCCGACTCTTACAAAAAAATCACCTTGAATTTCGCAAACATTTTCTAAAAGTTCGCCTAATTGTTGTCCAGAATCCAAACCGCAGGATGCTGTATCCTGTGCAGTTAGTTGGATTTCTTTGCAGCCTTGTTCAATAGCACTTTTAACATCCTTTAAAATCCCATCCATTGGATAGCTTCTAAGTTCACCTCTTGCTATAGAAGTAATGCAGTATGAACAAGACAGCATACATCCTTCAGCAATCAAAACCGGTGCGGCAAATTCGTCATACTTTTTTGCAAATTCAGTTTTCTCTATGTTTATAAATTTATCAAAATTGGAATTTAAAACATCATTAATATGGTAAACAAATTTAGGTGGAAGCAATATTGAATCTGGAAGAATTGATTTTACCAGTTCTTTTTGTACAGATGCCATGCAGCCACTTACAATAATTTTTTTATTGAATTCTTTAAAAAATCTTAACCTTGACAACATCCGTTGTTCCGTTGTATCAATAACTGTGCAAGTTAGAATTACTATTACATCTGCATTTTTTATTTCAGTTACAATTTCATGGCGGTTTTTTGTTAATTCACCCTTTACTAAACACAGATCACTTTTATTTGCTGTGCAGCCATAGACTTCTAGATAAACCTTCATATTTACTCGTAAAAGAATTATTTAATTGATTGCTCTAATCTTTTCATTACAAATTTTTTATCAAGATTTGACAAAAAATAACCTGCACGTGGTCCTTTGCTCAGTCCAAGGAAAATTTGATAGATGGTCTTAAATGCATCTTTAATTGTGACTTTTACTTCTTCTGATGCATCATATACAGCATTATGAATTTTTTCTGCGTCCCAATCGATGTCCTGCAATTTTTTAATTGCTACTGATAAAAACTTCTTTTGATTTGAGTCTAGTTTTATTGATGGAGGCTTTTCAAGAACTTTAAACTTAACAATATCTGGGGCAAAATTTTCTAACCAATATTTTACATGTTCTACTCTCTGTTTTATGTGGTTTTCGTCCTGTTCCTTTAGCTCTTCTGGAATTTGTCCAGTTCTTATGAGTATTTCTTTTACTTTGTTCCAATTGTTTCCGATTTGTACAAGAGTAACCAAATGTCTGTATGGAATCTGGTATGGAATTGTTGTTGGAAGAAGATATGGTTGAGACAATTCATACGTTCTTCTAAGATCCTTCATCCCTTTAATTTCTTCTTCCTCACCAAAGTAGACTCTCTCTTCTCTGTCGTATTCATCTACCAAATTTAATACACCCAGTCCTGTGTCAAAAACAATATGTTTCCCTGGTTGATTATTCATAATTAAAAATCTCAGAACTTCTGGAGGAGTCATATGTAACATTTCTTCAGAACTTAATGCAGTGCCCTTAGAACTGTGCATCGCCCCTTTACCTTTTAGCATAATAAATTCATAAACAATAAGTGCGGGATGAGGATAATTGTAAACTTCCTCAACTATTGCCTTACCCGTATCTCTTGCCCCACCAACTGTTGCAAGATCTTTTCCACAAGGTTCAAAAGTAACTCCAAGCATCTTCCAGCGCGCAGGCCAGTCAACACGCCACGGAAGCTTTCCAACGCCTCCTTTTCTTACGTCAACTTCACCTTCATATCCACAGTCACATTTATATTCTATAATTGGAAACTCGTAAAGTGTGGGCTTTGCATTTGACATCTTACCGCATTTCTCACAACGGATGTTAAACGGGAGCCAGTCCTTTGGAAGTTGCCTTTTTGAAATCGTTTCAATGATTTTGCGAATTTTTGTTACATTTTCCAAAGCGACCTGAATTGCATTGGAATAATCACCATTCCTATACATCTCACTGGCACGATAGATTCGTGGTTTAACGCCAATTTCCTTAAGTGAATTTAAAAAAGATTTCAGAAAATGATCTGCGTAACTTTTATGATTTCCACAAGGGCATGGAATATCAGATATCGGTTTGCCTACATACTTTTCATAAGATTTTGGTAGATAGGGATAAACCTTTCTTAATGGGTCAAAATCATCTGCAACGTAGATTAATTCAACATCGGCCCCCTTTTCAATAAGAGATCTATAAACTGCATCGGTAGTAAGAATCTCTCTCATATTTCCGATGTGTATGGGGCCAGAAGGAGTAATCCCTGTGGCGAGTACATGTTTTTTTTCCTGGGTAGCGAGTTCATCTGCTAATACATCAGCCCAATGCATGTTGTTTCACCGAGAATACTAGTAGAATTAAATAACCCTTGCTCGGATCAGTGCTCTCAGGGGTACACCAAGAATTTCATTCTGGGTTCTTTTATTCAATAGCGCTATACATAAAACCGGTTTGCCCTTTTCGGCCTTTGTTGTTTTAATAGCGCTTCTGAAAGTCTCACCAGTGCCTACGACATCATCTATTAGTACTACATTTTTACCTTCTACGTTTGCATAGTTTGAGGAAAATGCACCCGATTTTTCGTAATGTGGTCTAAAAACAGCAAGCTCAAGGCCAAGTTTGTCAGCAATATAAGTTGCAAATGGTAAACCATTAATTGCTATACCTACAACAGTTTCGATTTCGAGATTTTTCTTTTCCTCTTCCTCTAGGAGGACGTCACATAGTGCATCAGATATATAAGAAATTCTTGATGGATAAACTCCGATAGAGCGCCAACCGATTTTTACATCTCCTTCAGGTTTTTTCTCGTTTGCCTTGTTTAAAAGCCAAACCGCAGTTTCTTTGGAGACATTGAGCTCTTCAGCAATTTCATGATCGGTAAGTCCACTCTCTTTATACTTCAAAGCTTTTTTTATAAGAGCCTCTATTTCCTTCATACGGTTACACCCTATCGCAAGGTATATATCATCGATATTTAGATGTTTGCAATAAGAATTTATCCTAAGTATCAACAGAAACACTAAAATAATAAAAAGATATGTAACTATTGATAATATTACTAGGTAGGTTAAAA
Source organism: uncultured Thermoplasmatales archaeon (assembly GCA_964615235.1). Taxonomy (GTDB): domain Archaea; phylum Thermoplasmatota; class E2; order DHVEG-1; family DHVEG-1; genus JAFGPP01. The sequence goes on from CAZTMK010000002.1 coordinate 116,257, forward strand.
TTATGGCCAAACAGAAGAAAGGAGAAGGATTTCATTCATCAGCGGGATTAATCAGATATTTCGATGCGGAAGAAAAAACATCTTTGAAGATTCCACCCTGGATGGTAATTGCCTTCTGTGTTGCTACTATTGTTGCTATTACAGCAATTACCATAATATTTAAACTATAATTTGTAGTCTAAATTTTTTCTAAGGTTACCATTTTATTGTATTGCATTTTTGGATATTAAAATTGAAAAATTAACCTTAAATTGGGTTAAATTTTTAGGATAACCAAAATCTATAAATAGTACATAGATACATACTAATATTTAGGCATACCTAAAAATTTAAGGTGATTAAATGGTTTCCAAAAAAATAACACTTCTTGCACATCTAGGCCAATCCGAAAGAGGCCGAATAATCGAAATCAAGGGAGGATTTAATTTTCAGCGAAAAATGTGTACAATGGGTCTTAGGGAAGGCTCAATTTTACGTGTCGTTTCCAAGCAACCTTTAATGGGTCCCATAACGATTTCTGTAGGTAATTGCCATATGACAATTGGAAGAGGGATGGCTCAAAAAATTGTTGTCGAGGAGCTATGATGAGAAAAATTGTTTTGATGGGCAATCCCAATGTTGGAAAAAGTGTTGTTTTTTCAAGACTTACTGGTGCAAATGTAATTTCATCCAATTATCCAGGAACAACGGTGGATTTTTCGAAAGGATTTATGAGATTTGAAGGTGAAAAAGTTGAAATTATTGATGCACCAGGGACATATTCTCTATCTTCTTCTAATAAGGCAGAGGAAGTAGCATCAAAGATGTTTCATGAAGCTGACGTAGTAATTGACGTTATTGATGCAACAAATCTTGAAAGAAATCTTTACCTAGCATTAGAATTACTAGAACAAAAAATACCCGTAGTTATTGCACTAAACTTGTGGGATGAAACAAAACACCTGGGAATCCACATTGACGTAAAAAAATTGCAGAAAATGCTTGGAGTACCAGTAGTTCCAATAGTTGCATTAACTGGAGAAGGAATAAAGGGACTTGTATCTGAAATTAAAAATGCTAAATCACCAAAAAAAATCAAACCCACTAGTGATGAGGGAAGATGGATTGAAATAGGTCAACTTATCAAAGAAGTTGAAACTGTTGAGCATCGTCACCATACATTAAGAGATAGACTTTCTGATTTGACCATAAGGCCAATCACAGGTCTTCCGATTGCACTAGGAATCATTTTTTCTGTATTTTGGATTGTACGGTTTATTGGGGAAAATCTGATAAATTTTATTTTTAATCCAATTTTTGAGGAGCTTTATAAGCCCTTTGTAATACAAATAGGGGAAATGCTTGGTCCTGGTTTTCTATACAATTTTTTAATTAGTCAAACCTATGGAGAAATTGAATTTGTCGAATCTCTAGGAATGCTTACAACTGGTCTATATGTGCCGGTTGGTATGGTTCTTCCATACATTGTTGCTTTTTACTTTATGTTATCTCTGCTTGAGGACACAGGATATCTTCCGCGACTAGCAACGTTGTTGGATAACGTTTTTCATAAATTGGGAATGCACGGTTATGGAATAGTGCCCGTATTTCTTGGGCTGGGCTGCAATGTTCCTGGAATGCTTGCGATAAGATCGTTAGAAACACGAAAACAACGTTTTATTGCTGCAACTTTGTTATCGATCTCTGTTCCATGTATGGCTCAAACTTCGTTGATCTTTGCAATATTTTCAAATCCAGAGCAGCAACAGGGTTTGGTTTATGCTCCAATATTTTACATATTGATTGTATTTACAACACTTTTAGTCCTTTATTTTGTTGCAGGATTTCTATTAAATAAATTTGTTAAAGGGGAAAGTCCAGAAATATTTCTTGAAATTCCTAGTTATCGAGTTCCACATCTTAAAACCACTTTGAAAAAAACCTATATGCGTATCAGATGGTTTCTCAAAGATGCGCTTCCATGGATGTTTTTAGGAGTCTTTTTGATAAATATTTTATATACAATTGGGGTAATCGACTTTCTTGCCTCACTTTTTAAACCATTCATGGAGACACTTTTTGGCCTGCCTGGAGAAACCTCAGTTATATTATTAAGTGGATTTTTAAGAAAAGATCTGGCAGTTGGTACATTGTTAAGTTTCCCAACTGGAACATTTTCTGCTATGCAACTTGTTATCGTTGCAACAATGCTAACCATTTATTTTCCTTGTATTGCTACTTTTGCTATCATGGTCAAAGAACTTGGAATAAAAGACATGATTAAGGCAGCTGTTATCATGATTTTTGCAGCAAGTTTTGTTGGAATAATACTAAGATTTGTTCTTTTGGGAGTGTGAAAAGTAGATGAGAAAAAAAACAATTGAGGATTATGTTGAACTCATTTACATTCTAGAAAAGAAAAAGAAAAAGGTTCATACAAATGATGTTGCAAATATATTTAGCATATCACCTGCAAGTGTTACCGAAATTTTCCAGAAACTTAGTGACGAAGATTACATCATCTATGAAAAATATAGCGGGGTGCGATTAACCACAAAAGGTAAAAAAATTGCAGTTGAAACAAAACGAAAACATGACACATTGAAAAGTTTTCTGATGATATTGGGAGTATCGGAAGATATTGCTGATGAAGATGCATGTAAAATCGAACACATTACAAATCCTGAAACTATGAAACGTTTTACAAAATTTGTAGAATTTGTCCAAAAATTCGATCAGGAGCCCAAATGGTTGACACGCTTTCGTCATTATTACTCAACAGGCGAATATTTACCTTGTTTAAGATTAGAAAATATTAAAAAAAAAGTCCAAAGTAATAAAAATTAAACCTTGCGGATTTCAATTAAAAGCTGCAATCGTCAATTCCTTTGCCTTTTCCAACGCTTCCTTTGCCTTTTCTTTGTTTGGACCCCCGCTCTGAGTAATTTTTGGTTTTCCTCCACCACTTCCGCCGAGTATCTTTCCCACCGCAGGAGCTATTTTTTTACTCAAATCTATATCGATATTTTCTGAAGCAGCCGAGGTGATTTTTTTACCATCAAAAATATGGGCAACGTAATCAGGTTCTGAAATTATTGCTCCTGCAGTTGCTGTTGATTCAAATTCTGTTATGGCTATTACGACCTTGATATTTGTTCCTGGAATAAGTTCTGCCTTTTCTTTTAAATCATTGATGTAATCAGAATCAAGCTTTTTCTTTTTCTTCTGTGTTTCTTTCCATTTTGTAAAAAGATGATTTGATGCATCTGTTAAAGTTTCAACTGTTGTTTTTTCCTTTAGCTGACCTTCTTTGATGAACCTTTTTAAGGTTTTTCCAATCTGATTGATTGCAACAGAAAAAATCTTTGCAGTTTCTTTTAAATGAATAGATACATCTTCATGTCTTTGGATTTGATAGTATGGTTGAAGAATTTTAATAATCTCATCATATAATTTCTGTTCCTCTTTTTGGTATGCATCTACACTTTCACCAGCGGCAAAAAAAATCCTATTAACTCCATCTTGAATGCGCTCCGATTTTAAAATTCGGATTTTTTCAATTTCTTTTATATTGTTTAGGTGTGTACCTCCACAAGCCTCTACATCTACTCCAGTGACGTTAATTACTCTTATTAGGTTGCCAGGCGGAACTCCACCTTGGTAAAGCCGGAAACCATGTTCCCTTTCGGCATCGTTTCGTTCCATTACTTTTTTTTCAACAGGAATCTCCCTTTTAATAAATTCATTGGCAAGTCTCTCAATTTCTGGTAATTCTTCATCACTAATTGATTTATAATGAGAAAAATCGAAACGCGCTTCATTTGTTCCAAGTTGTGAGCCCGCCTGCCAAATGTGTTCACCGTATAATTTTCGCAAAGCTCCATTTACAACATGTGTTCCAGTGTGATGTTTCATCAATGTATATCTATGCTGCCAATCAATTTCGCCATGAATTTTTTCTCCGACTCGAATTTCTCCATTTATGTAGTGTAAAATTGCTCCCTCTTCTTTTTCAACTTTATTTACTTTTACAGATGTTCCATTGTATTGAAATGTACCAGTGTCTCCAGGCTGTCCACCGCCTTCTGGATAAAATGCAGTCTTATCCAAAACAACTTTCATCCCTTCCCTAGATTTACCTGCCCAGAGAACTGTTGCATCAAAATCCTTGATATAATGATTTTTATAATAAAGTCGTTGTGTTTCAGGAAGATTTGATTTATCTTCGACATCACTGTCCTCAGGTGCTTCTTGAGAATGTGAATGAAGTTCTGCTATCATTGAATCAAAATTTTCTGGAATTTCAACGGCTATCCCTTCCGTTTTTGCAATGTTTTTGACAACATCTGGCGGCATTCCATGTGTATCATAAAGCCTGACTAGTTCTTCCGTATCAATTGTTTTTTTCTCTGAAATTATCCTTTTTATTAAACTTTCACCTTTTGAAAGGGTTTCAGAAAAACGTTTTGTTTCAATGTTTAATATTTCGTCTATCTGATTTTGTCTCATTTTTAACGATGGAAAGTCTGCCCGTAACAAATCTAGTTGGATATTTACTAACTTGCTTAAGGGAATATCCAACCTAAGCTTTTCCATAAATCTTAATGATCGTCTTATGATTAATCTTGCTAGATATCCTGCTTTTACATTTGACGGAACAATTCCATCGCCAAGCATAAATGACAAACATTTGGTATGATCTGCAAGAGAGTAAATGGACTGCATGTCATCTGTAACTTCAGCATTTTCTTTTAGATAATTTATCATCTCAGGAAAAACAGTATCATAAACAGTCTCGGTGCCTTGTGTACACCAGGCAATTCTTTCAAGACCATAACCTGTATCTACGATATTTAGGGGATTTGGAACATATCTTTTTTTATTTATTTCAAACTTCCCACTTTCGTCTTCCTTCATGTTCATAAAAACTAGGGTTGCAATCTCCAGTCCACCTGCCAGAACCTCCAAACAGGGACCCGCATTTCCCCCTCCATCCCAAAGTTGCTCTTTATAATTGATTTTTTCTCTAGGAATTCCAATGTACTTGGTAAAATATTCATCACAATATTGGACGGTCTTTTCCTTAAAATATATTTCATCAACATTTTTGTTAAAGGCATGATGTCCCATCATTTCAAAAGTTGTAAGATGCCGTCCACTTCTTCCAACATCTTCTAAATCATTTAAACGTATGCAAGGTTGTGATATTACTAAAGGATTAGCAGGAGGTGGGACTTCCCCAGAAGTAACGTGCGGCTGAAAATCCGCTATAGATGCAATAGTAAGGTAGATATCAGATCGCCATCTTGCAACTACCGGGCATCTTTGCCCCGTTTCAGGGTACATTAGTCTTTTATGAGCATTCCTTTCAAAATATGTTAGGAAACTTTCTCTTACTTCTCTTAGGGATAAGGGTTTTTTTCCAAGTGGATTGTTGATAAAACTGAAAGGAACACATGGTTGATCGCCGCATAGGACTGCATTCTCATCGGTTGTCCAAAAATAATCATTGCACGATTGGCATTTTTTTCTGAAAAATCCGTTTTCATGAAAGAATTTTAAATTGCATTCTCGCTCAAGGAATGAATCCATATGTATTCACTTTTTCCATGGGAATATAAAAAAGGTTTATAATCATTGTTTCTTAAAATTTAAAAAAAGCTCAATAAAGTTGAAATGAACTATAAAAATCTAATTTAATTTTCGCCTCTTAAAAACCAAATTATTTGTAACAAATATTTCAACTTCATAGAAAAACATTTAAATGTAATAATATAATATATACTACATAAATTTACGATTAGCTTGCGATTAGCGGGGGAGAAAAAAATGAATAAAAAAATCCTGTTCGGAAGTATCCTTTCGGTTTTTCTAATAATGATGTTGCCATCAATTTCTGCAGTTGAGTTTAAAACAGCTGAGGAGGAACAAAAAACTCAATTAATAGAAAATCTGCAGAAGATTGATACAAAAAATCTTCTTAAAATGATTCAGGAGCAAGACCCTAGTTATGTGGCCCCGCAGTGTATAGGGGTATTGAGTGTTATAATCGGTCTTTTAGTTGGAATATTTTCTAAAACAACAGTCGGAATAGCAGTTGCAACATTGGGCATTCTTGCAGGAATTTCATTTTCAGCTTTTAAAATAATAGTTATTCTTACAGTGATTACAGCCATGGTTATAATTGGTGCCCGCATAATGAATAATGAAGAGAATCAACCGTAAATTTATAAGTAAGAAAATGGGGAGAAAAAAATGAATAAAAAAATCCTGTTCGGAAGTATCCTTTCGGTTTTTCTAATAATGATGTTGCCATCAATTTCTGCAGTTGAGTTTAAAACAGCTGAGGAGGAACAAAAAACTCAATTAATAGAAAATCTGCAGAAGATTGATACAAAAAATCTTCTTAAAATGATTCAGGAGCAAGACCCCACTGCCCCAGTCCCAAAATTCTTTTTTGGAATTTTTGGCTTATTTGCTGCAACTATTGGTGTAATTTTGGGTATGCTTATTCGGATGTCGGTATTATCTGTTTCTACTACCTTGGATATTATAATTGCCTTGATGCCTTTTGTTCTTTTCATTGCATATAAAATTGGCAAAGTTGGGGTTGTAATTGCATCGATAATAATTGTTCTAAATGAATTCTTGCAACAAATTCAAGAGGAACAGACAACATAATGTAAATTTGCAAAAGCAAATTTCTTTAACCTCTTGATTTATCTTTGGTTAAATTCATTCTTTATTAATAAAATGAAAAAAGCGATAAAAAAATGATTAAATATTGGTACTTTACTAAAATAGAGAGCATATATAAACCAAAGCTCAATAGCCTTTTCTCTTTCGAAATACTTAATAAATACTTACTCTTTAACTGGATGTATCATAAAACTTATCTGTAGAGGTTAGGAATGGACGAATCACTACAAGACATGGAAACAAAGAAGGATGAATATCAACAAAGGGCAAACGAATTGAAAGAACGAAGAAATAAGTTGCACTTAAAATCCAAACAGCTTGCATCCGAAAGAGACGATTTGAATTCTGCAATAAGGAATTTAAGAAATAATATTTATGAACACAAGAAAACTCGGGACGAGCTCAACGAAAGAGTAAAACATGCAAAGGAACAGAGAAATAAACTCAACAAAGCTTGTCTTGAAGTAAAGAAAAAAATATCTGATCTAGAAAAAAAACGTTCTGCCTCTTCTGGTACCAATCTTAACGAACTAAGAAAACAGCTAAAAACACTTGAAATTGAGCAGATGACACAGCCGATGTCTGCACAAAAAGAAAAAAAATTGATAGAAATTATTTCGGAACTTCACAATAAGATAAAAGAAGAAGAGGAACGATTAAATCAGGATCCGAAATTAAAAAAAGCTTTTGAGGAAGAAAAAATAATTAAACAAAAAGCAGAAAAACAACATGACACGGTAGAAAAACTTGCGATGAGGGCACAAGAAGAACATGAAAACATGATTAATTTGATTAGACAATTAAATAACTTAATAAAACGTGTAAACGAGATTCAGGAATCTATCGTAGAAACAAAAATTGAGGCAGATGGTGTTCACAAGGAATTTATTACATGTGTTGACAGAATTCACGAATTTGAAAGGGAAGTTTCAACAGCAAGAGAAACAAAATATAAGAAAAAGAAGATTTTGGAAGCAACTACTGCTCAGAAAGAAGCAACCGAAATATTTGAAAAATTCAAACGTGGTGAAAAACTCAGTACTGAGGATTTAATGGCATTGCAAAAAGCAGGATTGATTTAGTAAAAATTATTTTGTGAGAGTGCAGATTATGCAATGTGAACTTTGTGGTAATGAATCTAAAGAATGTAAACTTGCAACAGTTGACGGTGTAAAAATGATGTTATGTCCAGGTTGCATGAGGCACGGCAAAGGACTTAAACCATCTTTGCATGCGGAACCAAGGACTGCGGTCTTGCGAAGAATCAGTAGGCCTCGCGAGAAAGACGTTTTTGTAAATATGGATAAAGAGCTTGTCACTGGATGGAATGAGAAAATTAAAGAAGCAAGAGAAAAAAAGGGTCTTACTAGAGAACAACTTGGGTTTAACATAGGGGAACGCACAGTTACTATTTCAAAAATTGAAAATGGTGACCTCCGTCCGTCCGATAAGGTTATTACGAAACTAGAAAAAGAACTGGAAATTAAACTAATTGAAGAAGTTAGGGTGGTTCCCACCCACCAATCTCAAGAATTAAAATATGGTAGCGGGCTTACTCTAGGTGATTTTATTAAAACCGAAAAAAAATAAAGATATGTTGAACTCAAGTCTTACAAAAGCTTTTAGCGCTCTTAAATCCGGGAAAATAATTGTTTATCCTACAGATACTCTTTATGCATTTGGAGTAGATATTTTTAACAATAAAGCAGTTCGTACTGTTTTTGAACTTAAGAAAAGACCCGAAAATCAACCCTTATCTGTTGCCGTCTGTAATTTAAGTCAAATGGGTTCTATTGCACAAATAACAGAACTTGCAACATTGCTTGCAGAAAATTTTTTACCGGGGCCACTCACCCTGATATTAAAGAAAAAAAGTAATATTTCATCTGTTATTACAGGTGGTCTTGACAAGGTGGCGGTACGAATCCCAAATAATGAAATTGCATTAAGATTGATTTGTAGTTACGGTCCATTGACAGTTACTAGTGCAAATGTTCATAATGAACCTGTTTTTGGCAATATAGAAGAAATTAAAAAGCGGTTTTTTACTGATGAAGTTTCTGTTTACATTGACGGTGGCACTTTGGGTGGAGCCCCATCTACCATTGTTGATGCAACTGGATACGATCCAATCATTATTAGACAAGGGCGAATAAAAAAAAGTGAAATTTTGGGGCTGTCAAAAAAATGAACGATGATGTGTATGGGAAGTATAGATTAGCCGGGCAAATTGCTGCAAAGGCTAGAAATTTTGGAAAGGAGCTCATAAAGCCGAGCGTTAGTTTATTAGATGTTGCTACTAAAGTGGAAGACTTGATTACAGAGGAAGGAGCCGGTTTGTCTTTTCCAGTTAATATTTCAATTAACAATATAGCAGCACATTACACTCCAACTCATGATGATTCCTTGATTTTTAAAAAAGGAGATGTTGTCAAACTTGATGTTGGGACCCATATAGACGGTTATATTGCAGATACTGCAGTAACAGTTGAAGTGGAGACGAATAATTTTGACGAAATGATTAAAGCCTCCAGTGATGCACTTGACAATGCCATCGAACTTATGAGACCTGGGATTAGTTTTACTGAAATAGGAAAAAAAATCGAGGATACAATTAGTTCAAATGGCTACAAACCTATTGACAATCTAACTGGTCATAGTTTGCAGAGATACAAATTACATTCAGGGGTTTCAGTACCAAATGTTTCTACTGGCTTTACCAGAGCAAGGCCCAGTGTCTATGATGTTTTTGCAATTGAGCCATTTGCCACAAATGGGGCAGGCCATGTTATTTCCGGCAAGGGAAGCAATATCTATATTTGCGATTCCTCAATAAGATCTAGAATTGTAAGAGATACAAGATCTAAAATATTGTTTCAGAGATTTAAAAATGAATATAAAACACTGCCTTTTGCTCAAAGATGGACCGAAAAGCTCATACCAAACAGTCAGATGTTTTTAAGAAGATTAACCCATTTGGGATTAATTAAAGAATATCCTCAATTAATCGAGGCAAATTCAGGGATTATCACTCAAAAGGAACACACAGTTATAGTTACGGAGCAAGGTTGTGAGATAACAACTAAATAAATTAGGAGGGGAAATTTGTAATGACCACAAAACAGACAAAAAAACGTATTACAACAAAACAAAAAAAACAAAAAAAGGTAATTTTACTTGAAGAACTAAATTGGAAACAAATTGATGCTTTCGATCGTAAAAAAACTGTTTTTTTCCTTCCCATAAGTCCGCTTGAGGAACACGGCCCTCATCTACCAGTTGGAACCGATTATTTAACCGCAAGGGATGCGGCAACCGAAGCAATCAAACTACTAAATGAAAAATTTGCTGATTTGGATTATGTTTTATTACCGGCAATTCCTCTTGGGTATAGTCAACTTAACACAGATTTTCCAGGAAGCTTTTCTATCAGCTGGAAAGTTGTTCGTGAAATTATTGTAGGAATCGGGGCATCACTCGCCCTTCATGGATTCAAATTTATGGTAATCTGCACATATCACATGGCGGCAGGCCATCTTAAGGGAATATATGCTGGAATGGATCAACTAAGAAAAAAATTTGATATGAATGTCTGTGAACCATGGTCGCCCTACTTTTATTCAAAAGAAATAGAAAAACAAGAGCCCAAACTTGGTTTTGATACCACAAAGGAAATACATGCAGGATTCCGCGAAACCTCTATGATGAAATATCAATATCCTTATCTTGTTGATGAATCTTATAAAAAACTTCAGAGTATTTATAGAGATTTAAATTCACCAAGAGTTATTGGAAAAAAGTTTAAGGAACTTAGTCTAACAGACGGCTATGTTGGAAGCCCTGCAAAAGCAGATGCTGATTACGGGAGATGGTTTTTTAACCTTACTGCAACGGTTTTTGCAAATGCAGCTCTTGATCTTTATCATGGCAAAAAGGCACCAGAACTTCCTGCCGGGCTTAAACTGATGATAAAATCACCATTTTTTAGATAAAAATATTTAATTCTACAAACCCAGTCTTTCAAATAAAGAAGCAAACATTAGAGGTAGTAAAATAGTTACGTCCCCTTCGATTGTTACGTTATCTGCTTTTTCTTTTAGTTTTCCCCACGAAATTGCTTCTCTTGTCTGAGCTCCACTTAGACTTCCATCGTATTCTACAGCAGTAGTTAGATAAACTGCATAATCTAGTCCATCTCTATACTGGTTCCACCAAATAGTATGGTGTTTTGAAATTCCTCCGCCCAAGATTAGAGCACCACTTTTTTTCGCATCAAAGATTATGTCTGATAGATCTTGTTCATCTAAAAGTAGATCGATTGTAAAATCTCTGTGTTCCTGGTAAAACATCCACAAGTGAGAACCAAAGGCACCGTCAGTAATGCCGGGAATAAAAACAGGAATCTTATTTTTCCAGGCCCAATAAATAATTGAATCTTTGCCTTTTTTTTCCTTTTCGACTCGTTTTCCGAATTCCCGAACAAGCTCTTTTGTCGACCATCGTTTCTTAAGTTTATATAAATCATTTAAAATTGGCTTCATTTTTTCTTCGAGAATGAGTCCATAGCATTCGTTTGGAATGAATATGTTTCCCAATCTGTTAATTTCCTTTTTGTGAAGTTCTTTGTCATCTGCCATGAAAGTGCCCTGGTAATAATCTCTCCATATTCTTGCCAGGTCATGATCAAGAGTACCAGAAGTTGTAATTATTACATCAAACAATTTACGTTTTATAATTTCTTTAATTACCCCACGTGTTCCAGTTGAACAAATACATGCGGGAAAAGATAGAAATTTTACACAGTTCTTTTCTCTTATCATGCTTTCAAGTATGTTTACCCCTGTTGCAAGCTTTTTTGATGAAAATCCACCTGAATCAAAAAAAGCACCAATGAGTTCATTTGCAGTCATTCCAGGTTTTAATTCGATATCTTTGACAGGCTTCAATTTCACTTTATCTCACCATTTTAGTAAATTGCTATAGCTCCGTAACCAACACAGGAATTACTAGGATGAACTTCATAAGAGTTGCCATATTTCAGTAATTCTGCCTTTTTTGCACCCAAATTTTTTGCAGCTACCATCATGGTTGCTACAGGTCCATAGCCACACATTGTAATATTTTCTCTATAAACTGTTGTAATCAAACCTTCTGGATTTAGGGAAAGTATTTTTTCAATTGCCTTTTTATCTTGATCTTGTGCATATTCATCGATTCTTTTACCAGCAGGCGGCATGCTCATATAATTGAATCCTGCGTGAGAAAAATCACTACTGGCAATAATTACTACTTTTCCTTCGGTATTTTTAATCACTTTTGCTATAGTTTTTCCCACATCCATTACGGTTTCGATGTCTTGCACGCCCATACAGATTGGTACGAAATCAAAGGGTTTGTCTTTGGCGATGAATTGAAGGAATGGAAGTTGAACTTCAATGCTATGTTCATAGATATGGGCTGTGTCGTCAATATCTATTATATCGTCCCACAGATGATTGGCAATTTGCCTGTTTATAGGAACGATGCCAAAAGGGGTTTCCCATGAGCCTTCCCCCATTAAGGAAACGCCAGATCCCATTCCGGTATGATTGGGTCCAAGAATAATGAACGTGTCAGAAAATCCACACGATGCAAGTTCATAATATGCATGGGCTGCAATTGGTCCAGAATAAATAAACCCTGCATGTGGTACAACAATACCAAGCAGATTTCTGTCGGCTTTACCAATTTCCGGTAATTTTTTTGGTCCTCTTTGGCCTAGAAAGCATGTTTGTATGGTTTTCTCAAGTTTAGTTCTGTTACTATCGTAAAATTGGCCTGCAACGGCAGGTTGACGAATTTTCTCTGACATTGTATCCTCTTGACACACTTGAATTATAAACAAACAGATTAAGCTTTTCCCATACTTTTACCCGCAAAAAGTATAAATATACTTGATGAATTCGGGGGGACAATATTTGGGTTAGGGTTATTATGGAAACTGTTTGTCACATTGAAATCATTAAGGACGGCAGAGATTTTGTTGCCCGCGCTCATATGTCAAACGGTTCTATAAAAGAATACAGACACCAGGTTTTTGAGGATGTTTTAACAGAAATGGTTATTGATCTTCAGGAGGAATTGGCTGAATAAAGCATTTAATTTCCTAAATTTTTTTGCAGATTCCTTCAGTAATAGTTGCTGAATAAAAGCACTATGATCATGAAGCCAATCAATGCATACATAATGTAAAGAAGCATTTTTCTTTTTTTTATCATTGCCTTGTATCGTTGTTTGCATTCCTCCGAGCACAATGTTTCCGTTATTGGTATTGCTTTGCCACATATTTGACAATGTGTATGTTGAGCAACCTTATCAACCATGTTTTCTCTCCATTACATCATAACTAAGCTAGTGAAATACTTTTTTGTGTTTTTAAAAACACAACTTTTTCATCAACAACGTCAATATCAACAAGAGAAACGATATTTACTTTATATTCATCCATAATTTCTCCTTTTGCCTTTCCCTTGTTTATTGCGATAAATATACCTTTTACATTTACTTTTAACTTTCTTAAAACCTCCAATATGGCCTTTAGCGTACCTCCAGTACTGAGAACATCATCGACAATAACGATTTTATCGCCACTATTCAATCCGTTTATGAAAAGCCGGGATTTTGAATAACCTGTCATTTGTTCGACACTTACCTCTCCCGGAAGATCATAATTTCTTTTTCTAATAATTGTAAATGGAATCTTCATTTTTAAAGATAGGGCGGTTGCAAGCGGTATGCCCATTGCCTCCATTGTTACGATTTTATCAATCTTTCCACACTTCTCTACGTGTTTTTCAATTTCTGTTACAACCTCTTCTAAAAGTTTGAAATCGATTTCTGGTACGCCATCGGTTATCGGATGAATTACGTAGGAATAACTTCCTTTCTTAACAATTGGTGCATTTTCCAAAGATTTTTTCAATAAATTTAAGCTCATAATTCTCCAACCTCTTTGCAAGACTTTAATAAAACTGGAATAAACTCATCAATAATCTGTTTTGTGATTTGTGGCATTAGTACAATACGAATGCATGACAGATGATCTATTTTATTTACTTTCCAACCATATTTGGAGAGCTTTTCTACAACTTTCTCAATATTTTTGATTTTCACACCTATTACATTCATTGTTGGTTCAATTATTGGGGGCAAACCAATTTCGTTGAGCCTTTTAACAGTATAATGTGTTAAATCCATGCAACTTTTCACTAGATTTTTGTAGCCATCTTCTCCAAGATATTTAGTTACAGCGTATCCAGCAGCAACTGGTCCACCTGATCTTGTTCCAAGAATTCCTGTCTGTATCTCACTATCTATACAGTGCGACTCAACGCTAATTTCCTCAATCCATGCCTTGTCTCTAATTACCAAAGTTCCAAGAGGTATTGCTGCGTGTCCCATTTTATGTGAATCGATTGAAATAGTACTTACTCCCTTCAACTTGAAATCAAAATCGGGAACATCGTAATTGAGTTTCTTTAAAAATGGAATGACGAATCCGCCAAATGCCGCATCGATGTGTAAGAAAATATTGTTGTCTTTGCATACTTCATTTATCTGTGGAATTGGATCGATTGCACCAAGTTCGGTAGATCCTGCGACCCCTACGACTGCTGCGGTATCTTTGGACAATTTTCTTTCTATGTTTGATGGGTTGCAGACGAATTTTTTGTTTAAAGGAACCGTTACTAATTTCATATCCATTAATGAGGCAATTTTTTGAAAGGAAAAATGGGCACTTTCTGGAATTATTATTTCTTTTTTTCCGGTAATTTGTTTTGCAATCCACATTGCAGTAATGTTTCCTTCAGTTCCTCCACTAATTACTTGAGCAGTGGCATTTTTGGGAGCATGTAAAAGATTTAAAATAAATTTTAGAAAAAGGTTTTCGATTTCTTTTGTCCCCGGAAATAGTCTTGGATCACCTATGTTTTTATCAATAAATTCAATATAGGCATCTCTGGCAATTTGATGGGGTTGTGTACACATTGAACCAAGTATTTTTCCACTTGAAAAACTGTAGTCTTTTCGTTGTAATTTTTCAAGTTCGCTCATAATAAACTGATATTTTTTGTCTTTTTGTTCCTTCGTCATCATTAAAGTAGATTGATGACATGCCGAAAAAGATTTCGTCTTTACTGAATGAATAATTAATAAAAAAATAAAAGAAAAAAGAGGGTTTTAGTGAATTCCGATCTATGTTCGCTCTACAGTTATAGCACTGGAGGTAACGGGTAAGGCTCTTCGGAATCTACCCATGGATAGTCTCCTGCGTACCAGCTCTCCGGCCACAGCGACTGCAGGATGGGGCCGCGGTCCTGGCTTTCTGGACCTCCCGGGCGTCCTAGAATAATGTAAGGTTCTTGCCCTGTCGGAATCAAAGCGGTTGGGCCAAAGTTTGACGGGAGTGGCCCGGTGCCGTTCTCGCTGAAACTGGCTTCTTTATAGTCGGCCCAGAAGTTTCCTATCTTTTTATCATCTTCGCTAAGAATCTCGTAGTTCCCATATAACAGGTCTCTCCAAATCGAATAACCGTCATCATCCCACATGTTGCATTCCCCAGCATCATATGCCTGGTTGAAATCCTCAGATCTGAAACCACTGCCATTGTTGAACACGAAATCGTTGTAAATCACAAAGTTTTCCGCTGTCTCGTCGTTCGTCTCGATGCCATAGTCCGTATTTTTGAAAAAGCTGCATGCGATGACCATGTTGTTATGGCTGCCCTCCAATGCCGTAATGCCCTGCTGGTTTTCCTTCAGCATGCAGAGGCAGACCGTATTATCCTCGGAATTTGTAATGTTTATGGCCGAGCGGTTTGCGTTTTGAATGAAACACGAGGCGATCACGTTGTTATACGATTCATGGATCGAGATGGCGTCCTCGGATGAACTTATATTTTGGGTATAACATGCTATCGTGGGTGCAACGGCAATGCCCTCCACCAAATTGTGATGGGAATTACTAACGTATATGGGGTACCCGTTGTCCGCAAAAAGACTTGTTGCATTTTCAAGAGTTGAGGGAAATGGAATAACGGGACCGCCGTCTTGGTATTCGGAAATATAACAATAGATGGGATATAGTCCTTCCATCCAACCAATGCATCCGAATTTTTTGCCGATCCTTGTGTGGGAACTGTTGTAAAGATATACACCATAGTCCACATTGGTGAAATCTGTATCAAGAATCTTATTCAACATTTTATCGGGCATCAAGGGGTCACTGGTATCGAGGCTAACATCGACGACCTCGACTCCCTTGAATGCGTCAGCTATGCTGCAATCGGATATAACGTTTCCAGAAGAGTTGTCGATTAAAATTGCTGTATTCACTACATTGTGAATATTGCAGCTTTGTATTGTCTTCCGAGTTTTCGATGAGCAATGCTAAGTGGCTATAGCTGATTTCTGTATCCTGAATGGTGACGTTGTCCGAGTTGATCAGTTTTATAACGAAAACCTCACCTCCACTCGTCATGTCGGTATCGCGAATGGTGATGTGAGAACTGTTTTCGCAGGTGATTCCGTGGTCGTTATTATTGAAGCTGCAGTTGTAAAATGTTACGTTTGTCGCATTCGTGCAGTTGGCAGCGAAACCGCATTTTGAAAATGTACAATCGGTAAAATCGTAGGAGTAATCAATATAATAGTCGTTGTTCTGGATCCTTATGCCCATACCGCAGTCGTTGAATGTAATTCCCTTGATTTTCACGTTAGGTGCGGTTATGTTGAATATCGGATTATTGCCAATCCCTTGTATTTGAGCACCGCCGTATTGGATTTCAGTATCGCCCTCGTTGTATCCTTCCTGGATTGCATATATGTCCATGGATTTGTTAATCTTAATATCTGCTCCTTGGTAATTTCCATCAAGAACAGCAAGAATGCCGCCATCCGGTACTACGTTTACTGCATCCTGAATATTGTTGAATCTTGTAACGTTCCAACCGAAGCTTGTATTATCAAAATCATTA
Organism: uncultured Thermoplasmatales archaeon; assembly: GCA_964615235.1. Lineage (GTDB taxonomy): Archaea > Thermoplasmatota > E2 > DHVEG-1 > DHVEG-1 > JAFGPP01. The sequence continues at coordinate 132,950 of CAZTMK010000002.1, forward strand.
CTTACCATAGCATCAGCAATTAGAAGATAATCTTCTTTTATCTCATTGCCATAATCACAATCATCATCTTTAACTTGTACCTCGATAGAATAAATCCCACTTTCGGTGTAATTGTAGCTTACATTTAAGCCGTACTCAATTTTGTAATTTCCAAAATCCCATCGTGTTTGCATGATTTCCCCATCGTCATCATTTGAGGTGCTATTAAACGATATTAAATCATAAATTGCTGCAACACGTAGTTGTACATTTGCACTTGCATCTGGAGGCACATTTTCCACATAAATTCTTTTTGTTGTCGAATCATAATTCCCACCAGAGTAGACTTTTAGTTTTACATAGTAGTAACCATCATCAGAATAAATATGAGTGGGATTTGGCTGTTGAGAGGTTGCGCCATCCCCAAACTCCCAATACCAACTAGTAACATCTCCACAGCCAGCAGGTGCAGAGTCATCGATGAAATGGATTTCATCCAAGTCGGTTGGATTCCATGGTGTACAATGAAAGTTGGCCTTGACCTCTGAAATTTTTATACTGCTCGTGTCAACAGAAGTTTCTCCTGTTAAACTGTCCTCAACCTTTAAACTTACAGTGTAATAAGCAGGTAGTGCATAAGATGTTGGATTAAATGATTTCGAATAAGTTGGTGTTGATCCACTACTTGTCCATTCATCGTCACCACTGAATTTCCAGTAATAAACAAGATTAAACCCATCACTATTACTACCATCAAAAACTATTGGTGTGTTTGGTGAACCGCAGTACGGTCCCCCCGCATCAGCCTCGGGCGGGTACTCAGAATAGCCTTCATTCCAGACTTTTACATTTGTTGCCTTAACTCCCGACCAGCCTGTATCTGGATCTTCAACTGTGAGAGATACAGCGTATTCCAAATAATCTTCTGTAAATTCTTCACTATATGTGTGAGTAACATCGAATCCTGTTGATTCGCCACCATCTCCGAATTCCCAGTATGCCTCTAAATTCGAACTGGTGTGGCCATAAACAGCGCCATTGAAATTTATTGGTCTATTTACCTCCCCAGCATAAGGACCACCGATGTCAATTTCAAAAGGATTCACAATAACCGTCACGGTACCTGTCCCTAATTCTGTTCCACCTTGGCCATCATAGACAGTTACTGATTCGGTATAAGTTCCTTCCTCATTATAGCAATGGGTATAGTTATTTTCGTATTGTTCAATAACCTGACCTTGGATATCAAAAACATAATATGGATTATACGAGGGTTCAATATTAATTAAATTAGTTGTAAACACCATCGGATTATTTTTTGTTACTTGAGATGGGGTTGCAACAAGTTCCACTCCACCTATGATTGCTGTAGTAATTTTAGTTTCTCTATAACCTTTTGAATCGATAACTGTCAATGAAACTTCATACTCACCTGCCTCTAAGTAAGTATGTGATACATTTTGACTGAATTCTAAATCACTTCCATCACCAAAACTCCAGGTATATTCATATGGTGGCGTACCACCATAAATTGTGGCATTAAAATTTATATCCTCCCCTTTCAAGGCAGAATAACTATCAGAACCAAATAAAATATCCATTAACCAAAATATTATCCCACAATGTACATTTTTATATTCTAAGACACAATCAATTTGATCTGCAAGTTTGGTTTCCAGTGAATAAACTTTTAATGGTAAGAATTTCTTTTTTGCAAATATATGTTGTCCTGAAAAGCAATTATAATAAACTTTATAGTTCTGTTCATCATCAAGTGGTAAACAAGGTATTGTATAATCACCAAGCCACCAAGACCAAGCCTTTATGAAAGTCATTCCGTCATCTTCATAATCATATAGGTCAATTTCATAGTCATATTCAAAAAAAGGAAGTACTGCATCGGGGCCAATAATTTTAATGGTTGGAGGATGATTAACTTTGATGAAAGTTTTATCGGACCATGGACCTTCCTTACCGAAAAAATCTTTCAATTTACTCCTAATTCCATATTTACCTGGTTCACTCCAGGTATAATGACCTGTGTGATAATTAGTTTCCCCAATAGGACCGCCCCACTCTGAATATGTTCCATCGCCCCAGTCAAATTTATAATACATAGAATCTCCGTCTTCATCATCAGTAGAGGTATAACTAAATGCAGTAGGATCTCCTGCTCTGATATAAGTTAAACCACAATCAAAAATAGGCTTTTGAGGCGCATTATTTTTAACCTTCCAGTGAACTTTAATTTCTCTCAAATGAACGTCATCCTCCCAACCGGCATCAATGTTAATATAAAAACTGGGATTCGCTCCATCTTGAGTATAATCATTGCCAGATGGAGGCGTCCATTGAAACCAAGTCCACTCGTCCATTCTGCCTAAATCCGAGGTTGGTAAAAAGCAATTTGAATCATAATCATATATCTCAATCCTTGGACCATTGCCATATAAACTAGTACACTTATATTCAATTTCAATTCGTAACCCATAAATATCATGTTCAACTTCATTTATATAATCGTAATTTTCTGCGGATATTGAAAATCCTACATTTCCACCTGAAAAATCACCAGGGCTTAACCTTACTGCGTTCTCGTCTAGGTAAGAATTCTCAACTTCACCATCACTGGTGGAATATTCTCTTCCCGATCTCGATATTTCTTTGGAGATATCCGAGTCACCTGCACTTGCATTGCAACTAATTAAAAAGACGATCACTAGCATCAATAAAAATACCAAAAAATATTTTTTAATGGTTTTCCATTGGTTGTTTTTCATGTTTTTATCTCCCCAAAAAAAATTTTTAGTTAGATATAAATCAATTATATATAAAATTTTTGTTTTTTTTTAGAGAATTATAAACAATAATCAACAATTCACAGCAATATAATGTTCAACAAGTGTAAAAATGTATCTTTAAGAAATTTTGCTAATTTGTAAAAATTAAAAAATTTTCAAAGAAACCAAATTTTATTAAACTAAATCATACATAAAATACGAAAAAGAAGATGTATTATTACTACTTGGTCTAAGCTATAACCATCACATTTTAATATAGGAGAATGTATTTTGGTTACATGATGGAGAAAGGTGCGCAAACGTCAGCGGAAGAGGTTACTTCTTTTCTAAAACTACCCGTTTATACTCGGGAAGGAAAATACGTTGGTCATGTAAGAAACGTGTTTTTAGATATGGATGATAAGCGAGTAAGTAGCCTACTGGTTACAAATACAAATCCCGCATTAGTTGAAGGAACTGTAGATGTTGCCGTGCCGTATCGTTGGGTGAATGCTGTTGGTGATATCATTATTCTTTCTTATTTCCCTGAAAGGGTTGCAACCCGAAAAAAAGAGGAGAAAAAGGAAAAAACAGATTCTGACATCGATATGGTAAACTAAAAAATCATCTGTTGTCACTAATATTTAGGATGATTATTAATTGGCATGTGGGTAAGGTCCGTAAAGAAATACTTTTATATAATGTAGATTATATATATTCACATATTTAATATATTAAATAATAATTACAGAAAAGCAAGATCTGTACAATAATGTTTAAATAGGGTTAAAACAAAAATATATAATAGATAAATAATAAATGGTGACGAAATATGCGAAAACTTAAGGCAGTAAAAGCAAGCCTCTTGTTAGCAACCTTATTATTTGGAATGTGTGTTGCTTTTACACCTGCTCCAGCAAAAGCATTTGGTATTTTTAATGGTGTCGTTGATGTTGATTATGAATCTTCTGTAATTCCTAATACTGTAAAACCCGAGGAAGACATTGTTAGAATACCTGTTTACATTTACTATTATGTAGCTGGATTTGGTTCGGGATTCGTCATTCCTTTTTTTGGTGCGAACACTGCACAAGTTTATCTTGAGGCACAAGTCCAAGAGGATTGGTTAACAGCTACACTCAGTAAAGGGTTAGTGCAACCATTCCTTTCAACAAAAAAACCAGATACGCCGGAGTCAGCAGTGTTAACAGTAACGTTTAATCAAAACGCACCGGCATTCCAAACTACAAAAGTTGATATTGTTGCAGAGACTAAAGATTTAAATTTTATAAAAGGTGCAAAACAGACATTATCGATTCCCCTTCAATCAGGTTTTTATCAAGACTTCAACTACAATTATGAACCTCAAAAAGAAGCAGGACCTGGAGAATTGATCAAGTTTCCTATAACAGTAACTGGATATGCAAATGCAAGGTCAAGACTACAGTTCGAAATTGTTGATTATACTGATAAATGGACCCCAAGCATAAACAGTCAACTTACTCTTGGAACAAAAGCTCTGGGTGAAAATGCAACTGGAACTGTTAATTTTGTAGTTAGATCTCCACTTGATTTTGGATATCACAACGAAGTTGGACGATTCACGATTAGAATAACCACATATGCAGTGGGACATGAATCCGAGGGAATACAAAACACAACTTATCTTTATTTTACGATACAAAATAGAGGGTTTTCTACCCCTGGATTTGAATTAGCCTTAACAGTTCTTGCCCTCATAGCAATTGTAGCAATCTATAAGAAAAAGAAACAAAAAAATAATTAGTAGGATATTCAAAATCAAAATTTAGGTTTTGGGTATTGGGGACAGGTCTTAGCGACCAATTATAGGAGCTCATGTATGCATCACATTTCACGTTCAATGACATTAATGTTAATTTGCTTTCTCTTGCTTTTTCCATTAATTAATCAAGAAAATGTTAATGCAGATGACTTTGAGGAACCAGATCCTGGAGTAGTGGGGGAACCTTCTCAAGGTGGACCCTACAATCCTGACATGCCAAAATGGGTTAACAACATAATGAGTTTTATTTTTACCTTAACAGGTAATTATAATTTGGCATCAGGATATGCGCCAAAGATTTTTACTGCTGAACCATATATAATTGAGATAGATTATCTTGGAAATGCTACTACGGATATAATTTTTGGGCATTATAGAAGAAACGCTTCCGGTTATCAACCTGCTATATATGATGATATAACTCTTTATTTTGATGCAATATTTCCAGACGATGTTCAAACAGATTCATTCCGTGTTTATTTTGATCCTCCGGTTCTTGATCTTCGTTCATATCATAATCAATTTGATGACCCAAAACAAATCCCAAATCCCAGAACGACCATGCATATATCTTTAGAAATACCGGCAACACCAGATAATCCTATTCAGGATTTTAATCTAACAGTTGAAGTATCTATTGAAAGGAAATATACAAATTTTCTGGGCAAATTTTTTGGAGCCATTAAGTTCTTTAATGTGTTTAATTCTGTTTCGGTGGGTAAAAAATCCTGCGATGTATTTGTTAGAGTTAAACCATTTAGATATGCCGAAATGTCGGAACCTCCAACTGTAAGCTTACGGCCAAATGATATGAAGACTGTTCAATTTCGAGTTCAAAATCGGGGCAGCGATATCGAAAGTTTCGGTTTCAGTATAAAAAATAATACAAATAATATTTACATTACTCCCCCACCTCCTGTAACTCTTTCCCCTGGAGAATCTATGGTTGTAAATCTTGGCGTAATGGCTGGAATATTTCCATATGATAAAGGAACTCTTCATCGGATTCAGTTAGAATTATACGCAATGGATAATCCAAATCAAATAATTGCAGTAAACGAGTTTGCGGTTCTAACTCAAGGATTTGCAATACAGGCAATCTTCTCTTTCAAATATTCTTGGCATTTATTTTTCGCTAGTATATTTATTATTTTCATTTTAATTATCTATTTTATAATTAAAAGAATAAAATTAACCTCACATTGTAAAAAACCTAAAAAACCATGGACACGCCCAAAAGAAAAACAGCACTTGGAAAAGTTGTTGCAGGAAAATAAAAATGATGAGTACAAAAGCACTATGGAAATGATGAAGCAGGAATATGCATCTTCCTTGCTTTGGTATAAATATTATCGTAAGAGTCTAATTAAGGAAGAACGGAAAAAAGGAAAATTAGTGATATTTTTAATAAATTTAAAAAATTCCATTTTAAAATTCTTCAAAAATTTAGTAAATAAACTAAAAATTCTTTTGCAAGAAAGAAAAGAAAAGAAGTTAGAACTTGAAGAACAAAAAGTCGCTGAGGAAGAAATAAAAGAGGAAAAACCTGAAGAGATGCCAGAGTTCAAAGAAGCAGAAATAGTTGAGGAAGAAGATATCGAAACAAAAATCAAAGATAAAACACTCAGTAAAATCCGAAAACAACAGGAAAAGCAAAAGCGCAAACTTGGAAGAAAACCTATCGGTGATGTAACTAAGTTATATTGATTAAATAAAGTTAATTCATTTATAAAATACTATAAACCAATTTCTTATTTTATGTATCAAAACCATTAATGGTATCTTTACATGCCCAAAACAGAATTTTCAAGCAATAGACCACTGGTTGGTTTTTTCCCACTTTTTTATAATCTTGCTGAGACCGGTAGAGCACTTTTAGTTGCTAAAAGATACGTGGAACAAGGTGGAAAAGCTGTATTTTTTAGCCATGGTGGACAATATGAAAGTTTGGTAAAAGAACATGGTTTTGAAATTGTTAGAGTCGAACCAATTTATTCGGAGGAATTTATCGATGATTTGTGGAAGTATTCAAGACTAGAAAAAACCGGTCCACCATTTCCATTGCCAATTTTAAAAACACATGTTGAGCACGAAATTTCTGCATACAAGCAGGCTGGAGTTGAACTTGTTGTCACAACCAACAACTTTCCCTGCAGCATTTCTGCAAGAGCAGCAAAGATACCTTTGGTATTTATTACTCCGAAAGTAACGGGTAAGTTCACAATTTATCCTGATGATGCCGAGTTTTTTTTCACTAAATTTCTTCCAAAAAAAGTTAAACTTGCTTTTCTAAACTGGTTTTTCCCCCGTAACAAAGTCTGGGTTGGACCATTCAAAAAATTAGGTAAAACATACGGTTTAAAAAAATTTAGTTATTCAAGTGACATTATGAGGGGGGATTATACATTCTACACAGATTTCCTTGAACTAATTCAACTACCAAAATCTGAAATTCGCCCAAATGAATACTTTATCGGACCAATTTTTCTAGATGAACTTTTCCAAAAAGAAGATAAAGATGATTCAACCAATGAAATTCTAGATAAACACTTAAAAAAAATGGACAAAAATATTCTTTTATCGCTTGGCAGTTCAGGAACAAAAGAGCTTTTTGAAAATATACTCAAAGCTCTTTCAAAGACAAATTATGGAGTTATTGCAGTCTATGCCTCAATTTTTTCTGACAAAAACTTGCCCGAAGTTAAGGAAAACATTTTATTAACTAAGTTTGTCCCTTCAATAAAAGATCTAAACAAGAAAGTTGATTTTGCAATTCTACATGGGGGGCAGGGAACAGTATATACTGCTGCATATGCAGGCAAACCAGTGATTGGCTTTCCAATGCAGTTTGAACAACATCTTAATTTAGAGATGCTGGTAAAACATGGTATGGCTTTGATTGCATCAAGAAAATTTTTCGATGAAAAATCATTTCAAGATATTCTTAATAAAATGTTTGAAAAATACGACTCATTTTTTTCAAATGCTCAAAAACTGTCTAAGTCCTTGCCAGTACCAAAGGGAGATTACAATGCAGCGGAACTGATAATCAAAATAATTGAAGGAAAAATTTAAAATTACCAATCCATATTTTTTTCATATCCCAATTCGATTAGGAGTTTCCCCGCTTTTCTTTTAAACAAATCCTTTTCTTTTAAACTCATGTCATTATGCCATCTACCAATTGTTTTTTTGTAAATGGGCAATCCTACTTCTATATTCTGAAGATGTTTATCGTCCTTTTCAGTTTTATAAAAACCTAAAAGATTGTTTTCTGGGACCATTTCTAAATTTAAAAAAGAAAAGATTCTTTTCATGGTAAGAATGGTGTTGTTAACCAAATCTTCGTACTTTATCTCGATGTAATTATCTGAACTTCGCCATTTTTTACCATTGTTTATACATGCAATCCAACGTCTGATACACCAGTCAAAAGGGTTTTTAACAAAAGTTGGTACAATTTTTCCGTTTACAATTTTTCTTTTCGGATGAGTTCTCAATGAACACGATGCATCTCTTCCGTCTCTAATAACATGAACGAATTTCGTTTCGGGAAAATATTTGAAGATTTTGTCAATGATTAGAATTTGAAAAGGATGCTTTAATGCAATATGAGATTTACTTTCCTTTTTTATAAAAAGACGTAGTACCTGCTCTGAAAACATAATGTAGTCATTATATGAATTCAATAATTCGTTGATCTCTTCATTTGTAAAATTAAACACATTTCTCAGTACATTTTTTTTTCTTGTCCACATCAAAATATTGTATTCGTTTTTTGGCGAAGCAATTTCTGAATGGATTCCAATTAGTGCTCTAGCTAGTGTCGTGCCACTTCTTGGACATCCACCTATCACAATCGGATTAAGATTTGAAACATATCCTTTTTTTTGTTTAAGCAACCAGATTTTAAATACAATTGATTCAAAAATCGCATTTTCTTTAGATAACTTAAAAATTAACCTATCCAGAATAGTGTGTTTTTTGAAACGATTATATGTATCTTGCATACTATCAGATGAAACCTAGCAACGATTGTAAATGCGACTATGTATCGCGTCCATAAATATTTTTTCAGAAAATACGATATTTATTTTCAAATTGCTTTTATTTTTAAAAAAGGTAAAAGATATGTAATGTATTCAAAATATTAAAATAAAAATTCAAACCGAGTTACAATATGATGTCCCATAAATTAGAGAGTAAACCACTTGTAGGTTTTTTCCCACTTTTTTATAATCTTGCTGAGACTGGAAGGGCAATTTTAATTGCAAAACGTTATGTTGAATTGGGGGGAAAAGTGGTATTTTTTAGCCATGGGGGAAAATTTGAGTACCTGGCAAAAAATCAAGGATTTGAGATAGTAAGAGTAAAACCGATATATACGCCCGAATTGGTAAATAAAATTGTTAGAATAAACAGGGGCGAAGAAAAAGGAATTGCGTATGATTTGTCCTTTTTGCAGGAGGCAGTTAGCGAGGAAATCTCTGCCTTTAAAAAAACTGGGGTTAACCTTGTTGTTTCGTTTGTTAACATACCCAGTTCAATATCCGCAAGAGCTGCAAAAATTCCACTTGTCTGTATCTCCCCAGCACCAGGAAACTTTCATAAAAAAATACCAGATAATTTTGAAAATTATCTTACTAAATTGATACCTCAATTTATTAAAGTTCCATTACTTAACTTTTACTTTACAAGAAGTAAAAAATTTCTTAAACCATTTAACATCCTAGCTAAAAAATATGACATTAAAACTTTTAAAAGTACTATGGACGTTGTTTGGGGAGATTTAACACTTGCTACAAATTTTTTGGAATTTATCAACATCTTTCCTAATCAGCAGATGTTTCCAAAAGAAAACTACATAGGAATAATTACTTTAGAAGAGCTATTTACAGATCGTTTCAGTAAAGAAGATGCTCAAAAAATTGAGGATAAAATAAATCTTCATTTGAGCAATAACAATCGATCAATTCTGTTAACGATGGGCAGTAGTGGAGACAAGAAACTTTATATTAATTTATTGAAAGCATTAAACAAAACAAATTACCGAGTAGTAGCAGTTTATGCAAATATACTTACCGAATCCGAATTGCCAACTTTAAATGATGACATACTACTTCTAAAATTTGTGCCTTCCTTGGATACAATTCATAAAAAAGTTGATATTTCAATAATCCATGGAGGTCAAGGAACAGTATATGCTGCTGCATATGCAGGTAAACCAGTGATTGGCTTTCCAATGCAGTTTGAACAACATTTGAATCTGGAAAAATTGGTTGGTCACGGTACAGCAGAAATGCTTTCGAAAAATTTTTTTGATGAAAATAGATTCTTAAAAACAATTGAAAATGTGTTTGACAATTATGAAATTTATCTTTCTAATGCAAAAAAGTTAGCAAACCTTCTTCCTAAACCTCAAGGAGATATCAATGCTGCCAAAAAAATTATGAAACTGGCAAATACGTCAATTGATAAAAGCAATTAGTTTTTCAGGGTACTGTCACATAATCGGGTGATAGGTAGTAAATTAGGATGCCTGTAACATTTCGGGTGATAAGATTATGTAGCTTGAAATTGACGTTTTTTCAATTCATCGTCTTTTTTCTCAAAATATTTGAGTATCCTTTTTTTATCATGATTTGATTGTTTATTTTTGTGATATATCTCGATTAAAAAAACTATGTCTTTATCTTCGTCATACGCATATATCAAACGAAAACCACTTCGATGGCCACACCCTTTAAAATCTTTTGACCTAAATTTTTTAAGTTTAAAAACTGGAATTTTAACATTCCTACCTAAATCTGAAATTCTGATAGCATTTCTAAAATCTGGCTTGGCTGCCAAAACCTGTTTTGCTAATTCCAAATCATCTATCAAATGCTTGTATTTTTTAGATAATTTTCCCAAATCTCTCAAAAATTCTTCAACAAAACTATCGTCAATTACTGTCGTCATCATCATATTCTCTTACAGAAGTTATCGGTTCTCTGTAAAAGACTAATTCATAATTAATAATTTCCTTATCTTTTGTTGCTTTCCAAGGAATATCTAGGTGTGACAATTCACTTATTTGAGAAGCATTAAAACAACTTAGTTTCGCAATTGCCCTATCAATAACCTGAAGTTCTTCTTTAGTTAATCTACTAGTATCGGGTTTCTCTAGAGAAACGTATTTTTCTTGGATATGCCCATGAAATTTTACTTGTATAGCTCGTATTTTTTTTCCTTCCTTCAATCTTTTTATGACAATATTAAAATTTGAAGGGGCTGGGCCATGTTCCAATTTTCTGTATCGTTCACCTGTTAAATATTTCTCATAAAGTTCATAGTAATTAAAGTCGGAAAAATACATGAGTTTCCACAAAACAGTTTTACCAACATGGGGTAAATTACCCGCAGAATTAATTATGTAATGAAGCATTTGCTCCATTTTTAAAATATCTGTAGCCACAATTATTAATTGTAATAACCTATATAAATAGATTGTTATGTATATTGAAAGTATTTTTATAAAAATACAATATTAAATATTTTTAATAGGTTGCTTTTTTAAGTAATTCATACCATCTAAATCCATCAATAGATGGTAATCCCGCAGCTTCACCTGGTGTCATTCCAAGCGTTTCATGGTTTCTGATAAGATTGTAATGAACCCTGTAACCTTCCATTACATTAGAGCAACCTTTTATTTTGTCAAAACCACGCATAACTTTAATTCGTTCTTTCTCGGAACCATGTAGCCTTTCAATTAAGTTGTTGCTTTCTGCTGCTCGAATTGAAGGAACCCTAACATGTGGTGACCAAAAACCACGTACGCCTTTAACACCACGTACGCCGAGTTCTTTCATAACGGCAGCAGGGTAAGACATCATGCCATCGGTAAAAACTTCCATAGGTCTATCCGGTGTTGCACGTTTTGCTTTCTTAATTGGTTGCCTTGTATTTTTAAGACTTCTATTTACACTTACATGAGTTGCAAGCAAGTAACGGCTGCCGTTGTCTAAAATATTCCATAAATAACGTGCTTTGCCATCTACCTTTACTACTGTTTCGTCAATATGCCATCTTTCGCTTGTGTGCGGGTCTTGTTTATCCATCCATTCGGATGCAATTTTACTGTAATGCTCTATCCATCTGTAAACTGTCATGTGACTTATATCAAGGTTATGAACCTGTTGGAAGTGTTCTGCAACCTTTCTCACAGATAGACCACGAAAATACAAATCAAGTGCAAGTGCAATTTTTTCGGGATCGGCACGTTTCTTTTGAAATCCTTGATTGTCTGTAAATCGGTGACCACAGTTTTTACAAAGATAACGATTAATCGTTCCGCTTTTATTATGGCGTTTTCCATTCTTTACAACATTGTTACCATTGCACTGTTCACAAATTGGTTTACATTCAATTATATCAATTGCCGATTGTTGCAAGTCTTGTTTGAATTTTATTGCAAGTACATGTATGCATGATTGTGTTTGTTTATAGTGTTCACAGGTACAAGATAGTTTACTTCCTTCTTTTATTACATGATAATCAATTTCTGGGTTACTCTGTGATTTAACCTTAAAGGAATTTGGATTAATTGAAGTAATTTGGTCACCCCTTGCGACAATGGCAAGGGCGGGCGTGTTTTGGTCTTTCCAAGTCTTTACCATTTTAATCAATCCTATGTAACTATAATGTAGTTACTACTATATATAACTTTCTATATTGTAACTATAAAATGATGACAAATAGACGAAATGTATATATATTGTAATCACAATTGGGTTTAAGTATGGTTAAACAAAATTCAAACGAAAAACCTATGCGGGTTGAAGTTGAAGGCTTCGAAGCCATAGAAAAAATTGTTAAATCTGGTGGCAATTCGGGGCGTGTTTATGTTCCAGTGGATTGGTTGAATTGCAGAGTTAAAGTTATACGTCTTGATCCTTTAGTAAAGTGAATTACCCTTTACGAAAATCAGGATTACTTGATTTTTCAAGATAGCGAGTTGCAGGTTTTAGGATATTCCTTTTTACATCTTTTCTTATGTATCTTGCTTCTTCCATATGGCTTAATCTTCTTG
>CAZTMK010000003.1:0-129529 GCA_964615235.1 uncultured Thermoplasmatales archaeon
ATTAGGACAAGACCAATGATGATAACAACTGATTTTCTTTTCACATTAACCTCCCTCTTCTATCAAAGAATTCCCAGACTGTAAACTTCAATTGTCATTGTGTCTGGTTCTGACATCAATTCCTTTTTATCCATGGCTGTTACCGTTATTTCAAGTTCACCGAAGTGTGCATTATTGAAGTCGTATGACCATCCATCTGTAGCATTATCATCATAACCAGTATCCCCATTGCTAAATTTGAAGAATACTGTTTTTACACCAGAACCATTACCATCATTTGCAGTAACTGTTATTTGTATTTTGCCTATACAGATGGTTTTGTCTCCAAGGGCTAATAACCTGTTTCCACGGAAGTATATTCCTCCCACTTCTGGGGAAGTTATTTCAACATTTGGGGGAGTTGTACCATAAGTAAGTTCTGCTGTCTTATGCGTTTCACCATTCCAATTATTATCAACTGACCAATATGTTATTGTGTGTGTACCCTCACCAATGAAGAATGATTCATTATAAGTCTGTTTTTGGCCGTTATCTATTTGGTAATAGATTGCCAATAAACCACTATTATGGTATAATGGATAATCCTTTGCAGTTAAAGTAACATAACCTGTATCTGGATTATAGAATAGATATGTTAAAGGTGGCTCCATATCTGGTGCAAGAATCGAATTTGCATTGCTATTTAATGCAGTAACAACTGATGCCATCAAAAACAAGAACATAATAAGAATAGCAATTGCTTTTGAATGTAATTGCATTTTCTATTTCCTCCAGTTAATAATTATAATAGAATTTATATCTTTAAATGTTTCTATAATGTAGATAACGTTTTAAAAGTCCAGACATTATGTAAGTTTTGTGAGGTGAAGAGGGCATAATACTAACATATTAATTTTAAATTATATGTTTCCTCCTTTCCCTCTTTTACTCCTTAATGCAGATACTCAATAGGATTACAAAAATACATTCTCTGTTATTTCGACAAATGCCGATATGCACCATAAATGTTAATATTAACATCTATCACAGTTCAATAATAAAATTTAAATACCCAATGCTGCGTTGTTACTAAAGCGGGGCAAATATCATGATGAGAACAAAGGTTGTCAATGATTCCACAGATTTAATACCATTGTTGCGGGCTTTTGACAATAAAACAAAAAAGGAAGTTTTTAAGGAAATTCTTGTTGATTGGAAACCATATAGCGAAATACAAGAAAAATATGGTAAAGAGGGTATTAAAGCACTTGATCAATTTGATAAAATGAAGCTTGTGGAGACTAAATGGACGACCTCAGAGGATGGTATTGACGGAAGGCCCCAAAAAAAATATAAATCTTACTACTCTGCATTTAATATTAACATATCTTGTCCAGTAAATGAAATAAGTGAAATTTTTACAGTTGCCACACTTAATTTAGATGATTTTACAAACCTTGAGAGTCGAATTTACGATTTTATTGGCGAAGAAGGTAAGTTTGGTAATATGGTGGCAGAAAATTTTGGTCTTTCAAATCTTGCGTTAAAAGGTCTTGTTAAAAGATCCAACAAATTCTGTTATAAGGGTCTTAAACTTAGCCGCAAGGATTGATATTGGTTAAATATTGCGAAGATTGTTTTAATATATTTACTTATTACGGATTTCAATTTATGGTCTATGAAATTATTTTACAAGCATTGTGGTTAATTTTACCAGCATATATCGCAAATGCTAGTGCCTTGCTTATTGGTGGAGGTAAACCTATCGATTTTGGAAAAACCTGGAAAGATGGAAAACGAATTCTTGGCGATGGTAAAACCTGGCAAGGATTATTTGTTGGTACGTTCATTGGGATGACTAGTGGTTTTGGTCTATCGGTTGCAGCGAAATATATTGCTTCTACAGAGTACAATTTTTTACACTTTGAAAATCTTGATTTTGAGGGTTTTCCTTTAATGATACCAATTATTTTTTCATTGTGTTTCGGGGCTTTGATAGGCGATATTGTTGAAAGTTTTTTTAAGAGGAGAATTGGAAAGGATCGTGGGGAAAATTGGTTTTTGTTTGATCAAATTGATTTTATTTTAGGTGCACTGTTATTCGGATTTATTTTTAGTCTTTTTTTACAAATGTATGGAATTACATCTTATAATTGGTTTGTAAAAACACTTTATCCGTGGCACGTTTTACTATTATTGATAATTACTCCTTTTTTTCACTTATTTGCAAATTTTATTCACAAAAAAACAAACGTGAGGAATCATGGAGGGGTAAAAAAAATATAGTGGAATTTTGTTTTATTCTTTTATATATTACAATACCGAATAAGAAGGTTAATGGGGGATTTTGATGATGGAAAATGATTCTAACAAATCAAAAGAATCTATAAAATTAGAAACATCGATGAATAAAGAACTCCGAGATTGGATTAATGAAACGAAAAGCGACGTAAGCAAGTTAATTGAAAAGGAAAAAGATAAGAATTCAACAGAGAATAAACCTGAGGGCTTATGTAAAATATGTGGAAAAAATCAAGCTAAATTTGTGTGTCTTAAATGTCAAAATTCTGTTTGTCCCTCTTGTTATTTTAAACTTATTGGTATCTGCAAGTTATGTGTTCCAAAAGAATATGTAGAAAAATGGGAGAAAAAAAATCCAAATTGGCGTAAAATTTTGGAAATTGAATGGATTGACTAAATCAGTTTTTTTTCTCGCTTTATTCTCTCCCCTTCTAGATATAAAGACAGCATAGCTCTTGCAGTACGCCAAGACGATGGATAGATCGGAACGCCAGCAGTTTTTAAGTCCAATACCATATCTTCAAATTCTTTACCGCCAACCCAAGTGGCAAGAATAGGTTTTTTGAACTCTTCATGAAGTTTTCTTTCTCGAACCATTTTCAATATAGCACCAGTGAATTCACTCGGACGAGCATACCCACCATGAACAGATGCAACTATAACACCATCAATTCCTGGGTCTTCAAGAAGTGCCCTAGTACAGGCTTCATATCTGTAAAAACCCGCATCTGCAACTAGATCAACAGGGTTATTTGGCTTGACAATATCAGGTAAAATTCTATCGATTTTATTATTTGTTTTCTTCGAAAGTTTTGGAATTGAAAGTCCGTTTGCCACACAGGCATCAGTTAACATTATGCCCAGGCCGCCTCCATTAGTAATTATCCCGATTCGATTGCCCTGAGCAGGCGGTTGACCTGCGAGCGCACGTGCCATGTCAAATAATTCAACGATATCGCGACATCTAATGCCTCCCGCCTGCTTAATGGCTGCACTATAAATGTTATCGATACCTGCCATTGAACCGGTATGTGATGCAGCAGCTCTTGCACCAGCCTCACTTATTCCAGCCTTTACAACCAAAACAGGTTTGTTGCAATCCTTGATACTGTTCATAAATTCTCTACCGTCTTTAACGGCCTCAATGTAGAGTCCTATCACCTTAGTCTCAGGATCTTCGCTAAAATACCTTATTAAGTCATCATCATCAATGTCCAGCTTGTTTCCCACCCCGATAATCTTTGAAAGACCCACGAACTCGTTATTCGCAAGATAAATCATTCCTATTCCTAGAGCACCGCTTTGACTTATCAACGCAACATTTCCTCTTCTTGGATTGCCAAAAACAAATGAGGCATCCAATCCGTCAGATGCGTTTTTGTATCCCATCGTGTTTGGGCCAAGTACATTAATTTTAACCCCGTCAATTATTTTTTTAATTTCATTTTCCAAGTCAAAATTACCTATCTCGCTAAAACCTGAAGAGATGATTATAACATTTTTGACTCGTTTTTGAACGCATTCTTTCATTATTTGTGGAACAATCAAAGCAGGAACACTGACAATAACAAGATCTATACTACCCTGGATATCCTCTAATTTTGCATAGCATTTAACACCTAAAATTTGCTTTTCTTTTGGATTTATTGGATATAATTTGCATTCATATTCAGAGATCAATATATTTTTCAATGCAGCATGCCCAATTTTTGTAGATGTCTTTGACGCTCCAACTACTGCTATACTTTTTGGTTTAAAGAAACTATCAAGATTTTTTTTCATAAGCTTTTATTTCCCCAAATCTAATTTTCCTATGAATATATAAAATAATACTTAAAGACTCTTAAAATGTATTAATCTATATAACTATTCATTTTTGTTATTACTTCGGTACTTGTCTTAGCCTTTCGATAATCTTCCAGTGGTTCCTTATTCAATTCTAAAAAATGTGGTCCCCATTTATAAATAGTAAGAATGCTTTTTGCTTGATCAGTAAATCCCATGATATAAAGCGCTGCTGAAAATGATTCTATGGTTGAAAGTTTTAAAACTTTTCCATAATTTACTGGATTTGCTGCAACCAAAAATGGTAACGATCGTGTAATTCTGTTATTTGAAATTTTTTCAAATATTCTTTCAGCATTTTTCCAAGAGCAATCAACCGCGATTAATCCAAATTTTTCAACAATACCCTTATCTTCTCTCGAAATGCTTTTCTTTGAAAATGGGCTTAGTACAACGGCCTTTACTGGTAATTTTCTTAAGTTTTTTTCGATTTCTGCAAATCCAAATTTATTCATTTTTTTTGCACTACATTTTTTTGGATCGTCATCGTTAGTATGATAAACCAAGAGACGTATCTGTTTATTCATAAATCCTCGATTTTTATGTCCAAGACAACATGGCTAATACCAGGTGCATAAGACTTTACTACCTTAAAATTCTTAATTACTGCCTTTTTATTGAATTGTTTTATTTTGTTTTCTACATCCTTAAAAAGATTATGAGAAATAAAAGTATCAGGACACTTAGTATGATAATGAATCATTCCTGTTTCATTTTTTAGGCGACTTAAAGCTGTTTTTAAAAATTGATGAGTATTATCCAAATAACCCATAACAACTCTATCCGCAACATTTTTTGGTGCAAAATCTCGATTGTCACCTAAAATCGGTTTTACTATATCAGACACATCGTTTAATAGAATGTTTTCACATAAAAATTTGTACGAAAATGGATTAATTTCACAGGCATAAATTCTTTCTGGATTGCTATACACAGCCATTGGAATGCAAAAATAGCCAATACCTGCGAAAAGATCTACAACTGTCTCGTTTTCATTTGAAATTTTGGCCATACGAATTCTTTCATCCATATTTCCGGATGAAAACATCAATTGTGAAATGTCTAATTTAAATCGTATTCCGTTTTCCCTGTGAATAGTAACCGCATCCTTTGAACCGTACAACCATTTAACAGATGGATTTCTAAGTGGTCCTGAAATAGCACCAGTATCCTTGAAAACGCTTTTACATTTCAACACAACAGCATAATTCTTAGCGATAATATCTTCATAGTTTAAAAGAGATTTTTCAATTTTTAGAATTAATATATTACCTATCTTCTCCCATTTTTTAGGTAAATATTGGATCAAATGATTAGGGATTAATCCAGAAAGATTATTTTTTATTTCAAGGAAGGGGTTTTTTGGCATAATCATTTTTGTAATTTTAAATAAGTTAAAAACGCATTTACTATAATAATTAAATGCTCCGCCAACAACTCTTTCTACTATAGTACAATATCATTTTAGGATGCAATTATTTCCCTATGTGCCTAGAAAAAATCAAATTGCAATTACAGAAAATATTAAAAATTGCCTTGAATTGCAATCAAACATCATTTTTGAATCAGGCACGGGTTCTGGAAAAACAATTTGTACTGTGGCATCCACCCTCGAATTTTCATTAAAGAACAATAAAAAAATCATATATGCAACAAGAACTAACGCTCAACAACGACAGGTTATCCAAGAGTTAAGAGCAATAAGAAAACACAATTCAAAAAATGATGAGATCCTTGGGGTTGGCATCCAAGGGCGAGGTAATATGTGCCTAATGGCACGAAATAACCCTGATTTTGAATATGGTACATCAGACGAGCTATCAAGACTTTGCTCATATGAAAAAAAGAAGGCAAGATCAACCGATAAAAAAGATCAGGGATGTATATACTACAGAAATTTTATTGATAAAAAAGAAAAGGTTGAAAAAATTCTTGATTGGTTTAAAAAAACCATTCCTACAGTTGAAGAATTTATAATCCGTTGTGAAAAGGATCGGATTTGCCCTTACGAACTTAACAAATTTTTAGTTCAAGATGCAAAAATAGTGGTTGTACCTTACATATATGTTTTTAATTTTACAATAAGAAATCTGCTATACGATTGGTTGGCCGTTCCAGAAGAAGATATAATTCTTATTGTTGATGAAGCACACAATCTTCCCGAATACATCAGAGAACTATTCTCTGCACAACTAAGCAAATTTATGTTAAATAACTGCATTTTTGAAATAGAAAAATTTGGCGATCCTTCAATTGCAGGAGGTAAATATCGAGTTTCTCAATTTTGCCAGACACTTTTAGGCATCGTCCTAGATTTATCAGATACCTACATTCATGGTATTATGGAAGATGGCATCAAAAAAAATAACATAGAAAATAAAGATGCATTTCTTCCGTCAAACGAATTTGAAACGGAAATAATGCATAGATTAAGCATAACAAGTAAAACTTTAGAAGAAATTATCGGCGATCTCATTGCTTATGGAGAAAAGATCCAGGAGTACAGACAAAAAAGTAATAAATTACCAAGATCCTTTCTACATAAAATTGGCTTATTTTTAGAATTTTGGATGAATTTAGATCCAAAATTATATTCTAAACTAATCGTGGATGAAGAAAGAGGTAGAAACCCCAGAATCGAGGCATATTGCTTGGACCCATCTGTTGGAACAGATATAATGAAAAAATTTCACGCTAGTGTTCATATGTCCGGGACATTAGAGCCAATTGGAGAATATAGAGATTCACTCGGTTTTTCTAAAGATACAACAATGGTTAACTATCCATCTCCCTTTCCATCTGAAAATAGAAGAGTATTTTATGTAAAAGATGTAACAACAAAATATTCTGAACTTTCTAAAAACGAAATCATCTACCAGAAGATGGAACAACATATATCAGGCATATGCAAAACATTTCCTCTAAATACAATAGTGTTTTTTCCAAGCTTTAATACGTTATCCCAATTTCGTAAAAGGGTTGATACCAAGGAATTTATAGGTAACATATTCGTAGAAGAGCAAAAAATGAGCCAATGTGCCCTAATGGATTTAATATCCGAATTTAAAGAATGTAGTAATGATTTTGAAAACTCGGCAACATTGTTTTCTGTAATGGGGGGTAGAATTAGTGAGGGAATGGATTTTCCTGCAAAACAGTTAGAAATTGCAATACTTGTTGGAATCCCTTATCCAAAACCTTCAGCACGTCAACGGAGTTTGCAACGCTATTATGATCTAAAATTTAGGAAAGGCTGGGAGTATACAGTTGAGGCACCTGCTGCTCGAAAGCTCATGCAATCAATTGGTCGTCTGATAAGAAATGAAAATGACAGAGGCGTAGCAGTGATTTTGGATAATCGAGCTCCAAGGTTTAAAAAGTACATAAAGGATCTTTATGTAACAAAGGATCTTCTGTATGATATAAGACGTTTCATGGAATTTAACCCCGCTGTGGCAGAAGATTAGGAATACCATCCTGGATCGGATATTCACAATTACAATTTTTACATGTAAGTTTTCCTTCTGTGATCTCCCCATTGTCTTTCTTTTTTGTAAAAAGTTGCAATTTCCCTTTACAAACAGGACAACAAAGGACCTGAACTAAATCCTTTTTCATTTTGAATCGACCTTTATATTTCCCCGAGATACATTGCTCGTTTCTTTCCAATATCTTGATCCCAAACGTAAACCCACTCGTCCTCAGTATTTTTTTTGCTTTCTTCAATTCCCTGTATGAAATTTTTAACTTGTGAGTCCATAAGGTCAGCCTGGTGGATGACACATGCCTCTACAATTTTTGGTAAACGTGGAGAACCATACTCGTATTTGCCATGGTGACTTAAAATAATGTGACTGATTTGATTTTCTAAATTTTTATCAAATGGCTTGCCACTTTTCCTTAATTTTTCGATTTTTTCACGAATCCACCTATCCCCAATTACAATGTGTCCAATAAAATTACCCTCATCGGTTTTATCAATTGCTGCTGTCGTCTGATATTCTTTGAGTTTTCCTATATCGTGAAGTATTGCACCCGTTATTGCAAGATCCCTGTTAATTGCAGGATACATTTCACATATATTTTTGCATAGTCTTACAACTCCAACAGTATGTTCGAGATTGCCACCAACATAGTTATGATGATGTGTTATTGCTGAAGGAGAATTTTTAAATGCCTTTACAAAATCCTTATCGTTAAAGAAAGACGTTAGAAGATCTTTTAACTGATCGTTTTCGATTGTTCTAATATCGGTTAAAATTTTTTCAAATAATTTATCTATTTCATCTTCTAAAAGGGCTGGCGTGAAATCCTTAATATCATATTCATCAGGACTACATCGTCGTAACCCGCCTGTTTTTTCATTAATCGAAATTTCAGGCTTTTCTTCATAGATTTCTACACTTCCTGTTCTTATTTGTACAACATCTCCTACTTTAAAACTTTCATAAAGTCTTTTGATTCTATCCTTATTGTCCCCTCCCCAAAATTTAACTCCAATTTCTCCAGTTTTATCAGAGGCAACAAAATTAAACCAAATTCCTTTTTTATATGTGCGGGGAGGTCTTTTTAATTTTACAGCAAATAAGTCGTTTACTATATCCCCCTCTCTTAGAATTTCAATAAATTGTTCTTTTTTTCTTTTACCTGTATCGGCCTTAATCATAGTTTGTGCCGATGTATCTTCCTGTGCTTTATCATAACTATATATATCTGTCACAGTTATATTCCCCCCGGATTGTTATAGACTCAAAGCTCAATAATTTTACAGTTTATACATTTTTCCTTCTTTTACAATTTTATTTTTTATATTTAAATTTCGAAACATCTCGGGATGTTCTGTATGAATAGGATAAAGGCTTTTAGGATGAATCTCTTCAATCAACTTCTTTAAATCTTTACCACAAATGTGTCCAGAACAGTGAGATTGAAAGAATTTAAGATTGAAGAAATCTATCCAATTCATCATGCGATTATAGGATATCTCCATTTCTTCATTAAATGGTTCGGAAAGCGAGTGGATATAAACTCCACCCTTGGGGTTTAAATCTATAAGAGTGTTGAAATAATAAAAGTTAAGCACCACCATATAATCATTAGGATTGGTAGCAATTTCTTCAGCTTTAATAATATTCGGATAGTCTAGTCTTTTTTTGATATATGGATCTGTATAGTCTTCATCAATATATGTGCCTGTTAATCTTTTCGGTTTAAGGATTAAGATGTTATCATCTGAAATATCGGGTGTTTTAAGTTTTGGATCCTTTGCATATCTTTCCAAAAAACAAGCATGCTTAAAACTAATTACAAGTTTTTTGCCGACATCTTTTGCGATTTTGTAAAAGGTAGTAAATCTGTCAACATCTTTGAAGTTGAAGTCAACAATGCTCAAATTCCTACATTTCTCAATTTGGTTTCTTGAAGTATGATATACTTTCTTTTCTGATTCATTTTTATTATCTATATCAACTCTTGTTCCTTCAGTTATTAACGCTATTGGATTTTCATTTTTTGCTCGATCTATGAAGTCTTTTGTCATCTCAGAATGAAGTCCATGCATCCTAAGATCTCCAGTATATACAATCGTACCTTCCGAAGTATGAATTAACATGCCGTATGCACCAGGCACGGAATGATCCACATGGACTGGTTCAATTTCAACTGAATCAATTTTTATTTTTTCTCCTGTCCTAAATGTATGAAATTTTCTTTGAATAGGAAGTTTTTTGTAATCGCCTCTATATAAAGGACGCTTCTTAAAACAAACTACCTCATTTTCTATTGTTCGCTGACTTTGTTCCTCTACTGCATCAAGTATTAGTTTACAGGTTTCCCCACAATATATCGGAATTTGTTGGTGAAGAAAAGAAACGTAATTTGCATGATCTGCATGAGCATGAGAAAGAAAAACCCCGTGAACTTCTGGGGGATTTGATTTTCTACCAAAATGCTCCATAAGATCCTGTCTATATATACCTTCAATATCCGGAATTAGATTCATTGCAAGAAAATCCCCGATTCCATTTGCAGTTCTGGGTGTCAAAAATTCCTCAAAAAATTTTCCTCGTTTTCCAAAACTCATACCAAAGTCTAAGAATATATTGGTGCCATCATCACTAAGTAGAATTTTGTTGCCCCCGATTTCATTTACTCCCCCATAAAAGACCAGATTCACCATTATTTACACCAGAAATTAATTAATTTAACCATAAATAGTAATTAAATATTTTGAAGAAAAAAAGATGGAAGGTGATAGGATTTTTATTTGTCTTTGTTTTGAGCCAGAAATCTAGCGCGTTGACCTACCACAAAAAGCTTGGCAATGAAAGTTATTTCCCTTGCCTCCTCCTTGCTGGAAACTTGTCCGACTATCATCATAGATATCTGATAAAGTGTTTTATTAATCTGCTTAAAAGGGCTTGTTGTACAAATGTTATCGGATAATTAGTATATCGAAACTAATAAAATATGTCTATACATTAAGTAATTGCAAGGGTGTCTTAACCTATGAGCAAAATCAACATAAAGGACATGCTTGCTTTTTACGATAAAAAAAATCTTACCATCTGTACTGTCTGCTCACACTCAAGCCTTCAGATTTTTAACGGAGCTAAAAAAGAAGGATTTAGAACTCTGGGAATTTCTGTTGGTGAAAAAAATAAATTTTATGATGCATTTCCTCTTGGTAAACCTGATGAATTTTTCATTGTAGACAAATACAAAGATATAGCCAAATTTTCAGAGGAACTCAGAGAAAAAAACGTCATTTTGATTCCTCATGGATCTTTTGTTGAATATTTAGGCGCAGAAAATTTTTTACAACTTCAAATACCTACTTTTGGAAATCGTAATGTTTTATTGTGGGAATCAGATCGTAACAAGGAAAGATTATGGTTGGAAGGGGCAGGTTTAACCATGCCCAAGGAAATAAAAAATCCTAGGGATATCACTAAACCCGTAATTGTAAAATATCATGGGGCAAAGGGCGGAAAGGGGTTTTTTATCGCAAAGACTTATGAAGAATTTAAAAAAAGAGTTGATGAATCAAAATCCTACACAATCCAAGAATTTGTTATGGGTACCAGATATTACATACACTTTTTTTATTCGCCAATAAGAAAAGACGCTTATAAATTGAGCAAAGGTAGTCTCCAGCTATTGTCAATGGACAGGAGAGACGAAACGACCATTGATGAGGTTCAGCGATTAGGTTCAATTCAAGAACTTGAGGAACTGGGCATTCATCCCACATTTGTTGTAACAGGAAATATACCCATTGTTATGAGAGAATCTTTGCTTTCAAAAGTATTTAAAATGGGTGAGGAAGTTGTAGAAAAATCAATTGAATTATTTGGTGGAGTAATCGGTTCATTTTGTCTTGAAACTGTTGTTACTGAAAATCTTGAATTTAAGGTATTTGAAATTTCAGCCAGAATCGTTGCAGGTACAAACCCATATGTGTCTGGTTCTCCTTATTCTGAATTGATACAACCAGACCTTTCGACGGGGAGAAGAATTGCACAAGAAATAAAATATGGTGCGGAAAAGAATTTGCTAAATGAAATAATATCATAGATTAACTAATTTTTTAACCTACTTTAGTAAAGTGACCATAATAGCAATTTGTGCCCACATTCGGTTTTCTGCTTCGTCGATGATAACTGATTGTTTGCCATGTGCAACTTCTTTTGTGACTTCGTATCCATAGTAAGCTGGTAGGCAATGCATAAAAATCGCATCTCTTTTTGCCTGTTGCATTAACTGTTGATTAACAGTGTAGTCTCTAAAATCCTTCAATCTTGTTTCTTTTTCTGACTCATCCCCCATTGAAACCCAGGTATCTGTGGCAATCACATCTGAATTTTTTGTTGATCCTTTGACAATGTCTGTAATTTCAACATTTATTCCAAATTTTTTTGCTTCTTCAGCAAAGTATGGATCTGGCCAATATTTTCTCGGTGAAACAACCTTAATATTCATTCCAGAAATTCCACATCCAAGAAGATAAGAATGTGACATGTTGTTTTTACCGTCCCCAATATAAACGAAGTTTAAACCTTTGAGTTTTCCTTTCTTTTCCTTTATTGTCATAAGATCTGTAATTACTTGACATGGATGTTCTTTGTCATCCAAACCACTTATGACGGGGACAGTTGCATATTTTGCCAGTTCCTTCATAGCCTTGTTGCTAATTGCACGATACATAATTATGTCAAGATATCTAGAAAGTACTAGAGCCGTATCCTCTATTGTTTCGCCACGGCCAAGTTGAATATCGTTTTTACTTAAGAAAAGTCCATGACCTCCAAGTTTTGATATACCTACTTCAAAAGAAACCCTAGTTCTTGTACTTGACTTCTCAAATATCATACCAAGAGTTTTGCCTTTAAGTAATTCGATAGATTTTCCACTTTTAGATTTCTTTTTTAGTTTAATTCCTAAATCTATTATTTCTTCAAGATCATTTTTTACATCTAACATTGATATAAGATTACGTTTCATTGCACGGGCAAATATTATTTCTCTCCTTAAAGTTATCGTCTAGGTAAAATCTATATTCTCTAGTTTTATTTACTTTAAAGCAAGATGGGAGTCGACATTGGGGAATTATTCAAAAAAGAAAAAATAACATTTAACGATCTCAGAGATAGAATAATCGCTATTGATGCTTATAATGTTCTTCATCAGTTTCTATCAATCATTAGACAAAGAGATGGCACCCCTTTAAAAGACTCTAAAGGAAGGATTACCTCACATCTTTCTGGACTATTCTATCGAACAGCAAACATGGTAGAAGCTCGTATACGTCCAGTCTATGTTTTTGATGGCGAACCACATATTCTAAAGGCAAAAACAATCCAACAACGAAAAGAACGTAAAGAGCAGGCCGAAAAAGAATGGAAAGAGGCGATTGAAAAAGGAGACCTGAAGACGGCAAGAATCAAGGCACAACAAACATCGCGGGTGACTGATGAAATAATTGAGCAGAGTGAAGCATTACTTACTGCTCTAGGAATTCCCTATATACATGCACCATCTGAAGGTGAAGCGCAGGCAAGCTACATGGTCAAGAAAGGTGATGCCTATGCAGTTGGTTCACAAGATTTTGATTGTTTATTATTTAATGCACCTGTTCTCGTGCGCAATTTAACTTCATCAGGAAGAAGAAAACTGCCAAATAAACAATCATATGCGAAAGTTAGTCCAGAGCTAATTCGATTGAAATCGGGATTAAAATCATTGAACATTATCCAGAAACAACTGATCGATATGGCTATTCTTATCGGCACTGATTTTAATGACGGGATTAAAGGAATTGGACCCAAAAAAAGTTTACAGCTAATAAAAAAGTCAGGCAATATTGAAAATGTCTTGGCTACACTCGGCGATGCAGATGCCCCAACCTTTGAAGAAATTAAAAAAATACGCCAAATTTTTCTTAGTCCAAAGGTTACTGACAACTATTCATTAAAATGGAATCCACCCGATAACGATGCTGTAATCCATATCCTATGTGATGAACATCACTTTAGTCACGAACGAGTAGAGCCTTTTCTTAAAAAATTCTCGTCAATAAAAGATATGATGAAACAAAAAACTCTCTTTTAATTTTCCTCTTGGGTCATTGCTGTAACCGTTAACCTCTCTACGTCAGGAAATTTTGCTTGAACTTTTTTAATTAGTTTCTGTTTTATTGCATTAAATTCACGTACTGTCATATCGCAGGATACTTTGATTTCAACTTCTCCTTGGTGCACAGGTCCTGCTCTCCGCAATCTTACAACGTGAGCTGATTCTATTTCAGGGATTTCTTCAACTATTTTTTTAATTACATAACTTCTGTCAATGCATTCACCATCGCACGCATCAACCAGCATGAAACTACTTTCTCTGATGGCAGCAAAACCAATAGTTACTATTACACCCGCAATAATAAAGCCAACAATAGCATCAGCAATATAATATCCAAAATAGTTGAACACTAAAGCAACAACCGTGAGACCAGAGGCAGCCCCATCTTTTATTGTATTGAACGCTTCCAGTTTAACAGATCCCATTTTTGAACCTCTTTTATATTTATAAATGCCAAGTCCAATAGCAATAATTGCAGCAATAAGAGCAACTATCAAGCCAAAAAGAGGCGCAGTAACTTCATGCGGATCAGTAAATTGATAATAAGATCTAAACACGATATACCCGGCAAGTAGCATCATAACAATTGCGGCAGCAATTGATGCAAGATTCTCCATTTTATAGTAGCCATAATGGAATTTCTCATCTGCAGGTTTTTTGAAAAACATCAGTCCGATCCATACAACGCCAGAGACAAATCCGTCGCCTATACAGTCGATACCATTTGCAGTTAGAGCCACACTTCTTAGAAAGAGTTCTCCAAGAATAATTTGTATAACACCAAGACCAACTAGGATAAGTGTAGTAATGCCGGCCAACTTATCGGCATTTTTAACAAAGTCAAAACTCTTATCCATAAAACGAAAAATTGAAACATGCAGGATATTATGAATTTTATTGTTGAATTAAAAAATCTAGCGAATCGCCCGGATTAAATTCTTTAGGTTCAGTATTTTTCTTAAACACTCGTGCACCAGTAGTCCCCTTTAACGTAATATTTTTCCCAGCAACATGAAGCATTGATCCTTCTCTTAAGCCAACAACATATTCATTATTGTAGTAATGAAATTCTTTGATGCGCGTTTCTCGCGTTTCACCTTTATGTGTTGAATTGGGGTCAGGGTCTAGATAGTGAGGATTGATATTAAAAGGGACCAAATTTAATGCGTCAAAGCTTGGTGGATAGACAATAGGCATATCATTTGTGGTTTTGATACTTTTACAAGCAACATTTGATCCTGCACTTGTGCCAATATAGGGTATCCCATTTGTAACTTTTTGTCTGATTATATTTACCAAATTTTTTTTATACAATTCATTTAATAAAACAAAGGTATTCCCACCACCAATGAAAATTGCCTCGCTGTCTTCAACTGCATCTATAGGAGAGTCATGACTATTAATTCCAAACAATGAATAACCCATTCTCTCGAAGCGTTTACGAGCAATTTTTGTGTATTCTTCGTGAGAAATACCACTAGGACGAGCAAATGGTACGAATAACACTTTCTTATTTTTTCCCAGAAATTGGCAGATATTATCTGCACAATGGTCTAAGTATCCACTTCCGTGAAGTGTAGAATTACTTATCAGCAATAGGTTTCTTTCCATATTTTTAGTAGATTGTTTTTATTTTAAAAAAATTTTCGAGTGTTATAAATTTCAACCTAAATATTATTGGAAAATATTATCAATAATCAGAGAATTAATATATTCCAAATAAAAATAATTATTAGGAGGAAAAATCCTTGAATAAAAGTAAATTGGCTATAATCATTGTTTTGTTGCTTTTTTTAGGACTGAGTGGATGTACAGATTATCTCCCATCTTACACTATTAAAGCTAAATTTTCCTACATTAAAAGTAATCCAAACGGTGGCGGGGTATTTATAATTAAATTAATACCTCTCTATGATTTTTCAGGCAATGTTTCTCTTTCAGTGAGTTCTGATAAACTTCTAAACCCTCAATTGACTCAATATTTTTTAAATAAAACTATTACTATTTCGGAACTAGAGATAAGACCTGATGGACTCATTCATCCAGGGCTATATAACATAACAGTCATTGCAACCAACGAAAAGATATCTCATGAAATATCATTGGAAGTTGAAATTATCAATTTGACAACATCAGAACCTTCAATTCAAATCATAGAAAAAAGGGACGAATTTATCACATGGCTAGATTCCGAATATCCTGAATTTGGTAATCTTTCAAGTCAAGATTGGTACTCATACATGACTTATCCTGGAATACTTGTTGTAGAACATTGGACTTTTTTGAGTAAACAATATGAGATGAGGATATGTAATCATGCCACCATTCCTCCATATAATTGGTCTAAAATAAGACTTCGTCCACGTGGAGATTGGGACCCTGTATTTGCTGCAGTTCATGAATATGATGGTACGACTTACGAAATCCCTTTATCGGAATACCCAATAATGTTTGGTTATTGATTTGTTAATTTCTTATCAATTGTTAATAATTATTAAAAAGAAAAACCTTAAGTAATCAATTTGGAATTTTATTTTGCACTCTATAAAAATCTTGAAGGATTTTACGATGTTATCTAACTGTTTCTGGTTGGATTTTAATGCAAAGTAGGGAATCAATAGTAATCCCAGATGAAAAATATAGGTCTTTCATCGAAAATGCAGGATTGGGTATTATAACTTTGAGTAGTGAGGGTGTGCACGAAAAAGTTAATTCTGCATTTTGTGGAATAACTGGTTTTGAAAAACATGAAATTATTGGGCAAAAAATCCCACCAACATATTGGCCAAAAAGATTTATCAAAGAATTAAGCGAGGAAATGAAACGAATACAAACTAGTGGTTTTATAAAAACACAGTCATATTTTCAAAAGAAGAATCACGAGATATTTCCTGTTAATATCACTGGAAGTACAGTTTTTGACCCAAATACTTGTAAAAAGGAATACATCTTGTTAATTGATGATATTACTGGAATAAAAAAGAACGAAAGGGAACTTAGATTAACAACAGATATGCTTGTTGCAATAAACAATAAACTCGAAAACAAAATAAAAGAAAGAACTCAACAAGTCGAATCATTAATCAAACAAAAAGATGATTTTATAAACCAACTTGGTCATGATCTTAAAAATCCTTTAAACCCAATAGTTAATCTTCTTCCAGTCCTTGAAGGAAAGTTGATTGATGAGACCAGTAAGGAAATTATAGATGTTATTAAAAGAAACGCCAAATATATGAGGGATTTGGTTTTAAAAACTATTCAACTTGCAAAACTTGATTCTCCAAATGTGGTTTTTAACTTTGAACATATAAAATTATCAGAGACAATTAAGGAAATTATAAAAAATATGGATGTTGTATTTAAAAACCACGATATTACTATTGAAACAAAAATAAATGAATTTACGATTAAAGCAGATAGGCTTCGATTTGATGAGGTTATTAGGAATCTTCTTGATAATGCAGTTAAATATAGTCAATCTGGAGGGAAAATAAGTATAGAAACCAAAGAGAAACCTAAAGGATTTGTACAAATAACAATTGCTGATACAGGGATAGGAATGACTAAAGAGCAGATTAGCCATATTTTTGAAGATTTTTACAAAGCAGATCCCTCAAGACATGATTTTAAAAGCAGTGGTCTGGGTATGCCAATATGCAAAAAAATCGTAGAAAAGCACGGTGGAAAAATTTTGGTTGAAAGCTCGGGTCTTGATAAAGGAACAAAAATTCTATTTACTATTCCCTTGAATGATAAGAAAGATAATTAAAATGTTGAATGATGATATATGAACCTAACTAAGAAAATATTAATAACAACTATTTTGAAAAGTCTTTATAGTGTCACCAGTAGACGAAAATCCTCAAAATTTGCGGAAGAAACTATTCATGAAGCATTATGTGAATTAAAAAAGGATTATGATTTTTTATCAAATATAGCAATTGAAAACAGAACCGTAACTGATAATGATTTTGATATAAACCTTACTTCAAACATAGAAGATACCCCAAAAGCAAAAATTGGTGGGGCTATTGAGACCCTTATTAGAGTAATATGTAATGACATCGGTAAGGATACGGGACTATACTTTATTACCGAAATGAAGCAATCATTCAACCCAGAAATTTATGATCATTTAAAGGACATAGGTGTAGATCTCAATAAAATTCAAATAGAACAGCAGATAGCTTACAAAAGATTGAAAAAAGATACTGATAAAGATAACAAAGTAAAAGAAAATAAACTTGGATATACTTGGAATAATGTTAAAAATTGGGAACATAAACAAGGAAGCAAATATGTCACTTTATATGACGATGGTGGGCAAGTTTTAGATCAGATTGATTTAGAAAACGCAATTAAAACATATGTAGAAAAGCTATCCGGAGTGAGCGAAACAGACCTTGCAGAATTACAAAATTTAATTAAAAAATATGAAAAAGAATATTCTCTCCTAAAATTAATCTATGAAGAAAACATGGATTTAGAAACTGCTCAGAAAATATTGAAACTTACAGATGATGAAGTTCAAAAAATAATTATTAAATTAATAGATATGCATATACTAAAAACCGAATCTGATGAAACAGTATCTATAACCGAAGCCGGTAAAAATTTCCTTAAAAAGGAAGGGCAGACTTAAAATTTAAAATGCGGATACCGGGATTAAGACAGAAGAGCTGTCTGTAGGGGGACTGCAATTTACTGGTAATAAATACAGAATTTCTCCTTTTGATAATATGTTTGTATTTGTAAAGGTGCATTTGTACTGTATAACTCCCCATTAGTAAAACATATAAATATTTGTGATATTTATATTATTTTAAAAGTAAATATAACCCCGGTAGGCAAAAAATATGAAAAAGAAAATAATTGGAATTTTTGCAGTAACTCTGCTCATTGTAACTATGGTGCCAATATCTGGAAATGAAAATAATACTGCTTTGAAATCTCCTCAAGCAGCAATATTTTTAGAAATAGATGAAACCCAACATAAAATGCTTATCGTTGACAAATACATTGGGAATATACATGTCAAATATTGGGAGCATGTTGTTAACGGCATTCAAGTAAAAAATGATTCAATTCTCCTTCATACAGACCCTGATAGCAGAGAAATTATCAATTATGAGAGAAGCTGGTCAAATGTCGAGGATTTCTTATCTCATTCTTTCAATGAGGCGTTTGAACCAAATGATTATTTCTGGAAAAAACGCATTGTTTTTCCAGATGCATATGATTGCGTACCCTTTTTCTATTTTAACAAGCAAGAACAATATCCGCTGATATGCTGGGAAGTACGGCATACTGATGGATCGACAATTTTATATGATATTAATGGAACAAAGATAGGATACGGTATACCAGCACCATCTGAACAAGGCTTCTCAATAAGTAATGATTGCGGTGATGGATATGGAGATTGCTGGAGGTCATTTAGAGAAAACGCTGATCAATGGTTCCAGAGGTGGTGCGACTCAACCATTTGTATCGGTTTACCAAATCTCGAAGAAATATCATTACATATTCAAAACCGAAATACTACCTTCTTTTTTGAATTGGGACATAGCCATCATCTTCCAACACGGTTTCTTGTTACCGATGAAATCTATTATAACGCATCACATCTTCAACAGGATATGACACAACGACAACCAATGAAATTTGCCTTTATAGGAAGTTGCGAAGGATTACGAGAAATTTATCCAGGAACGCTTTCTTATGAATTTCGAAAAGGGAAAATGAATAATACCGTAACAGTCGGATATGTTGGTATGGCTGATTGCCCAGGTTGGAATGTTGCTTTACACTGGCAAGATTATCTATTTCAGGAAATGGATAGTGGCCGAACCATTAAGGAATCCTTTGATCTCGCCTCAGCTAAATATCCTACTATCGCCGATTGTGTACGATTTGTCGGAGATGAACGGCTAACAGTTAGAAATCATCCACCCTGTCCACCGGAGACACCTTTGGGCAGTTCCATAAATCCACCACATGAAATTGTCTGTTTTAATACAACAACATTTGATTCAGAGGGGGATCTGGTCCATTATTTCTTTGATTGGGATGATGGAACAGACAGCGGATGGCTAGGGCCCTATAACTACGGAGAATATGCTGTTTCATCACATCAGTGGAATACTAATGGATATTATTCTGTTAAAGTGAAGGCAAAGGATGAACATCATATTGAAAGTGAATACTCAGGCCCGCTTAATATCACCATAACACATCCGCCGAGCAAACCGAAAACACCATGGGGCCTATCATCTGGAAAGCCTGGAAGAAAATATACATTTACCACCAGTTCAAATGATCCTGATGGAGATATGGTGTATTATATGTGGGACTGGGGGGATGGAAACTTCAGTGAATGGCTTTCTACCAACAAGGCATCTTATACTTGGAAAAAAGAGGCTAAATTTAATATCCGTGTCAAAGCAAAAGACAATTATGGTGTAGAAAGTGACTGGTCGGATCCGTTAGTTTTCAGTACTCCAAAAAACAAATCAATACAGTCTCCATTCCTATATTTCCTTGAGCACCATCCACATCTCTTTCTACTACTACAACTGCTATTACATCTCTAGATAACTTTTTTTAAATGAAAATCGATATGCTAAAACAACATAATTTTTTATTAATGTGAGATTGGTAATTGTGTTAATAAAATCTTGAAAGCCCCCTATTTTACATTTTCTTATTATCGAAACTCATTTTAACAGGAAAAATTATGCTTCCAGTGGGATTTGAACATGAATTTTTTAATTGAAAATTATTTCTAAATATGTTATTTGTTAATACATTAATTACACAAATTATCAACATAAGTTTCAATCATTATATGCGGATACCGGGATTTGAACCCGGGTGAGTGGCTTGGGAAGCCACTATCATAACCACTAGATCATATCCGCATCAACTGGAGAAAAATCAAGTCATTATTTTTATATTTTTCCGTGGTTTGTGATAATAGCCAAAACGATGAAAATCCGCGATTTTTTGATATTATTATTTTGCGCTATAAATTGTATTATTTATAACGGTTACAGAATTTCTAATTCCAATGCGGATATATTATTATCAAGCAGATTTTAATTGATATTTTTTATAAACTGAATAATGAATAAAAACAATTCATTAATATGTCTATTTTTATCTTAAAATCTTGTCCCAGTTAATGTTTTAGTATCTATTACACCTTTTACTGATCTTATATCATTTATAACCATCTCACCAAGTTTTTCAAAGTCAACTGATTTGATTTTGGCAATCAAATCGTATTCACCAAAAAGAGGTTGTAATTCAATTATTTCTTGCATTTTTGATAATTTATTATATACTTCATGTTCAAGGGCCGGTGCTGCTTTTATTAGAATGAATCCAAGAGACATCTAATTACCTAGTACTATTCTTCTATTTTTACTAATTTCTTCAAAATTACCGTTTTCGCTATTTTTTCGGGCGTTATTCCAATTAAAAATTCTGCCATTCATAGAAATATAAATACCATGTGGCAGAGCTTGGACAAAAGCCAAAGCGCTTCCTAAATTAAACATTCCATCAGAACTTCCAAACGCGTAAGGGATTATTGCACCTGTTAGTACTATAGTCTTGTTATTAATAGATTGCCCTAAAACTTTAGCAGTGTTCACCATTTTATCAGTACCATGTGTAATCAGAATTTTATCTTCTTTAGAATCCCGACATTCTTGTGATATAATATTAACATCAGAATCAGTCATATGTAAACTATCGCGCATCATCAATGCTACAATTTTGAGTTTGAGTCTTGATCTCCCTAATTTTAACATTTCGTGTATATGTGTTTTGTTAAAAAATAATTCACCTGTTAGTTCATTATATTCCTTATCGAATGTTCCACCAGTTACAATTATTTTAATTTTCATAATATTATACAGATTTTACAACCTGTTTCCAGAATACATAATCCATAGAAGCTATTTCTCTAGGAGTATATTCTTTACCGCGAATTATCAAGAAGACTTCATCTGCTTTTCCTGCTTTTTCGAATTTTTGTAACCATTTTTCAGGTGTTAATTTCATCAGGTATCACCTCAAAGTGTAGTCCTTAAAAAAGAGAGTTTTTTCTGCCTACTTTTTCCACACTTTGAAAAGATTCGCCTTTCTTCTATTTTTACTTCTGTTATGGATAAACCCCCCTGATTTCTAGTGCTTCTGCAACCTTTTTCAGTGCTAGTATGTATGCAGCTTCCCTCATGTTGACTTTCTTTTCCTTTGATACTTCTAGCACGTTGTTGAAAGCATTGACCATTATATCTCTCAATTTCACATTGACGTCTCTTTCACTCCAGCAAAGCTGTTGGAGACTTTGAATCCATTCAAAATATGAAACTACAACACCGCCAGCATTAGCAAGAATATCTGGTATTAGAAATACCTTCTTTTCAAACAATATTTTATCTGCCTCAGGGGTAGTCGGCCCATTTGCCCCCTCCGCAACAATCTTAGCTTTAATATTATCCGCATTATCCTCAGTTATCTGGTTTTCTAGTGCCGCAGGAATAAGAACATCACAATCCAATTCCAGTAAATCCATTCCATCTATTTTCTCAGTGTCTTCAAAATCCAGGACACTACCAGTTCTTTTTTTATATTCAACTAATTTTTCGATGTCCAGTCCCTCAGGGTTTAATACTCCACTTTTAGAATCGCTTACAGCAATTACTTTTGCACCTTTATGTCGTAATAAATTTGCAGAAACTGATCCGACATTACCAAAGCCTTGGACAGCAACCGTTGCACTATCTATTCTATAGCCTGTTCCTTTATCTCCATCATTGTTTTCTTCAGCCTTAATCTTCTTATGCCATTGATTAGGCGTCAAAACCTTATAATCCAAATGTTTTAGTGCTTCCCGAACAGTAAACATAACACCTCGTCCAGTTGCCTCAGCCCTCCCCTGTGAGCCACCGATGCTCGGAGGTTTTCCTGTTACGACTGCTGGCACAGAGTATCCTTTGTTCATACTATAGGTGTCCATAATCCAAGCCATTGTCTGTGGATTCGTGTAAACATCTGGAGCTGGTATGTCTCTTTCTGGTCCGATTATAATTGATATTTCTGAAGTATACCTCCTTGTAAGCCGCTCCAATTCGCCTTGAGACATTTTTTTGGGATTGCATATTACCCCACCCTTTGCTCCGCTGTATGGTATATCCACTACTGCTGTTTTCATGGTCATCCAGATTGCCAAAGCACGAACCTCATCCAATGTAACATCTGGATGATACCTTATACCACCCTTACATGGTCCTCTTGCCATGCTATGCTGAACTCTATATCCAGTAAATATCCTTGTAGTTCCATCATCCATTTTTACAGGGAAGTTTACCGTTAATTCCCTTCGGGGTTTCTTCAACCATTCCACCATTGCTTCATCTATCCCTGCTTTTCCGGCTGCTATTTCAATCTGTTGTTTTGCAATTTCATAGGGATTCTCTTCCATTTTTATACCTCCAACAGAAAAGTGCCACTTCTTCATCGTCTTCACACAGTCTCATCGTAAAATCTAAACAATGACCCAAAAGAGAAATTTCCTCCTTTATTTCAACTCCATGAGAAAACAAATCTATATTTGAAAGAGCCTTTGAAGACTCTTCCATCAGACTCTTTACAACATTCTTAAAATGCTTAAGTTCCTCTTCAGGCGTTAATTTTTTACCTGTTGCTAAAGCATCATCTGACTCTTCTATATTTAACTTATATTTTTCTTCGTCTACTTTCGCTTTCATTCTTATCTTTCCTTAAGACATCTTGACCTCATCTTTTGTTTTAGTCGCTTCTTTGTTCTTCGTAACCACATTCTGGGCATCTTACATGCATCATCCGATTTCGGTAGCCGATTTTTTCCATTTCTACTAATGCTCCACATTTTTTGCAGGGCATTGGATACGCTTTTCCATGATTGTAATTCCAACTCCAAATAGCTTCAGTTTTCTCATCAGTCATTTTTGTCGCCTTTAACCATTTACCAGCAAGTTCTCCAATAGAACCCTTTAACACATATAGGAAAATATTTAAT
Source organism: uncultured Thermoplasmatales archaeon (assembly GCA_964615235.1). Lineage (GTDB taxonomy): Archaea > Thermoplasmatota > E2 > DHVEG-1 > DHVEG-1 > JAFGPP01. The sequence continues at coordinate 23,831 of CAZTMK010000003.1, forward strand.
AAATCTTTGCCAGTTTGTCTAAAAAACTAATGTTATTTCGGACAAACCATAGAAAATAAAGAAATATTTACAAAATATGAACAAGATATAGTAAATGATTGATTTTAAAAGCAAAAAATAGGACAAAGAAAGAATTATAAAGGTAAAAAGTATATATTCATTAAAAAAATAAAAGGGTGGAGATCGACATATGCCAGATAGAGACATTGATGAGATAGATGTAAAAATATTAAGGATGGTGCAAAATGATGCTAGGACACCGTTCAAAGAAATTGCGAATCAATGTAATGTGTCTATAGATACAATAAAAAAACGTTTTACTTCACTGAAGAAGAATGGTGTAATTCGTGGTTGCACTATAGTAGTTGACCCAAAAAAAATGGGACAAGGAAACCTAGTTATAATGGGTGTTCAAGTGGTGCAGCATTACTCGGACTCGGTTATGAATATGGTTAAAAAAATACCAGGTATATGTGTTGTTACAGGGGCAGTCGGGCGATATGATATAGAAGCCATATTTCTGCTAAAAGATATAGAACAAATCGGTGTTACTAAAGAGATGATTGCAGATTTTCCACAGGTAAAAAATGTTGATGTTGATATCTTTGTCGATAAACCACTTTTGTGTCCTAAAAATTTTGAGTTTGAGTAGATGATATCTATGAAATCGGATAAAATTGATTCCACTATATTAGAAATGCTGGGGGAGGATGCAAGGATATCCTTTAGGGAGATTGCCAGGAAGTTAAAGGTATCTCCAGATACTATAAGTAAGAGGTTTGAGAGGCTTAAAGAACAGGGGGTTATAGTTGATTCCACGGTTGTTATAGCTCCGTCAAAGATTGGTTATTCTTTTATTGCTCGCTTTGGAATCGATGTTAAACCAACGTATTCATCTCAGGTTCTGGATGAAATAATCAAAATTCCAAGTGTAATTGTTGCTTCAAAATTAGTCGGTGGCTATAATTTAGTGTCCATCGTAGTAGTTAAAAACTTTCAACATCTCTGTGATTTAAGAGAAACTATCTTAGATATGCCATATGTTGAAAAAGTAGAGATAGGAATGTGGATAAAAACCATGGAATTATGCCCACGCTATTTTCTTATTTGAATAATGCAGCCCTATTTCAAAAAATCAGTTGTTAGGCTAAAAAGCAGAGAAACAACAAGAGATTAAATAATATGAATTAGGAAATCATGGAAGATTACCCTGTATCTACTATCCAGTTGTATAGATAGAAAAATTAAAGTGATTTATGGAACTTGTCATGTTAAACATTCATAAAATAAGTTTTTTCTATAAAGATTTTCAAATAAGAGAAATATTGCAGCTAGTAAACCACTTGTTAAAACAGTATATGTTTCCCAGTAAAAGTAGAATATAAAAAAAGAAAGAAAAGAAGTTTTTATAGAGTCCGTGGAAAATATCGTTGAATTATTCGTCGAATTTTTCGTTGAATTTTTCGTCGAAAAATTAAAAGTTAAGGAGTCCCTCATAACCACTAGATCATATCCGCATGTGACAAATGTTATTAATTTTATTTTTTAATATAACTAATTATACATATAAATTAAATATTGTTGTCAGATTTATTATTTATTGCATTTAACATTTTCCAATTTTTCGCTATTTCCGTATTATTAGCATGGTTAATAATTTTTTATTTTTTATTGAGCCGAGATAAAATAAACTTTTTTTAATTCGGATTAAATAAAATGATACAACTAAATTTCTCCTTAAAAATATCTTAAAAAAATACTTTAAAAGTATTCTTTAATACATAAGATGGTAACTCTCATTTAAAATGGAATTTAATTACCGAAAATAAATCAAAAATTTTTTGTAAAATAAAGTTGTAGGTAAAGACCGGTTTGATAAAATGTCATTGATGAAAACCAAATCTGAAAAGCTAGTTGATCTTATTCTCCAAAGATATACACCAAATTTTCACTATCTTAGAAGTTTTAACCGTATTGATAAAAGAACTATTGTAGGAAATTTTCTGGTCAGCGGTTCTGCGCATGTCGCAGATAGAGATATGCTTCATCTAGCAATTACTGAAACTCAAATGTGTCTTAACCAATTTTTCCAGATTCAAATGGCATATCTAGTCGAAACAGGTCATTTTGAAGGCGTATCACCAATAAGATTCAAAGATTACTGGCCAATCAGCGATGAATATCTTTTTGTTGTAGATGAGCATCTAAAATTTAAGAGACATATTGAACCAAATAAAATTTTTTTGGGCAAGTTAAAATTAATTAATGAAAAAGTGAGCAGAAAAGGATTCTATCATATTAATTTTGAATTCGATTTTGATGAAAAAGCTCATTATGGAACATTAAGATTGGCGTTTGATCCAGAGGGTCTGGCTGGGGAAATTGAAAATAGTAACACCTGACTAGGTTAAGCCTTTTTATCTTTTTTACCTACTATTCGACTAGAATATTTTACATTTGGTTGTTTATAAACAATTTTTCCGTTTCCTCTTGATTTTACTAGTTTTTGAAGATTTTCTGTAATTTTTTTCATGTTAAACCACCCTAATTAAGTACAACAGTTAGATTAAAAAACATCAATTTCTGATGGAATTAGATTTTTCCTAATTAGAGCCCTAGCTTGATGAAATTTATATTTATACAAAACATCCGCTTTATCATCTTGTATTTCCCATGGGCTAATTATTAGTAAATCACCTGATCTTATACGACTCAATTTACGTCTCTTTTTCCTTGCTCTAGGAATTCGTGCCAATCGTGTCTTTCCATCTTCGCAATTAACATTGATTCTTGAACCACCTAACAATTAATCAGCAACTCCAAACATTTCATTTTTTTTCTTTTTCGGTAACGGAGCTCGGAGATTTTCCTGATTGTCGTCATTATTCATGTTGACACCTAATTTTTAATATGTAACCCAGAAAAATAAGATAATAAAAAACCTTATAATCCAAAATACAGGCAATCGTATGTTTCCTGATATTACTATTTAATCAATATGTTATAAGTTTTTCCCTTAAATCGTGATAAAGATTGTCGATAATTATAAATTATTATGTAGTCTGTTACAGCACTTCTGATTTTATCAAGCAAAAATTATTTATACTCATAGGTATAGTAATAATCGGGTGCAAAAATTACTGAAATTTTTGAATCAAAAAAAGAATTGGACGATACATTATTGCAATTGATAAAACCCGATGCAGAAGAGCCGATAATTTGGAATTAATATTTGATTTATCATTATTGAGGGCAGTTAAAGTTGATTTATAAAATTTAATGAATGGACTATTCTTGTTCTTAGTATGTTATTTATCTAGAATCGAAAAAATTGTTACAGTAAATAATAATTTCTTTCCGGCTAGAGGATGATTGAAATCGACCTTTAGTGAATTGTCATTAATTGCCACAACCGTTCCTAATAATTCCTTACCTTCTGGCGTGTTATATTTTACTTTGTAACCTATCTCCGGGGTTTTATCCATACGAATGCAATTATTTGGTACATCGATTACTAGTTTTTTTTGATGTTGTCCAAATGCTTCATTTGGTTTTAATGTAAATGTCTTCGTTTCCCCGACCTTCATATTCTTCAATTCATCATCTAAAGTTGGAAAAAAGGAACCTGTTCCAATGACTAATTCAAGTGGTTCTTCTTTTTCATTTTTATAACAGAGAGTGCCATCTTTTAATTTTATTTCACATATCAATTGTACTTTGTCCCCTTCTTTGACAACAACCATCTTATCACCAATATCAACAAATACCAACAATAAAAAGAAACACACCTTTAGCCGAGAGCTCTTTCATCCTGAAGTCAAAATAGGCGCATGATATCAACATATTTAATATTTGTGAATGACGGATTTTCTCCTGAATTATATTTCTATAAATATCCAATTTAATGTCTTTATATATACTAGATTATTTAGTAAAGATATGTTACAAGGGTTTAAATATAAGACATTGTATAAATACTGCAGATCAGTAATATGACTGTTTATTGTTCTAAATGCGAAAGAAAATTAAAAAAAACGAAACAAATATTACCTTTTGAGGATATAAAAGGAAACCAATTTGTACTTTGCAAAGAATGTTATCATAGCTTGCCAATTAAAGATAAGAAAAAATTAAACTTATTAGATAAAGCTCAGGTTGTACCAATTTATTGAAATTTTTATTTATTACCTACAAGACTAACTCCACAATTAGGACACTTCATGGTCATGCATGGCAATCCACGTTTTTTCTTTATTTTATAATGACACTGTGGGCATACACATTTAGATGGTGCTCCTCTTCTAAATTTTAATTTCCGATGTGGTTCCAAACTTTCTTTATCAGTATCCATTATATTCCCACCATAATTTTTCACATAAAACATACTACTTTAATTTTATTCATAATAGTTAAATAATATAACCATCATGCACCAATCGAGTGGGTATGAAAAAGTGATCAATCTTCTATAAGATCTGTCTACGTTTATCCTCCCATTTTTCGATTACAATAGTTACTATCCTGTGCTATGAATTTTGGGACTTCTGTTGTAAATATTTGCCCCCGTGTGTATCAGTGACTATATCCACTCAAAATTAATTATTTATTTCTATTTATTGTGTTAACTTAACGACCACTTGTTTATAAACAATAATTGAAATTTATTAAAATTTACATTTATGAGTAGGGGTAAAATGCTCAGTGGTTTTCAAGCAGAATAAACCGGTAAAAGGAGTTTTAACCTAAGGATAGGTAGATTTTAACCACTAAAGCAAATAGGAGACGAACATATCTTCAATTCCCCCACTCTATTTTGCAATGAAACTCATGTTACTTAATAATTGCGAATTAAACTAATATAAAATAAGATATATGCGCGTTTGAGTGGGTGGAGAAATTTTGTTGTTATGAGGCTTCATGAATCACTAACCTTACCTCTTGTGATTGATAATAAATAATCTCCCACATTTATATATCACTTTTTATCATTTGACCCAAAATAGTGATTCCACCCGCTCTTATTTTTATTTTGTTAAAATAATGATAAACCAAAAAATTATTATTGTATGAGATCACTATTAAGTTAAAACTCAAGATAATATGTGTAAATTCGTATGCCCTAATTGTGGAAAAAGAACTATGGTAAAAGAGGAATTCAAGCCTAATAAATATAAATTGGTTTGTAAATCATGCGGATTTCAACATAAAACACTTCCTATGGATGATAAAAAGAAAGGAATTGTTTAGCTTTGAAATAAAGAATGTAATACGCCCCTTTAAATAAGCGAAAGGCGGGTTTACCTGTTTTTTGTTAAATATACTTCCAGCCGTTAAGTATGAGAGGATTAGGTAATGAATTCAGAAATATTTGAAAAATTCCTTGAAGAGGAAATAAAAAAGATGGAAAGCACAGTCCATGGTCTAGAAAAAATGATCGATACCTGTAAAAAATCAGGTAAGAAAGAAACCGCTGAAATACTTGGATCTATGAAAAAGACTACAAAAAAAGAGATAGAAAATAAAAGAGAGCAATTCTCCTGAATTTTAAAATTGGAAGTTTTTATTATGTTAAGAATATCAGTAGTTAAAAATATTGAAGATTTTCCTAAACTTGTACCTAGACGATTATTTATCGATTTTCTTTACAATCATTTGGGTAAATATCGAGATAAAAAAGAAGATATTTCAAAAGCAGTAGATTATGCCTTCTCAGATGCTGAAGGCAAGGGTGGTTTTGTTGTTTTGGCAATTCAAAATAGTTCCTTGGTAGGTGGTGTTGTTGTAAATAACACAGCTATGTCAGGATACATTCCTGGGCATGTTTTAGTATACATAGTAACTCACAAGGATTATAGACGACAAGGTATTGGTAAAAAATTAATTGAAAGGGTTTTTCAGGAATGCCCTGGGAATATTGCATTACATGTGGAATACGATAACCCTGCAAGATATTTGTATGAAAAAGCTGGATTTACATCAAAGTACATGGAGATGAGACATAAAAACAATTAGTGGTAATAATGGCAAAACTTAAGATATATCCAAAAAGAATCATTGACAATATTAGAAAAATAAATGACATTATGGATAAACATAAAAAAGAGTGGTCATTGGTCACAAAAGTTTTATCAGGTCATGAACCAACTTTAAAAAAAATCCTTGATTCTGAAGAAGTATTAAGAACCCATTCCATCGCAGATTCCCGCATATCTAGTTTAAGAATTATCAAAAATATAGATAAAAATATTACCACATTGTATCTCAAACCGCCTGCAAAATCTTTCATAAAAAGCGTAGTTAAGTATTCGGACATTTCACTAAATACTGAATTTAATACAATTACTGCTTTGAATGAAGAAGCAAAAAAACAAAACAAGGTACATAGAATAATAATAATGATTGAGATGGGTGAACTTAGAGAAGGAGTGGTTAGGGATAAATTTTTAGAATTTTATGAAAAAGTTTTCGATTTATCAAATATCGATGTTATTGGACTTGGCACGAACCTAGGATGCATGTATGGAATAGAACCTACTTTTGACAAGCTTATTCAATTATGCCTTTATAAACAACTTATTGAAACTCGTTTTAAACGCGACCTAGAACTGGTGTCAGGTGGCAGCTCAATTACTTTACCGTTACTTTCTAAAGGTAAAGTGCCAGAAGGGGTAAACCATTTCAGAGTGGGCGAAGCAGTTTTTTTGGGAACTTCTCCGTTGACAAATAAAAAATTTAAGAATCAATCAACAAACGCATTTGAGTTTCTAGCAAATATTGTAGAATTTGAAAAAAAGGAAAGTTATCCTGATGGAATCATTGGAAATGGAAATGTTGGTCATGCGCAACTGCCGGTTGAGGAATCCAAAAAGATACTTGAATATAAAGCATTGTTGGACTTTGGAGTAATCGATGTAAACACCGATTTTTTAACTCCTAAGAACAAAAAAGTGAGGTTTTTAGGCACAACTTCTGATTTGACAGTATATGGTTTAGGAAAAAGCTCTGAAAGTTACTCTATTGGCAAACAAATTCGTTTTAGACCAAATTATATGGCGGTGGCCCAACTTATGAATTCTAAATTTATTACAAAAGAGATATCCTAACTTAACAAGGATTTATAAAAATTTACATTTGAACTTGCTTGGATTAGGTTGATGATAGCATTATGAAAGATGGTACAGTCGATTTAAAAAATATTAGACATATTTTACATAAAAATCCAGAATTAAGTGGTAAAGAGGAAAAAACCTCAAAATTTATTTTTGATAACATCAAGATATTTGAACCTGATGCAATAATTACTGAATTGTGCAATTATGGCTTAGCTGCTGTATTTGATTCAAAAAAACCTGGACCTACAATAATCTTTAGAGCTGAATTGGATGCCTTGCCTATCAGTGAAAAAAATAATCTATCTTATTCAAGCCAATTCCCAAATGTAAGTCACAGCTGTGGTCACGATGGCCATATGACAATTCTTCTGGGTCTTGCATCTATTTTAAATAAACAAAAATTAAAGCTAAAAGGTAAGATAATTTTACTTTTCCAACCTGCTGAGGAAACGGCAAAAGGTGCAAAATGCATCATGGATAGTGATTTATTTCATTCATTAAAACCAGATTATATTTTTTCAATACATAATCTGCCAGGATATAAAAAAGAACAAATTGTTATAAAAAAGGGAGTTTTCGCTTCAACATCTGTGGGCCTAATTGTTAATTTAATTGGAAAAACTTCACATGCAGGTGAACCAGAAAGTGGGAATAGTCCTGTAAATGGACTTTTAGAAATCTTAGGATACCTCGCAGATTTTTCAAAAATAAATTCATCCTTAAATGATTCTGACATTGTTACAGTTATCCATATTGAAATGGGAGCGATTGCTTTTGGTACATCACCTGGAAGTGCAGTAATAATGGCTACTTTAAGATCGTTTGATGATGATAGACTTGAGTCTATGAAGCGAAAAATTATCAAAAAAATATCGAAATCTGCTGAAAAATATAAACTTGAATTTAATATACATTGGGTTGAAGAGTTTCCCTCTACGAAAAACGACGATAAATGTGTAGAGATTATTAAACTAGCTGCTAATAAATTAAACAAGGAGATAAAAGAGTTAAATCGTCCATTATCTTGGTCAGAAGATTTTTCATATTATTTGATGGAAATTCCTGGAGCGTTATTCGGGATAGGATCTGGAATTAATCATCCTAGCTTACACAATGAAAATTACGATTTTCCAGACGAAATTATTGAAACTGGAGTAGACGTCCTATTCAAAATATTAGAGGAGATTGTATCAGTTAATAGGGAGTAATTGTTAATGTTACACACATCATATATAGAACTAAGTAAAAAGGCTTTGAAAAAAAATCTTAGATATTTACGAAATCTTGTTGGTCCCGATGTAAAGATTGTGTCTGTGATAAAGGGCAATGCTTATGGCCATGGAATCAAAGAGTTTGTTCAAATGGCAGAAGAAAGCGGCGTTGATTATTTTGCAGTTTTTGATATCTATGAGGCAACTGAGGCTTTTTCTGTCAAAAAGAAAGATACAGAGATAATGATTATTGGCATGATTGATGATGAGGGAATTGAATGGTGCATAAAAAATAATGTATCATTTTTTATAATAGACCTTGAGCGCCTAAAAAACACGATAAAGATATCCAAAAAACTAGGCCTAAAGGCAAAAATTCATCTTGAGGTTGAAACAGGTCTTCACAGAACAGGTATTGAAAGAGAAGAATTACAGGAGACCATTAAAATTATTAAAAATAATTTAGAGTATCTGGAACTAGAAGGGCTTTGTACACATTATGCAGGAGCAGAAAGTATAGCAAATTATTTCCGAATTCAAACACAAATTAGTATTTTTAATGAGATAAAAGAAGGTCTTAGAAAAAAGGGGTTAAAACCAAAATATTGTCATACTGCTTGTTCAGCTGCCGCTATTTTATATCCAGAAACAAGGATGGACCTAGTTAGGATTGGTATTGCTCAATTTGGATTTTGGCCTAGCAAAGAGGTTCGAATTCATAAATTATTGTCAGATGATACAAAATATAGAAAAGATCCTCTCCATAGCATTCTTACATGGAAAAGTATGATCATGAGTATAAAGAATGTTAAACCTGGGGAATTTATTGGTTATGGAAACTCCTATCAAGCAGTAAGGAAAACAAAAATTGCTACTATTCCAATTGGATATTTCCACGGATATCGCAGAAGTCTTAGTAACATTGGACATGTATTGATAAAAGGTAAAAAAGCACCAATTATTGGTATGGTAAATATGAGCATGATGATTGTTGATATTACTTCAATTACTGGGGTGGTTATAGGTGATGAGGTAGTGTTAATTGGAAAACAAGGAAGGAAAAAAATAACCGTCTCTTCATTTTCCGAAAATCTTAATCTTGTGAACTATGAACTTTTAGTTAGGCTTCCTCAGCATATACCCCGCATCATTACAAATTGAAATAAAAGAAAGATAAGAAGGTTTTTACAGAGTCTGTGGAAAATAACGCTGAGATTTTCGTTGAATTTTTCGTCGAAAAATTTAGAGTTAAGGAGTTCCTCATAACCACTAGATCATATCCGCACTAACCGGAAAAAATAAAATTAATCTATTAATATTTTTTCTTGCTTTTAGACCTTTGAGAATTAAAGAAATATGTTTAATTTTGACAGAATTTCAGATACTGTCTAATCAAAAATAAGAAAATTTCAAATGCATCAATTTTTAGATTTATCAGGTACATAGTTACAAAATCAATTCTCTAAATATCTTAAATTTACTAATTCAGAATGGTATTAACACTCAAAATCTTTCTGTCATCACTAACAGGAGAAACATATCTAAGTAAAATATTGTTCAATAACTTTATATTGAAATAAAATATTTAATATGGGATTTAAGGGGGTATCTGATGGAAAGTAAATTTTTTTTTACAATGTTTTGTGTCTTTATATTATCAAGTATTATTTCAGTAGCCGCAGGATCAACTTTTGTGGAAGATAAACTTGATCAACAACAACCTATATGCTCTGGAAATTATTGGGGAACTTTTTATTCAGGGAAACTTGTACAATCATTTAAACCAACATTAAATGTTTTAACAAGGATTGAAGTCTTTGGTTTTAGAAACGAATCCCCTCCAAGCAATCTCAAAATCTCAATCAGAAGTTCCCTTGAAGGAGATGATCTTACCTCAATCACAATATCTCCATCAGAAATAAATCTCGACAGGCCTGGTGGTTGGATTGAGGCGGATTTTCCTAATATTAGTGTAATTCCTGAATCATCATATTTTATTGTTTGGTCCCCCACATCCAGTGATAAAATTAAACCTTATTTTTGGTGGTGTTATGACCAAAGAAACCCTGGAGACGACCCATATGATCGAGGTAACCAGTATCTCTCAGATCAACCACAAGATTGGGCTGATTTTTGTTTCAAAACCTATGGATATTCAATACCAACTGTTGATATTACCTCACCACTCAATGGAGATGACGTCAGTGGTACAGTATCAATAATTGGAAATGCAAATGATGCTGACGGAACTGTACAAAAAGTTGAGATTAAAATTGATAATGGAAATTGGTTTACAGCGACAGGTACAACATATTGGAATTATGATTGGGATACACTAACTGTAATCAACGGAATGCACACGATAGAAGTTAGAAGTTACGATGGCGAATTCTATTCAAATATTGCTTCTATTAATGTTTATGTAAAAAACTCAGATATTGCTATAACAGGTATAAATGGTGGTTATGATATTGTAACGACAAATATAAAAAATATTGGAGATGAAGACGCTAAAAATATTGATTGGAGCATAGTTCTAAAAGGAGGTTTTTTCAAATTATTAAATGTTGATACTAGCGGAACTATTTCAACTCTTCAAGCTAATGGTGTTTACTCCATTTCAACTGATGAAAAAATTTTTGGTTTGGGACCTATTGAAATTTCTGTTAGCATTGAAGCCGACAATACTGAAAGCATTTCAAAAGATTTTGAGGCGGTTGTGTTGGGCCCATTTGTAATTATTTTAGATTAAATATTGTTAGAATTTATTAAAATAAAATATATTTATGAAATTAAAGTCAATCTATTATCAGTTTTAATTGTATTTATGTGCTGTATACGTTTTAAAGACTAAAATTTCTTTGTCGGATAAATAATTTATATAAGTTATATGATATATTTCAAATTGATTAAAATGAATAAAATCATATCAATCTTGATCTTAGGTATGCTAGTACTTAGTGGATTAACAGTAGTTGCTACAACAAAAGAATTGACAGATGATCTTAACTTTTCCTTTGTATCCGAAAAAATCGATATAAAAATACCATCTCCTAAGTGTGTTATCGAAAACAATTATGCAAGGTATTATTTTGAAGACGAAGAACTCTACGTATTGAAAGCAAATGAACCTATACTTCCAAAAAAGCAAAAAATTTTCGAATTACCTTTTGGCTCAAAAAATATCGATGTAAAAATTGATCCTAAAAATGTTATAGCTCAACCTTTGGACATGAACTTAGAAATATCACCTGCACCGCAAATATTAATCGATAGCGACTTTCAAATATCAACTCTTGATGATGAGCAAAAGTCAACCTCGTCAATATTTCCATCCACTTGGTATTCTTACAAAATTGGGTGTGGACTAAATTCAGATATGAAACATGCAACCCAAGTTATTGTTGACCTATTTCCTTTACGGTATGATTCTATTGAAGACGAACTATTATTTTGTGACGACTTCGATATTGCTGTAAATTACGACCAACCAACAATCTCTATTACATCCGAAAGTGAATATGAGTTATTAATAATTGCACCCAAGAAATTTTCCCAGGCATTGCAACCTCTAATCGATCACAAAAATAGCTTTGGGATTTCAACCGTTCTTAAAAACACAGAGGATATTTATCGCGATTATCAAGGCAGGGATAAACCAGAAAAGATAAAGTATTTTTTAGCGGAGGCTTTTGATGAGTGGAACATGAAATATGTCCTGCTAGTAGGTGGTTTGAATTCCTTTATTTGGGCCACTCCAAAGGACGACGATAACCAAGGCTCAAAGGACTGGAATGTCCCTGTAAGATATACAAATGTTTACGATAATCCAAAATATCCACTGGCATCATCAACTTTTGATCCCGGTGTAATAAGTGATCTTTATTATGCAGACATCTGGAAGTATGACAGCACTTTTGGTCGCACTTTTGAAGATTGGGATCCAAATGGCGACAATATCTTTTTTGCTTGGAACAGGCCTGGAATAGAAAATGACACTGGAATTGACTTTCTACCAGATGTATCTCTAGGTCGTTTAGCTTGTGTTAATGTTAAGGAAGTTGAGTTAGTAGTAAACAAGATTATAAATTATGAAAAAAGCCCCTGCGATCCGTCTTGGTTTAAGAAGATGATTGTTGTATCGGGAGATGGTTTTCTAGATCAGCAAGATCTAAATATTACGTGGGACACCTCAGAATTACCAGAAGATAATTACACAATATATGCGCAGAGCACAAATTCAGATCAAATTTCTGGTCCAATTGATACAATAAATATTACAATTGATCGGTCAGTTACAACAAACCTCACATTTAATCATGATGATAATCTTAAATCTGAGATAAAAAATGGTTATCCCGCACCACCAATTGCCGAAATTGTTACTATCTCTGAAGGAAATATTTTGGGAAATACTGATTATTTCTTCTGTCCGGGAGAGGGTAAGGCTTATTGTAACGATTTTAACCCATGGGCAAACATGAGTTACATTAACGGAGTATTAACAATAAGAGGTAAATCGTACGACCCTCAACCATATGGTAATATTACAAACATACATGTTTGGATTGAAAATGAACTTGGAGAAACAGTTTTCTCTGATTGGAGAAATAATACAGAAATGTACTTTGAGGGAGAGTGGACTACAGGTGAGAAAGAATTACTTGGAAGAGGAGGAGCTCTATACTATATGCCCTCGGATTTTCAAAGGGAGATACTTTGGGCTTCAAACGGTAAACTAACAGGAGAATCTGATGTTATTGAGGCAGTAAACCAAGGATGTGGTTTTTTATTTTTATCAGGACATGGAAGTCCAAATGTCTGGGCTGATCACTTTCCAGGAGTACCAGGAAATAGAAACGGCGCAAGTTTTACAGGATTGAGAGTTACATCTTTGAATCTTTACCCAAAAGCCCCATATTTGAGATTTCCTCTCTTTCCAATGAATCAATTAGAAAATGGTGAAAAATTACCTATTGCAGTTATTGGAGGATGCCATAACAGTCAGTTTAATGTATCTATGATTCCTGCATTTTTACATATAATGCCATATATTTTTAAAAATCTGAATCTGCCAAAAAAGGCATTTTGGACATATGGTGCAGCTGTCCCCGAAACATTCAGTTGGTTTTTGATAAGTAGGCCAGATGGCGGAGCAATTGCTACAATGGGAAATACCGGGCTAGGATATGGAATGCCAGGAAAAATGTGCACATCAGGTGGTGGAGATTCTTGGATTACTATTGAATTCTTTAGACAGTACGGAGAAGAAGGAAAAGAAATTCTTGGAGACGCGTACACTTCTACACTTACAAGCTACATAAATACCTTTGATATGGGAGATCTTGGTGCAGGTCATCCAAAAACAGTTCAACAATGGATTCTTCTCGGAGACCCAAGCCTTAGAATCGGTGGTTTTTCATAGTACTGACAAAAGAAACAAGTTATTGATTAAATCCATATAAAATTCCTTCAAAAGTGACATACTTTAATCTATAATTACTTCCAGAAATAAAATGAGTTTTTAGTTTTTTAAATGATTTAATTTTTACTTTAATTGTTTTTGTATTTTGTTGAATTGTCAACTCTATTTTAAATATTTTATTTGTTTAAATAATCCATATCTTTCTTCTTCAATTCCTGTACAAGAAGAAAATTATCAATTTCCTGGCTAACTTCATTTTCAACTATAACATTTTCAATGGGGAGGGTAAAGTTAAAAGTAGAGCCTTTACCAACTCCTTCACTTTCTACCCAAATTTTTCCACCATGTTTTTCAACAATACGTTTACATATCGGTAAACCTAAACCGCTACTTTCAAAATCATGTCTTGACCAATCTGCCTTATAAAACTCATCAAACACATGACCCATCTCTTCTTGTGTCATTCCATTACCCTCATCTCTAATTGATATATTGACAAAATCATTATCAAATTTCGCGTCTATTGTAATAGTACCACCGTTTGGACTATACTTAATAGAATTACTAATAATGTTGTCAAATAATTCTTCAATTTGTAATGAATCGGCCTTTACAATTATCTTGTCAGATACGTTATTATCTATTTTTATATTGTTATTAGAAAATACAATATAATTTTTTTTAATTATCATATTGACTATATCATAAAGATTAACATCTTCAACTTTTAATTTAGTACTAGATGCACTTAATTTTGCAAGTTTTAAGGTCTTTTTTACAAGATTTTTCATATATCCAACGTTTCTATTAACTACTCGTAAAATCTCTCTGTGATTTGGATTTTCTATCTCTTTTTCAAGAATAGGTAAAAGATTGATCAAAGGATTCAGTGGACTTTTTAAATCATGCCCCAATTGACTAATAAATTCATCTTTTTGTTTAAGTGATTTTTCCAAATTTTTACTATATTTTTCAATTTTTAACCTTGAATCATTTAAGTTTTTAGTCATTATGTTAAATTCCGAGGCAAGTTGTCCTATTTCGTCTTTTGATTTTATATCTGATCTAGCGTCAAAATTTCCTTTACCGAATTCTGATACGGTTTTCCATAGATTAACAATCGGATTGGTAAAGGATTTTATTAATAAATATAGTACAACAAAAATTACCATCAGTGTAGATATAACAGCTAATAAAACAGTAATAATAATATTCATGCTTGTTAGGGAAATCACATCCAACGAAAAACCAATCCAGATTGTCCAAACTTCGCTTCCATAACTGAAACTTTTAAAGTAAATTGCATAATTACTATCTTTATTAGAATAAATTGTGTCGTCAAATGCTATTCGATCTTTTAACTGTGGAAAATAATCATAGACGTTCGTTCTCATAAATGAAATGTTATCAGAGCGATATATAGTATCGTCACCTTTGACAACCCACCAAAAGATAAAGTCATCTCGATTGGATAGTTCATTCAATATTTCATACGGCCAGTCAGATTGGAGATATCCAATTTCAATTTGTCTTGATATTAATCTCCCATATATTCTGTTTTGTTCTATCAGCGCATTTTCCGAATCACTTATGTGGTTGACTGCCAATATATAAGACAATATAATTATGATAAAGATAAAACAGGAAAACACTGCTATGAATGTTTTTCGGAAAAGTTTCATGTCTATATCCTAGGAGTCATTATAGATCAACCTACAACAATCATACATTCAATTAGATTTGCATTAACATTTCTTCCTAGTTCAGGTAAAGGTCCATGTTCGCCCCCAGTAATTGCCCCTATGAATGGGACTCCACCAAGAACATCATCTGTAATAGCAGGGACCTTTGAAAATTCTTCTGATGGAATTTGGCTTCTTAGCCCGTTACAAAATTGCATTATGGCAAACATACCCTCACCAGGATCCAATCCTGCTCTTTCTAGGGAATCACTCGGTATTGTTTCTACTCTATTCATGTGCGTTTGCCATGTTCCTCTATAAAGTGCTATCTCCCATCCCTCTTGTATCTCTGCAAATACCCTTAAATTTTTAGATTCAACATCCTCTGTACTTGGAATTGGAGATACTGTGTAATGTCCTATTCTACCATCCTCCGTTCTCATTACCCTTGCAACTGGATTCATGAGAGTAAATTCTTTTATTAAACTAAAGGAAATATTTCCAGTTTCATCATTGAATTCCCCTGCTTCTAATTTCTGATATAACTCCCCATTTACCCATTCATCATAGACATCTAGAGCGGGGCGGTCGTCAATCTCCGAAATAAGATAACCATCAGATTTTGTGGCAATGCCATGATGATCAGTAAGTTTATATCCTGTTTCAAAACCCCACCCGTTTTTCAAATCTGTGTAAATTGCAACTAAGATTAAACCGTTGTCATAGCTTTTTCTATGAGTAAATTGCACCCATAAACCTGTAATTATATCATCATTCGCACTACCGCCTATTACTGGAGATTCAGGACCAATAATCTCAGCTATCCCATCTAGTATTCTCATATCATCACCCCTACGGGTGGTCCCTATATATAGAGTCATATTTGGAAGGTCTACAGGATTTCCAGCATCCTCAATCGCATTTCTTATAGCTGTTCTTCCTGCCTCTTCAGATGAATTAAAATTTGTCAGATCTACTTCACCTACTCCAAAGGTTATATTCTTTGAGGCAACCAAAAGTACTCCAATTGATCCATTTTTTCCAACATGAATACCGTCATTAGTCATCACGCCAAGTTTTGTAGTCAACCCAACCATTTTTACATCCGGTCCAAGATGGTTCCTTATTTCATCGGCAGTATTGTTATTTTCTTCTTGGGAAGACCTAGGTGTCATAACTATATAGGCAAAAACAGGTGTTTTATTACCAAGCCCGCTTTTTGCCATTGATATGGCCTCAGAAACTGCATCCTTGTAATCTTCTTCTATGCTCCATCCCACAGAAGCTAGAGTAGTTATTGATTCTTCGTTCTGATTAGATGGTTTTAAGTTCAAATCTGTATTTTGATTGATACACCCAGAAAAAGAGGATAAAATAACTATTAAATAAATAATGATTAAAAATTTACATATTTTATTCAAAATTACCACCTATTTTTATTGCCTTTATATGATAAGTTATTTTTTAATAATAGATAATAAGTTTTTAAAAATTTTTTAAAAAACAAACATGCCCTAAAGTCTAGACCATCTTTAATCCCACAATCCTCCTATCTAAGCAAACAAATATTCTACAATTATTTAAATAATAGTACAAAAATTTGTACTTATGAATTCAGCTATATTAAGGAAAGATACTGTTAGTTTTTGATTTTTAATTTATTCATGAAATAATTTCATCTTTTTATTATAATTTTCTAAATAAAAATTAAATTGAAGAAAAAAATTGGAAACTATGCTAAGTTTATTTTTATGGAAAAGAAATAATATTATTAATTAATGTTTCTATTTAATTAAACATTATTCCATGCAGTAAGAATAGTCATTCCTGCTACAACAATATAAGAACCTTCATATTCTTCTCCAAGTTGGTCCCCAATTTCCGCTTCCAAAATAATTCCCGAGAAACCTATAAGTGAACCCTTGATAGATGGAAACGGTGGAAATCCATATTTGTCTGTATCGAAATCATAAAGATACTTGAAACCTAGTGTCCCTAATGTAAAAATGAATCCTTCTCCAGAATATTGACCATAAACTGAAAACAATGCCGTTATTGTGCTATTTATAAAAGGAAAATCAACTACGGGCAAGTCTAAAAAAGAATTGTCTTTTTGTCCCTTTAAACCTACTAGCACGCCATTAAAAAAGTTAAACAAATCAAAAATAGCTCTTGACCTTGGCGAGGAAGTTTGACCCTTTTTAAAGTTTGGAATTTTATTTAATAGTCCGTTGATGTGGTTTTCAGTGCTAGAGTCTAGCAAACCAATATTTTCTAGAATCTCGAGCTTATTTTTTACAGAATCCCCAAATGAATTGCCTATCTTTTGGTCCATAATTAGAGAAATAAATGTTTTCATGGTCTCAGAAGTAACTTCATATTCAGTAACTTGACGTTTAACTGTATCTAAAATTTTGATTTTTAAAGGATTAATATCTTCAGTATTTTCGGGAGTTGACATAACAGGCAGGATAATGACTTGTGATAGTACAATAAAAGGAACTATTGCTAGCATCATTTTTTTAGCACAATAATTTTTCATAAATATCTCCTCCAATAGTTTATTAATGATATGTAATGTCATAGCGCAATTTAAATTTTTCCTTGGTTTATTATAAATATTTCTCAATAGGTTAAAGTAATTTAATTAATCCATTTCATTTTTAACTGAGGGATTAAATAATTTTTCAAATTTCTTTACAAAAAAATGTTTATTCTTTATAGCTAAATTGAAAGTATAAAAGAAAAAGTGAGGTGATTATACAGTTTGAAGTATTTTTACAACATAATCAAAAAACTTCTCAACTGTACTAATTTTAACTTGCTCCTCTGGAGAATGAGGATATTTAATAGTAGGACCAATTGAAATCATATCCATTCCCGGAAATTTTTCACCTATTATCCCACATTCTAGACCCGCGTGAATTGCCTCTACAACTGGATCTTTGCCATACATTTCCTTGAAAATCTGTTTAGATTTTTTTAGCAATTTAGAATCAAGATTTGGCTTCCATCCCGGGTATGGTTTATCTTCCTCTACCTTTGCTCCAGAAAGTTCTGCAATGGCGCGAATCCTGTCCCGCATGTCCTGAAGAGCCGATCCTATTGAGCTTCTTGAACTTAAGCCCATAATTGCTTTTCCTTTTTCAATTTTAAGAGTTGCAAGGTTTGTAGATGTATCAACAAGTTTGGGAATGTCATAATTCATCTTATGAACACCATGAGGAAGACCGTGTATAAGATTCAACAGGATAAAGTGAGACTGCTTATCCAGCGAACGATCTATAGAGCCAATATCTTTTACATCAACCTTCAGACCTGGATCAATGGACTTTATTTCATCCAGAATAATTTTTGTTTCATCTTTAAGATCCGAAATAAATGATTTTTTGTCCTCTTTTTTAACAAATACTGTTGCTGTTGATTCGCGAGGAATGGCATTATGTTTATCTCCGCCTTTTATATCTGACAATAAAAATGAGTGTTTTTTAGAGGTCTTCCATAAAACTCGGGCAAGTATTTTTATTGCATTTCCTCTTTGTTCATGAATATCAACACCGGAGTGTCCACCACGCAATCCCAAAATCTTTATCTGCAAATGTGATAAATCCTTGTCGACAGTTTGTTTTTTGATTGGAAGGGTAATTTTTGATTCTCCGCCGCCTGCACAACCAACAGTTATTACGCCAAAATCTTCACTATCAATATTCAACATTATTTTTCCAGTAAGCATGTCTTTTTCTAATGCAAATGCACCTGTAAGACCTGTCTCCTCATCTACAGTAAACAGTGCCTCTATTGGACCGTGTTTGAGTTCATCATTTTCCAGAATGGCAAGAGTTGTGGCTACACCTATACCGTCATCTGCGCCCAAAGTCGTACCATCTGCTGTGAGAATATCTCCATCTCGTTTTAGTTTTATAGGATCTTTATCAAAATTATGATCGACATCACTATTTTTTTCGCAAACCATATCCATATGACTTTGCAAAATAATCGTCGGTTTATTCTGCATACCCGATGAAGCTGGTTTTGTAATAACTACGTTTCCTGACTTGTCAGTTTTTGATTTCAATCTTTTTTGCTTGCCGAAGTCAAGAAGATATTGTCGAATTTTTTCTTCATGTTTAGAGCATCTTGGTATATTGCTGATTTCTTCAAACCGTTTCCAAAGAAGTTTGGGTTCCAAATTCTCTACCATAGACATTTTCTGCCTCCCCAATGATTGAATCTGGTAATACAATCTTGCATAAAAGATTTACCTGATAAATTGAACAATTTATCAAAATTATTTTTCTTTTTGCCACATCAAAGATCTTTGAACAGCATCTTTCCAGACAGAGTAAAGTCGTTGGCGTTTTTCTTCTTTCATCATCGGTTTGAATGTTTTGTCCAATTTTCTTGTTTTTAAAAGCTCCTCAACAGAATCCCAATATCCCGATCCAAGACCCGCTAAATAGGCAGCACCAAGAGCAGTTCCATCAAGCATTACGGGCCTTTCAACCTCTACATTTAGCATATCTGCGATAAACTGTAAAAGAAAGTTATTTTTCGATGCTCCACCATCAGCTTTAATTGAGGATATATTCAATCCCGGGGATTTCTCAATTGCTTGAATTACATCTTTACACCGGAATGCTATCCCCTCCAACGCAGCCCTTACAATATGTTCCTTAGTAGTTCTTCTGTTTAAACCAATAACTATCCCGGAAGCATGGGGATCCCAGTACGGCGAGGAAAGACCTGTGAAAGCTGGTACGAAATAGACTCCACCAGTGTCTTCGACTTTGTATGCCATTTTTTCACTATCCTCTTCCCCCTCAATTATTGAAAGATTTTCTTTTAGCCATTGAACTGCAGATCCAGTTGTATTCGCCATCCCCTCTAGCATAAAAGTTGTTCGATTATTCAACCTCCATGCAATCAACGGTATAAGTTTATGAAGGGACGGAGAAGGTTTGTGACCTACATTCATATCAATAAAACTACCTGTTCCATTGGTCAGTTTCACATCACCAGGTTTAAAACATCCCGCTGCAAATAATGAGGATTGTTGATCAGCAACCGAACATCGAATCGGAATTTCGCAACCAAAGATTTCTTTACTAGTTACCCCAAAATCGCCATTGGTCTCAAAAACCTCTGGAAGGATGTCAATATCTACATCAAACAAATCCAGAAAAAAATTACTCCATTCTAACTTGAATGAGTCAAACATGCCTGTCGAGCTAGCATTTGAATAATCTGTTGCGTGAACTTTTCCACCGGTTAGATTCCAAATCAGCCATGTATCAATTGTCCCATTTAGAAGATTACCTTTGTTTTCTATCTCCTTTGATTTATCAACATTATCAAGTATCCACCTTGTGTGAGCAAGAGACGAAGCAGTTGGAAAAGAAAGTGTTGCCGTTGTGATCAGACGCGCGCCAGCAGTTGTTTTTCTGATTCCCGTCGCGACAGAAGATATTGCCTTTGTAAATTTTCCTAATGTGCGAATTGATTTCATCTTAAATGCATTATCTTTTTCTGCACAGATCTTGGCGGTTCTGGTATCCTGCCAGGTAATCACATTGTAAACAGGCTTTCCATTTGTTTTATCCCACAAAAGATTAGAAGAACGTTGAGAAGAAATTCCAATAGCCAATATTTGCTCTGGCTTGATCTTTGAAGATTTTAATACGTTTCTAATAACTATTAAGCATTTTTCCCAAATTTCCTTTCCATCTTGTTCACACCAACCTGGATGCGGAAAATATTGGCTAATTTTCTCGTAAGACTGGGAAACAATTTCTGCATTTTTATCAAAAATAATTGCCCTAATTCCAGTCGTTCCATCATCTACTGCTATGATGTATTTGTTCATTTTACATCCTTTCCATGTCACGGGTTGAAATAATATCAATTCCAGTATTTTGTATATTTTTATATATAACGTCTCCACGTCTTATCGGTGCTTCGACAACTACTTTTGACAAAATTTTCATGCATCCATACAAGAGGTTTTTGGGAACCTCTTTTTGACTTTTTACAGGAAGCATTTTTTGTGTACCGAAATTAATTTTTACAGTTGTTGTCAATACTCGTCGCGGGTCTTTTACTTCCTGAATAGCATAATCTTTTCCCCTTTTACACTGTTCCCCAATCACCTGATAATCATCCCCATTAACAATCACATTGATACTACATCCAAGAGGACAACAAATACATGTGATTTTTTTTGCAATCAAAATAATTCCCCCTCAACGCTAACTTCAACACTTTTTTTTATTTTATTTGCATCCTCAGGTAAAATATCAATTTTCACCATTTCTGGAGGTTTTACAATTCGCTCCTTTTTTTGTGCGACTATACAATTTTTTTCAGTTACTTTAATCTCTGCATTCTTCATTATGTTTTTTACCCTAAAATAAAGAGTTACTGGAGATTTTAAATCGGATCTAATGTGCTGCGGTACAACATAAAAAACGTTTTTCCCAGGAAGTATTGACTTAAGGGCACTTTCTTTGATTTGATTTTTTACATATTCCGCTGCAGCCTTTCCTGCTAATTCTGATGAAATTGTTACATCATCTACCAAATCATGTACATGAACAACATTGCCACAGGCAAAAATACCATCTTCGGAAGTCTGCATATTATTATCAACAACGGGACCACCTGTGTTTGAATCCATTAAAATATCAACTTGTTTTGACAATTCATTCTCCGGAATTAACCCAACAGCAAGAATCAATGTATCGCAAGGAACAAAGCGCTCTGTTTGCTTTTTTGGATTGAAAGTAGACCTATCAATTTCTGCTATCGTTACACCAGTTACGCGTTTTTTTCCGTGTATTTCTGTTACCGTATTACACAGATTCAATGGAATGTCAAAATCTTCCAGGCATTGTACAATATTTCTAGTAAGCCCACCGGGATGTGGAAGAATCTCATAAACACCCTCTACTTCTGCTCCTTCTAAAATGAAACGACGAGCCATAATCAAACCCACATCACCTGATCCTAAAATGACTATTTTACTCCCAGGCATTATTCCATCGATATTTATCAGTCTCTGAGTTGTTCCAGCAGTGTAGATACCTGCAGGACGTGACCCTGGCAGAAGAACTTGTGAACGGGTTCTTTCCCGACATCCCATCGCAAGGATTATTGATTTTGTTTTAATTTTAAAAAGACCGTCTTTAGAATTTGTAGCAATAATTTGTTTATCTTTTGTAATTTTCAAAACAGTTGTATCAGTTTTAATGTAAATTTTCAGTTGTTTGACCAAATCAATGTAATGCTGGGCATATTCAGGACCCGTGAGCATTTTATTAAATATAAAATTTCCAAATCCATTGTGAATACATTGTGGAAGGATTCCGCCAAGTTCCCTTGCACGTTCAAAAATAGTAACATCAACTTGATGCTGAGATGCAATCGCCGCCGCTGCTAAACCGGCTGGCCCACCACCAATCACCACAACATCAGTTTCCATCAATTTCCTCCAAAAGACACTTTGATTTACCAATAAACAATCGTGATTCTTTTGAATTTTTCATAATTTCTTCAATAGGTTTTCCCGTTTCCCTTGATAGAATCTTTGCTACTCTCGGTAGACAGAAACCTGCCTGGCATCGACCCATGCCCGCTCTGGTTCGCCGCTTTATAGCATCAAGACTGTTTGCAGGAATATTGGAATGAATCGCATCTACTATCTCGCCTTCAGTTACCTCTTCACAACGACATACAATTCTTCCGTACAAGGGATTTTCTTCAATTGCCTTTTTTCTCTTTTTATAATCTAGTTCTCTAACAGTGATGTGATTTTTACGTAGAGGTTCAAATCTTGGATTATTTGTTAGAGTTAAACCTTCATTTTTTAAAATATCTGTAACCATCATAGCAATTGCCGGCGATGCCGCAATGCCTGGTGATTGAATTCCTGCAACATGAATCAATCCTTTTACTTTTTTTGATGCCTCAATGATAAAATCCTCTGTAAATGTTGGTGAGCGTATACCTGCAAAATAAGCGATTATTGATTTTTTACTAAAATTTGGAGGTAATCTTGAATATTTTTCAAATATACTATCAATCTCATATTTTGATACAGATACATCATCCTTATCTGGAATTTCAATTGCTGTGGGGCCCCACTGGATATTTCCATGAGTGGTTACCATTGCACCACCTCCCTTTGTATGTTGCTTCATGGGAAATTGGAAAAAAGATAAATTATGAGATATGTAACCGGCATTTGACTTATCAAAAAGTAATGTTGAACCTTTCCTTGGATGGATAGTGTAGAATCTATCTTTAGCCATTTCTGCAATTTCATCTGCATTAACCCCAGCAGCATTGATAAGCCATGCAGTTCTAATTTCTCCTTTATCTGTAATTACACTTTTTATTCGATTTTTTTCTAATTCTATTCCAACTACTTCTGTATTTAATCTTATATCTACTCCATTTTCAACTGCATTCTCCGCAAGGGCGATACAAAATTCATAAGGAGATGTTACTCCATAGGTAGGAGATGAGATACCGGTTATTGTTCTATCTGTAAGTTGTGGTTCAATTTCAAGGATTTTTTTTCTGGAAATTTTCTCCAAGGGAATCTTAATTTTTTTACCTCTTCTAAGAATTATATAGGGAATCAAATACCTGGCAAGAAAATTTGATAAAAATGATGGTAATTTTAAATTCTCTAAAGAGTCTTTTGTAATAACAATTAACATTCCACATTTACGATATGGTACACTAAGTTCCTTTGAAAGTTTTTCAAAAAGAAAATGTCCTTGGACACATAATTTCTGTTTGAGTGTTCCTGGCTCCTCTCCGATTCCCGAGTGAACCATTGCATTATTGGCTTTTGTTGCACCGCACGAAACATCTTCATCTTTTTCAATAATAATTATTTTAAGCTCGTATTTTGAAAGTTCGCGAGCAATTGAACATCCTATTGTTCCTCCCCCAACAACGACAACATCAGCCGAGCCAATGCACGCGTCCTTACCTTTTTTTTCCCTCTTTTTAATCTTTTCTGGATATGCGATGTTATTTACAACACCACGAACAATACTATTTCCCCCAGCCAGATGCCCTGCAATAATGTATTTCTCATAACAGTCGACTTTACCTTCTAAAAATACTATGTTTTCATTTAATTTTATAGAAACATTTTCTAGTCCGTACTTCTTAAAAGATTTAATTAGCTTTCTTTTAATCTTACTGTCTTTCATCTGTTTTACATCCGGCATAAATTAATTCGGAGATATCATAAACTTTTCCTCCAAGATTTGAAAAAGCTGATTTGCATGTGGGACACGCAGTTATAATAAAGTCTGCATATTTGCTAAGCTCTTCAAGACGTTTTTTTGTAATTTTTTCTGAAATACCTGGATAGGTTGTTGCCAAGCTTCCACCACGACCACAACACTGAGTGTCTTTATTATGAAAATATGGTTCTTTTAATTTTAATCCTTTAATCTTATTCAAAACATGTCGGGGTTGTTCAACAATTCCAAGTTTTCTGACAAGTGTGCAGGGGTCATGATAAACATAGTTTATTTCAAATTCTTTAGAAATCTTATATGATTTGTCCAATCTAGCCAGATACTCCGTTGCATGAAGAATTTTTACACCTACATTAAGTTTAAATTTAGGATAAATTTCCTTAAGTATATATGCGCATGTTGGGCAGCTACAGATTAGTTCTTTACAACCAGTTTCCTTTATCTTGAGTACATTTTTTTCAGCGATATCTATAAAATCCTCAATAAAACCAAGGTTGTATAAAGGTGCACCACAACACCATTCATCTTCTAAAATTGCCCATTTTTCCCCTGCTTTTTCCATTATTTTTGTCATGGCCACTGCAATACTTTCATGCTTAGCCATAACAGTACAACCCATGAAATAAAGTAAATCTCCATTGTGTTTCCCAGCAATATCAAAAGATTTATCATCGGTAACATGCTTTTTTTCAATAGTCTCTCTTAACTCTGAAACCTGTTTTGGCAAATTATTTTTCTCAACCAGATCTCGACGAACTCCTCGCAAGATATCTCCAAGTGAAAATTCAAATGGGCACCATTGGCGGCATGCATCGCAATTACAACAGCTATAAAGAGCATCTGTTACATCTTCACCTTCCAAAAACCCCATTTCGAAAAGATACGCAATACGAGCTCTTGCAGATGGGGAAAGCGTCTCATTTTTCTCTGCTTCAGACACAGGGCAGTCAAAACGACACATATTTGGACATAAAGAGCATTTGACTATAGATTCAATATCTGCATTAGTATTTTTTTTAGCAAGATATTCCTTTTTACCAGTAAGAAAATGTTTCATCGCTCTAGCTTTAACAGAAAATGGTGTGTGGCTTAGGGAATCCATGATCCAGGCATATTTTTTACTAATATTCATCATCAAGCCCCATTTTACCCGGATTCATAATGTTATTTGGATCTATTGCATGTTTAATCTTTTTTAATAAATTGAAACGATCACCCAACTCTTTAGATAACCATTTGGATCGGATAAGTCCTATTCCATGATGGTGACTAATAGAACCATGTTGATCAATACAAGTTTTCATCATATTGTCCCATACAGATTGATAAAAATTAAATGGCTTAACATTTTTTGGGGGTACACCGCCAAATGTGAAATAAAAGCAAATTCCTTGTGGATAGAAGTGTGATGCATGTGCTGATGCCACTACCACCCCTTTTATTTCCCTCATAGATTCTATCATTTTATTATAAAATTCCAAAGCATATTTCCAACTCACAGATACCTCAACAGTATCAAAAACAAATCCCTTTGGTGTGAAATCCGATGACTCCCTGACATTAAAACGGGCTTCCAACCAATGTTTAACCGGTTTTTCTCCACACGATTTTCCACCTTTTGACTTACATATATAACTGCTGATATTATTCTCAAGTTCCACTAATTTTTCATCTCCTTCCATAAGAAGAATCAACATTATCTTGTCTTTCACGTCTGGGGTATTGTAAAAATGGCGTAAAGTTTCGTTTTTATCATATATTCTAATTACAGCAGGATATACATTTTTTCTCATTATATTTCTAACAGACTCTAAAGCATTGGAAAGTTCTGGGAATACATATGACTCTAAGATTTGTTTTTCTGGATATGGCCAGATTTTAAAACTTGCTTCAGTGACGATTCCAAATTGCCCTTCTGAACCTAAAAATAATCTTTCTACCGAAGGTCCTGTAGAAGATCTAGGTACCTTTTTAGATTTAATAATACTTCCATCTGGAAGAACAGCCTCAAGCGAAACTAGAATATCTTCAATTTTACCATATTTTGTAGAAAATTGTCCGGCTGCTTTACATGCAATCCAACCACCAAGACTTGAACAATATAAAGATTGGGGAATATGCCCCATGGTATAACCGTGTTGATTGAGAAACCTTTCAAAATTCATACCGTTTATTCCAGTTTGTACAGTTGTCAAAAGACTTGAATCATCAATCTCTGTTACTTTATCCATCTTTTTTAAATCTAAAATTATGCCCCCTTGCACTGGTATTGATCCGCCTAACACACCTGAACCGTCACCAAACGGAATTACAGGTATTTTTTCGTTGTTTGCTATTTTCAATATTTCAGAAACTTGAGAGGTATTTTCAGGCCATACTATACAATCTGGAAGTGCTGGAAGTTTTCCATCTAAAAGCCATCTTAGAGTAATTGGCATGTAGTCCTTAGAATAACTGACTCTATCAACTTCCTTAGTTGAAACATTGTCATCAGTAATTTCACTTAATCTATTAATTATTTTTTTTGTGACAAGATTTTTTCTTTTTTGATCAAATACTGTTTCATAGGTCATTGTGTTTTTGAAACAACATTTGTCTATAAAAAAGCACGGAATATTTCTCTTTTTTAATTCATTGGGGACAACATATATAATAGTGTTTTACTTTCTGACCATTCGGAGGCTAGTCATTTATGGATTGGGGAATGAAAAATAGAATTTCAAAAATAATCAAACCCAAGGACGATCATACCGTAATGCTTGCAGTGGACCACGGTTACTTTATGGGTCCTACCTCGGGTTTAGAAAACATTAAAAAAATGGTTGACCCGTTACTGAAGTATGCTGACACACTGATGCTAACAAGAGGAGCGCTTCGAAATTACATTAATCCCACCACAGACATTCCAATAGTGCTTCGTGTATCAGGAGGTACAAGCATAGTTGGAAAAGAGCTTTTACATGAGGGTACAGTAGTATCGATTGAAGACGCTCTAAGATTAAATGTTGCAGGGGTGGCATATTCAATTTTAGTAGGAGCTGATTTTGAAAGAGATACTATTCTTGGCATGACCGAATACATCGATGAAGCAGAGATGTATGGTATCCCCGTACTTGCGGTAACAGCAGTGGGAAAAGACATGGCAAAAGATGCTAGATATTTGGGTCTTGCATCACGTATTGCAGCGGAACTGGGCGCCCATATAGTCAAAACATATTTCTGTAAAGATTTTGAAAAAGTAATTGAAACCTGCCCGGTACCTGTTGTAATTGCTGGGGGTAAAAAACAACCCGAAAAAGATGCCTTACAAATGGCTTATGACGCGATACAAGCAGGTGCAATCGGTGTTGATATGGGCAGAAATATCTTTCAAAGCACGGACCCTGTTGGAATGATAAAATCTGTCAATGCCATAGTGCACAAAAAAGCCACACCTAAGGAGGCTTATGAGATATTTAAATCTAATAAAAAATAGATGTAGGTGAAGAGATATGGATATATTAATATTGATTGGGATAATTGTTTTAGTAATTGTTGTAGCATTTCTATTGATATTTTGGGGATATTACAATAGAATTATTAGATTGGAAAATCGTATAGACAATTCTTGGGCTCAAATAGATGTTCAATTGAAAAGACGGGCAGATTTAATACCTAATCTCATGGAAACAGTAAAGGGATATATGCAACATGAGAGAGAGGTTTTAGAAAATGTAACTCGTGCCAGATCTGCACTTATGAATGCAAAAACTCCCCAGGAAAATATAGAAGCAGACAATATGTTAACAGGGGCATTAAAATCACTATTTGCAGTTGCGGAAGGATATCCTGATTTAAAAGCAAATCAAAATTTCTTGCAACTTCAGGATGAATTAACACACACTGAGGACAAGATTTCATATGCAAGGCAGCACTTCAACGATTCAGTTTTAGTATTTAACAACATTGTTGAAACTTTTCCTGGATATTGGTTTGCCAGGAGAATGAATAAAAAAACAAAGGAAATGTTGCAAATTCCAGAGGCGGCAAGAGAAGTACCAAAGGTTAAATTCTAAAATAATTTGATAATGGTTATTATGCCTAAACAATTGCTGATAGAAGATCATATAAAAAGGAACAAAAGATTAACTGTAGTTATCTGTGCATTAATGGCGCTTCTTTTCATCGGAGTAATCTTTGCATTCGGTTATATCTATTTTGGTAACATATACATCGCACTCCTTTTTGGTCTTCCTATTGCTCTGGCTTACGTAGCCATTACTTATTCATTTTCAGTAAGTACTGTATTATCAGCAGCTAAAGCAAGACCTGCAAATCCAGCAAACAGAGAAGAAAAACTCTTGATATATAAAGTCGAGGAGATGTCGATTGCTGCAGGTCTTCCAATGCCCAAGGTTTATGTTCAAGATTCAGACAATATTAACGCCTTTGCAACTGGGAAAAAACCGGAGGAAGCTGTGATTTGCACAACAACAGGAGCGCTTAGAAAATTGAAGACAGATGAATTGGAAGGAGTCATTGCACATGAAATGAGTCACATAAAAAATCATGATATTTTGATTGCTACAGTGACCATAGGGGTAGTAGGAGCTATTGCATTAATTTCAGAAATTTTGTTTTACTCACTTTTCTGGGGGGGTGCAGGTAGAGGAAGAAAAAGCGAAGGAAATGCAATCCTATTAGTCATTGCCATATTGTTTGTAATACTTGCTCCAATTTTTTCAAGACTAACATATCTAGCTATCTCTAGAAAAAGAGAATATCTGGCAGATTCCAATGGTGCTTATCTATCTAGAAACCCAGAGGGTCTTGCTAAAGCGCTTGAAAAGATAAAAAATGATATTCCACAAGGTAAGCCAAAAGGATCTAAAACAGTTGCTCCACTCTATATCGCTAACCCTTTCAAGAGTCAAAGTGTAAGCTCAATATGGTCTACGCATCCCCCTATCGATTCCCGAATTAAGCGATTAAGATCTATGTAATATTATCAGAAAAGAGGTTTCATCATATGAAGAAGATGAAAGTAGCTATGTACTACAATAATCTTGACGTCAGAATCGAGGAAATGGATATTCCAAAGATTGACGACGACGAATTGCTAGTAAAGGTTATTGCTAGTGGAATCTGTGGTAGTGATGTCATGGAATGGTATCGAATAAAAAAGGCACCTCTTGTACTTGGTCATGAAATCGCGGGTAAAATTGTTAAATGTGGGAAAAACGTTAAAAAATTCAAAGTTGGAGACAGAGTTTTTGTAACTCATCATGTACCCTGTAATACATGTAGATATTGTCTTAATAACGAGCATACATTATGCGATACATTACATTCTACCAAATTTTATCCAGGCGGTTTTGCAGAATATATTAGAATACCAGCAATTAATGTTGATAGAGGAACCTTTCTTCTTCCAGATGAAATGAGTAACGATGAGGCAACATTTATTGAGCCGCTTGCTTGCGTTGTTCGTGGATTTAGGATTGCCGGATTTAAACCTGCCCAAAGTGTACTAGTTTTAGGAAGTGGAATTGCAGGTTTACTTAATATTAAACTTTCTAAGTCCCTAGGAGCATCAAAGATATTTGGAACTGATATTAACAATTATAGACTTGAAATGGCCAGAAAGATGGGTGCCGATATTGCAATTAATGCAAATGAAAATATCCCTGAAATTATTGAAAAAAACAATGATGGTCGATTGGTCGATTTTGTCATTCTTTGTACTGGGTCTACTGCTGCAGTAAAACAGGCAGTACAATCTGTCGAACCCGGGGGCACTCTTTTATTATTCGCACCCACTAAACCAGAAATTGAGATCCCGATCCACCTATTTGATGTCTGGAATAAACAAATTAAAATTTTTTCAACCTATGCTGGAGCGGGTAAAGACATTATCGATGCTATCGAATTGATTAAATCTAAAAAGTTAATTGTCACAGACGCGATAACTCATAAGTTACCCCTTGAAAAGGCTCAGGAAGGTTTTACACTAGTGTCTAATGCCGATAAATCCATTAAGGTAATACTTGAAAATAATAAAAAATAAAGGAGAGAATATTTTCTCCGAATTTTTTATACAAAATTTTTGATTTTATCTTTGTGAGGATTCACAATTCCACATTTCGATATGGGGAAAATGTCCTCCATTACATGTACCTCACTAATTACTGAACTATATTCTTTTTCTAGTATATGAGTGAACCTTTTCATCGTCTGGATATCTTTAGCAGTGAAAATAATTATCCAGTCATATCTGCCGTGTAAATAGCTACTACTTTCGACAGTAACACCAACTTCCTCCCCTTTTCTATGTAAAAGAAGTTTTGTGATCTTACTAATTGCATCATCAATTGGTTCAACAGATCTTTTTATTAACATTACATACCTTTGGATGCCGAGCTTATCATTGTCAACAACAGCCCTATAACCCCAAATATCTTTATTATCCTCAAGTCTTTTAATAATTCTCCAGACTTTCTGCCTAGAAAAGCCGCATTTTTTGGCGATTTCATCAATTGATTCTCTTGCATTTTTTTGGAGATGTATTAGAATTTTCTTTTCATCCTCTTCGATTTGTTTAAAACTTCTTTTTGCCATAGAATTCCTCCAACAGGTCAAAATAGTATTTGATCATAAAATTATTATCATACATATTTTCCATGATATAAAATAATATAATATAAATTTTATCAATATTTAATTTTTATCAAATAAATGCAACATATTTATCATTTCTATTTTTAAAAATAGTGATTTACTTCAGTTATTTGTAATAGTTTTAATAGATACTTTTCGCTAAATCTATAATCGATATTTTCTTTTAGTTTTTTCCTTTCTCTTCGTTTAATGAATAATTGCCGGGTTTTACCTCTGGTTTTTTCTCTGCCATGAAATAGAACAATGCAAAAAACAAGATAAGTGCAAAAACAAATATTATAATAAATAGTAAAATTGCGGCAAAAACAATGGTAGCAGCAATAAATCCAAATATAGCCAGAAGTAATCCACTGAAGAAAAGAGAGATAATTCCAACTACAGCCCCAGCAAGTATAAAAGCTGCCAAAACTGCAGCAATGATTCCTTTTATCATCTTGTTAACCCGCCAATCAAAGTACCTGCAAGACTGTCAGAACCAGATGATCCTCTACTGTGTGGCATAAAGGGCATTAAGGCAGTCGCTAGATTTCCAAGATTCAAGGATTGAATTATAACTTTTCCTGGACCTTTTAAAGTAGTTAAAAAAATCCCTTCTCCTCCAAAAAACATAGTTTTAATGCCTTTAACCCTTTGTATATCATAAGTGACAGTACCATCCCATCCGACCACGCTTCCTGTATCAACTTTCAGAATTTGATCAGGTTGTAAATCAAATTCGACAAAATCTCCACATGCATGAATAAAAGCGGTTCCAGTGCCGTTTAATCTCTCAAGTATAAATCCTTCTCCCCCAAAAAATGCAGCACCAAGTCTTTTTTGAAAAGCGATGCTTAGATCAATTGAATCTTGTGCCACCAAAAATGCATCTTTTTGAATTATGAATTCTTTTACTTCATTAAGATTTATTGGTTTGATAGTACCTGGTGCATTTCCACCAAAGGAGACTAAACCTTTTCCACCAGCTGATGTAAATTCTGTCAGAAACATTGTTTCCCCTGCTATTTTTCTGCCCAGTCCTTTAAGAAAACCTCCTCTCATTTTAGCCTCCATGTTAATGTTTCCACTCATGTAAACCATCGAACCTGCCTCTGCGTAAATTTTTTCAGAGGGTTCAATTTCAAGTGTTACCAACTGTAAATTATCTCCAGTAATTTTATACTCCATTCTTTTTCACCCAGATAGTTATTAAAAATCGTATCTTCTGCTTTGTCATAAAATTTTTCTAAATAATTAAAGTTTATAATTAGTGATTTTATTTCTCTTTGAAATGGGGAAATTAAAAGCAATTTGGGAATTGATGAGACTTGAACATGGTGTAATGATTGCCATTGCTATAATTATTGGTGCATACATTGCAGGAAAAACATTTCCAAATGTTGAAAATTTCATACTAACATTTTGTACTGCATTGTTTCTTGAGGCAAGTACCTTCGCCTTAAACGATTACTATGATTATGAAATTGATAAAAAAAATAAAAGATTAGATCGCCCTTTGGTAAGAGGTGATCTTTCTAAAAATTCAGCACTATATCTTTTTTTTATTTTTTTTCCATTGGGTATTATTAGCTCTTTTTTTGTAAATTCAACCTGTTTTATTATTGCCTTAATAACCGCAATATTTGCCATTTTATATGATGCAGTTCTTAAGAAGATAAAATTCATTGGAAATTTTTTTATCGCCTATGTGATGGCTGTTCCCTTTGTCTTTGGTGAAGCATCAGTACTAGCAACAAACAAATTTACGCTGAGTATATCCCCTGCAGTAATAACCGTTGCGTCAATTGCTTTTCTCTCCGGAGTAGGTAGAGAAATAATGAAGGATGTAATGGATTTTGAAGGGGATAAAATAGCTGGTGTTAAATCATTTCCTAAATATTTGGGTGAACGAAAAAGTAATTTTATTGCTGCCTTTTTTTATTTAACCGCAATTGGCCTTAGTTTTTTACCATTTTTTTTACAAGATTATAAATTTTACTACAATAATCTTTATTACCTTTTTTTAATTATAATTACTGATATCTTGCTATTGTGGACCGCAATAGTTATAATGATAAACAAAAATCCAAAACTTTCATTTCATAGAAAACTTACCCTATTTGCCCTATTTTTAGGATTGCTTGGATTTCTAGTTGGAGCAATGACTTCGTGAAGGGATTATAATGTTTCAAAACGATATTGTAGGTGTGGCCTGCGTTTATTTCTACGTAGTTATTCTACTTATTTTAACAGAAAAAATAAGTTCGAAGAAATATCCAATTGCAAGTAGAAAAATTTTGCATATAATGGTTGGAAACATTGCTTTTCTTCTACCCGTATTTCAAACACGGGAAATAATGGCTTTCTTTGCCGCAGGACCTTTTATAATTTTTACTTTCCTAATGAGCCCTTATTCCCCAGTTTCAAAATTGAGAGGAAAAACATCAGAAGCAGGTCATGGCATGGGACTTGTATATTATGCCATTACATGGACTGTTTTGGCTTACATTTTTTTGATAATAAAATAATCATTGCAATTGGAATTCTTGCAATGTCTTATGGAGACGGATTTGCCTCTCTCATTGGTATAAAATATGGAAAAAAGAAATACAAAGTTTTTGGGGATTTAAAAAGTTATATTGGATCCTATTCAATGTTTGTATTTACTTTTATATTGATAATTATTGCAGAGTTGTTTTACGAAAAATTTTTTCCAGACCTACTGCATTTGACTAGCATTATTTTTATTTCCTTTCTTTCAACTTTAGTTGAGGGATTGACTCCAAAGGGATTAGATAATCTTTCAGTTCCTTTTCTAACAAGCATTCTATATTATTTTTTACTGGCATAGGAAATAAAATGAGATTAGTAATCGTTGATGGATTGGACGGATCGGGTAAAGATACACAAGCACAATTAATAAAGATGAAATATGAAAAAAAAGGGGAAAGGATATGTATTCGATCACATCCAGAAGATGACAACTATTATGGAAAAAAGGCAAAAAAATCCTTGCTTGAAAAGGGAAAAATCAATAAAATTAAAGCATCTATTTTCTACATGATGGATGTATTGCGTTCTATAAGAAAATATTACGACCCCGACAAATATGACACCATAATTATGGTCAGATATCTGGTTGGTACTGCATATCTTCCTAAAAAATTTGTAAAAGTTGGCTATAATTTTTTTAAAAAATTTGTTCCAACTTCTAATTATATGTTTTTTTTGGACACTTTTCCTGAAGTTTTGTTAAAACGTGTTGAAGGTCGAAATGAAAAAGAAATATTTGAAACATATGAAGGTTTTGTAGAGGTAAGAAACAAGGCACTCAGTATTGTTCAAGATTGGCATATAATTGATGCCTCATCTTCAATTGAAGATGTGTTTTCTAAAATTGATAAGATACTTGATTCAACAGATTTGAAAAGTAACTAAGTATTTGATTATTTTATAAAAATCCAATAATAATATAAAAAGTATTATATACTAATAATTTATTATAAATCACATGGATGGGGGAGTAACTTATTTTCCCATCTTTCCTCACCACCTTCACGCTTCCCCATCCGAGTTATATTTGAAATCTTGCGAATAGATATTAGATAATCACAAGTGGCATCCCAGTTCAATTTTCAAGAAAGTGAAATATCCAGAAAAAGGTATGTTTCGGCACTATTTGAATTTTATCATTTAATTAAAATTCCAATTATTATTTTCAATATTTTTCTTTAATAATTTTGTGATTTTACTAAAATTTACAAGAAATATAGTCAATAACTGACTCAAAGATTGCCCATCCATCGCCTACCATGCTATTTAAACCTTCTCGAGTCCAGTCTGAATGTTGATATCTAAAAAAAGCCCTCTCTGGATGTGGCATCATTCCAAATACGTTTCCTGCACAGTTGCAGACACCGGCAATATTAGATAACGACCCGTTAGGATTCCATGGATAATCATTTTCTTCCCCCTCAAAATCTACGTATCTAAATACTATTTGATCGTTTTCTGCAAGTTTTTTTAAATAATAATCCTGATTTTCTAAGGGAAATATCAACTTGCCTTCTGCATGGGCACTTGGAACCAAACGAATGTCTCCATTTGGAATTTTAGATGTAAAAATACAATTTCCTTGATTTTCATGTCTTAGTAAAGTTGGTCTGCATTCAAATTTATTAGAGTCATTGATACCTAAGCATGATTCCGAAACAGGACTTATCAGGGATTTTATCCCTGGTAGTAAACCGAGTTCAATCAATATTTGAAAACCGTTACAAACTCCTAGAACAGGGTACTCTAAACTAACAAAATCCTTTAGATGTTTTTGCAGTTTACTTTTAATTCTTGCAGCAAAAATTGCTCCGGCTCTTATATAATCACCAGCTGAAAAACCTCCAGGTATCATAATACATTGATAATCAAACAGATCTCTTTTTTCTGAGTTGTTGCAATCTATATGTAACAGCTGCTTGAGGTGAACCATCTCTGGATTTGTACCTAATCTCTTAAAAGCATCATATGATTCCTGTTCACAGTTTGTTCCCTCAATGCGCAATATTGCTACCCGGATATCGCTTATTTTCACATTTTCACCTGATTTTAAAATTTGTAATACATTATTCTATTATTTCTTTTTGCAGTTTAATTTTGATAAATTAACACAAATCTTAAATATTGTTTTCATAATTATATATAATTACATATAATGAAATATAGTTAAATATAATTAGGTGTTAAAATGAATGAAGAAAAAAAATACACTACTATATCAATTCCAACTCCGCTTGCGGAAAAAATTAAAAAAAGAATTAAAGGCACTGGATTTCACTCTCTTTCATCATATGTAACTTACGTACTTAGAGAAGTTATTGCAGGAATAGAGGAAGAAAAAGAAGAGGTCTTTACTAAGGATGATGAGGAAAAAGTTAAAGAAAGATTGCGCGCACTTGGATATTTGGATTAAGGTGATGATTTATGCCAAGACCTCATGGTGGAAAACTTGTATCACGACAAATAACAGATCCATCAAACAATTTTGAAAAAACTCAAACATATGAGATAACAACAGATCAATCAGAAGACGTAATTAACATTGCAAATGGAGTCTTTTCTCCTTTGAAGGGATTTATAAATCGTAATGATCTAGATAGCATAGTTGCAGAAAGACGGCTTGAAAATGACGTTCCCTGGACTATTCCAATCATACTAGATACAGATGATAAAAATATCAAAGAAGGGGACAGTATTCTTATAACTAACAAAGAAACGGGACTTAGAGCAATTATAGATGTTGAGGACAAATACAAATATGACAAAAAAATCCTTTCTCAAGCAATATTCGGTACGGTTGAAATCGATCACCCTGGTGTTTCATTATATAATAATATGAAGGAATATTTAATCGGAGGAAAAGTCACACTTATTAAAAATAAAACAAGAGAATTTGACGAATATAATCTAAATCCTAAGGAAACTCGCATACTTTTTAAAGAAAAAGGTTGGAAGGAAGTAGTAGCTTTTCAAACAAGAAATCCGCCTCATATAGGTCATGAATATGTTCAAAAAACTGCATTAACTTTTGTTGATGGTATTTTTATAAATCCAATAATTGGTAAGAAAAAATCCGGTGATTTTAAAGACGAAGTCATCTTAAAATCTTATGAAACATTAATGAAACACTATTATCTCAAAGAAAGATCTGTGATGTCAATTTTAAGAACCTCTATGAAATATGCTGGTCCTCGCGAGGCAATTCATCATGCTATAATGAGAAAGAATTTTGGTTGTACGCATATTATTATCGGAAGAGATCACGCAGGAGTAGGAAATTATTATTCCCCTTATGATGCTCATGATATTTTCTCCGAATTTCCTGATCTTGGAATAATACCTATTTTTTTCAGATCTTTTTCGAGATGTACAAAATGTGGAAGTATTGTAAACGACAAAATTTGCCCACATGATCCAAAATATCACATAAATTTCAGTGGCAAAAAAATTCGAGAGATTTTGCTAAAGGGACAGATACCCTCTGAAGATATGATGAGAAAAGAAGTTGCTGAAACCATACTAACTTTTGAAAAACCATTTGTTGAATAGAAAGGTAATTGAAATGTTTGATAGATTAAATGGGGAAGGTCTTCTAATCCATCACTGGGATACAGATGGTTTATGTTCTGCATCTCTTTTGATAAGTCATCTTAAGGACAAAAAAATTAAAAACGTAACTCCAGTCCTTGGTAACTACTTTCTGACAAATGGGGAATTGGATTATTGCAGTAATTTTGATTATATAATAATTACAGACATGGCTCTTCCAGAGGAACAAATTATAAAGATATCAAAAAATGCACAAATACTAATATTTGATCATCATCTGCAAAATGAAATAAAACAAGTATTTCATCACAACCCAATAATAAAAGGTGAAAACCCAAATGATTTTCCTTCTGCTAGCTGGATTGTGAATGATTATCTTAAAAATCCTGTTAATCTTTTTGCCATTCTTGGTGTAATTGGAGACCACGAAAAAAAAATTTTGAAAAATTTAAATTTTAATGAAATAATCGATAAATTTTGTAAAAAAAACGATCTAACTTTTGATGATCTTTTAAAAATGGTGTATCTTCTAGACTCAAATTATAAACTTGGAGATAAAAAATCGGTAGAATGTACACCCCACATTCTTTATCAGATAGAATCGCCCTCCGAAATATTAAACAATAAATCATGGAACAAAAATCTCTCAATTCTAGATCGTGAAATTGAATTACAACTTCAGAAGCCATCTGATGAAAGCAGTACGACAATTTTTAAAAAAATTAATACCAAATACAATATTATTTCCACAATTACTAGAAGGATTGCTTGGGAAAGTGGCAAAAATGCATTAGTTATAAATACAGGATATTTTGCAGACAAAGATCAAATTTATATGAGATGTGCAAAAAGTGCTGAACCTATGATAAAAAGGGGAAAAGAACTCGGGTTTAAATGTGGTGGTAAAAAAGAAGTTTTGGGTGCGATTTTACCAAAAGATAAGACTGATGATTTTGTCAATGAGCTAAAAGATTTTTTAAATAATTAATCAAAAGGTGTAAGAAAAATGAAAGAACAAAAATCGACGAATGT
This sequence comes from uncultured Thermoplasmatales archaeon, assembly GCA_964615235.1. Classification (GTDB taxonomy): domain Archaea; phylum Thermoplasmatota; class E2; order DHVEG-1; family DHVEG-1; genus JAFGPP01. Next base: position 62,306 of record CAZTMK010000003.1, read on the forward strand.
AACTTGGCACAACCATAAAGTTGATAGGGCGCAAAGAGAGGAGCTTTTAAAACAGAAAGGGGTGGTGTTATGGTTCACTGGACTTTCAGGAAGCGGCAAGTCAACTGTTGCTAACGAGGTTGCATACAAACTTCAAAAAATGGGAAAGTTAACATATGTTCTAGACGGGGATAATATCAGACACGGTCTTAACAAAGACCTCGGATTTTCCGAAGAAGATAGAAATGAAAATATTAGAAGGATTTCTGAAGTTGCTAATCTTTTTGCAGATGCAGGAGTTATCGCAATCACGGCGTTTATTTCTCCTTACAGAAAATATAGAAACTTTTGTCGTAAATTATTGGGAGATAATCGTTTCATAGAAATATATACAAAAGCATCATTAAAAACATGTGAAAAACGTGATCCTAAAGGTCTTTATAAAAAGGCCAGAGCAGGTGAAATCAAACATTTTACAGGTATCGACGATCCCTATGAAGAACCAGAAAAGCCCGAAATAATACTTGATACAGACATTGTTAATGTTGAGGAAGCAGCAGAAATTGTCATACAAAAATTACATGAATGTGCTAAAATTTGATGGAACTTATGATGCTTGATAATTCTATTAATTATGTTGTTTCGGGTCTTGAGCGATCAGGAACATCTATGATTATGCAAGTTCTATCTACAGCTAAGATTCCCATCGCCTATGATAAAACACGTTTAGCTGATAACAGTAATCCAAAAGGCTATTATGAGCTTGAGGGAGGTAAAATCATAAATAGACTTATAAATAAAACATTTCAATTTAACAGATATAAAGGTACTTTTATAAAAATAACAGCTTATGGACTTAATTTTTTACCAACTGGAAAATATAAAATTATCTACATCGAACGGGATATTGATGAAGTTCTTGACTCAATGGAGCAAATGGCTAAAATAGTTGATAAAGATCGTTTTAAAACTAAAAATGCCTTCATTAATCTAAATAAACAAATAAAACTTGAATTAGAGACCAGAGAAGATATAAAATATCTAATTATTAATTATAATGAAATTTTAAAAAATCCCTTTATTCATTTAAAAAAAATTCAAGAATTCTTACTTTTACCCGAAAGCTCTATCAAGGCTATGGTAGAAGTTATAGATAAAAAACTATATCGACAAAGAAGAAACTCATAAGAATGTCAAAAAAATAATTTACCGCATTTGAAATTATGAATGAAAATGAAACTGACTTAAAAGTAATTAACTCTTACTTTTCAAAAATTGACATATTCTTTATTATTCTTTCTTTTTTGATACTTGCATTGTCTTATCTTTCTCCAACACTTCCTGGTCTGACACGTAATGGCCAGGTAATGATCGGTATTTTATTAATGGCTGCAGTCTTGTGGATTACTGAGCCTATTCCGCTTCCGATTACAGGCATACTATTAATGATTGCACAATCAATAATGGGGATTGCTACACCTGCACAGGTATTCTCAGCTTTTGGCAATCAAGCAGTTTTTTTCCTTCTTGGTGCATTTATTATCGCTGCCACAATTAAACAAGTCGGTTTGCATAAGCGTATTGCATTTACTCTCCTAAGTTTATTCAAAAATAATCCAAAAAAGTTTACTTTTGGCATTATGTGCTCGTGTGCATTTCTTTCATTTATTATGCCAGAACATGGTGTCGCCGCACTTTTCTTACCCATTATTACATCGATTCTAATCACTATGAAACTTATTCCGAGAAATAGTAATTTTGGAAAAGTAAGTATGTTATGTGTTGCATATGGATGTTCCATAGGAAGTCTTGGAACGCTAGTCGGCGGGGCAAGAAATCCTCTAACAATTGGAATACTTGCAGAACAGGGCATAACAGTTACGTTTTTTGATTGGATGATATATTCTATGCCAATAGTAATTATCTCTCTACCTGTTGTTTGGATTATATTACAACTCGTTTTCCCTATTGAAATTACTGATACAACCGTGGCCCGAAAAGAAATTGAAAATCAGCTTGCTATCGCAGGAAAAATTTCTCGAAAAGAATTAAAGGTACTCACTATCCTAATATTCACAATTTTACTTTGGAGTCTTTTTTCATCTCATCCTCAATTTGGGTTAGCAGGCATAGCGATTTTAGGCAGTATACTCATGGTTTTAACTGGATCAATTTCATGGGAAAACATTGAAAAACATGTTCCGTGGGGAATTATCCTTCTTTATGGAGGTGCAATAACTTTAAGTCATGGTATGCAAGCAACTGGTGCAGGAACATGGATTGCACATCAACTCTTTGCAATTATTGATATCAACCCTTATGTATTGATACTTGGAATTATAATATTTACAATTTTATTAACTAATGTAATTTCAAATGTGGGCGCTGTAGCTATACTTCTTCCGATAGGATTAGCAATATCATCTGAAATAGTTGAAATAAGTCCTCTAGTTTCTTCGATGCTAATAGCTTTATCAGGGGGTCTTGCATTTGTATTAGTAATAGCTACACCAGGTAATGCAATTACCTACTCTTCAGGATATTTCTCAACTCGTGATCTATCAAGAGCAGGAATATTTGCAAATATTATTTGTATAATGATAATCTTTACAGTTGCAGTTTTCTACTGGAAGGGTTTTTTGGGATTGTGAAAACTATAATTTTACATTTTTCTTTGTAGTTTAATATCAAAAAGGTAAAAGAAATAATGTAATGCTTAATTATATACATCAATCTCAATATTATTTTTTAGTTCTTATAATGGATAATTGTTGCGTTATTTCATCATAAAAAAAGAGATCAACAAAGATATAAGATTTTTAATTTTGTAGCCGCTTATAAGGTCGTCTTCTCAGTTGCGGTCAAATTTTCATTTTGATAAATATTTTGTAAAACATTAAATTTTTCATTTATTCAACTTCTTTAAATATGAGAAAATAATATCAAATTCATCTGATAATATGTTTAAAAACATATTAGTTCCAATTTCATCAGAATTTTATTCAAATAAAATATTGGAAAGGGCTTTATCTTTAGCTGATAAATTTAACAGTATAATACACCTTTTTTATATCATTGAGGATAAAACATTGCGTAAGACGGATAAGATATCAAATACTCATTTAACTTATTATAGTAAACTAGAGACAAATAAAGAAATAATTAGAGAAAACAAATTTAAAGCCGATAATATAATTTTTGATGACATAAATTACTATCTGAAAAATGGTGGAATTTCTTACACAGAAAAAATCGTTAAAGGAGAATTTAGCTCTATTGTTAAAAATGAAGTGGAAAATAGTAACTATGATCTAGTACTTATGAGTTATGAAAAGGGTTGTCTTTTAAATTATCGACTTATCGATGATCTCTCCATTCCAATCTGGGTTGAATCTGAAATAAAGTGTGATTCGATATTGGGTGTTTTGTCAAACCTTTCGCCAAATCAAAGAGTACCTGATTTCAGTATGAAATTATCAAAAATTTTTAATTGGAATCTACATATGTTGTACATAGTTGACATTGCAGATAGTGTTCAGGTTGATGAAAACGGCTTGAGATCAAGTAATTTGTCAGAAAAAGATCTTATTTTTAATGCAAAAAATTTTATTGAGAATATAAAGGAAAGTGGAATTGATATCAAGCTAGTCAAAGGGAATTTTGAGAAGGAAGCTATAAAGGCAGCAAAAAATGTGCAGGCTAATTTAATAGTTATAGGGAGAGAACAAAAAAAGAGGAATATTGTAGGATTACCTGTCAAAAGAATAAAGAAAAAGATAATGCAAAGATGTGAGTATTCAATTTTATTCCTCAATTAAATTTTAAAAAATATAAAATACATGATTTAAACTTACAATATTTGAGGATTTTCATGAAGGCAGTAATTCTTGCAGCAGGGGAAGGTACACGATTAAGGCCTTTTACTGAAACAATGCCAAAGGTTATGCTTCCAGTTGCAAATAAGCCTATAATCCAGTATTTAATAGAGGCAATAATAAATAGCGGGATTGAGGAGATTATTATCGTTGTTGGTTATAAAAAAGAAATAATCTTGAAATATTTCGAGGATTATGAAGAAATTAAAATTAATTATGTCGTACAAAAAAACCAACTTGGTACAGCACATGCCCTATTGCAGGCAAAAGATTTGGTTATTGATGATTTTATTGTTCTTGCAGGAGATAACATTGTTGATCATTCCAGCATAAATAAAATTCTTAAGATTGATTCGGAATACGCAGTTTTGATAAAGGAGCATGGAGATCCTTCAAAATATGGTACGGTTAGCCTAGATAAAAATTTTTTAAAGGGAATTGTTGAAAAGCCAAATGTGGAGGATCATTCACTGATTTCAACTGGTGTATACAAATTACCTAAAGGTGTATTTACAACTATAGAAAAAATCGCCTCAGAAGGAGAATATTCACTTTCAACATTGATAAACCAACTTATAAGGCAGGGTGTAAAAATACCAGCAGTAAAAGCCGATCTATGGATGGATATTGTATACCCTTGGGACATTATTTACACAAATGAAACAATATTGGGAAATCAGCTGCATTCTATTGGAGGATACATTGAAAAGGGAGTGACTTTGAAAGGATCCATCGCAATTGGCAAAGGTTCCCGTATATACGGAGGGAGTTATATAGTTGGTCCAGTAAATATTGGAGAAAATTGTGAAATTGGGCCCAATTCTTGTATTTACCCTTGTACGACCATAGGAGACAACACAAGTATATATTCAAATACCGAGATAAGAAACAGTGTAATAATGAATGATGTACATATTGGTTCAAGTTCATACATAGAACAATCAATTATTGGACGCGGTACAATTATTAAGAATAATTTCTCCGCGATATCGGGTGAAAATCTGATTAAAATTGAAGAAGACTACAAAAGTATTGACCATATTGGAGCAATGATTGGAGAGGATTGTGATATTGGAAGTCATGTCATTTTGGGACCAGGAATAATTATTGGGAGAAAATGTTCTATTGCACCTTTAAATCATATATTTAAAAATCTTCCAAGTGAAAGCCAAGTGATGTAATGTGTGTGGAATTATTGGTTATGCAGGTAATAGGGATATTAAAAAATTGCTTGTTGAAAGTTTAAAACGACTGGAATATCGAGGTTATGATTCCGTTGGAATTGGAATAATTTCAGATAAATTAAATGTTATTAAAGAAGTTGGTGATGTTTCAAATTTTGAACGGAAATTACCAAAATTAAAGGGCAATATTGGTATTGGGCATACGAGATGGGCAACACACGGAGAAGTAAGTAAAATAAATGCACATCCGCAGATTAGCTGCAATAATAAAATTGCTGTTGTTCATAATGGAATTGTCGAAAATTTTAAAGAATTGAAAGATAAATTAAAAGGTCACAAATTTAAATCACAAACGGATACAGAGGTAATAGCCCATTTAATTGAAGAAAACTATAAAGGAAATCTATTAGAAGCAGTTCGCCTGGCCATTAAAAAAATTAAGGGCTCATATTCAATTGTTGTTATATCTGAAGATGAGCCTGACAAAATTGTTGGTGCGAGAAACGAAAGTCCTTTAATAATTGGGCTAGGAGACGGTGAAAATTTTTTAGCTTCCGATATCCCAGCTTTTCTAAAATACACCAAGAGAGTTGTATATCTAAACGATGGAGAAATTTGCCTTTTGAAAAATGACTCAATAAAAATTTACGATTTAAACGGCAATGAGAAATTAAAAAAGGAAACAATAATAAATTGGGATATTAAAGATGCTGAAAAATCTGGATTTCCACACTATATGTTAAAGGAGATACATGATCAACAAGATACAATTCAAAGAGCTTTAATTGGTCGCATATTTGAAATTGAGAGGGAAATTAAATTCGAAGAAATTATTGAATCATTGCTCACAAATAGATACAATAATATCCATATAATTGCTTGTGGTACATCTTACTATTCAGGTTTTGTTGGAAAGTATTTAATCGAAAATTTGACGGGAATTCCTGTTTATGTAGACTTAGCATCTGAATACAGATTTTATGGAATAAAAGATAATTCATCACTTGTTATTGCAATAAGTCAATCTGGTGAAACCAGTGACACCCTTGCGGCATTAAAAGAAGCAAAAAAATCAGGCTGCAATACATTAGTAATTACTAATGTTATTGGAAGTTCTGCAACGCGAATTGCGGATGGATTTATTTTAACTCAATCGGGACCAGAGATTGGGGTTGCTGCCACGAAAACATTTACATCTCAAATAATTGTGTTATTTTTATTAGCATTGAAAATTTCATTCAATTTAAAAAATATAGGAACTCAGCAACTTTATGAATTTATTCTTCAATTAAAAGAACTTCCTAGGAAAGTGCGGGCTGCTTTAGATCAAAGTGCTGCAGTAAGAGAAATATCAAAGGATTTTTTTAAAGAAAGATCATTTTTATTTATAGGACGGGGTATAAATTATCCATTAGCTTTAGAGGGAGCTCTAAAGTTAAAAGAAATTTCTTATATACAAGCTGAAGGTTTCGCCGCAGGAGAACTTAAACACGGACCGTTTGCTCTGTTAACAAAAAATTTTCCCGTAGTTGTAATAGTTACAAAAGATATTTCATATGATAAAATTCTTGCAAATATTGGTGAAGCAAAAGCAAGAGGGGCAAAGATTATTGCTATAGCAGATCAAAACGATGCAGATATTGAAAAATATGCAGACATAGTGATAAGATACCCGTCTGTATCTAATATGCTTGCATGTATACCGATATCAATTATACTTCAATTACTTGCTTATCATATTGCGGATCTAAGAAATTGTTCAATAGATAAACCTCGAAATCTTGCAAAATCTGTAACTGTAGAGTAGGAATACAATATGAAATGTATAATGCTTGCGGCTGGGGAAGGAAAAAGGGTTCACCCTTTAACCTATACACGCCCAAAAGTAATGTTGCCTATTGCAAATAAGCCATTAATTGAATATAATATTATAAATGCTAAAAAAGCAGGTGTTAAAGATTTTATTTTTGTAGTTGGCTATAAAAGCGAAATGGTTAGAAATTATTTCAAAGATGGGAAAAAATGGAATGTTAACATAGAATATGTCAACCAAGGAACGCCTCAAGGAACTGCCCATGCAATAGGATTAGTTGAAAAATTTGTTGATGACTTTATCGTTATTTCTGGCGATACAATATTTGGCGAAAAGGACATTAAAAAAATTGTTGAGACAAAAAACAGCATTGGTATTTTTAAAATAGAAAATGCCGATGAATACGGTATTGTTGAAACCAAAGGAAAAAGACTTGTAAAAATATACGAAAAAATGCCCAATCCTTTTATGGACATTATAAATGCAGGTATATACCATTTCAACAGAGAAATTTTTAATTTCATTAAACTTACAAAAAAATCAATTCGTGGCGAGTATGAAATTACCGATGCCATCAATATGATAATTAATAAAAAAAACATACAAGTAATTTTGTTAAATGAATGGAGAGATATAGTTTATCCTTGGCATCTTTTAGATGCAAATGAAGAAATTTTAGAAAAATTAGAAAAAAAGATATATGGAACCATTGAGAAAAATGCAACAGTCAAGGGCAAAGTAATAATTGGAAAAAATACAATTGTTAAGAGTGGTAGTTGTATCGAGGGGCCAGTAGTCATAGGTGATAATTGTAAAATTGGTCCAAATTGCTACATTAGACCTTATACTTCAATTGGTAATGAGTGTCACATCGGCAATGCTTGTGAAATAAAACACTCAATAGTTATGGATAATAGCAATACTCCTCATCAAAATTATGTTGGGGATTCTATTATTGGACAGAATTGTAATCTTGGTGCAGGAACTAAAATTGCAAATCTAAGACTTGATAAGAAAAATATTTTTGTCGTTTTAAATGGGAAAAAAATTGACACGAAAAGAAGAAAGTTTGGTACAATTATTGGAGATAATGTTCAAACTGGAATTAACTCAATGATCAATGTGGGTTCTATTATTGGCAATAATGTTTTTATTGGTCCTGGCACTATTGCTAGCGGAGAAATTCAATCCAATACAAAAATTATGTAAAAGTATTTTGGACAGATATATAAAATAATTAACTATTCCACCAACGATGATCGCACGAAAAAGTGCCTTTATTATAGGAACACATCTTATAAGTGGAATTCTAGGCTATGCCGGGCTTAAATTCATTGCACTTTATATGGAACCCTGGGAATACGGTATTGTCGGTTTTGCCTTTGGTTTCGTTGCCTTGTTTTCATTTTTTGGGGATCTAGGATTCGGTCATGCACACGTCAAACGAGTTTCAGAAGGAAGAAATTTGGCAACCTGTATTGGAACCTTTTCGGCGATAAAAATAGCACTCGCAGGAATTTTTGCAGGGTCGGTTATTATTTTTATTACTATATGGAAATATGTAATGAGTCGGGGTTTTGAATCTCCATTACATGAAAAAACTATATACTTAATGTTGGCTTACTTCGTTTTAAATACACTTACTCAAACAATGATCATCACATTTAGTGCTAAAAAAGAAGTTGCAAAATCAGAGATATCGCTTTTTTCTTACAACCTTGTGAGAATATCCGCAACGATTGTTGTGGCATATAGAGGCATGGGCGTTCTTGTTCTTGCCTACACCTATGTTCTAGGTGAAATAGTACATTTTGTTCTTGCCTTTCTACTTTTTAGAAAATATCCAGTTGGAAAACCATCAAAAAACTATCTCAAAAGCTATATGTCATTTGCGTTTCCCATGGCAATCGCATCTGTCTCTGCTGTAGTTATGACAAACATTGATAAGGTAACAATACAATTGTTTTGGGGTTCTCAACAAGTCGGAGAGTATTTTGCTGTTTATAATCTAGCTCAATTTCTAGTAATTTTTGCAAGTGCTGTGGGGATGGTGCTTTTTCCTACTATATCGGAGCATTTTGCAAATAATAACATCGGTGCCATACGAAACCTTACATTACGAGCTGAGAGATATCTAAGCATGATTGTCTTTCCCTTTATAATTCTCATGGTTGTTCTTGCAAATCCTATCATCTTTATTTTGCTAAGTGCAAAGTATGCGGCAGCTCTGCCTGTTCTTCAGGTTACTCCTTTTTTTATTTTGTTTGCAATCATGTTAAATCCCTATGAAAAACAGCTATCTGGTATGAATATGCCAAAACTTGTTCGCAACAGAATAGTCATTATGATGATTATCAACGTTATTCTTAACCTCTTGTTAGTACCAAAAGATATCCGAAGTATTGGACTATACAATCTCGCAGGTCTTGGAGCAACAGGGGCAGCCATTGGAACAGTTGTTTCATATTTTGTTGCCTTTATCTATACAAGATACACTGCGTTTAGAGTTGCAAAAATCAAAGGCAACTACAAAGTAATCTTTCATGGTATTGCAGCAGCTCTGATGGGGATAATAGTTTATTATCTAACAGATTACACAGACTACATTACAATTACCCGGTGGTATCATCTTTTGATTATATCGCTATTTGGTCTTGCTCTCTATTATGGCATTCTTTATCTTTTACATGAATTCAAAAAAGAGGATTTTTATCTATTTGTAGATACTCTTAACATTAAAAAAATGTACGAATATATTGCTAAAGAAATAAAAAATAAAAATGAGTAATTATAAAGGAAATGATGAGGGAATTAATAAACAAAAAAAATATACTAATATGTGGCTTTCCCAATACCGTTCTCAGAATTTTTATTGAGAATTTAAAAAATGATTACAACATATTTTTTGTTAGCTACAATAAAGGTTTTCAATATTCTAAAATAAAAGAAATTCTAGGTAAAAATTTCTTTCTTATCGATATTGAATCAACTAAAAATGTGTTTGAAAAATTCTATCTCATGTTGAGATTTGTTTGTATTATTTTCAAAATAGCTTTTAAAGAACGGATAACAACTTCCGTACTATACCATAATCATTGCATTAAAAACGGTATTATAATTCTACTATTGAAATGGTTTTTTCCGCTCATACAAAGAGTTTATTTTCCTTACGACATCATTTTTTATGCAATACCTAAGACGCTTAGACACACCGTCAGAAATAGATTATTATTTTTCTTTGACCAAATTTGTTTTGAAAAATGTGATAAGGTAATAACAAAGGGTTTTGATGGAGAATTAGAGTACTTGAAAAGTATATACAAAATACATGAAAAACCTCATTTTGTATTTAATTTTTTAATAGAGAGAGAGGACGTAATAAATAAAGAAGCTAGTTTGCAAAAAAAGGATAATAAAATTCATTTGGTTTCAGTTGGAGGGATTAAAAACCCAGTTGTAGGTGATAATAACTATATTGTCATTAAAGAACTTTTAAAAGAAAAAGGCATCTTATTTCACGTATATTCTCATTCATCAGATTTACTTAAAACTCTAGAACATAATATGAATCTTCTCATTCATAATTATGTTACAGATCATAATAAACTTATCAAGGAATTATCAGATTATGATTTTGGGGTTTCTTTATCCTGTTCTTGTAAACAAGATTTAATCCAAGCAAAAATGGCATCCGGAGTAAGAATTTATGATTATCTCACTGCAGGTTTACCGGTAATTATTGATAGTGAACATACTTCAATGGCAAATATGATCGCAGAAAATAATTTTGGCATAGTGATTTCATCAAAAGATATTAAAAATATTATAAATTATATTTATAAGTGTGATTATAGCTCTATGATTTCCTCTATAAAAAAAAATAGAGAAAAATATTTTGTAGAAACTCACATAAATAAGTTGATTACTTTTTTAGACAGTTAAAACAATTACATCCTCATTTTATTTTTAAACTCTTCAATAAGTATATCGTAATTTTTACCTTTGACATCTATATACTGTGCATTTAGCTTGTCTGCTAGAGTCTTATCCTCATGTCTGTCTCCTAGAACTATTAATTTATTAAAATCATTTAATTTCGTTTTTAGTTCTTTCAAAGCATCATAAAACATGTCTGTACCAGGTTTTCTTTTTGTCTTCTTCTTGGTAAATTCTTTTTTAAAATCAAACATGGTTTTTTTAGCATAATCTAGATCAACATCGGGACAATATTGCCAATTATTTATTGTTATATGGTTTTTTCTAAGAAGTCCGTCTATGAATATATTTATCTCCTCTACTCTCTTACAGTCAAAGTATCCCCGTGCAACTCCTGCTTGGTTTGTAATAACAATGCTGACAGGGTTTATTTTTGTCTGGATATATGAAAGAAAATCTACCACATTTTTATTTAATTTTACTTCCTTCTTCCAGTTATCATTTTTTCCTAAAAAATCACTTTCCTCAATTAATGTGCCATCTCTATCGATTATCAATAAAACTTTATTGTTACTAACTCTTTCTTTTATATACTTAATGATTTTTGTAGTTGAGAGTGTATGATCTACGGTATATCTGATTTCACCATTAACTTCTTCAATAACTTTTCTTTCGGCAGTAATCCCTGGAGTTGATTTATGGATAAAATCAGGACCTTTAATATAATAAGATGGTTTCAAAAGGAAAATAAGTTCCGTTGCACGTTTAAAATCGCTAATTATAACATGATCTACAAATTCTATAGCTGCAACTGCATATGCTCTTAATTTATCGGGAAAAACAGGTCTTCCGGAATTTTTTCTTTTGGAAACATATCTATCAGAGGTAATAGAAACAATGAGGACATCACATATCTTTTTCGCAGATTCAAAATGTTTTATATGGCCCGGATGTAAAAGATCAAAACCTCCGTGACATAAACCAACTTTTTTTCCTTTTTTTTTATATCTATTGACGATTTTTACCATTTCTTCGATAATAAAAATTTTTTTTGAACTAAAAGATTCCAACGATTCAATATCTAACATAATATTTTGACATATAACAAACGTTATTTAGATGTTTTCAAATACATAATCCCATTTTTATTGGATGCCCTAAATTATGACTGAAGAAAAAAGGATACGTTTATTAAAGGATATAAAGTTTTTATTCGATAAAAATAATATAAGATTCTGGTTGATGTACGGTACATTACTAGGATTTGTTAGAGATAAGCAGTTTATCACTTGGGATTGGGATATTGATATAAGTACGTGGTATTATGATTATGACAAAATTAAAAATCTTACAATTGAATTTGAGAAACTAGGTTATGAAGTTACATTTCAGGAGGGAAAATACTCCCCCATTACTATATATGCAAGTAAACATGATGCAGATAAACATGGCTTTCATTTAGATATTCTTTTCTGGATTAAAGATGGAGATAAGGCAGTTGAATTATTACATTTTAATAGAAGCGTATTTGACAAAATATTTGATGGCTTAGGTAGAATGTTAAACCAAGATTATTATCAAGGCAGACGTACCCGTTTTTCAGAAAAAGTAAGAAATAAAATATCGAAATTTTTAAATATACTTCCTAAAAGAATTTATAATTTTTTGAGTGGATTGATTCATGGAATTTATCTATTTACTTGTAAAAAAACAGTTATGTCTTATTCAGATTTCAATAAATTAAAAACAATAAATATATATAATTTGGATTTTAAAATACCGTCAAACTATAAACAATTTTTAGAATTAACATATGGTAAAAACTGGAAAACACCAGATAAAAATTACTCATCAAAAGATTGGATAAGTAACAATAAGTTGGTAATAAAATATATTATTAAAAACAAAAACATTAAGCAATTGTGGATAAAAAGATGGAATAAAGTATAAATTTGATACAAATTATTATACTGTGAAATAAAATGAAAAATTCTATATTACCCGAAAAAAGATGTTCTCTAATAAAAAAGAAAATTGAGGAAAAAGGTTTTGTACGTATTATTGAAGTCCATAATGGATTAAGTGCATTAATTGCTGAGAGAGCACAAGTTAAACAAAATGACGAATTAATCGAATATGACGGGTTCTGGGAAAGCAGCCTAACGGATACTGCTTCTAAAGGAATACCAGATGCAGAAATAATTGGTTATGAATCACGTCTCCATACTATTGATGAAATATTTAGTGTGACAACCAAACCTCTCATCATTGATGGCGATACGGGGGGGCAACCATCACAGTTTGAATTTTTAGTAAAAAAACTTGAAAGATTAGGAGTTTCAGCAGTAATAATCGAAGATAAGAAATACCCAAAGAGAAATAGTCTTGACTCAACTGCCAAACAGGATTTGGAAAATCCTGAGAAATTCGCGCAAAAGATAAGGAGAGGAAACGATGTAAAAATAAGTCAAGATTTTATGATAATAGCGCGGATTGAGAGCCTTATTGCAGGAACAGGACTCGAAGATGCGTTGAAACGTGCTGAAAAATACATAAAATCTGGTGCAGATGGAATAATGATACACTCAAAAAAAAATTCACCAGATGATGTGATTGCTTTTGCAGAAAAATATAACGAATTATGTAAACACCTTGGAAAACGACTGCCCCTAGTTGCGGTACCAACAACATACAATGTTATAAAAGATCAAGAATTGGCAGATCATGGGTTTGACATAATTATACATGCAAATCATCTCTTGAGAGCCGCTCATAATTCAATGAAAAAAGCAGCGGAAACGATACTGCTAAATGATCGTAATTTTGAAGCTGAACCAATTTGTTCATCAGTTCCAGAAATATTCCGAGAAGTAGGTTTCGACTGGATAAAAGAGCAAGACAAAAAATATTTGAAAGAACAGAAAATCTCGATAATTATACCCGCTGCGGGAAAAGATCTTAATTTTTTAGATAAACCTAAAGCTCTTACAGACATAGGTGGAGAAACCATCCTGCAGAGGCAACTAGAAAACCTAAGAAAAATCGGCTTTCGTAACATAGCAGTGGTTAGAGGATTTAAAGGCGAGATGATAAATTATGAAAACATAGATTATCGCGATAATAAAGAGTTTGATAAGAAACACAGTCTTCATTCTTTGTTATGTGCCCGAGACAAGATGGAAAACGGATTTGTACTATTATACTCTGACATACTTTTCGACGATAGTATTTTAAGATCGTTGATTAAATGTGAGGAGGATATTGTTCTACTTGTTGATAGCTCGTACACATATCATAAACATGATATAGACAAAAAACTCGATCTAGTAGTAAGTAAATTAAAATCATCATCCTACCACAGACTGTTAAAGCCAAGCACAATGATAGAAATTACAAAAATTGGAAAAAATTTAGATAGAAATGATGCCGATTTCGAGTTTGTTGGAATTGCCTATTTTTCAGAGAAAGGTGCAGATATTCTCAAAAAAGTATATGATGACTGTAAAGAAAAATGTGCGAATAAGAAATTTCATGAAGCCGAATCTTTTGATAGAGCAGGAATCACAGATGTCATACAAGAAATTATAGATAGAGGCTTCATGGTAAACGCACTGCAAGTATACAAAGGATGGATAGAAATACATAATAAGAAAGATAAAAAAATCGCTGAGGAAATGATATCATCGTTATTATAAAATGTGTTAAAAATGATAAAATGTGAGGATTTTTTTAATCTTTGTAAAAAAAATGATATTACATTTTTTGCAGGAGTACCGGATAGCACATTCAAATCTTGGATGAGTTTTCTAGAAAAAAGGGATAGGTATCTCACAAACATAATTACAGTAAATGAATGCGAAGCAGTCGCAGTTTGCACCGGTTATCATCTCGCCACAGGAAAAACCGGCGTATTGTATCTGCAGAACTCGGGACTTGGAAAGACTGTTAATCCTCTTACCTCTCTTTGTGACCCTGCTGTATACAACCTACCAATGCTACTTATGATCGGGTGGCGTGGTGAACCAGACACAAAAGACGCGTATCAGCATCATAAGATGGGGCTAATGACCATACCGTTGTTAGAAATCCTAGATATACCATATGAGATCATATCTGACGATAGAAACGAATTAGATAAAATACTTAAAAAAGCCACATACTACATGAGGAAAAACAATAAGGCCTTTGCTTTTGTTATAAGAAGAAATATTTTTGAGCCGTTAGATGAAAAAGCTGAGGAAAAAAACGATAAGCCTAGTCGGGAGGAAGCGATAAAAGCTGTTTTGAAATCCTTGGATGGTAACGAAATCGTTATTTCAACAACAGGAAAAATATCCAGGGAGTTATTCGAGAATAGAGTCAATAAAGAAGATTGCTCACATGACTTTTACAATATTGGTGCAATGGGCTGTGCACAGTCGATTGCTTTTGGTATTGCTTTAAACAAGAAAAACAAAAAAGTATTTGTTTTTGATGGTGATGGTTCAGTATTAATGCAAATGGGAGCGCTCGCAACAATAGGGCATTACTCACCTAAGAATTTTTACCACATAATTTTTGATAATCAGTCCCACGATTCAACCGGGGGACAACCTACATGTTCAAATACTGTTTGCTTTGATAGAGTTGCACAGGCATGTAATTATAAATATGTCAAAATTGCAGCTGATGTTGCCTCCATTGAAAAAGCTGTCAAGAACTTGAAGAAAAAAAATGGTCCATCCATGCTGGTTATAAAAATCAAAAAGGGATCAAGAAATAATCTGGGTAGACCGACTTTGCCACCAAGAAAACATAAGGAGAAATTTATGCAGTACTTAAGGGAGAACTAATTTCATGCAAAAGGAATTTTTTGGATACGATTCTCTACAAAAATTAAAAGTAATATGCAACGAGCTTAAATCAAAAAATGTTTTTCTGGTAACTGGTAAAAGGTCATTTGCTTTGTCAGGGGCAGAAAGAAAAGTTAAATCATTTCTGAAAGACGTAAAATATGCTCAATTTAATTCTTTCGACTCAACCCCAACAATATCGGACGTAAAGAACGGAATAGTTACATTAAAAAAAATTAGCCCGGATTTGGTTATAGCAATCGGTGGTGGAAGCGTAATTGATATGGCCAAGGCGATCAACGTTCTTGCATGCAACGAAGGCGAACTCGCATTATACATAACTGGCAAGAAAAAAATAGAAAAACCGGGATTACCACTTGTTGCAATTCCAATGACTGCAGGAACTGGAAGCGAAGCTACCAGTTTTGCAACTATCTATATCGAAAAAGCAAAGTATTCACTTAACGGTGAAAAATTAACTTTACCAACGGTTTCTATTGTGGATCCATCTCTCACAGAGTCAATGCCGAAATATATAACAGCATCAACTGGAATGGATGTGTTATGCCAAGGTATAGAGTCCATATGGTCAATTAAATCAACAGAAGAATCAAGGAAATATGCAAACAGGGCAGTCAAAATTGCTTTTAATACGCTCGAAAAAGCAGTAAACAATCCAGATAAAGAATCGCGTCTGAAAATGGCAAAAGCAGCAAACCTATCAGGAAAAGCAATAAACATATCAAAAACTACAGCATCACACTCTATTTCCTATCCTATTACCGCGCATTTTGGTATTCTCCATGGTCATGCGGTTGCATTGACCATTCCTGAAATAGTGGAATTTAATTACAACGTAAGCAAAAAAGATTGTAACGATAGAAGAGGAGTCGAATTTGTAAAAAGAAGATTAAATGACATCTTTAAATTAATTGAAAGCAAGAACGGGACACAGGCAAAAGACAAAATTAAAAATTTAATAGAAAAAATTGGATTAGAAACTAGATTAAGCGAATTAAATATCGATAAAAAAGATATTGAGCTGATCGTAGAAAAAGGATTTACAGCGGATAGAATGGGCAATAATCCTCGTAAAATAAAGAAAACAGAACTAAAGAACATGCTAGAAACAATACTATGAAAGCAATCATACTGGCATCGGGAGTTGGAAAACGTTTACGGCCGTTAACAAACGATATACCAAAATCTCTGATAAAGATAGGAAGCAGGACCCTAATAGAAAGACAAATAGATAGCCTAGTAAAATGTAAAATAAAGGATATAATCATAACAACGGGACTTTTTGAAGATAAGTTAAAGACTTTTTTAAAAGAAAAATACACTAATCTAAACTTAATTTATGTGAGCAACCCCAAATATGATACGACTAATTACATCTACTCACTTTGGTTAGCAAAAGATCACTTATATGATAACATAGTTTTAATTCATGGTGATCTAGTTTTTGATGAAAAATTGCTTAAAAGATTAATTAAAAAGAACGAGAATGTAGTTCTAGTAAACAAGAATGTAAAAGTACCAAAAAAAGATTTCAAAGCAGTAATAGAAGACGAAAAAGTCACGAAAATTGGTGTAAATTTCTTTTCACAAAATGCGTATTATTCAATACCGATGTACAAATTCTCAAAAAAAGATTTTTTAGCATGGATGGAGGAAATAGAGAAAGAAATTAAAATTGGGAACGTAAAAATTTATGCAGAAGATGTCTTTAATAAAAATTCAAATAAAATAACATTAGTTCCTCTGTATTTCGATAATGAAATTTGTATGGAGATAGATACTATGGAAGATTTAAAGAAGGCAAAAAGTTTACTCGATAAATAATTTCACTATATAATTATTTATTTAGAAAAAGTGCTTTTCAACTTAAGAAATTAATATGATAGCAGCCATCCATGATTTTGGGAATCAAAATGGATGAAATGCTACCATGTTTGGAGAAATTGTTAGAAGCTGAAAATATTTTTGTAAGAAATCGTAAAAAAAGAAGAACCCGTGCACTTAGTATACTTATGTACCACTATGGTCTCCCTCTGCGAAATGTGAAATTATTTTATCTTCATTTGAGTATATCAGTCATGAGGCAATCATGAAATGGTATCATAAAACTGAACCCGTTTTTTCAGTTTACAAATACTATAGAGAAATCGTTGCTGTTGATGAAACCAAACTTAAGATAAATGGAAAGTTGTATATTCTCTGGGCTGCAATAGATGCTAGCAACTGGGAGATATTGAGAGTATGAGTTTCTCAGGGTAGAGCAGAAATAGAGGCCTACAACTTTTTGAAATATATTCTTAAAAAATGCAAAGATCAACCAAATATTTTGGTTGATAGGAGAGTCCCGTGGTACAAACCTGCTCTCTGTAGATTAGGTGTTGAATGGGAGCATGTAACCTTTGGACTGCGTAATCCCATAGAACAATGGTTCTTTCTATTGAAGCATAGAATAAAACTGTTTTACCGGAATTGGCCTTATAACACAAAAATTGACACAGTACAGAATTGGTTAAACAGTTTTGTAAGTATGTATCACTTCACGAGGTGCTAAAGTTGACAACTACGGCAAAATTTTCGAAAGATTTTTAAGTAAAAGATGTATCAACTTAACAAAATTTGAATGGGATTGCAAACTTCGGAAAAACTTCTAGGAAATGTATCATGTAAGAATAGCATGTTCAACAAAAATGTTAAGATCGAAATAAGTGGTTTTGAAAAAATACTCGAAAAAGCACATTATTTCTTGAATAACTGGGAACAAAAAATTGGTGCATCACAAATACCCATGATCAAATTTATAGGTGATAATTACAATAAGACTGAACTAATTGGTACAGAGATTGGTACCTGCCAAGCAATTAATGTCTACTGTATTTTATCTCGGTTACTAATAAAGAAATTATTTCTAGTAGATCCATTTATGAAATATGATGATTACAAAAATATTGGTTATACAGATGCCGATGGTTGGGATCCAGAATCAAAATTCCAAATGACTATGAAGAAAATACATAATTCTAAAGATAAAGTTGTACTCAACAGAGAGATATCAGAGATTGCAGCAGATTTTATTCCAAATGATTTAGATTTTGTAGTTATTTATGGCAATCATACCGTCAGAATGAAGGTTAGCATTCCTTATGATGTAAATGTCGGCACTTATACAACAGATAGTGGATATTTATTATAGATGGTTGTGGTATAGTGGAAGAAGAAATAGTAAAATTAAATCTGGGCAGCGGGAGAAGAAATATTGGCAGTGATTGGATAAATGTCGATAAATATCCTCATCCCAACGTCGATGTCGTTCATGACCTCAATTTTACCCCTTATCCTTTCAAAGATAATTCTGTCGATGCTATTATTATGAATCATGTTTTGGAACATCTGGATAATCCATACGAGGTAATGTTTGAGTGCTGCCGAATCCTGAAATCTGGTGGGACTATAGAGGTTGTCGTTCCCCACCGAGATTCCCTCAATTCATCCGACATAGCTCACAGGTGTTATTTTACAGAAAGGAGCATGTCGCATCTTTGCAATGAATATGAGGCTGACGAAAGGATACACAATAAGGATGAGCTGTGTGGTAGTAGCCTGCAATGCTCTTCACGCTTTAAGATGCTTGTAAACAAGGTGGTAAGAATAATCGAGATGCCTTTTGGGTTTTCAATCAAAGGAAAAAACCTGTATAACAACAGAATAGGTATCGGAAGAAAAAGTAGCATTTATTGGAAGATGATAAAAAAATAAATTTTATTTGAAAATATTTGGGTGCTTTGTCTCAAAAGTATTCCTCTTGTACAATTTTTCTCACAAGAATCATCAGATTATAAAAAATGATTTTCAGTGCTATTTCTACCTTCTGAATACGTCTTTTTATGGAGGTTACAAAACCTCCAAATCTTCTCTTCAATGAAGGGGAAGAATGCTTTGATATTTGTTTTTGATTATACATCTTCATCCATTTCTGAGGGTTTTGTTTGTATCGTTCTATCATATCAGCAAAAGGATTACCATACGTCAGTTTCGTCCTGTAAGTTCCATGGACTGTTGCAGTTTTCTTCAGGCGAATAGACGGGGTTCCTCCTTTTTTCAAAAATAATTCTTCAATTAATTACAGTCAGGTATCCACTTTCTGTACTCATCACCTAAATCATATAGAGATTGTAGGAGTTTCTCAAGCTGTGTCACCTTGTGAACATTATTAATGTTTAAGGCGATTCATTCTCGGCCTAAAGGTTGAGGATTTCTCGCCTTAAATATTAAAAAATACTATAAATATTAACTAATTGCAGAATGCAGAATTGAGAGAAACGATAAATAGTCTTAATATACTCCAAAAATTGTAAAAAACAACGTCTTGTGTGAACAATATGAATATGAAAGCAGCGGTTTTATATGAAATCAATAAACCATTGAAGTTGGAAGAGTTGGAGGTTTCTGATCCAAATTTTGGCCAAGTTCTCGTGAAAATATTAGCCACAGGAATTTGTCACAAACAAATTGAAGAAATTCAAGGTCACCGTGGCCCGGATCCATTTCTCCCACATACATTAGGTCATGAAGGTTCAGGGATCGTTGAAAAAATAGGTCCAGGAGTAACCAAAGTAAAATCAGGAGATTACGTTGCATTATCATGGATTAAGGGTTCAGGTATACAGTCCAAGACTCCTATTTACATGAAGGGTGGTGAAAAGGTGAACGCAGGCTGGATCACAACATTTCAGGAATATACAGTATGTTCCGAGAATCGAGTAACAAAAATTAGTCAAGATATCAAACCGGCTGCAGCTGCTCTACTTGGGTGTGCAGTAAGTACAGGTTTGGGAGCGGTGATAAATCATGCAAAAGTAGAATTTGGGAGTACTGTAGCAATATTTGGTGCTGGTGGGATTGGACTTAATATCATTCAGGGTGCCGCTCTCATGAACGCATCAAAAATTATTGTAGTAGATGCATCAGACAAAAAACGAAATATTTCAATGCAGTTCGGTGCAACCAATTTTATTTCAACAAAGGGTAAAGACGTGGTTAAAAAAATTAAAAAATTAACAGATGGAAAAGGTGTTGATTACTCTTTTGAATCTGTTGGTAAAATAGAAACTATGGAACTAGCATATAGGACGACAAATGATGATGGATTGGTAAGTCTAGTGGGAGTGCCACCTAGTGGGAAAAAATTATCTATCGATCCTTTTGATATTTTTCACGGTGGAAAACGACTCACAGGTTGTCTAGGTGGGAAAACCTTCCCAGATAGAGATTTTCCAAGATTCATTGAACTATACAAAAGGGGAAAATTAAAAATTGATGAATTGATTACTCATAGATTTAAACTTAATCAGATAAATGACTCGATAAAAAAAATTTTAGATGGGGAAGTTGGGAGAGCAATTATTGAATTTTAGTTAATTAGAGTGCGAGCAAAATGGAAAACTTATCAGAAATGAAAAAATATGCTGAAGATATTAGAAGAGACGTATTTGAAATGATTATTGGAATTGGAGGTGGACATTTTGGGGGGGCATACTCGTGTGTCGAAATTTTATTAACGATATACGACAAGGTGCTAACAGAAAATGATAAATTCATCCTAAGTAAAGCTCATGCAAGTGCTACGCTATATTCGATTTTGTCAAGGAATAATATTATCGACAAAGAATTATTAAAGACCTATGGTAAAGATGGTAGTTGTTTAGGAGTTCATGCGGAAAGATATTTAGTTCCAGGCATTGAATTTTCCTGTGGGTCTCTTGGACATGGTTTATCTTATGGCGCAGGGCTAGCTTTTGCTAAAAAATTAAAAAAAGAACAAGGTAGAATTTATGTGCTGATAGGCGATGGAGAATCACAGGAAGGTAGCATTTGGGAGGCGGCGATGTTTTCAGCCCAACACAAGCTTGATAACCTGATTACTATCATAGATTATAATAAAATACAATCAATGGGGCGAATTGAAAATATATTAAACTTAGAACCTTTTGTGGATAAATGGAATTCTTTTGGGTGGAAGGTTTTTGAAGTTGATGGCCATGATTTTATTTCTTTAAAAAAAGTCTTTGATAATGCAAGGAGATTTAGAGGGAAACCAATAACAATACTAGCGCATACAAAAAAAGGAAGAGGGCTTTCATTAATCGAAAATAAATCAGATTGTCATTATTATAGACCAAACGAAAAAGAAATCTTAATTGCAAGGGAGGAATTAAAGTTATGAGAAATGCATTTTCTCAAGCTATTTACAATCTAGTAAAAAATGATAATAATGTTTTAGCATTAATTGGTGACGCAGGTCATGGTGTTTTTGATAGGATTCAAGAAGAACATCCCGCACAATTTATTAATTTTGGAATAGCTGAAGCAAATATGATTACAGCAGCTGCAGGACTAGCTTCATCTGGTTTTATTCCATTTGTTTATGCGATAGGCCCACATCTTACTTTAAGACCATATGAGCAAATACGTAATGATTTGTGCTTTAATGAGACAAACGTTAAAATTGTTTCAATCGGAGGCGGATTACACTATAGTAACCAGGGCCCAACACATCAATTGATTGAGGATTTTGCAGTTCTGAAAATATTACCGAATATGACAATTTTTTCACCATGCAGCCCTATGGAAGTATATTGGATGACTACCGAGGCGTCTAAGATAAAAGGGCCAGTTTATATGAGAATTGGAAGAGCAACAGACACAAAACTAGAATACAAATTAAAGATTGGGGAGGGGGTAGAGATGAAAAAAGGAGATGATGCTACTATCATTGCTACTGGAGCAACTGTATATGATGCTTATAATGCAGCCTATGAATTTGAGAAAAAAGGTGTTTCAATTAGAGTTTTGAATTTACACACTATTAAACCTCTTGATGAAAAAATAATAATTAAAGCAGCTAACGAAACAGAGATAGTACTTACCGTCGAAGAACACCGTATTGAAGGTGGTCTTGGTAATAGTGTAGCAAGAGTAATCCTTGAGAACTGTAACAAGAATATCAAATTTAAAAGATTGGGCATAAAAGATGTGTTTTGTTCATATTGTGGTAGTTATGAGAAAATTAAAACAAATTACGGTTACTCAAAAGAAGACATTATTGAAGAGATGGGGCGACTTATAAAAAAATCGCTGGAGGAAAAAACGTGAACGAACCAAACGAATATAAAAATTTGTTTTCATTAGATAAAAAAATCGCAATCGTTACGGGAGCTTACGGTCATCTTGGTAGTGCAATATCCAAAGCCCTTGCGTCTTTTGGTGCATATGTTATTCTTATCGGTCGAAATGAAACAAAAATGAAGGATTTTATTGAACAGAACAAAATATTTTTTAAAAACAATGGAGAATATTATATTTGCGATGTTACTAATGAAAAAGAATTTAAAAAATTTGTTAAAAATATTGTGGATAATCATAAGGTAATAGATATTTTAGTTAATAATGCATATGAAAAACAAAATGAAAAATTTGAAGATCTTACAAAGCCATTATGGAATCATGCAATAGAATACTCATTGACTCATTATCTTACCTGCATCCAAACAGTTAGCCCAATTATGTTAAAAAACCGAAGTGGTTCAATTATAAATATTGCATCTCTTTATGCATTTCTTGGTTGTGATCAAAGAATTTTCCTTGATCTGGGAAACAATCCACCAATCCATTACGCGGTGTCAAAAGGTGGCGTTCTTCAGATGACTCGATATCTTGCCACTCTTTGGGCAGATAAAGGAATCCGTGTAAATTCAATTAGTCCTGGTTATTTCCCAAAAAAAAGACCAGGTGTACCTGAGCGACTGGATTATATTCGTGAAATAACCGAACGAACTCCTATGCGAAGGATCGGTCAACCAGATGAATTATCAGGTGCAATTGTATATCTCGCGTCTAACGCTTCGTCGTTTGTTACTGGACAAAATCTAATCGTTGATGGAGGCTGGAGTATTTGGTAAATAAAAATGGACGACATCTTTTCACGTTATTAAATAATTTAACAAGATAATATATTAATAGTTTATATCATAATTTAAAGGATATATTAACTTATGATAAAAAATAATGATATCAAAAAAACACTTATTATGGTTACAGGTTCTAGCGGATATATTGGAAAAGAGTTATTATCTTGCCTCCAGGGATATAATTGTATCGGAGTCGATTGGAAAACTATAGCTACAAAGAGTCAATACACTTTTATAAATGCAGATTTACGCCAACCAAATATCGTGAAAAATATTTTTAAAAAGTATTCACCGCATATTTTATATCATTTTGCAGCATTAATATCCCCTGAAGTTAATGAAAAAGAAATTGAACTGGCAATAGAATCACATATCACAATAACACAGAATATCTTAGACAACCTATCTGATAATACGCACCTTTTTTTTCTTTCAACCGATAAAGTATTTGATGGTTCCTTATTACACCCCAATGAGGATGCGCCAACTCATCCGATTTGGACTTACGGTAAATTAAAACTACAATGCGAGAATATGATACAAAAAAATATAGAAAAATATCACATATTAAGATTGCCTATTGTTCATTCATTTGGAAATCCAGATTCAAGTTCATTCATAGATAAAGCATTGATTGAAATAAAAAATAAAAAAACGGTTCAAATTTATGATAACGTATTCCGCTGTTACATCTTGGTTTCAGATTTAATTACTGTACTTAAAAAATTAATCTATGATGACCACTATGGTATCTATCATGTCGGCACTGAAATGATGAGTTATTGTGATCGTATAAAACAACTCTGTAATAAACAGCTTCTTAGTTATGAGAAATTTCTTCAGTCTGTTCAAGGTGTAGTCAGACCATTAAAACAAAATCTTGATACTACAAAAATACGTACACTTCTAAATTTCGATTTTCACTAGTGTTTGCATTACCTATCTGATATTTTGTTATTTAAAAAATATATAAATGCCAATGAATTATACTGACTGGATAAATCTAAAAAAAGATTGTGATTGCTGTGGTTGTGAAAAAAGCAATAGTAACCGGTGGAGCTGGATTTATCGGTAGTCATATTGTTGATAGATTACTTTTAGATGGTTGCGAAGTTATTGTCATAGATAATTATAGCACAGGTCGTCTTGAGAATTTACATCGTCATAAAAAAACCAAAGAACTTAAAATTATTGAAGAGGACATCACAAATTTTAAACGTATACAGAAATATTTTAAAGGAGTTGACTGGGTGTTTCATATTGCTGCACTTGCTGATATCGTCCCTTCCATTCAACATCCTACCGATTATTTTCAAGCAAATGTTAATGGCACATTCTCTGTTTTAGAAGCATCGAGAAAAGCGAAGGTGAAGAGATTAATTTATTCAGCCTCATCTTCAAGCTATGGGATCCCTGACCTTTATCCGACTCCCGAGACAGCGGAGATTCGTCCACAATATCCATATGCATTAACAAAACATCTAGGTGAAGAGCTTGTGTTACACTGGGGTAAGACATATAAACTACCGGTGTTATCCTTGAGATTCTTTAACGTCTATGGTCCAAGAGCAAGGACAAGCGGCACCTATGGTGCCGTATTTGGAGTGTTTCTCGCCCAGAAGCTCCACGGGGAACCTTTAACAGTTGTAGGAAATGGGACTCAAAGACGTGATTTTATTTTTGTGACTGATGTCGTAAATGCTTGTATCATGGCTGCTAAATCTAATCTTAATTGCATAACTTTGAATGTTGGGAGTGGGAATACATACAGTATAAATCAATTGGTAAAGCTTATTGGCGGCAAGGTTATATATATTCCAAAAAGACCAGGAGAACCAGATCGTACACATGCAGATATAACAAAAATAAAAAAATTACTTGGATGGAAACCCACAGTTCCTTTTAGGAAGGGAGTGAAAATAATGCTAGATAGCATACTTGATTGGAAAAATGCTCTAGTATGGACGCCAGAAAAAATAAATATAGCGACTAAAGATTGGTTTAGATATCTTTCAAAGTGATTTCTTATGAGTAGTGATGATAAAATTGTCAGTTTGAACGAATTAGAAAAAATCTGCAAAGAAAATAAAAAAAAAGGAAAGAAAATTGTTCTAAGTCACGGGTGTTTCGATCTTCTTCACCCGGGGCATATCCGGCATTTAAAAGCAGCGAAAAAATATGGTGACTTTCTTATCGTCACGATAATACCGGATAAATATATAAAAAAGGGACCGGGTAGGCCGGTTTTTAATGAACATCTTAGAGCGGAATCCGTAGGTTCATTAGCGGATGTGGATATTGTTGCCATAGAACGGGATGAAAATATTATAAAAACAATCGAATTGTTAAAACCTGATGTTTATGCTAAAGGAAGAGATTATTCCAGTAGCCCTGAAGAGAAAACCTCATCTATTATCCGGGAGGAGGAAGTGATAAGGAAGATTGGTGGGGTAATGCGTTTTACCGACGAGATTACGTTTTCTTCATCGAACATCATTAATGAACGTTTTGACATCATTTCTAAAGATGCAAAGGAGTACCTGAAAACTCTGAAGGCGGAATTTAATTCAAATGATATTATTCGCATGCTAAAAGAATTGAATGATTTAAAAGTCTTGATTATTGGTGATGCTATCCTAGATGAATATGTGTTTTGTAAAGCCATGGGTAAACCTGAAAAAGCAGCGGTCGTATCAACAAAGTTTCTTTATAATGAGGTGTACGCGGGCGGGAGTTTAGCAGTTGCAAATCATGTAGCAGGATTTGCGAAAAACGTACAATTGATTTCATGTCTTGGAAATGATAACAAGGATGATTTAATTAAAAAACATTTGAGAGAAAATATTCTGACCAAATTTTTTATTCGAAAAGATGCACCAACAATTGTTAAGACCAGATATCTTGAAAAATTTGAACGGTCAAAATTATTCGAAGTATCACAAATTAATGATGAATTTATTGATAAACAAGTCGAAGAATCATTTATTACATATCTGAATAAAGTCGTTCCTAGTTATGATATTGTGATCGTCGTCGATTTTGGTCATGGATTGATTACCCCAAAGTTGCAGGAGACACTTACTAAAAAATCGAAATTTATTGCAGTGAATGCACAAACGAATAGTATCAATTTTGGTTTTAACTTAATTACAAAATACAAAAATATTGATTATATATCTATGGATGAGAGAGAATTAAGACTTCCATATTGCGCAAAATTTGGTGAGATTGAGCCGCTCATTCATCAGATTGCCAAAGATACAAAATGTCGAAATGTGAATATTACTCTAGGTGGTTCGGGTAGTATTTACTATCAGGATGGAAAAACCTTTTTCGTTCCGATTTTTTCGGCTAGAGTTGTAGATTCATTGGGCGCAGGTGATGCAGTTCTTTCTATCACATCGCTACTTAGGAAAATTAACGTACCACCAAAATTGATTCCATTTATCGGAAATGTTGTTGGTGGTCTAAAAGTAAAAACTATTGGTAACAAAGAACCGGTTAATCCTAATGATCTCCTCAGTTATATTAAATATCTTATGAAATAAATATATGAGGGAAAAAAGATGGATTTTATAAAAAAATATATTGATTATTTGAAAGGAACCATCTCAGAATTGGATGAAAACGAGATTCAGAAAGTGATAAAATTACTAGAAAGAGCGCGGGAATCCAAAAAAACAATTTATATAATGGGTAATGGTGGGAGTGCTTCAACAGCGTCTCATTTTGTTAATGGCCTTTCCCAGGGTGCTACTGTCAAGGGAAAAACGCGTTTTAGAGCAATAGGTCTAACTGATAATATCCCAAATATCCTTGCTTATGCAAACGATCTTGGGTATGAAAATATTTTTGTTGAACAGCTAAAAAATCTTCTTCAAGAAGGAGATATTGTTATTGGAATCAGTGGTAGCGGAAATTCAAAAAATGTCATTAAAGCAATTGAGTATGCCAATAAGCATCGAGCAATAACAATAGGTTTTACTGGATACGATGGAGGGGCATTGAAAAAAATCGTAGCTTATTCAATTCATGTGCCGTGTAATTTTATGGAAATAGTTGAAGACATTCATTTAGGAATCTCGCATCTTATTGCCTCGAATTTCAGGCTCTCCTCACAGCAGAGTGAGAGAAAAAATAAGGAGAATTTTGTATGATTGAGCGTAAAAATAAAACATTGTTGGTCACAGGAGGAGCGGGATATGTTGGTAGTAGCCTTGTTCCAAATCTTTTACAGGATGGATATAATGTGATTGTATATGATTTGTTTCTTTATGGTGATGTCTTTTCTTCTCTGAAAGATCATCCTCGTCTTGTTAAAGTAAAGGCTGATATACGCGATAAAAAAAAACTGTTAGAGGCAACTAAACACGTTGATATACTACTTCATTTAGCGTGTATCTCAAATGACCCAAGCTACGAATTAAATCCGACTCTTGGAAAATCAATCAATTACGATGCATTCAATAACTTGACCGATGCTGCAAGGATCAACAGCATTCAAAGATTTGTCTATGCGAGCACATCGAGTGTTTATGGAGTCAAAAACGAGAAAAACGTACGTGAGACATCATCATGCGAGCCACTGACCGATTATTCGAAATATAAGCTAGAATGTGAAAAGCTTTTGTTGGATTTTGGGGAGAAAAACCAAGATATTGAACATGTAATTATTCGACCAGCAACAGTCTGTGGTTATGCACCTCGACTTCGACTTGATCTTGTGGTGAATATTCTGACTATCAATGCGTTGGTTAATAAAAAAATCAAAATTTTTGGCGGTAAACAGCTACGTCCGAATATCAATATAAAAGATGTTGTACGTGTATATCAGTTGTTGTTATCTGCCCCAAGGGAAAAGATTAACCATGAGATTTTTAATGCTGGATATCAAAATAGAACCGTAGATGAGTTGGCGACGATTGTGAAAACCGTAGTCAGTAACGGCAACATCATTTTTGAACATGTGTCGACCAATGATAATCGATCGTATCACATTAACTCTGATAAAATTAAAAAAGTTTTAGGATTTGAACCCAAATACACGATTGAGGAAGGAGTACAGTCATTAGTCGATGCATATAAGAAAAATCTCATTATCGATGGTTTAGAAAATCCGCTTTATTACAATATCAAAATGATGCAGAATGTAAATCTGAAATAAGATGTCTTAGA
The DNA here is from genome assembly GCA_964615235.1 of uncultured Thermoplasmatales archaeon. Lineage (GTDB taxonomy): Archaea > Thermoplasmatota > E2 > DHVEG-1 > DHVEG-1 > JAFGPP01. The sequence continues at coordinate 91,085 of CAZTMK010000003.1, forward strand.
ATCATTTACTCTTCAGCTGCAAAGATGGAACCTTTCTCTTTGAGTTCGGTAATATAAGTATGGTTGTAATATTTTGCGGCTGTATAATCTTTATATTTTTTATAGGTGATCATGGCTGTTTTGATCTCTTTTATCCCATCATCAATTGTGAAGGTGCCTTTATATCCTATTGTATCTCGAATCTTTTTATCGGAGGTGCGATAATCTCGTTGATCTTTTTGTGTTTTTTCGATAATCACTTCTGTATTGAAAATCTGTTTTTGTATCATTTTTGCAACATCGTCAATAGTTGCATTTTGTGGTGCAATATTGAATATTTCACCTTTTACATCTCTAATCGGTGCCTCAAGACAATCCATATATGCTTGCGCCGCGTCTTCAATATGGCAGAATGCGCGCCATTGGCTTCCACCAAATACGGACAATTTTTTCTCTACAACTGCCTTTGCAGTAAATAAATTAACAACAAGGTCAAATCGCATTCGGGGTGCTACTCCAAATAGGGTGCCCATTCGTAGAATCGTTGGAGAAAAATTATCGTCTTCGAGGCTTAGAATTCCTTTTTCAGAGTTGAGTTTCATCTCTGCATATAGAGAAACAGGGCTCAGTTTTGATTTTTCGTTTAATATTTTTCCAGATTCACTTGCGCCATAAACACTACAGGTTGATGCGAAGATGAATCTGTTGATTTGACTTTGTTTGCAGACTTCTGCAATTATTTTTGAGGAAAGATAGTTAATTTCAATGGTTTCTTCTGGATCCAATGATGATGCAGGATCTCCAACGATCGCAGCTAAATGAATGACAGCATCAACATCTTTAATTGCTTTCACAACAACACGGATGTCCCGAATGTCACCGAGGATAAACTCAAAATGAGGATGGTGATAGCTATGTTTTATGCCATCATCTCCATACATAAGATTATCAAGAACTCTAACGGTATACCCATTCTCAAGGAGTTTTTTGCAGAGGACACCTCCAAGATAGCCAGCTCCTCCAACCACTAGGACACGTTTGACTTTTTTCACTTTTAGTTTGGCATCACTAAGTTTCCCGACATAGCCTTTTTCGGAAGTGAAGAGAATGTCCTTTGGCTCTCTTTTTTTGTTAAGGACTGGGATGCAGAGCGTCCCATGCACAGGGAATTTCTTTTTGTTAATTTCCAACAAAAGATTATCGATGTCTAGTTTTGTGTAGTGTTCTCCAATGACTATCGGGTGTTTATTCATTATCTTATCGACGCTGTTCTCAATGTTGACACCTTTCATGACCGCACGGCGAATATCGCTGTCCATTAGAAGTCCTACTAGTTTCCTGTTTTTATCAATGATAATGGTAGTACTGAGACCGCCGTTATCGATCGTCTTCATTGCATCCTTTATTTTCTTTTTTCTGTCAGTGAAGATCGTTTCGATTCTCATCTCAAAAACTCCGTTATTTTTTGTGCAACATAATTGATTTCTTCTTTTTTTAAACTTGGGAACATCGGAAGGCTTAACACCTGTTTAGCCTTTTTTTCAGTTTCAGGGAGGATACCTTCCGTATATCCAAACGCCGATTTATAGAATTTAGTGAGATGAACCGGTTTGCCGAAATATGCTTTTGTAACGATATTGTTTTTTGAGAGGTAATTCTGTAGATTATCCCGTTTGTCTTCGATTTCAATCGTGTATTTTTGGTACACATGGAATAATTCTTTTGGGGGATCTGGTGTTTTTATGTTGTTCAGTTCCGTAAGTAATCTGGTGTACTCTACCGCGTTTTTTCGTCGCTTCTCGATGATTTCGTTGATTCTTCTAAGTTGAACCAGTCCAAGCGCTGCGTTCATTGAAGGCATTCTAAAATTGTATCCGAGTTGTATATATTCTCCAAGGATTGTCGAGGAGAAATAATTTCCGTCATCGGCTCGTCCATGGGAAACGATTAGTTTCATATCTTCATATCGATCCTGATCATTGGTTACGACTACGCCTCCTTCACCAGTAGAGATCATTTTATCTTGGCAAAAACTAAACATTGAGGCATCTCCAAATAAACCGACTTTTTTGTGATCAAATTGAGCCCCAAGAGATTGTGCTGCATCTTCAAAAAAAAGTAGGTTTTTTTCTTCTGCGAGTTCTTTTAGTTCTTTGATATGAAAACATGAACAACCACCATAATGGATTGGCATAATCGCTTTTGTTTTCTTTGTTATTTTCCGTTTAACTGAATTTACATCAAGACCGTAGGTGTCTCCTTCAATATCTGCAAATGTAGGTTTCGCTCCGACAAAAAGAGGCGTGTTTGCTGTTGCAACAAAGGTAAAGGATGGAACAATTACTTCGTCACCTGGTTTTATACCAAATGTTATGTACATCGAATGTAGTGCAGATGTCCCCGAGTTAAATACAACTGCATATTTCGTTCCAACGAAACGAGCAAGCTCTCTTTCAAATAGATTGATTTCGTCACCTGTTGCCCAGTAGCTCTGTCGTTGAATGACTTTTGTAACTGCTTTAACATCTGTTTCATCTGAATACATTTTGAACAAAGGTATTTTCCAATTCATTTTTTTATCTTCCTTATGATTCTTACAGGTGTTCCATATGCAATTGTGTTATCTGGGATGTCTTTATTTACAAAACTATTTGCTCCTATTATTGAGTTTTTACCAATTGTAACACCAGGCATAACAGTGCAATGTGTACAAATCCTTGCATTTTCTTTAATTACAACTTTTCCTTCTTTTTCATCTATAGTAGAAACCGAATATATGGAACTATGAGAACCAATTTGAACATTTTTCTCTATTTTTACTCCATTTTTTGCATTAATATAAGTAAAAGCACCGATGTCCGTATTTTTTCCAAGTTCAAGGTTCCCCTTATGATGAACTAAAAAATAGTATTTTGGATGAAGTTTTCTATCCTCAATTTTTGGCTGTTTCCAATTTTTAAATCTTTCTTCAGGCATAATACTCCCATTTTAATACGTTATTTGCTTCTGAATTAATTTATCGTTGATTTCTATTTCCTTTAAAATCTTTACAATTTTCTGCGAAGCTCTTCCATCACCATACTTATTATTACATAATTTCACTTTTTTTAGAAAATCTTTATTATTAAGGGCGAAATATATTGCATCTAGTATTTTGTTTTTTTCAGGCTCGACATCTATTATATTCTCGATTCTGCTTCTACCTTGCTGTCTTTCACCAATATTTATGACTGGAATTTTAAATGAAGGTGCTTCAATAATTCCACTGCTTGAGTTTCCAATCATTAGATCAGCCGATTTCATTAAGCTAAGATAATCTTTATGCAGCAAACTTTTGAACACATTCATATAATCTTTGTTTTCATACTTACTGATAAGTTTTATTAATTCTTTACTGCCTGAATCACAATTTGGATAAATCATAATAACTTGCTGTTTCGCTTCATCCAGAGCTAAAAGCAGTTCCCTCATATGCGAATATCCTTTGTCTTTTAGAGTTGTTATGGGATGTTCAACAACAAGAAAAGTAATTTTTTCAGGATTTAAATTATATTTTTTAAAAATTTCAACTTTGGATGGTAAATCTTCATTTAAAATTGTGTCTAAAGTTAATGCTCCGACGACAAAAATTCTTTTTTTATCCTCCCCCATTCTTTGTACTCTTTCAGCGTTCTCTTCTGTGTGCACCAGATGTATATGAGCAATCTTTGTTATTGCATGTCTTATAGATTCATCAATCATTCCACCTGAAATATCCCCGCCATTTATGTGCGCAATCGGTATATTAAGATACATGCATGCTAAGGCAGTCGCAAGCGATTCGCTCCTGTCACCTAGAACCACAACGATATCTGGCGAATTTTTTACAAAAAACTCAGCAAAATTCTTGATTCCAGATGATAGATAATTTGCCATGTCTTGTAAATTGTCACCACTTAGATCCATAAGAATTTTGACGACATTTGGAAAATCATTCTCTACAATCTTGTATGTGTTACCAAAATCTGATAGTAGATGCATTCCAGTAACCATTGGTATTAATTTTAAATCGCCGTCCTTTTTTATAGCATCCATCAAGGGTTTTAGATATCCGTATTCCGCACGTGTACCTGTTACAACAGCAATTTTCCTCATTCTATACTACCATTTTTAAGTTGAAAATTTCATCTTTTTTAATGTTTCTTTTTGCTGTTTTTCCGATTATCTTATCTTCATAAGAAGGATTTAAACCTGTTCCAGGTCTTTTAATTGCAACCATGTTCCTGTTAATAATAGATCCTTTTGAAATATCTTGATTTGCAACAATACTTTTTCTTACTGATTTCATTATTTTTTTTTCAGATTTTGTAGGTTTTTTTTCATAACTTCCGAGTATCTTTTCTGTGTCTCTTACTGCTCTTATCATTTTCTTCAATTCATCTGGCTCCAAGGATGCCTTGTGGTCTGGTCCTAGCAATTTTTTGCTGATTGTAAAATGTTTCTCTATGACAGATGCGCCCATTGCAGTCGCTGCTATTGGAACTGTTATGCCCAATGTGTGATCTGAGTATCCAACAAGACAATTGAGCTCATCTCTCATTTTTTGCATAGCTTTAAGGTTGACTTCATTCAATGGACATGGATAACTGGTTGTACAATGAAGAGCGATAATCTGTTTATTCCCTTCAGATTTTATTGCGCTTATGGCATTTTTTACTTCTCTCATCGTAGACATTCCAGTTCCTAGGATTATTGGTTTCATTTTTTTTGCCGCGTACTTTAGAGTAGGGATGTTTGTAATGTCCCCAGAGCCGAATTTGTATGACGGCACCAAATCTTCTAAAAAATCAATTGCATCAAACGAGTGAGGAGTAGATAAAAAAATAATATCTTTCCCATCACAATAACTTTTTATTTTTTTAAAATCGGAATAATTCAACTCTAGAGATTTTACCATTTCTATCTGGCTTATATTCCTGCTCATATTTTTTCTTGCATAATCAGCAACGGCGACTTTTTCAATAACTAAATTTTCAGATTTATAAGTTTGAAATTTCACAGCATCTGCATTTGCATCTACTGCTACATCGACAAGTTTTTTTGCCAGATCAAGTTTTCCGTTATGGTTTACTCCAGCTTCTGCAATAACAAAGCAAGATTGTCCAATTCCTATCATCTTATTTTTTATCTTTATTGGTTTCAATTTTTCCCTCAAATCTTTTCAGTAAAAATTCCGCTATGGAAAAATCAAATTCATCATCAATGTCAATGCTTCTCTCGGGCGGTAATATAAAAGGAGAAATTTTTTCAGTATAAAAAGATTTATATTTGAGGAGGTTTTTGGCACTTATTATAAAGATTGCGCCGTTTGGCCGATATAGCTTTTTCATCTCTTGAGATCTTTTAAAGTATTTTTTTCCAAATTCTGGTTTTAGCATGTCTTTTTCAATGCTAAAAGCCCAGTATGGAGAATGATCATATTCAGTAACGCTTATAAGAGATTTACTTTTTGAACTTAAAAACATTTCAATTGCAATGTCAATATCCTGTGAAGTACGTAGAGGAGATGTGGGTTGGAGTAATACTATTACCTTTGGTAAATATTCCTCCTTATTTTTAAGCTGTTCAATAACATCTAAAATAACATCTTCAGTTGGAGTATTATCTAAAGCAAGCGTTTGTGGCCGCGGTAAAACTTTGGCACCAAATGATTCAGATATCTTAGCGATATTATCATCTTCTGTAGAAACAATAAATCTGTCAAGTTTGCATGAGTTTTTAGCTGCTTCGATCGTATAATAAATTAGAGGCTTTCCATATAATGATAATATATTTTTTTTTGGTAGTCGTTTACTTTTCCCTCGAGCCGGGATTACACCAAGAATATGTCTCATGTTTTTCCGCATAGTTAATAATTTTATTCATTAACTATTTTTTCTGTAATATATCTAACCCAATAAAAGATCTTTGCATTGAATATTTTTGATATTTTAGCCTAGAATTTTTAAATTTTTGAAGAAACATCTAAAATTTTTTTCTGGATTTGGTGTGAAAAAGAGTTTTGCAACAGTAATTGCTTCTTTAGATGCATCCTCATAGTTAGATAATATATGTTTCATTGATTGAATAAATTGATTTGGCGATACAGCAATATATAGAGTATTTTTGATGTTTATCGCATTATTTATATCTACAAAAATATTAGGCACTCCAAATGCCATTGCTTCTAAACCACTTGTAGAGTATACTGTTGAGTGAATATCGACAATGGGGAAGAGTTTAAAAGTATCTTCGTATTTATCAATCAAGAGGATGTGTTTGTATTTTTTAAATTCCAAATAATCTGTTTTCCCATATGGATGTGGTTTAAAGAGTATACCAACATCCATTTTCTCTTTTTCTAAGATTTTAGCTACCTCTATAAAAAAAGATTGTACCTCAGCACCGACAGTCCATTGTGATGTTACTAAGATATTATGTTTGAATGATGAGGTTGACTTTTTTAGATATTTATTTGCTTCTTTTTTTAAATTTTTTTCCAGATATGGATATCCAATCGGAATCACTTTTCCTTTATCAAACAAGTTGCCATTTTTTACAATTTCTGCGTATGCTTTTCCATAGGTAAGCAAATACTCTGGTAGACAATCTTTGTTATAAGTTGCTTTTGCTTTCCTATAAGCTTGAGAATATGATGTTATTAATCCATGCTGTAGCTCAATAGACGGAATATGCAGCTGTCGGCATGCTTGTGAAAGCGCCATAGGGAACCGCCCATAACCACATCGTATTAGTACTGCTTTTGGCTTTATTTTTATTAATATTGAGTACAATAACTGTTTTATATAATAAAAAATTGCTATAAAATCATAAATCTTTTTTTTCACAATTATCTTTTCAATTTGTGATTTTGCGCTTATGTCATCCACTATCTCTAGCAGCGTTTTTTCGGAATGAATCTCAAATTTTTTTCTTTTACAGATTTTATAGAACAAAATATTCCAGAATGTCTTTGTATAGAGCGGAATGTGCATAGGGACATATATTTTAGAGTATGCACCTTCCTCGTAATTCCTTCTAAGGCCGCCCTCTGAAGGCCATTCAAAAACAGCAAAATCGTCTTTGAGAATCTCGTATAACGGGTCTAAATAAACATCGTAATACTTCCCATTTAATTCTTTTCGACTTTCTGTACTTGAAAAACCGCAAATTATTCCCTCCTTTTTTGGCAAAGATAAAGGTAGAATGCTCTCCTTTAGGAAGGGGAATAGAAAAATTTGAGAACCTTCTCGCGTATTTTTTTTTTGTAGTTTTGGAAGCTCATCACAAATAAAAATACGAAGTAAGTTCCATATCTTAGTACCATCTGAAGTCTGTAATGAATCAACATCATATTTTCTTTCGATATTTTCAATCAAGTTATGAGTATAAATTTTGTTTATATTTCCTGAAACGCACAAACTATATGCATCATAGTATTCAATAATTTGTTTTTCTTTTTCTTCAATGGTAATTTATAACACCCGGGTATTTATTTTACCTCATTATTAGATTATAACATAATAAAATTTTGCAGCGAAATCGATTATCAGACGGAAGATTAGCATTAAATATATATGATCTATACTTTAGGCAGATGGAAATAAAAAACCCAGAAATATCTTTTATAATTCCCGTATTGAATGAAGAGAAGACGATAAAGCAATGTTTGGATTCGTTGCTTAAACTTGATTATCCGATGGATAAAATAGAGGTTTTGATGGCTCAAGGGATTTCGAAGGATAAAACTAGAGATATTGTCAATAGTTATGCTGAAAAATATAAAATTATAAGACTTTTAGAGAATCCAACTGGTAATACGGCCCTTGGTCGTAAATTATGTGTTGAACATTCTACAGGGGATATGTTGATGAATTACTCCGGTCATGCAATTGCCGAAAAAAATCTACTTAAAGTTTTGGCCCTTAAACTTCAAAAATCTCCAACAAATGTAGCCGCCGTCGGTTGCTCAAATGTAAATCCTGAAAATTCAAATTTTACGGCCGCTGTTTCTGGTGTTGCATTCTCCAGTTTCTTAGGCGGTAAAAACTTATTTGTTCAGAATGCGGAATTTGATTCTGAGCGATTTGTAGATCATATTTCATTTGCATGCTACAGAAAAAAATATGTTGAAGAAGTGGGAAATTTTGATCCAGATTTCTGGTGTGGTCAGGATGCCGAGTTAGATTTAAGACTTTTAAAAGCAGGTTATAAGATTCTATATACTCCAGATACAAAAGTCTATCATTACAAAAGAAATACTCTCAGATCCCTTTTTAAACAAATGTATAGGTATGGAATAGCACGTGCAAAGATGGTTAAAAAACACCGTGGAACTCTTAGATTTTTCCATTTGGTTGGTCCATTTTTTATTGTTGGGGGAATTTTGTTGATTTTACTTACAATTTTAAAATTTATTCCTCTTTGGTTTCTTTTATTTGTTTTAGTATTATATTTTATTGCATCGATTATTAGCTCAAGCAAAATTACCAAAAAACCAATATTTATACTATCAAGTGTATTATTTTATTTTTTAATACACATTGGATACGGTTTAGGTATCATCAGAGGATTTTTCCGGGGCAAACTATAGTTTTTTAAATCATTTTACAATACCCAGGAAGCACTATGGTAAAAGTGGGTTTAATAGGAATTGGAAAATGGGGAAAAAATCATTTACGTTCATTATCCCAAATCAACTGCGATCTTGTTGGGATTTCTGATTTAAATGAAGAAAAAAAATTACTGGCTAAAGAGCATAATTTAGATTTTTATACTGATTATAAAAAACTGTTAAACATCGTAGATGCAGTAATTGTTACAACTCCGACAGATTTACATTTTAATATTGTAAAAGACTGCATAAATGCAGGCAAGCACGTTCTTGTAGAAAAACCAATTGCAACAACAGCTAGACAAAGTAAAATACTAATGGAACTGGCACAGTCAAAAAACGTGGTACTTTCCGTAGGATATCTTTTCAGATTCAACAATGCAATTATTCGTCTGAAAGAGTTACTTAAAGAGGTTGGAAGAGTTCAATACATTACTTGTAGATATATTCATTCTACAAAACCTCCTAGAAAAGATTCGGGTGCAATATTTAATCTTGGCATTCATCCAATTGACATTTTAAATTTCATATCAGAAAAAAAACCCTCAAAGATTTTTGCTAAAAAATCAAATATATTATCAGAAAAATTTGAAGATTCTGCAATAATTACCTTAGATTATGATAATTTTTTTGCAACTGTTGAAGCAAGTTGTACCCATCCTGAAAAGAAAAGGGATATCTGGGTAATTGCTGAAAAAGAAAAGATATATGTTGATTATTTCTCGCAGAAAATCATCCGTTATCCCATCTTTGTTGACTATAATAATGTCCGACGAAATGATCCTATAGAAGAAAATATTACTTCAAATGAGCCTTTGAAAGAAGAATTACAATATTTCCTAAACTTTGTTAAGAAAAAACAAGAATTAAACATTGATTTAAAAGAAAATCTTGGAAAGGAAAATTACTATACCACTAGAGCTTGTGAACTTTCTTTAGAATCTGCTATTTCCGGAAAGGAGATGAGTTTAGATGAATGAAATTTCAAAAACTGCAAGAATTCTAAAAAATGTTGATATTGGTAAGAATGTAAAAATTGAAGATTTTGTAATAATTGGTACTCCTTCAATGAAAAAAAAGGAAGGTGATTTGAAAACTGTTATTGGAGATAATTCAATAATTCGTTCTCACTCCGTAATTTATGCAGGAAATAAAATCGGCAGTAATTTTCAAACCGGTAATAACGTAAACATCCGTGAGGAAAACGAAATTGGCAATAATGTAAGCATTGGTACAAAAACTGTAATTGAATTTAAAACTGTAATTAAGGATAATGTTCGCATTCATTCTCAAGCATTTATTCCTGAATATTGTATTCTTGAAGAAGATTGCTGGATAGGACCAAATGTAGTACTAACAAATGCTAAATTTCCGAAATCACTAAGAGCCAAGGATTTTTTAGAAGGAGTTGTAATTGGAAAAGGTGCAAAGATTGGTGCAAACAGTACGATTCTTCCTGGGGTAAAAATCGGTAAAAATGCACTTGTCGGAGCTGGAAGTGTAGTTACTAGAAATGTTTTAGATAAAAAAATTGTAGCTGGTAATCCTGCAAAAGTTATCGATGATATTGAATCCTGCAGATATTCAGATGGAAAAAAAGCCTATGGAAGTGAAAAATGAATAAAATTCCTCTAGTAGACCTAAAGGCAAATTATCTTTCTATAAAAACAGAAATTGATAATGCAATTCATGAAGTAATTGATAACACTGCCTTTATAATGGGAAAATACGTTAAGCAATTTGAAGAAAATTTTGCTAATTTTTGTAAGGCAAAACATTGCATAGGTTGTTCTAATGGAACAACTGCAGTGCATCTAGCTTTAATTGCATCTGGTGCAAAAAAAGGTGATGAAGTAATAACAGTTCCAAATACATTTATTGCAACCACTGAATGTATATCTTATGTTGGGGGAAAAATAAGCTTTGTTGATGTTGAGCAAGATACGGCACTGATAAATATTGATCAACTTGAAAAATCAATAACTCCAAAAACAAAGGCAATTATTGTTGTTCATCTCTATGGCCAAATGCCTGATATGATGCAAATTAGAGAAATTGCCGATGAAAAAGATATTTTCCTAATTGAAGATGCTGCTCAAGCCCACGCAGCAGAATGGAATGGACATCAGCCGGGATTTTATGGCGATATTGCAAGTTACTCTTTTTTCCCTGCAAAAAATCTAGGTTGTTTTGGTGATGGTGGAGCAGTTGTTACAAATAATTCCGAGATAGCTGACAATCTTAGACTTTTAGTAAATCACGGCCGTTCAACAAAATATGAACATTTGATAGAAGGTTACAACTACAGACTTGATGCATTACAGGCTTCCATTCTAAATGCAAAACTACCTCATCTAAAAGATTGGACGGAATTAAGAAGAAAACACGCAACTTTTTACAACGAAAATATGCCTGAGGAAATTATTACTCCAACTGAGTCGCAGGGTGCAAAACATGTGTATTACATGTATGAGATTCGTTCAAAAAAACGTGATGAACTAATGAATTTTTTAAAAGAAAACGGAATAAGTTGTGGTATTCATTATCCAATTCCCCTTCATTTGCAGCCTGCTTACAAAAATTATGATTTTGGAAAGACAGATTTTCCTGTATCCGAAATGCTTGCCAAAGAAATTCTCTCCATTCCCATCTATCCAGAAATTAATGAAGAGCAAAAAAATTACATTGTTGATAAAATAAAGGAATTCGTCTACAAATAAAGATTTTTCAAATATTTCTTTAAATCCTCTCCAATTTCCCAATTTTCCAAGGAAAAGTCAATAATCGCCTGGATGTAGCCAAGCTTATCACCGATATCATATCTTTTTCCGGTAAAACTGGTTGCGTATACTTTCTGACTTCGACCTAAAATTACAATTGAATCTGCAATTTGTAATTCGTTATTAACCCCGGGAGCTGTCTTTTTTATTGCATCAAAAATTTCAGGTGTGAAAACGTAGCGTCCGATTGCTGCCAGATTTGACGGTGCTTTTTCTACAGATGGTTTTTCAACAATGTCTTCGATTTGATAAATATCCCCGTAATTGTTTTTTCCAATTTTATTTCCTTTAATTGATCCATATTGTGATATTTTGCTCATTGGAACTTCTTGTGCAGCTATTACTGAGGAGTTGTATTGGTAAAAACCTTCTATTAACTGCTTTATACACGGAGTTTCGCTCTGTATTATATCATCGCCTAAAAGTACTGCAAAAGGCTCCTGGCCAACATGTTTTTGCGCTTTTAGAATTGCATCGGGTAAACCTTTAGGTTCCTTTTGTCGGATATAATGAATATTTACCATTGACGATATGTCCTGAACGATTTTTAGCAAGTCGTCTTTATTTTTTTCTTTTAGATACATTTCTAGTTCGGGTGATTCATCAAAATAATCTTCAATTGCCCGCTTTCCTCTACCTGTAATTATTATAATATCATCAAGTCCTGCTGAAACTGCTTCTTTTACTACATAGTGAATTGCAGGAACATCGATAATCGGTAACATTTCCTTGGGCATTGATTTTGTAACAGGAAGAAAACGTGTTCCTAAACCGGCTGCCGGAATTACTGCCTTTTTTATTTTCATTTACCAGCATACTCCTTCATAAATTCTAGCGTTTTTTGCTTCCAGTATCCTTCTACCATCAATTACAATTTTTCCTTTGTAATTTAGTTTTTTAAATTCTTCCCATTTTGTTGTAATAAGAATTGCATCGGACTCCAATGCCTCGTCTGCATTCTTACAATAAATGAGGTCTGGAAATAATTTTCTAAAATTTTCCATTGCTTTTGGATCATATGCCCTAATTATTGTGTCTTCCTTGAGGAGTTGTCTAATAATTGGAATTGCCCTGCTTTCTCTTATATCATCAGTATCTGGTTTAAAAGCAAGACCTAACACTCCTATCTTTTTTCCTTTTAAAGAAGGCATATGTTTTTTTAGAAGTTCAATTAGATTTAAGGGTTGTTTGTCATTTACATAGATAACACTATCAATTATTTTTGAATCGTAATTTTTCTTTCTTGCCCATGCATTTATTGCATCTAGGTCTTTTGGAAAACAAGATCCTCCCCAACCAATTCCAGAGTCCAAAAAGGCTCTGCCAATTCGTTTGTCTAAACCCATCCCTTCGGCCACATCGTAAGTGTCAATTCCCAGTTTTTTACAAAAATTTCCGATTTCATTAATAAAAGATATTTTTGTAGCAAGCATACAATTACTTGCATACTTAATCATTTCAGCAGCAGATAGAGTTGTTTCAACAATCGGACATGAAAAATCCCTGTAAAGTTTTTTCAAGATTTCTTTACTTTTTTCATCAATTGTACCAATTACAATTCTATCTGGATTTAAAAAATCATTTACAGCAATTCCTTCTCTTAAAAACTCTGGATTCATAGCAAGTCCAAAACCCGTTCCTGCCTTTTTTTGAGAGTATTTTTCAATAATTGGAAGAATAATATCTTTAGTTGTTCCCGGTAAAACGGTGCTTTTTACAACAATTAGTTGCCACCCGTCCTTTTCTTTTATAATTTCAGCAATTGTTTTGGCTACTTCTTCTACGTAAGTTAAATCAATTTCGCCTGTTTCTTTAGAAGGCGTTCCTACACAAATGAAGGTAATTTCGCTGTTATTTATTGCAGATTTTATGTTGTTTGTTGCTTGGATTAAATTTTTATTTCCAATTAATAGTTCTTTTAATCCTTCCTCATAAATTGGTGGTATTGATTTATTGATTTTATCGATTTTATCCTGATCAATATCAACACAAATTGCCCTGTTTCCAAACTTTGCAAAACAAACACCAGTAACTAGTCCTACGTAACCCGTACCAATAACAGAAATATTCATCAAACGGAGTATTTTAAAAAATAATTTAAAGGTTCGTATCTAACAAATCTAAAACCGCCTTTCTCACAGCTTCATCTGATGAATAAGAGGTGTTCCAACCTAGTTTACTCATTTTTTTTACATCAAATTGAAATTGAGGAACATCTCCAATCCATCCACGTTTTCCACCAGTATATTTGAATTTAACATCCTTAAGACCCATTTCCTCAACAACAATTTCTGCAATGCGGGTTACCTCTGTTGATGTAGTGCAGCCAAGATTCAGTACATTTGTTTGTTCGTCTGTATTTTCGTAACCGTAGAATATTCCATCTATTGTATCTGTTATGTAAAGATATGGTTTTCTTTGCTTACCGTCACCCAAAATTTCCAGTTCTCTCGGATTTTTTCTAAGTTTTTTGATAAAATCAACTATAACGCCGTGGGTTCCTCTTTCACCAACCACATTTGCAAATCTAAAAATCCAACCCTTCATATCAAAGCTGTGACAAAAAGAACTCACCAGTCCTTCTGCAGCTAGTTTTGCAGCACCGTAAACTGAAATCGGCAGTAATGGACCGTAATCTTCAGGCAATGGAATAGGCGGTGTTTCACCATATATTGTACTGCTTGAGGAAAAGACAATTTCTTTAAGATTTAATTTGCTCATTGAATCAAGTAAATTATATGTTGCAATAATGTCTTTTTTTGCAATTTCTGGTTTTTGAGCACCTAACCTTACATCTGGATTTGCAGCAATGTGAAATACTGTGTCGTGTCCCTTTAATTCTTTTAGTACGGTTTCGTAATCAACAAGATCGGCTTTTACAAAATTGAAATTCTTATTTCCCACATGATGTTTGATAAAATCTTCTTTTCCCGAGCTTAAATTGTCAAAAACTGTAACACTATGTCCTTTTGAAATAAGTCTATCGACCAAATGACTTCCGATAAATCCTGCTCCTCCTGTAACAAATGCTCTCATGTAAAGCCTCGACTGCGCCAATCCTAAATAAATATAAGAAGTTTTTCCTGTAATGATTTTATTTTAGAATTACACGTAATATTCCTAATAGAAAATTTGCCCTTGGTACCTTTTTCATATATTCTTCGTAGGGTTTTCCAAACTTCTGAATAAGACGTTTGTCTTCTCTTGTCATATCAAAGTAAGTCAATAAAATTACGGGAAGACCCAAGATAATCACAATCCAATTCTGGAAAAGTAGCATCGCTCCAATTGCCCACAAAATAAAAGCAGGATACTGAGGGTGACGAACTATAGAATAAATTCCAGTATCTACAATTTTTGTTGTATACATATAACTTTTACCTTTTTCAACTCCTCCTTTTTTGGGAAACAAAATGACTGGTATCATACCAAAAACACCAGATAAAATAAAAACTCCAACTCCTAAATATTCTATCCAAATAATTGTGGTGTTGGTTGCATAAAAAAAGCCGTAAATCATCTGTAGTAAAAAGAAAAAACCAGCAATTATAGATGGAAAAGCATCTTTCCAGGTAAAATTTAGGTCAGGCATTTGAAAATAAGAAATAGAATGATTATTTAAAATATATGAAAAAATACGGACCTGGCGGGATTCGAACCCGCGATCTGCAGCTTAGGAGACTGCCGCCCAATCCAGGCTAGGCTACAGGCCCAATAAACGTTTGTTATTTGCAATTATCTTAAAAGATTGATGATGAATTTTCTATATTTCTTCATATTCAACTGTAAAACTTGCACTTGATTGAGTAACTTTTGTTTGTTTTAATTCACTTAAGCGGATGGTTTTATATTCTACATTTTTTGATTTTAACAAATTTGAAATACCGTAAACGTGACCGTCACCAATACAGGCAACAATTCTTTCATACTTTTCATTTAATTTAATTAATCTATCAAACATATGCGCATTTCTATCATCAATCAAAGTCTTTTTAATAGAAGGAAACTTTTTAGAAATCTGATTTAGATAACTATCAAAATTTTCTTCAATATTTTCAAGTTCTTTCTCAACCATACCTCTGTTTACAAAAATTCCGGCAAAGCCTGAAAAAAATAATCTAAATTTTTCTGTAAAAGACATTGATTTAAGCATTTTTGAAAAAATCTCACGGGCATTTAAATCAATCAGCTCAAGTGGTATGTTATTTGATTGAGCATAGCGAATTGCTGCCAGCATTTCATCTCCTGCTTTTACACCATATTGCTTGGCCATATTTTGTTGAAATTTGGCAAGAAGATTGTAAATTACAGGGGTTTTACTTGCTCTATAATTTTTTTCTTGTTGATTTCTATTAGAAAGCAGTGCTTGATATCTCTGGTTGTCAAGTTCGACACATATAACATCGGGTTCAATTTCGTCAAATCTAACACGTAGTGCATTTGAAAGATCAAAAACATGTCCGGTTCCTATCAGAATAATCATGATTAATCCTACACTTTTTCAATAGGGGGATAACACTTTCTAATCAAATATTTTGTCGTTTTGTAATTTTTTCATTTTGTTTTGTGAACAGTAAAGCTTTAAATATGATTATTTTGGAAATGGTATTATTGAAAAACATTGCCATGGCTTGAAATGTCATGGTTACCGAAACGGAACGGAAGGTGATATGATGAGAAGGTGAATGTATGGAAAAAAAATACATGGAAAGATTTGTAGGCAAGTACTGCAAAATCGTAACAAAAGAACCAGGAGAAGAAAGAGCGAGTGTAGTTACGGGCATCCTTGAAGATATTGATTACGAGGATGGATTTATTTTAGTAGATTCTGAACAAGGTTTAGGAGCATTAAGTGTTAACACAATAGTTGCTATAAAACCGGCATCAAAACGAAGACGAGAATTTAATCGTTCGCAAGATGCTGTTGTGGGTATTGAGACTTTAATTGTATTTATTGCCATGGTCCTTATCGCTGCGGTCACTGCAACTGTTTTGATCCAAACAACTGACACTCTACAACAAAGAGCTCGAACTATGTCATCACAAACAATAAAGGAAATTTCATCTGGTATGACAATTGAGGAAATAACAGGATACACAAATGTAGAAAAGACTAGAATTAACTACTTGGCCCTACAGGTAAAAACAATTGCAGGATCAAAGGATATAGATCTAAGTCTTTGTACTCTTACCATGTTATATAATGATTTAAGAGTACTTAGATTAAACGAATCTCTTGTATCGCAAGCAAATCTTGACAACAAAAGCGTATTTGACACGCCAATCTCGCCTGGAAGTACATTTACCATTCTAAACAATGCAACAAACACCACCTTTGGAGTCATTGCAATTCACGATCCTGATGGAACAGTTGTAAATACAAACGGTCTAAACAGTGGAGACAGGGTGTTCATCATCATAAATCTCAGTGCAGTACTAGATAATCCAAGTGGTTCTGGATGGCAATCAGCAGGACTTCCAGCAAGAGAGGCAATAACCGGTGCATTTCAGCCTGAAATCGGTTCCAAAGCAAGTTACGATGTTACCGCACCAGCGGTATTTGGACAAAGAATAGTAAAACTACTTTAAAAGGGGCAATTACGCCCCAACAATTCCAATTTTTTTATTTCCTTTAATTTTAAGTTTATTTTCAATTTTATTAAATTTAATAATATCTGCTTTTTCTCCATCGTAAGTAACTGGAGTCGTTGATGCCTTCAGAGATATTTTCTTTTTATTCTTTGTTAAAAATGTTGTTTCGAAACTGGATTTTTCAATACCTCTAAGCCGTTTTATAATGTGTTTTTTAAGTTGTTCTGTGGATTCAGGATCTACAAAATTTATAAGATCCTTTTCAAGCATTTCCTTTAAATTGTAACCTAGCATTTTTGAAAACTTTGGATCTACCTTCTTTAAAACGCCCCGACGAACAATTGCATCAGAGTCTTTGGTCTCAACTTCTTTGGTATTTGATGTAGGTTGTTTGTCCTTATTATAATTTTTTTCTCTATTGTAAAAGGCCGCAACATACGCCTCATACTTTGCCGAATAATTGTCTATGAATTTATCAATTTGCTCCAAATTTGGAGATTTTTTTCCAAATTCTTTAAGTAAAGATCTGTATTCCTCAAAATCAGATATTGCAGATAAATCATGAATTGATGGAATTTTATTTTCTTCTATTGCCACAGCTTTATTTGGTTTTTTCAACCTAGAATATACCTTAGATTTTACTTTGGCGCTAATTTTATTTAAACCAGAATAAAGTAAATGACCTATCTTTAGTAATACGGGTTTAAAAAGTTTATTTGGTTTTTTAATTACTTTATATGGCTTTGGTTTTTTGACTAAAAGCTTTGACTGTTGTTTTGCTTGTAAACCTGATTTTGCCCTTGTTATTTGAGGACGTATGTCGGGCAATACAATGGATTTCTTGGGCTCTTCAACAGGGCGTGTAATTGCCCTATAAATAAGCAGCTCGTGACCAGTTAGTAATCTTCTGTGATCAACAAGTGCAACTAGGATAAAACATCCAAATAATAAATAATGAAGAAATTGAGATAAAGATAATTCAGAAGAAGCAATAGACAGGCCAATTCCTGCAATAAATAAGATGGTAGGTATCAAAGAATAATATAGATTTTTTCTTGTATCATTTATATGAAAGTAAGCAGAGAAAATTAGAATAATCATGTTTATAAACAGTAGTTGTAGTTCTTCAAGACCAGAAATTGCAAAAAACGGTGTTAGTCGAAAAATGACATCTGGTTCAAAAGATGCTCGAAAGATTAACGAAATAGTAAATTTAATTATTACATAAATTGTTAAAAAGGTAATGAAGTAGAATGGAAAATACCAGAAAAATTGATTATCCTTTTTCATGCTTCACTCTTTTAAATAAAGTAATGTTTCGCTTCTTTGCAATATATAATGTGCCAGCAATAGCCGTAATTATAATAAGAATTTCCAAGATAAACTGGGGAAGCCAAATTCTATATAGTTCTCCATTTAGACCAGGAATTATTATTACATTATTATCTCGCGTCATTTCAGCTGCGTTATAATCGATATGAGATTCAGCTGTTTCTCCAGCCCTATCTCTTACAATTAGGTGAAACCTAGTAAAAAATGTTGTTTCAAAAACAAATAAAAGCTGGAGGTCGCATCTATCATCAACCGTATCTTTTTTTACAGAATGAAAATATGAGCATTTTTCTAAATTAAGAAGGTTATTTCCTCCAAAAGACTGGCTAAACGTGTTAATACTATTGTATGAATAAAGGTCTTCGTATTGTTTGAATAAAAATTGTGCTCTAATAACGCCACTATCTTCCAGAGTAATACTAACATTATATATGTCGGCCCAAGAATTATAGTCAGAAAGGGTCAGATATACCCTTATAAAATCATCCTGCTGGACGATTCTTATTAATGTAAACTTTGGTGGAACATTAATAACACCAACACCGGCCTCACCTGCTTTACAATTTATAGTTAAAATTTGAGAAGAAATTAGCAAAAGTCCAATTATTGTAAATATTGAATGAATTGTTTTAGGATTCATTAAGTCAATATTTCCTCCTTTTGTATTTAATTTGCGAGACAACTATGTAAATAACAACGACAATAATTATACCGATTACAACAAACATCATAGATGATGTAGAATAATTGATAATTTGCTCATTTATAGGAATTGGTGGGCCAACCTCTATTGTTGTTGTAAATGTCTGGCTATTTCCGCCTGTATCAAGATTATAAAAAATTTTACCAATGTGATTTTCTCTAATTGCCTCCACTCTAACTGTGATTGTATATTCTTCCCTATCAGTTGATGCTATTGTTAGAGGTGAAGTTACCTGCCCATTTTTTGTAGTAATCTTTTGAATACTGACGTTTTTTTCATCGCTCCAGATATCTAATATTGCCTCACCATTTCCAGAGATAAAAACCTGTAAATCTTCAATTTCTCCTTCATGCATTGCTATATTTCTTTGATATTGAAATGAAATTCCCGCATCTTTGATTTCGACCAACTCGTACTGGCTGTGACCAACGTATACATACAAAACAGGAATTGTAATACCAAGTTGAGTTTGCAGAATAACCATTGCCTTAGAATCATCAATTATCAAATCATTTGGAATTCCGCCGTATCCTTCCCCCTCATCAGATATTCGTTGTGGTTGCCAAGATTTTGAGTGAACTAGCAAATGATATTCTGCTTTTTCAGAAACAGATATTGTCTCAGTATATTTAGTAAATTCCATAAATTCGCTAAATTTTGGATAATTTACAGATATGTCCAGTGGAACGTTTCCTGTATTTTTTAAAATAAAATAATCGCTTCCCTGGGAATCCATTTCTGTAAAGGGATCAACATTGAAAATTATTGTGCCACCATGAGAATTTGCCAGACCAAATGTTGGAGTTTGGACAAAAATAATTTCAGAATACAATTTTTCTCCGTTATTGAAAACCTCCAATGTCCAATTTTCTTGGTAATATGGAATATTTGGTAAGTAATTACTTATCCCAAGATAGAAGCTATATTGATTATTAGTTTTTTTACATTTTTCGGATTTTATATAGCTATAGTTATTGTATTTAATCGAATCTTGCCATTGAATGGGATTGTTTTTGATATATTTCCATTCATAATAGTTTTCAAAATTTTTGTCAGTTGGAGTTGTATTTCCTTTGTATAACACAATTTTAATTTCTTCGGGATTGTTTGCTATAGTTACATTCAAATAATGCCATACGCCAGAAATAAGTATCAACTTTTCATCATAAGTTTGTTGATTTTCATTTGGGATATGTAACGATATATCTATGTTTTCGTCCGCCATAACCAAAATTGAAATTGGTAAAATAAGAGTTACAACTATAATTAATTGTAAGCAATATTTGTACTTCATCCCATCACCTCTTTACTCTTATGAGCCCTATGCATTCGTTTATCTTAACTGCTCTATTAAAGTCTTTCTATTGAAACCAAAAATCTGATTTAACATCTTATAATATACTCTTTAAAAAAAATTTACTTTAAAATAAACAAAACATTGCCAGTTCTAAAAAAGATTTTTTTATTTTTAAAAAACTAAGAATTTTTAAAATTGAAAAATAATTAGTGATAAAAGTTAAAAAATTAAAGAAAAATTGATAGCAGATATTATAGCTGCGTTTTAAGATGATAATAAATTACGCCTTTATATTCGCCCGACTGCTGACCTAAAGGAATATCACATTTATATTCGATTCCTAAACCATCATATGCTTTCTTTTCTGGATCGCCATCATCTGTAGCTAATTTTCTAGTACCATTTGGTTCTGCTAATTCGTAATCGTTTGCACCATTAATCCCATATAAATAAACCGATTCGCCCGATGTCTGACTAAAGTTATCAAATACTGTCCTATTGCCTCCTCTCACCCAAATAGTATCATTTTCAATACGTATGGTTTCAGTTGGATCAAGTACATGGATTAGATCTGAAACATTTACAGAAAGTGAGTAATTGCCATTTGAGATTGTTTTTAAACTAATATTGTCGCTACCGCCAGCATCATTTACGGAAACATTTTGTCCAGGATCCCCAACCAGATAAGGCCATCCTGCACTAACAATTTCGGTGTAGGCATAGACGCCAAATTCATCAGTTGCCCACGATGTCAGACTAACATTTGAGTTATTCTCTCCACTATCCGTCACAGATATGTTAAAGTTCCAAGACCAAGCATTGTTTAAATTTGTCCATGATGAACCCGACATAGCTGTCTTTTTAGAGGTGTTCCAACCACCACTTGGTCCAGGAGCATATCGAAATTGATATCCGGGGATAAATGAAAATGTTAAATTTTTAGTCTCTGTTACACCTGGAAGTCCATAAGGGTTTTGAACCAAGGTTTCTTTCCATTCATTAAATGTTACTTCAAATTTAGGCCAATGAAATATTACACTTGGAGTGCCGGTTATGTTAACATATTGAATTTTCATATTTATATTTCCACCTAATGTATCATTGTATAATGTGTTTTCACTTCCTTTATCATGCCATGAAGTAATATTTATGTAATCAATGTCATCCCAACCCTGATCGCTACTAATATTTACAATAAACCTGTATTCAGATAGATTATCAATATCAATTTGTTGATTCAATTTAGATTCCCAAGATCCAGAGTTATTATATTGAAAATCATACCAATTAATTACGGGATCAAAGTGAAGAACTGTTACATTTAATGTTGTACTGTTATACCATGCACTACTAATGCTGCCTGCTTCAACCTCAAAAATAATGAATTTTATTGGAATCGAGCTTGAATAAAATGAAGCTATTAATAATGTTATAGCAATCAGCGTTATTGTTCTTGTTTTTCTTTCCATTTTTTCCACCATCGTTTCATTACATTTACCACGATAGATTATATCGTGCTAAATATATACACGTTAAATGTTGTCAATTAACAGTATATAAAGATTTGGTGGAAAAAAATCAAAAGTAAAAAATTACAAATCGAAAAAATATCGATTAAGCCTACATTTATTCTTACAGACACTAAAGAAAAAATACAAAAAAAATTTTTAAAATGTATTCTCAATAAATATATCAATTTTTAAAAAACTAAATTTTACAATATTTGAATGCTATCTTTAACATTTAAAATGAACTAAAAAATTAAATTGAGGGATTAAAATCCCTCGCTCACATTGTTTTTATCAGTGTGTCTGAGTTCTCAAATGATAGTAAAGAGTACCTCTATATACCCCAGATTGTTGACCCAGTGGAATGTCAGCAGCGTATTCAACATAATGACTAGCTGAATTCAAACTATCGTAAGTACCACTATTATAAAAGTTTGGATATAACGCAGATAAACCATCATCTCCTGCCTCTCCAGTGTATTTGCAAGTTCCATTGCGTTCATGATGTTGCCAACCTGTTATATAGTTAAGGCTTCCATTACCGCTTCCAACACCATAAAGATAAATTACTTTTTGCCCACCATCACTAAAGTTTATTGAGTTGGTTCTATTTCCTCCTCTTACATAGATTGTTTTATTATCTAAAGTAAATGATGGATTGGCAGCATGTTCTAAATCAGATATATTCACACAAAGACTGTAATTACCGTTAGACCTTGTTCTAATAGAAATATTGTGTGAATTGCCATCACCATATGGCAAAGCATTGAAATGACTAGTACTATTAGTTGAATATTTTCCACCAGGTGCCCCTTCAATCACCGGCCATCCGGCACTTACAATTTCAGTATATGAATATACTCCAAATTCATCTCTGACCCAAGATTTACGGGGTGTATTTCCCCACCTTTCACCGAAGTTTTGAACTGTTATGTTGAAGTTCCAAGACCATGTATTATTAAATGATTCCCAACAGCAAGTCGAAGAATTGTATCCACCTCCACTTGAAAATCCATTTAAGCACGAGACAGAATCATTAACCCAAGATTGACCTTCCCCGGGACCCGATGCATATCTGAATTGAAATCCTGGTTTGAAAAGAAATGTAAGATTTTTAGTCTCAGTTGCTGTAAGACCTAATGGGTCATTAGTGAGAGTTTCAGTAAAATTACCCAAAGTAAATTCGATTTCATCTGTTGGATAAGTAATATTAAAATGTGCAGTTGAATTTGATCTATTATCATAATAAATATAGAAATTTCTATTGGCCCCTAAGTTGTTGCTCCTATTATAACCACCTGTTCCACTTATACTTCCATCTACATCGCTATCGCTACCATTATCATGCCACGCGGAAATATTTATCCATTCAATATTATCCCATCCCTGATCACTACTGATATTTATAACGAATCTATACCAAGTTTCATTATCTACCTCGCACATTGCGTTTCTTCTAGAACTCCAAGTTTCGCCAGTTCCATTATCTAGTGGATCAGTAACTCCTGTGTAAGAGGTGCATTTCTGGAAATCATACCATAAAATTCTTGGCCATGGGGCCTCAATTGTAACATTTAATGTTGTACTGTTATGCCAGGCTGTATTATTATTTGCACAATCTGGATCTGCTCTTGTAGTTATAAAAAATGGTTTAAAAACAATGATGTTGCTTGAAACATTAACAAACATTGTTAGAACTAAGGTTACTACCACTAGCGTCGACAGTATCTTTCCTTTTTTTTCTCCCATCCTATCCACATCCCATCAATACCATTTTAAGGAATTTTTATGTTATTTATACAGCTGAAATAATCGACTTCGTATTTTTAAAGTTTGTTTGCATGTATTAGTGCAACCAGATGTGCCTGTAATTATGTAGGTAGTTATTCTATTTCGAAAAAATTTGGTTAAAAGCATTTATTTAAAAAACTGAATTAATCGTCATTTTGTATTGTTTTAGTAGCAATATTTGCGGAATAAGTTCCACTAATGGTACCTAAAGGTACATACATTCTAAACCGAACGT
Source organism: uncultured Thermoplasmatales archaeon (assembly GCA_964615235.1). Taxonomy (GTDB): domain Archaea; phylum Thermoplasmatota; class E2; order DHVEG-1; family DHVEG-1; genus JAFGPP01. Next base: position 114,934 of record CAZTMK010000003.1, read on the forward strand.
CAACATCCTGACTAATGTTGTTCTTTGGATAAATTCCTGAATCAGTAAATATGTAAACGGCATGATCTACACCGGTTCCGGTAAATGTTATATTTTCAGTGATGTCGTCATAAGGGTCTGCATTTTCAAGAATTACCAGATTATCTTTTATCGGAATAGTTGCTTCACATTCGGTATGAGTGAGATTTTCTTCAAGGAAAATCATCATTTTATAATCATAATTAGCTGAATAAGTTATAGTAAAAATGTCTGATGTATCATTAAATCCCGGGGCGCTGGTTATTTCTACCCAAAGGGGATCAACAGATATACATGAAAAAAAATCAACTCCATACTCACCTTTCTTAATATCATCTAAATCACCGGAATCATTTACTTCGACTTCGAAATTCCATGAGTATGGATCGTCAAATGCATCATCAGTTTCTGTCCAAGTTCCGTTACTACTTGCCCATCGAACTTGATTTTTAGGTTTAAAGCTTATATTTACAATTCTGGTTGTTTCATTTATTACGGATTCTGTGCAATTGGTTAAAATAAGTTCTGCCTCGTCATCTGGCCAGATTAATTCGAAATTAGGTAGTTCTGATGTATTCTCGTATCTTAAAAAAATATTGATATTTCCTCCTTTGGTTTCATTATAAGTAGTGCTATCGCTTCCGTTGTCGTACCACGCCTTGATATCAATATATTCAATGTCAAACCAACCATTTTGATCAGTGATATTAATCGAAAAATAATACTCATTATTATTTATCAAAAGACCTGTTTTATTGTCTTTTTTTGAATTGCCGCTGATATTTTTTACATCATATGCATTTATCACGGGTGCAATGTTTTGTTTTGTAACAAAACTGTAGGTCTCATTTGTCCAAGAATTGCCATCGGTTACATTTACACTCCACCAATACGTTTCTAAGTAATCGCTAAAGTTAGAATTAGCCTTGTAAATTGACACAGGGCCTTTGCTAACATCAACATTTTCATTTGACGCAAATTGAACCCAAGGCCCACTACTATTCGACCACCAGGTTACGTCAAGATAGTCGTCATTTAAATCATAAATAGTTACGTTAAGAGTTGGCACTAAGATAATATCTACACTTTCGTCTTGGGGATTTTCACCCGTGATTGTGGGTGCATAAGGCGTGGCCCGGACTATTGCATCTGCAGGGGTTTCCACTGTTGGTTCTGCCTCACTATTGCATCCCGCCTTCTTTCCAACACTATAAAATTCATAATATCCAGTGCCATTAGACAAAGTGAAATTAAAAGACCAGTTCCAGCCACCTGTTACACTTGTATCTGTTTCATTTTCCATCCACCCATCCCAACTAGAATTATCTGAAGAAAAACGATACCAAAGGGTAACATTATTTAAATCAATGTGGGCATTTGCTGTAATTGCAATTGATGGATAAGATGTTTTGTAAGGAATAATAGAATCCACCATAGTATCAGTTATATTTTCTTGGTTTCCAAATTTAACAAATGTACTTGTATTTTTAGCGTTGTTAAAACAAGTATTTATCCAACTTGCATTTCTTGCAATGTTAGATATGCGACATTCGTCAATTAAACCGTCGAAATTTCTATCGTCGCTACCGTTATAATTGCCAATACATGGATAGGGATCAGAAGTATAATCATAAAGGGTGTCCCCGTCCCTTGCCCCGCCTCCAACGTCTTGGCCATCCTGAAATAATTCGAATTGTTCAGTCGATGCATTCAATGTTATAACAACACATCTCCATGCATTCGTTCCAATTCCTCCACTTCCATACATCGTACTAAATCCGCTACCAGATCCATCTGTATAAATACTTGCATTAATTCTACCTCCATTAGTTGAGTTTACCCCTAGAACGAAAATCTGTTCGTCTCCTCCAGTGCCCCATGATTTTGAAAATACTCTTTCATCATTAATAGTGTCAGGTTTTATCCAAGCTTCAATGGTTATTTCATCCCAATCGTCGGTACTTATCAACGGAGTGAAAATCTTGTCATTAACACCGTCAAAATGCTGTGCATAACTAATAAGTCCCTCTTCTCTTGCAGGTGTATTGTCTAAGTCACCACTGCCTGGTGGTCCCCCTCCAGTACCATTATAATCATTACCTGTACTATCATAATAGTCATTGTCATTACCAACACCATTTTCACCAAGATGCCATACCCCAACATAACCAGAATTCCAGACACCATCTGGATTTTCTTGGGTTGAGCAAGCACTATTGTTGTAATAAATCCAAATTCTTGTATCCTCCGAAGAACTAATGCTTGTAACATTTACCCATGCTGACAACTCTCCAGTCGCGCCATCAAAAAATTCGATCTCATGATTTAATTTTGTGGTGTTATCAGTGAACCAAATAAATGCAATATCTTCTCCATTCTCTTGAGCATAATCCCTCAAATCAACGTCTGTGATATTAATTAAAACTGGAAAATTTGATAAATCCGAATTAACTTGTGATGAGTTTATAGTGATTAATTTTCTACAGCCCCAATCAGAATCCCACCAATTTGTTGCATCATTATTTGCATATGCTACATCGTCACCAAATTTAAACATTAAAGTGTGCTTTCCTTGTGTAAATATCTTTGAGATTTCATAACATACTTCATTGGAAGAAAAATTTCTTATGCAGATTTTATTATCAATCCATTCATATTCCAATGTTGTGTCGCCTTTTTTTATAAATTGAAATTCTAAATCATTCGTGTTTTCATTATTTCTCCAATTAGTTCCATTGACAGCACTAATTATTAAATCTGCCATACCAACTGTAGTAAATCTTACAGTCCATTGACTGCCAACAATTGGGTAGCTCTGAATATTTATTACAGTAATATCGGTCTTATTTATTCCATTAGTATTAGACAATAGTAAATTATCTGTTTGAATAACTAAATTTGAATAGACTATCGGAAACAATAGTAAAAAAATAAAAATCCATATTACAAAATAGGATTTACGTTGAATCATGTTTTAATTCCTCCCCTTTTAAAAAATGAGTAATGAAAAATTGGCTTAGGTTTTTGTCATAATATTTTAATTTTATATTTTGATTAAAATTGAATATACTTCCAATAAATAGTGCTATGTCTAACACTAAATGGCGAACCATTATCCCATCCTTTTTCCCTTTTTAAGATTAACAATTAAGCAATATAAATAATTTGCTTTTAGATTTAATTTATCTAAAAAATTGCATATTAGTATTACGATTTTTCGGTGTTTTCAAGTATTTTTGAATTATTTAAAATGGTAATTTCTGCCTTTTCGCCTTGATACGTCGTCGGCTTGCTATGAACTATTACATCGATTTTTTCTTGATCTTTTGTAATAAAAGTTGTTTTATAGGAGGCTGTTTCATTCCCCTTCAATCTATTCAAATAATATTGCTCGATTATCGGATATGATTCATCTGATACAATACTAACTAAGCTTTTATTATTCAATTCTTCAACTTCATACCCAACTAAACATGCAAAAGAGTCGTTTACTTTTTTTAATTTGCCTCTTTGAATTATTGCGGCAGGCTCCTTAATATGATCAAAAATATTTTCTGATTTTTCATAAGAATTTTTGGAATAATCTTCCCCCTCGGCATCATCATTTTCCAAAATTTTTGAATCAAACGCCCCATCAATTGATGAAAACAATAGATCGCTGAACATGCTTTCTTGCTCAACAAGATCTTTTCTACGTCTATTTATTTCGTTTTCAGCTGTTTCTAATTTTCTTCGCCATTCTCGCATTTCCTCAAGTTTTTTATTAAATTCTTTCTTGTATTTATTTATCTCAGATTCAAGCAATTCCATCTCTGATTGTTTAATCTTGGTTTCTTCGATCATTTTTTGAAATTCTTCTCTTTTTTGAGAAATACCAACGCTGTCAAGTAAAAATTTGGCGACTTTGTGATAATAAAAAGGTGCATTTCTAAAATATTTTATAATATCTTTTTTGGAGTCGATTTTATTGTCTGATGAATTTATTTTTTTTAGTTTTTTCTCAAGTTTATTTTTTTCAGATAACAAAAAATCGTTTTTTTTCTGTAAACTTTTAATAATTTTTTTTAATTCTAAATTTTGCTCAGCAATATTTTTCTTTGTAACACGGGTCTTAATTTTTTCTTCCTGCGATTTTTCTTTTTTTTCATCTGTTTTTTTAAGTTTAGACTTTGTTTTTCTTTTAAGTACAAGCCTTTTACCCCCAATAGAAAACAATACTTTGCTTTTATCAGTGGGTTTTTTAGAAGTGTCTTCAATTTTAACTCGGTTTTTAATATCTTTTATTTCTGTAAAATATTTTTCAAAAGGTTCCTTGGTAAAAATTGGTTTTCCTACTAGACTTACCTTTTTTACGGTCCCGGCGATTGGATCCTTGATTGGAAAGCTACTCCAAGAGATCGGTATTGTGTCGCCATTTTGAATTAACATTGGAATTTCGAAATCGTTGATCGGTTTGTTTTGATCTGTAAATTTAAAAAAATTCTCAAATTGATCTGGTGAAAGAACTAATACACTAGATAAATCTTTATCCAAAAGTTCCGCCTGTGAAAATCCTGCTAGCTTTTCACATTCGTCATTAAATCTAATTATCCTACCATTTCTATCTATTCCCAATATTAACGTTTTTTCATCAGTATTAATGCTATATGAAAATTCATTTTCCGTTTTTTCTTTATTTTCAGCCATCTCTCCACTTTATCAAAATTTGTTTTAACCCGCCTAGATTATATTACTTCAATTGACAATATGTTTTAAAATCTTTTTGATTAATTTAATAAGTTTTTACAATTTATACAATTTGCCCAGAAATAGTTAACTCAAATATTTTCACAGTTATCTTATATCTAAAAAGAATTATACGTAAAAGTATATATACTCAAAATAACATTGCTTCTTAAGAGGGTAAATATCCATAACAGGGAGGGATGCCGATAAAACTGAAGATGGGTAAACCTGGTGGTGACTCTACAGAAAACTCTAATGCCGGTGAGGTTAAAGAAGGGCAAAATTTTAATGATACATCAAATGTTAAAGCCGAACAATCCACTGAAAATACTCCGGAAAAGAATGGATCCCCTAAAGAAAATAAAGAAAAAACAGAGGATGTAGAAAGTTTAAGAAAAGTCATCAAACTAGATTCAAATAAGGAAAATGAGAAAGATAATGAAGATTCTTCACCTGATCAAAATTCTTCGTCTGATGAAAATCAGACCAAGGAAGATGAAGCAGATACAACAGATATTAATGACTCTCCTTCAATTGAAACTTTACAGGAGCAGCCAACAAGTAATTTAGGGAGGGAGGCCTTAGAACAACGTCGTGCAGTTTTACAAAGTATAAAGGATTTTGATTTCCAAATTAAGAAGAATCGGGATGATATCGGCAATATTACTAAAAAAATGGATGCATTGTCAAAGGATTTGGATGATCTAGTCAGTCTTTACGAAATTGTATCTGAACAAATGAACCCCTTCGTGGGCATCTCAAAAGTTACAAAAAAACGTTTAGATATGTTAGAAAATTTCACAAAATCAATTGATGAACTTAGACAAAGATTAGACACAATTGAATCCGGCGGGATAATGATCCAACATCCAGTTAAATCTGATAATAAAGATATCTCAGATCAGCTCAGCGAAAATGAACTTGATAAAATTATTGAAATGTCAATTGGACAAATTTCAGTGGACAATAAAATCGACAACATTATTGATGAATTTATCGAAACTTTAAAGATTGAAAACTTAAATAGGGTATAAGTCTGTATGGGTGAAAATGAGGTGGACAGCAAAGTTACTCGTAGCGAGGATTTTGACCTAGGGGCTGAGCTATCCTCCTTAGTAGTAAATAACGTTCTTCCTGCAAAAATTGCTGAAAAATTAGAAAAACGCTTAAAAGAAAAAAAATTAACTATTACAAAAGAACAGCTTCACATGTTGGCTCAAAAAATAAGAAATGTACTAGACTCTCAAGAAAATTCTCAAATTGAACAAACAGAAACTATCAAGGAGCAACCTAAACAAAATCTAGGGGAAAATTCCGACGAGAATATGAAAACGATTGCTGATGATATGGACAAGTTAAAGGAGAGAATAGAAATACTTGAGGGGGGGTTTTCTGGAACATTAAATATTGGAAAAAATAATGAAAGATCGGAAATCGCTGGTTCAGAAAAGCCTGAAAATCTAGAAATGCCTTTATCAAATTATATACAGAACGCTGATCTTGCACCTTTATCAAAAATTCCGAGTGACCCTCAAGGCATTATCGTATTAATGAAGTGGTTACAATTCCTAATTGACAAATGTGGGCGAACAAATCTTCCGGAGATATTAGATTACTACGTTGATGTTGAATGGATAACCGAAGATACAAAAATTAGTTTGATTGATTATTCAAATGGAATAACAGCTGGAAAGGAAACTAAAGAAAGCTCAAAAAAGGATGTAAATAATCTTCCATCAAAGGATCATATTCAATCATTTATGTTTATCCAGAAACTTAAGGGGATGAAATTTGATAAACATTTTGTTGAAAGGATTGATGACGAAATATCTAGATTAACAAAAGTGGTAAATAAAAACCAACTTTAGTAATAATATTTATTTAGTTGTTTTTAATTATACATTTTGGTAAATTGGTAGATAGTGGGGAATATTTGATAATCTCTTGATGATTCTTATGGAGGGAACTAGGGATGGGATTATCTGTTTCGGTAGCTTCGGCAATTATTGCAGTTTCTGTAATTATCGTAATAGAGATAAGTTTAGGTAACTTATTACCAGTTCTTACAGATCTTAATGAGTCCTATGAATCCTTTAAGGATAGAGCAGTAGACAAAACTCAATCTGATTTAAATATTGATAGCATATCTACTACGCCCAATGGCAGTGGGTATGACCTAAATATAACAATTGAAAATACTGGCAGCGTTGTTATCGACACAAACTATTGCAACGTTTTAGTTAACGGAACTTTTTATCCTTTTTACTCCTCCAAGGATCAGTTATATCCAAAAAAATCAGCTTATTTTACTATTGAAAATTTACCAGGCAGTGGTCAATTTAGGTTGAAAGTTGTCTCAAATTTGGGAATTTCAGATTATGAAACATTTGTAGTTACGTAGGAGAATAAAAATGGGATTTAGTGTAACTGGGTCGCATGTTGTTTTTTTCATCGCGTCAATAATTGCAGCTGGTTCTGTATCCGGAGTATTTATGGCTGCAACATTAAATGTAACAATCAGTTTATCAGAAAGAGGAATAAGAGTTCAGGATCTATTAGACACCGATTTTAAAATTATTAGTGATAACGAAAATATTCCTACCTCAGGATCCGATTATTTGTTTTATTTAAAAAATATAGGAGGTAATAAACTAATAACTACTAACCAAAGCTTTTCAATTTTTGTTGATGGTGAAATAGTTACGGTGGAAAAATATAATTTTACTCAACAATTTATACGCCCTGGTGATGTCACTACCATATATATAGACAACACTGTAATTTCTCCTGGAGATCATACATTAAGACTAGTAGGGCCAAATGCTGTTGACGACGAGTTTCAATTTACAATATAGATAATTTAGGAAGGTTTGATGCAAATGTCTACCAAATCCACGAAATCTTTGATTTTGGAAAGAAAAGGGGAGAAAGACGGGTTTGCAGAGCGATTTGGTAGAGAATTTCCTACAGGATCTCTTGTTTTTTTAGAAGGTAAGGAGGGTTCAGGTAAATCGATTTTTAGTCAAAGGTTCTGTTATAGTTTTCTTAAACATGGTTCCACATGCTCATATATTTCAACCCAGTTCACAGTAAAAAGTTTTCTTAGACAAACTGCATCCGTTGGTTATGATATAAGAGAATATCTGATGAATGGTAAGTTATTTTTTATATCTACTGAAGTTATGCTTGCTGAAACTCTTCCGAAAGCAACATTTTTGCATGGATTAACAACCACCAAGAAGATTTTTGATCAAGAAATAGTCATCATTGATTCACTTTCTTCGCTTTTAAATGAAAGTTTAAACAAAAATAATTTAGTAGATTTGACCAGTTTTTTTAATCGGCTTAAGGGCTCCGGTAAAATTATCATGGTTTCAGCAAATCCAAATGATTGGGATGCTGAAATTCATAGCACATTGCAGATGGTTTGTGATATACATTTGAAAGTAACTAGAGAATCAATGCCTGGAATAGGCATTGTCCATAACATATATATTGAAAAGTTCAATGGTGCCCGTTATCGTTATGAACCAATGACAACCTTTTCCGTTCAGCCAGGCTATGGTTTAACTATTGAAACAAGTGGAGTGGCGTTCTAAAGGATTTGTGAGCAATTATGTCCGAGATGGGGAAAGAAGAGGTAGAAAAGCTCATCGAGAGCAATACTCATTTAAAAAAATATTTAGAGTCGATTGCAAACAAAATGAATGTTCCAACTTTTTACACAAAGGTTCCACGGGATCTGAAAGAGAAGAAGTACCCAAATATAATATATCCAACAAAGGGAGTTGTATTCATACATATTTATCGGACACAAGATATGGAAAATAAAGAATATCATGCTGTAGCTCCTACCTTGAATGACAAGGAAATCGAAAAGCGTGACACTATTCTGGAACGAATGTACGAAAAGGCTCATCTTAGAATAAACATTAAATCACAAGATGATCTAAGGAAAGCAATTTCAGAAGTAATTGATGAAATAACTTACATTGACGAAAAAGCAGGTGGAAAATTAGAAAAAACAAGACGCGGGAAAATTCCTTTGACATCTGCCGAAAAAATATCCATTAAATATGATATAACAAAAGATATAGTGGGCGGAGGCCCCCTTGAACCTTTTATGAGAGATCCATATATCGAGGACATTCATATCATTACTGGAGAGGACGTTCATCTAATTCATAAAGTTTTTGATATGGTAAGGACAAATGTTTTCATAGATAAAAAATGGGCTAATCAGTTTTCCCAAGAATTTAGTGAAAAAATCGGAAGTCCGGTAAGCGATGGACAACCCATCGCAGATGGAACCTTACCAGATGGTAGCAGAGTCAATATAATTCATAGTAATGAGGTTAGTATCAAAGGACCAAGTATGACAGTAAGAAAATTTAGCGAAACACCAATTAGTGTCACCCAAATCATTAATTGGGGAACATTAAGTTCAGGAATTGCTGCCTATCTATGGCTCTCTTTACAATATGGTAGAAGTTTTTTTGTTTGTGGTGAAACTGCTTCCGGAAAAACAACTACTACTAATGCACTTCTTCCTTTTATTCCACCTGATAGGAAAATCTATACAGCAGAAAATACTCCAGAGATCCAAGTACCTCACCCCGTTTGGCAACAACTTCTCACAAGAACAACTGGACCAAAGGAAAGTCATGTAGATTTGAACGATTTATTGAAAGCTGCATTGAGATCAAGACCAAATTACATCATCCCCGGAGAAACAAGAGGTATCGAAGGTCGCGTGGTTTTCCAAGCTATGCAAACAGGACATCCCGTAATTACTACATTTCATGCAGGTTCAGTTACAAAGGTTATCCAGAGATTTACCGGTGATCCCATTAGAGTGCCAAAAACATTCATGGATAACCTCGATTTTATTTTGATTCAGATGGCAGTTGAGAGAAAAGGAAAAAGACTCAGAAGAGTGCTTTCTGTTGATGAAATTGAAGGGTACAACAAAGCAGTGGATGGAGTAATTTCCAGAACTGCTTTTATTTGGAATGCTGCTGAGGATAAACACATATTTAAAGCCAATAGGAATAGTTATATTTTAGAAGAAAAGATTGCCAGAAATGCAGGTTACACAGATACTTCAGAAATCTACGATGAGTACGATAGAAGAAAGCATATATTAGATCGAATGGTTGAGGAAAAGATATTTGACTATTACGAGGTGGTTCAGTTTATTTGGACATTTTATCGTGAAGGGGAAAGAGGGCTTCCAATTTCTTTATGAATTAATTAAGGGAAAAAATGCACACTATGAATCAGGAGGAAGTTGACAAACTTCTCCAAGATCACTTTCATCTACGTGAATATTTAAACAGCATAAAAGCTAAAATGGAGCCTCCCATTTTCTATAAAAAATTACCTCGAGAGTTAAAGGAGGAAAAATTTCCAAATCTGATATATCCGACAAAGGGGTCTGTTTTTATACATATCTACAGAACTCCAGATATGGAAGAAAAGATCTATCAAGCAATTGAGCCAACACTTGACGAAGATGCAAAAAGAAAGTATGAAAAATTATTAAAGATAATTGTAAAAAAAGCTCCAGAAAAAGAAAGCGTAGTCACTGATGAAGAACTAAAGGATACCCTAAAAGAATTAATTGATGAAATTATAATAATTGATGAAAAAGCCAAGAAATTTGAGCCGGAAAAGGATCGGTTGTTTGGAAAAAATAGTTTTAAAGAAAAAATCAAAGCTACGTCCAGTCAGAAAGAAAGTTTAATATATCTAATAACAAAAGAGCTTATCGGTGGAGGTCCACTTGAGCCATTTATGAGAGACAGTTACCTTGAGGACATACATATAATTACAGGGGAAAATGTCCATGCAATTCACAAAGTTTTTGATATGATTAAAACAAATGTAGAAATTGACAAAGAATTAGCGCCAAAATTTACCAGAAAATTAAGTGAAAAGATGGGAGCGGCTGTTAGTGAAGCTTTACCAATCGTGGATGGAGTGCTTCCCGACGGAAGTAGAGGTAATGTGATTTTTCCTGAATCTATAAGTATCAAGGGGCCCAGCATAACCATAAGAAAATTTGCTGAAACTCCCATAAGTATCACACAACTTATCAACTGGGGAACAATGGATACAGGTATTGGAGCTTATGTCTGGCTTTCATTGCAATATGGTAGAAGCTTTTTTGTTTGTGGTGAAACTGCTTCTGGAAAAACAACTACTACTAACGCAGTTATTCCTTTTATCCCTCCCGATAAAAAGATTTATACGGCTGAGAACACTCCAGAACTTCACGTTCCACACCGAGTTTGGCAACAATTACTCACCAGAACATCAGGTTCTGAAGAAGGCAGGGTGGATTTATTTGAATTACTTAAAGCAGCTTTAAGATCAAGACCCGATTATATAATTCCTGGTGAGACAAGAGGTGTGGAAGGAAGCGTGGTTTTTCAGGCTATGCAAACGGGTCATCCATGCATAACTACATTTCATGCGGGTTCAGTTACAAAGGTTATTCAGAGATTTACCGGTGACCCAATAAATGTTCCTAAGGCATTTATGGATAATCTTGATTTTGTTTTGATTCAAATGGCGGTTGAGAGAAAAGGAAAAAGACTCAGAAGAGTGCTTTCTGTTGATGAAATTGAAGGGTACAACAAAGCAGTGGATGGAGTAATTTCCAGAACTGCTTTTATTTGGAATGCTGCTGAGGATAAACACATATTTAAAGCCAATAGGAATAGTTATATTTTAGAAGAAAAGATTGCCAGAAATGCAGGTTACACAGATACTTCAGAAATCTACGATGAGTACGATAGAAGAAAGCATATATTAGATCGAATGGTTGAGGAAAAGATATTTGACTATTACGAGGTTGTACAATTTATATGGACTTTTTATAGAGAAGGAGTAGAAGGCTTACCTATTTCTATTTAGTGAGAAAAATGGGAAAAAAACAGAAGAAAAAATCTATTAAAGAAAAACAACAGGATTTTATTAAACAGCTTAAAATCGCTTATACAAATCTTGATGATAAAAAAAAATTTTATCGTACAGTATTATTTCCTTTTATTATTATTGGTTTGCTTGTATTTTGCACCCCGTTTATAGTGGATTTGATATTAACTGAACCACTAGGCCTTAGTCCTTTTACTTTTGCAATTGGCGGAATAATTCCAATTTTTCTAGGAATATTTTATCCTTATATAACTTGGAAAAACAAAGAAAATGACATTAACAGTAAAATGCATTTTTTTATTACTCACTTACGTGTTCTTGCAATTTCAGATTTATCTTTGAAAGATATATTCAACATGCTTGGAGATAAATCTGTTTATACTTCACTAGGAAAAGAAGTCAAAAAAATATCTATTCTTTCTACACAGTGGCGTTATCCAATTGCAAAGACATTACACTTCATTGCTGAAAGAACTCCTAGCAAGATCTTTAAGGATTTTTTAGATAGATTTTCTCAAAGCCTTGATAGTGGAGTGGAGCACCGTGAATTTATTGAAACAGAGCAAGAAGCAGTAATACAAGAATACAAAACAATGTATGAAACTAGTAATGAAAACATAGTAATTCTTAATGAAGTCTACGTCAGTATGCTAATTGCGATAATTTTTGTCATGTCTTTTGGTATTGTCCTTCCAATGATTCTTGGTGCTGAAAGTATGACTACTTATACATATCTGTCATCTTTTTTGCTAATTGTTTCTGAAAGTTTGTTACTTTATCTTTTGAAGGCAATGATTCCTCAGGATGATATTTGGCATAAAACAGGTGAAAAAGGGGAAATTGAAATAAAATTGACAAATATGTTTCGATTCTCGTTAATTGCTTGTTTATTAATAGGAGGTTTGTTTTTCATTGCAGATTATTATCTTTCTCCCCCAATAACAGATCTTATTCCAATGGAGATTTTAACCGCTCTAGCATTAACTCCTTTAATATTTGTAGGAGTAAAAGTGTTTTTAGAAGAACAAGACATAATGAGAAAGGAGAAGAATTTTCTAGGTTTTTTACCCGCTCTGGGTTCAATATCTACTATGAAGGGAAGTAAGATTAACGAGTCTGTGTATTATTTAAGTAGGAAGGATTATGGGATTCTTACAAAGCACATTCGTAATTTATATAGAAGACTTCGTACAAGGATCGATGATGATGCAGCATGGCAGTGGTTTGGAGTAGATACCGGAAGCAATTACATTCAGCGATCTAGTGAAATGTTTCGTGAAGCAACTTTCGCTGCCGCAAATCCAAGAAAGGTATCAAGGATGATATCTGAAAATATGAGGAAAATACTAGATCTTAGGGTTAAAAAACACTCTATTGTAAATACCTCAATTTCATTATTTGGAGGTATTACTTTTGGAATTTCTTTTGCTATATATGTTTCACTTGTAATCAGTAGGCATTTAAATAATATAATTCTTGAAACCGGCGACCCATTTAGCGGATTAGAGAATATCAACATGGGTACACTGCTATTTACTGTTCCTCCAGAGACGTATGATTTAGTTTTATTAATCATTTTTGCAGTATTAGTGCTTCATTGTTTTCTGATGGCTTATACATTAAAGAGCATTAGAGGAAGTCACAAATACATAGCTTTTCTTTATTTTGTTCCCTTTGTATGGATTGTTTCCATAACATCGCTTACCGTCCAGATATTTATCGCGGGCATGCTGGGTTAGTGTGAAATCAATCTTATTTTATTGAAATATTTTTTAACAAATAAATTGTAGTTTTTAAGGTTATTAATAAAAGTTCAAAATTAATTAAAAACGATTACAAAAGCTCCACGATTGTATTGACATAAACATTTGGTGTGGTAAATCCTATTACTCCACTCATACCATGTTGAGGAATGATCCTGCCTGTAACTTTTGTACGAGCATCTATGCCTGAAAAACAATTGGTTGTATTTATTAAAAGTACCACCAAATCATCTCTGTTTATAATTGGTGTGTTTTCTTTACAGGAGTCATCTAAATCTCTGACAACAATAATACCAAATTCAGATGAGGTGAGATTACTTGAATTTAATGTATTAAATAAGCCATTAGATACAGAATTACTATAACAGTCGCTGTCATATGTTAATATTGATTGGGTATTAGTATCCGACATTGATATTGTGGTTGTCGAAAGATCAATTGCTTCAGATCCAACTGTCACAGTAACGAATAGAATGAGTTGATCGATTTTCGAAGTATTGGCGTATCCACTAATTTGTGTGACTCTTAGTCCGCTAGATATATCACGAATTGTATCCTGGCCGGTCTGTAAAGCTTGATATTGCAAATTGTTCATTACTTGAATCATTACTGAAACCGCGACTCCAGCAACTATAAGCATTGCAATAAAAATAATTAGTGATCCAATTCCTACCGATGCTTTATCACTATCTCTTAAACATTCCCCTCCAATGATCTTTAGTCACCTCACCTCCACTTATGAAGGATTTGTTTATTTCAGAAGAGAGCCCATCCTTCTGTAACAAAAAACATGAATTAGCATAAAAATTTATGCATTACTTTATTATGATTTATACAAGTTTTAAAAAAAGGAAAAAAGGAGGGGTTGTAATAGTTTTTAGTATTGTCTAACTTTTAATATAACTACTGCAACCTATAGATAACATCAACGTAAGTCATTGGCGTTGTATATGAAATTACTCCAGTAGACCCTATCTCAGGAACGACTTGTCCAAAAATGTATGTTCTTGTTGGTATTTGAGCTCCAAACAGACCATCATTTGTACTGTTACATTTGAGGAAAAGTATGGCTTTATCTCCTCTATTTAAAACCGGATTGTTTGCAGTCATTGAGTTGTCCTCATCCTGTAAAACACCGATTCCAAAGT
>CAZTMK010000003.1:129629-141859 GCA_964615235.1 uncultured Thermoplasmatales archaeon
AAACAGTGATTCCAAATGTTGAAGCTGTGCCAAACTGACCATTGGTGAATAAATCTCCATTGATTGTCGTGGTATTTGTAAGAGATGAACCATAAGTTAAAACATATTTATTGGATGAATCCGAAATCTCGATTATTGCCTGTTCCAAATCAATATCAGGTGACCCTGCTTTGGGACAAATTTCGATTGCCATTTTTGTTATTAAACCTGATGTATTATATCCCTCAACTGTTTGTACCGTTATGCCACTAGAAACTTCTGCTATTGTTTCCTGACCCGTTTTCAAAGCCTGCATCTCGAGTCTTGTACTCGTTTGTACCAGTACTGAAGCGGCGATTCCTGCTACTAATACCATTGCAATAAAGACAATCATCGCACCAATACCGATACTACCAAAATCCTTTTTTTCTAACACTTTTATTAGTTTTTTACCCATCCTTCACGCATCCCTCCTTTGAGTCACAAATATGCAACTTTTAGAGTGCTATATGTCCTTTATTCATTATTTCATTTATATAGCTTGTTTGCATATAATAATTCAATTGCATATGCATGTACGTATGTAGATGAATATGTTTTTGAAAATAGAGTTGAAATAGCATTTGAACTGTGCAGATAACGCAGTATCTAAAAATCCTACTTTAACCTATTTTATTTAAAAATTTAAAATTAATAATATTTTAATTATAATTATTCAGATTTTCTATTTAAAACTCGTTTTTCCATTTCATTAATTTCATACTCAAGTTGCATCAGATTAAAGTCAACACCAAACTCGTTTATGGTTGAGTGATAATCAGATTTTATACTACGGGCTATTTCTTTTATAAAGTAATGGCCAGCATCATCACCCAAAACTTCGTTCATAGTAGAAACAATATCATGAAGGGCTTTTCCTAAATCATTTTTAGAAATTGAATCCAAGCTGGTCATAATAGAAACATTTTCTCCTTCTTCAAGAAATGTCGTGTCCTGAAGATTTATATTTCTTAGAAAATCATATTGTTTTTCTAATTTTTTCATTACTTTATCCATAACAAAAACCGCATGGCTTTCATTTGTCTTTCTGCTAGATACTGTTATAAGAGTTTTTAGAATATGTTTTAAAATAACAGAATTTTCAACCATCAAATTATCATAATTTTATATTCTATTATTAAATTTTTCAATTATATATCAAAAGTAGGGAAAACATATATTTCTAATAATCTTTAAAATTTCTGATTGATTTAAAAAATTAAAAAGGTTAATTAGAATTTATGAAAAATCTTATTATACTTATTAGATAATACGGATCTAAGGTTTTTGAAAATGAGGATGGGCTTATGAAAAAGTTAGTTGTTATTATCTGTCTAGTGTCGATTTCGTTTTTATTTGCTGGATGTGTAACCCAGAACTCCGATACAGCTGAAGAACCTTTTAAAAATATCTCACTAGAATCTAACGTCGTTGAATTGGCTTATGCAAATATAACTACACATACTAACGACGATTTTAATGAAGATTTGGAACCTATTTTAGTAGTAGAAAAAGTGGATGTTAATTATCTTTTTCACAACATAGCAGGAAGAAGTGTTAGTGTAAGTGTTACAGTTGAATATTATGACAAAAATAATAATCTTTTATATACAGGTGGTCCAAGAACCATTAATAACCTTCCGAAAGACTACACCGAGACAAATATCGCTGGTCCAAATACAATTTCATACGATGGAGCACATGTGGCTGATGTAGATCATGTAAAGATTATTGCGATTGAAATTTAACAAAATTTACTAATTTGAATCTGCAATATTCTTAAAGATTTTGATAGATTACTAATGATTTTAAATTTTTTTAAATTTTGTAGGGATAGCGAGAAATATTATTGCAACAAATATTAAAAGGGCTTCAAAACCTGGTGTAGAGGAATTATTTTGTTGCTGATTATTTTCATATATGTAAAGCATCATTGAACCAGAATTATTGGAATTTGTTAAAGATTGATTGGTTGGATAAAAACTTATTGTCAAATTATGTGTCCCTTCTCCCTCAAAAATCCAATCGTCCATAATAAAAGTTTTTTCTTCACCAGATGAAAATGTATGATTCTGTATAAAGGGATAGCCTCCATCATCTATAACATCAAGTGTAATATCATCAGAAATAGAATTACCCGAATTTTTTAGTGTAATGAAAATATCATAATACATAATTATTTGATTGCCAATTTGTTCTTTTTTTAAAAAATTATACTTTGTTTTTGTTGTATCTATAGATATTGATTGATCTAGATCACTAGCAAAACATGTTGTAATAAAAGTATTTAAAAATATAAAATTTAATAATAAAACTATAATCATTATAAAGTATTTATTTTTCATAAATTCCATCTCCTCTAAAAGTTGATTTAGATGATGGTTTTTTGATATTTAAAGTTCTCGTAGATTTTTTAAACAAAAACCTACCGAAAATTTATAATGTAATTTTTTATTATTTTTTATTTCTAGGAGGATTTGAATAAAATGTTAGATGCCCGTGGTATCCGAAGAGGGGTTGAAGTACTTGTAAAAAACAATCTTGAACCGGATTTGCCGGAAAAAAAAGCAATTGTTGTAAATACATATCCTGCTCCAAGTCGATGGTTAGTCGTCCAGTACGAAGATGGAAATATGCAAGAAGTCGAAGAGAGTCAGGTAACAACAATGTTTGAAATTAACAGAAAAAAAATGTTTTAAATTCGATTTTATTAAATTTCAGTATTCAACTGTGACTACGGCTGCATAAGCAGTAGTATAAACGATAATTACATGTTGTTGCAGGTATATATGCAGATATGTGTGCGTATAATTATTCGGCGAGGGTTTAATTTATTAATGAGAAGTTAATACTTTTTTGGGATGAGGTTGATGGGATGTACGACGAGCAGGTTAGGGTTTCTTCTCTTGATTTAAAACGGCCTTTGGTAATACGTGCATTAAGGCGTAGTGCTGTAAGGAAAAAAATTGCTGATTACCTATTTGATATTAATCCAAGTTGTAGTTACACTTCAGAAATCGCTTATCATGTAAAAACAACTCCGTCAAATGTAATAGGTGCAATAAGGGGCATGAAATCAAGATACAGGGAGGATGAATCTCTCATAAGTTTAGATATAGTAGAAGAAAAAACTGGTGGCAACAATATAAAACTTTATGGATTAACATCATTTGGAAAAGAAATTCTTGAATCATTGAAAAGAGTTGATTAATTTTTAAGCGGGCCAAAATCTTAAATAGTAATTAGCTAAGCGCCACAGATATTTTTTTACTTTTGATAAATACGACTTATCTCGCGGAGTGAAGTTTAGAGGTGGATTTTCCACTAATAATAATTTTTAACTTCAACATTTGTTTATTCTATTACCGTCGATACTTATTTTTTACAAAATAAAATTAATAAGCACAACTGGTTTAAAATTTTAACAATTTTGTTATCCATAACCATAAGTGAAAGGTTAAATTTTTATCCAAAAACCACATTACAATTTTAGATTTAGTAAATAAGGAGGATTAGGGATAGGGGTATTAAAATTTTGATAGGTGATAGTTAATGTCAAAAAAAATAATGATAGTTGATGATAATCCCAGCATAATTTTTTCGGTAAAGGAAGGATTGGAGCTTATTGACGATTCCTTCGAGATTATTGGAGCCGAAAGTGGTGAAAAATGTTTAGAATTATTAAAATCTGGAAATTTACCTGATTTAATTTTGCTAGATATAATGATGCCTGGAATGAATGGATGGGATCTTTTTGCTGAATTGGATAATAACACTGAATGGAAAAAAATACCTGTTGTATTTTTGACAGCAAAAACTGATGCTTATAGCACTGGTTTTGGAAAACTTGTGAGTATGGACTATATAGAGAAACCCTTTGACTTAAAGGATCTAAAAAAACGTATTGATAGTATATTAGAAAAGGAAAATGTCTAAATCATCCAATAGTTATCTAATATCTCGCATCTTGGAAGTTCTAATACAAAAAGTATCAAGAAGAACTTCAAAACAGTTCGCAATAGATACAATACAGAATGTTATCCAGAACTGTCAAAAATCTTGTGATGTTATAAAATATGTTTCAATAAACAAAGATCCTTATTTGGAAGTTAATGAAACAATACAGGTAGATAAATCAATAGACTCTGTAGACCCAAAGGAAGTCTTTGTTGCTGTTGAGGAGATTTTAAAGTTTACTGTAAAAGATCTGAAAAGAAGTGCTGATTACTTTTTTATACGTGAGTTTCAGGAAGCAGTAGATGACATCGACCACCTTAGAATTAATACCGAGGATTTAAATTTAGGAGTAATGCAGTTAGAATATATTATAGATAGAAAACAATCGCAGTTAATGAAAAAAAATGAAATTATTTTTAATGTTGTAAAGGCATTAATAGTTTCGTTAAATCGATATTACAACGATAAAAAGGTCATTGAAATTATAAAAGAATCAATAGATTATCTAAAAAATGTTTATGTTTTTCTTGATTATATACACATTTCAGAAAAGACAGATAGCGAGGGTTTTTATCTAATTGATGTTGGCGGAGAAATCAACAAAACCCTGTCTTTTATTTTAGTAGAAGGAATACAAAAATTTCTTGAACATACTATAAACAAAACAGATTTAGATAATAAGAAATCTATAATAGACTATTTAAGGTTAGAGTTGGGAGAAAAAAATCTTAACGAAATCGAGAATTTCGGAGTTAGCCTAGACAAAATCAGAGTCGAGAAATCAAGATACGAGGAAAAAGATATTATTAAAAAATCGCTAGAATCACTTATAAAAGTTATTGGTATGAGAACTTCTGATAAATTTGCAGTTTCTGTAGTATCTCATATTCTTGAAAACCTTAAAAAAAGTGATAAAAATTCACCTTTACGCATGATTTCTATAGATAAATCTGCAAATTCTTCAACTTTACCAGATTTTTCTATAGCTGTTTCTCCAAATATTAGAGATGCTGGTACAAGGGAGATTGCAAAAGGAATACAAGAAATTATAAAAATGGCAGGCACTCATTTGGGCAATAAAACAATTTCTTTTGTTGATGATTTTAAAATCCAGCTGGGTAACAATTATGTTACTGCCATGGAAGATTTGGGTGTAAATTTTCAGCTTCTAGAATTCAAATTTGGTTCCTAAATAATTTCCCATTAATTTGTTAAATCTTTCAAAGCCACCTTCTTGCTCTCATTCTAACGATGGGGTCGTCAGTAATCTCAATAATTTTTTTAGCAAGACTCTCGAATCCTTCAACGGTGTTAATATCGAATTCACCAAGTAACCTTTCCTTTTGTTGTGGTACCTTTTTTTGTTGTGATTGATTAAAGTGGTCAACACCCTCTTGCATTTTTGTTTGAAGTTCAGTTGATACATCAATTTCCCCCAACTGTTTTTCCAACAAATTAGAAATAAAAGCCGACCTATCTCCAATAATATTTTCTCTGTCTATCCTATCAATCATCTCTGCAGGCAATTCTAAGAAAATTGTTTTCCGATCCATACAAAAAAGCATTAGATAATAAGTATTTTAAAGTTTGTTTTGATAAAAAATCAGCAAATTCTAAAATTTGAAAAAATGTAAAAATTGATTGTGTTATTCTATTAAGCATTTATGATAGGTAATGATATTAATAGGTTTGGATCTCAGTACTTTTATGTATCAAAACAGGAAAGTAATTGCGCGCTTATTCCCACTGCCGTTGCTTTTTTAAACAAACTCATTGAGGATCATCCAAAGTTAGATTTGTCCATTCCTATTATTAGTTTATCATATGGCAAGAGAATTATTATAAATTCTGCTACGCAGGATATTGATAAAATTAATTTCTTAGAGGTAGTTGACTACGACCCTATAAAACACACTTATTTGCTTTTAGGACTATCTGAACCACCAATTCAAACTCCTTTGCACTGGATGGTTCTGAATGCAAAAAAAGAAATAAATGTACTCTTACAAATAAAGATAGCCTTAACTAATATTCAATCATCGAAAAAAATTCCACAAATAAATAGCGAATATTTACCTTGGTCCTTAGAAGGTATTAGGGAAATATTGAAATTATTGAGAAACAATAATTGTGTAATTATAAGTAATGACAATATCCTTTGTGCTGGTTTTGATTTAAAAGAAATTGAAACTTTAATTTACAAAATAATTGGGGACAAATTATGAAAATAGACGGTAAAGATAAAAGGGCGTTATGGTTTGAAAGCGGACATCTTAAATTAATAGATCAAAGAAAACTACCATATAGTTTGGAAATATTTGATGCAAAAAGTGTCGATGATGTTGTGTTTGCAATAAATGAAATGGTTGTTAGAGGAGCACCCGCAATTGGAGCTGCTGCAGCCTATGGTATGGTTTTGGGATTAAAGGAAATTCATAAAAGTGAAGAAAAGCTTCGGCAAACAAGACCAACTGCATTTGATCTTTTCTACGCTTTATCATATATGAAAAACGCAATTGAGGAGGGCATATCACCATCAATTGCTGCGGAGAAATATGTGGAAGGCATAATCAACCGATGTAAAAAAATAGGTAAATTCGGCGAAAAATTGATTGCTGATAATTCAAAAATTTTAACCCATTGCAATGCAGGAGGTCTCGCCACCGTGGATTACGGTACTGCTTTAGCTCCGCTCAGGGTAGCCCATGAAAAAGGAAAAAAAATTTTTGTTTATGCTGACGAAACTCGCCCAAGACTTCAGGGATTGCTTACAGCTTGGGAACTCAAGCAGGAAGGTATTGCAAACTCAATCATTGTTGACAACGCAGCTGGATATTATATGAAAAAGGGCGAAATCGATATTATTATTGTGGGGGCGGACAGAATTGCAAAAAATGGAGACTTTGCAAACAAAATTGGAACATATGAAAAAGCAATAGTTGCAAAGGAAAATAATATACCATTTTACGTGGCTGCTCCCGAAAGTACATTTGATCGATCTATAGAAAACGGAAGTCAAATTATTATTGAAGAAAGAAACAAAGAAGAACTTACATACATTAATGGCAAAAGAATTATGCCCGAATGGGCATCTGTAAAAAATCCAGCCTTTGATGTAACGCCAAAAAAGTATGTAACGGGATATATCACAGAGAACGGCATCACAAAAAAATGATTATTTCTTATTTGTCTCGCAGTCTTGATTTAAACAAACATACCAAGGATTTTTACCTTTGTACTTTATTTTAACTATCGGTGATCCGCAATTACAAGTCTTTTCTGTTTTTTGCACAAGTCCTTTCTGGGGAAGAGAATATGTGTTAGTACACTGAGGATAATTTGAACAACCAACAAATCTTTTCCCTTTTCTAGATATTCTGACTATCATCGTATTGCCACATTTTGGGCATTTCCCGATTGTATTTTGCTCCTTGTGGGCATTTGTAATATTTGTTTTAATGCTTTCTTTTTCTTTTTCGAGAGCATCAATAACTTTTGTCAGCATAAACCTTGATTCTTTTACAGTTTCCTCCAAAGTTTTTTTACCTTCAGCAATAAGGCTCATCTCTTCTTCCAATGCTGCTGTCATTTTTGGTTTTATTACGTCACAATCCCCCATAGCTTCAATTACTGCAATAGCTATAGATGTAGGTTTTAGAGATGACCCAGTAATATATTTTCGATTGTACAACTTGCTAATAATTTCATGACGTGTTGATTTGGTCCCTAATTGAAGTTGTTCCATTTTAGCAATTAGTGACCCCTGATTATACCGAGAGGGTGGTTTTGTTTTATCCTCTTTTAAATTTATTTTTAAAATATTTACAGTTTCTCCCTTCTCCAACTTTGGAATAGATTTTCTTTTTTCTTTAAAATATGGGTAGATGTTTCTCCAGTTAGCTTCCAAAATTTTGTATCCATCGGCGTTGAATTCTTCATCAGAAATATCCAGTGAAACTGTGCCAATCTCAACTACTGCATCTTTAGCAAGTGTTGCAAGAAATCTTCTACATATAAGTTCGTATATTTTGTCCTGATCTGGTTTCAATTTTTTCCCACTTGGAACTCCTACAGGATGAATAGGGGGATGATCAGTCGTAAGTTTTTTCCCTCTTGTAGGTATCGGCCGTCCATTAGACAAAACTTCATTAGCTTCTTTGGCAAAATCTGATTGTGTCAGTTTACTTACAATTGATTTTATGTTTAATGATGACGGATAAACAGTATTATCTGTTCTGGGATATGATATAAAACCAGACATGTATAATTCCTCAGCAATACTCATCGCTTGTGAGGCAGACATGCCTAAACTCGAAGCAGCCTGAAGAAATGTTGTGGTATTAAAAGGTGATGGAGGTAATTCTTTTACAATCTCATATTTGGCATTTTTTACTTGAGCGATTTTACAGTCCTTTATTTTGGAGTATATTTCCCTGGCTTTTTTTTCGTCCCATATTTGCCCTTCACAATGAATGGCTTCGAAAGATATTTGTTTTTTCAAATTAGCAATAATTTTCCAGTATGGTTTGGAAATAAAATTTTGAATTTCTTTTTCTCTTTCTACCAATATGGCCAGTGTTGGTGACTGCACTCTACCAATTGATAAAAATTCTCTTCCCAAACGTTGGGAGGTTAAAGATATAAATCTAGTTAAAACTGCACCCCAAATCAAATCTATTTTTTGTCTCGCCTCTCCTGCATCAGATAAATTATAGTCTACCTCTCCTAATTTATCAAATGCATCTTTTATTTCTTTAGTTGTAATAGCACTAAATTTGGCTCTTCTAATATCATCTGTTTTAGAATTTTGTTTTATTAGATTAACGGCTTCTACGCCGATAAGTTCTCCCTCTCTGTCATAATCTGTTGCCACTATTAGAAACGGATTAGTACTTAGCAGTGACTTTATTGCATTTAAAATATTTTTTTCACTAACATTTTTAATTGGTTCAACTTCAATAAGATCCTTTGGGGTTACTTTCTTCCATTGATTGAATTCTTTTGGAAAATCAATATTTACAATGTGACCCTTTAAACCTATTATTTTCCAAGGCTCACTATTTTTAATAAATTCATAAATCGGGATTCGTCCAACCCTGGTACTTCTTGTTTTTCCTTCACTTAAAATATACGCAATTCGTCTTGCAGCAATGTTTTTTTCACATATTACTAATTTCATATTTTATTCCAATTATTGTTTCGATCTCAACATAGACAATTCCTATAATTAATTTGCGCCGCGGAATTTTTGATGTCGAAACTATTAACTAATACACTAGATATTCCCGAAATTGATAGCAATGAAGGTTCATATAATAATAGGCTCAAAATCAGATATGAATGTTACTGAAAAGGCATGCAAAATATTTGATGAATTTGGGGTGAATTTTGAAATAACTATCGCCTCTGCACATAGAACCCCAGATTTACTAAAAAAAGTAGTATTAGAAAGCGATGCCGATATTTTTATAGGTATAGCAGGATTGGCAGCCGCACTACCCGGCAGTATTGCCACGCATACAACAAAACCTGTTATAGGTGTGCCTGTTAGTGGAAAGGTAAATCTTGATGCAATATTATCTATTGTACAAATGCCTCCTGGAATACCTGTAGGTGCCGTTGGTCTTGATAGAGGAGATAACGCTGCTCTTTTCGCAATTGAAATACTGTCCTTATCAGATAAAAATCTTAGGAAAAGTTTAAAAAATTATCGAGAAAAAATGCGAGAGAAGGCATCATTAAAATAAGGAATGAAACAAAATGTTTAATGCTGAAAAATTTGTAGAAGAAAGTATTTACAACTTAAAAAACTCAATTAAAGGAAAAGCACTTATTGCATTTTCTGGAGGGGTTGACAGTACAGTCGCTGCGACTTTGGTAAATAAAGCTATTGGAGACAAATTGATTGCAGTTCATGTTGACACTGGCTATATGAGAAAAAACGAATCTCATGAAGTCGAAATTTTGATGAAAAAATTGGGATTGAATTATCACTTAATAGAAGCCAGTAAAGACTATTATCAAAGTTTAATAAATATTGTTGACCCAGAGGAAAAAAGAAAAATAATTGGTGAAAAATTTATCAGAATATTTGAAAAAGTTGCTCTAAAAGAAAAAGTAGATTTTTTAATCCAAGGCACAATTGCACCGGATTGGATTGAATCGGGGGATGGTTTGCGAGATACAATTAAATCCCATCACAATGTAGGCGGTCTTCCAAAAGAGATGAAATTAAAAATTATAGAGCCTCTTAGAGACCTATATAAAGATGAGGTTAGAGAAGTGGCCAGGACTTTAAAGTTATCAGTTTCAGAGAGGCAGCCATTTCCTGGACCCGGTTTGGCGATCAGAATCATCGGTGCTGCAACTAAGGAAAGGACCGAAATTGTTCGTGAAGCTTGTTTTATTGTTGAAACAGAGATTGATTCGGCCGTATCCAAAGAAAAAATGCCAAGACCTTGGCAATATTTTGCAGTTTTAATTCCAATTAAAACAGTCGGAGTTCATGGAGATAAAAGGGCATACGGATATACTGTAGCAATTCGTGCTGTAGAAAGTGTTGATGCCATGACCTGTTCGTATAGCGATATTCCTCATGAAGTTCTTGACCGGATTTCAATTAAAATTACAAATAGTCTAGGTAAAAGAATCAACCGTATAGTTTACGACATAACACATAAGCCCCCTAGCACTGTTGAGTGGGAATAATGGTCCGAATTTTTGTCGTTGACAATGGAGGTCAGTGGACACATCGGGAGTGGAGAACTCTTCGCGATCTTGGTGTTGACACAAAAATTTTACCAAACACTGCACCATTCGAAGAATATGTTAATTATGGAGTTGACGGCTTGGTGCTTTCGGGAGGCGCTCCACGCGTTGGATTACTTAAGGACCTAGGTAATTGTAGAGAGTATTTAGAAAAGGGCAACTTTCCAATTCTAGGGATTTGTGCAGGGCATCAATTTATGGCAAGTTTTTATGGAGGTAAAGTAAAGCCCTCCAAAACACCTGAGTTTGGGAAAGTAGAATTGCAAATTTTGTCCAACAGTAGTTTGCTTTTTAAAGATCTGCCAAAAAAATCTATTGTTTGGGAGTCGCACAACGACGAGGTTGTAGAATTGCCCTCTACATTTGAGTTGCTAGCAAGCAGTGAGAATTGTTCGATTCAGGCCATGCAACATAAAACAAAACCATTATTTGGGTTGCAGTTTCATCCTGAGGTTAAACACACAGAATTTGGTGAAAAAATTTTTTCTAATTTTATTAAAATTTGTGAGGGGTGAACATTTTACATAAGTAGTAAAACATTTTCTAAAATCTAATAGACAAATTCTAGTGTTTTTTTAAAGATTTGATAAAAAATGGTTTTGGATGCATTGGTATTTGACTAAATTGCTCCTTGTAACACTTTAGACAAAGTCGGTCGTCAGAAGAAGAGTTAAAAATTAATCTATTATCTAAAAATTCTTTGCCACATTTAGCACATTTACTTTTTCTAATATTTTTTGACTTTTTTTGTCGCATTATATCATTAATGTGATATTAATTATCACGATTTTAGTTAAACTCATACTTAAATATAACTTGAAAAAATGCCAAATCGTTTTGATATTATTTTTCTAAAAGGAGTTGAAACAAAATGAAGAAGTTTAAGAAAATGTCAAAGGGGATGGGACTCCTAGTTAGTCTCATTGTTATTGGAGCTGTAATCACAGGTGCAGTATTGATTTCATACTATGCCTCAATTCAAGCAAAAACCGATGCAACACAGGTCTTGGAGTATTCTGAAGACCATTCGACATGGCAGGATGCCGAGGACCTCTCAAAAAGTATCAACTTAACAGATTTTTGTGGTCCCGATATCGTCACTTATGAGCGGTGGTTTAGGGCTAACAGTAATCTCGATAGTGCCATCAATGTGAGGTTCACAGTTAATGACACAGGAACAGATGATGCAGAGGGCATAACTTTTGCATTGCAGTGGAACAACAGTGGTGTCTGGGAAGATGTATACAGTTGGGAAGGCACAGACGGTTACGGAAATTACAACTTCAATCCAGGTGATGACGTTCACTTCAGAATATACATCGAGGGCGATGAGTATCTAGCAGAGGGAGACTATCGGTTCACCATTGATGTGGAAGCAGAAAACAAGACGTGAGGAGGCGGTGAGCAAAACATAACTAAATAGAGGAGGGGGCACTTGTTATTAGTTACGACCCGTTCCTTCTGATGGGTGTTGCCCTCCTCCATTT
>CAZTMK010000004.1:0-139852 GCA_964615235.1 uncultured Thermoplasmatales archaeon
GCGGGATACCTTGCGTTGAAGTTCTTTGAATCATATGAGAACGGTACTTCACTTGGTGAAATGTATGTTACCGCACAAATTAATTTTTTAAAAGAAATTCCTTATAGAGATGTTTTTACAGTTGAAGAATTTATTTTACTTGGTGATCCAAGCCTAAAATTGGGAGGATATAATTAAGGAGGTTTTGAAATGAAAAACAAGATAATATCAGTCATATTTGGTGCAATAATAATTTTAAGCAGTTTTTTTGCAGTTGGAATTAAATCAGAAAATAATCTTAATGCCGAACTATTTTTAATGAAAAGCTATTTTGATGAAACAACTTTTGGACATATTTTAGATGAAGGATGGCCTTTAACATTCGATGAGGGCATAGAGGATTCTGCAAATGAAATGGTTCAAGACTCGCAAGGAAATATCATAGTAGCTTGTTACTCATTTGATTTAGAGCCATTTATTTCAAACATCTTATTATTAAAAATTGATAGTAGCGGAAATGAGATTTGGAATAAATCATGGGATAGTCCAGGTGTTGATTACCCAGCAGATATCGCAGTAGATTCACAAGATAATATTATAATTTATGGGGCAAATGCCTCGACTTTAGATGAATTTCAAAATCTTTCTATCAACATGTTTTTATTAAAATTCGATAAAAATGGTAATGAGATCTGGCAAAAAAATTTCCGCAGAGGAAATAATACTTTCCCGGGGAGAATAACAGTTGACTCAAATGATAATATAATACTCGCAGAAAGTTACGGAAATCTCAGTTTTTATGAATTTACAAGCATCACAACAAAATTTTCTACTGATGGCCAGGAGTTATGGAGTAAAATATTTCAAGAGGACATGATGGATATCGCGTCAGGGGTTGCAATTGACTCTCAGGGCAATATAGTTAGTTCGGGCTTTTTTATTGAAATTTTTGTAGGCCAGGGCCTTTACAACATTAAATACGATAGCAATGGAAATCGCATATGGATGAAACGGCTTGATAATACAATGCAACCTGTCAATATGGTCATTGATGATGAGGATAATATAATCATTGGAGGTCAAGCTTTTGTTTCTCAAACGTTAAGTATGTGGTCAACTGTAAAGTGCGATGTTAATTCAAAAATTTTATGGAGAAAAGATTATTACAGTGGAAACTATGATTATTCAAGCGACTTAGATGTCGATTCCAAAGGAAATATTATCATGGTTGGTTCAAGTGGTTTTGGTCAGAATAACCATTCAGAGCATTGCGTAATTTTATATGATAAAGACGGAAAAGAATTATGCTTAAAAAGAACCAATGTAGATGGATATCTTAACAGCGGAATTTTTGATAATCAAGACTTTGTCTTAGTTTGTGGGTCCTACCGAAGTGAAGAATATAACTGGGATATTTATGTTGATAAATATGTGGACTTGGTACCACCTTCATCAGCCATAGCAAAACCTAAAGATAAAATTTTATACCTTTTTGATAATGAGATTATGCCTACTGTTATATCAAAAAAATCTGTTGTTATTGGCAAGATTAATATTGAAATAAATACAGAAGATTCAAATGACGTTGACAAAGTTGAAATTTATGTTGACCACTTATTAAAACAGACACTTAATAATCCACCATATAAATGGACATGGAATGAAAGGGGTTTTGGTGATCGCACTATAACAACAATAGTTTACGATGAATCAGGTGCAGCAAGTAGAAATGAAATAACGGTGTTTAAAATATTATAAACACCATTAAATTTTTTTATCTAAATCTTAAAGATCAATATTAACTTGTGAAATAGCATCTGCTTGATTTTTTAAGTATTCTTATGCGACTAATTTATAAATAAATTATTATTACCAATACAAACTTAATAAAATACTACGTAACGGAGTTCTAATTATGAAAATTTGTATTCCAACAATGGGTGAAAAAGGACTTGATGAAATAGTGGGAGAGCATTTTGGAAGAGTGCCAACTTATACTATTGTCGATTCTCAAACAAATAAAATAAAAATTATTCCGAATACAAGTCATCATGCAGGCGGAGTTGAATATCCTCCTGAAATTCTTGCTCGTGAAGGAGTTGAATTAATGCTCTGTCGTGGATTAGGAAGAAGGGCCATAAATATGTTTGAGGAATCGGGTATTAGCGTTTTTATTGGTGCAACTGGAACTGTTCGCGATGCGATCGAAGCTTATAAGCAAAATAAACTACAAAAAGCAACTTCAAACAATGCATGTCAACAACATGCTTTTCATAATGGCCATCATTCCAATAATGGAAGCTGCCACTAAGTGTAAAAATGAAATCATTTTTAGACTGCATTCCCTGTTTCCTTCGCCAATCTCTAGAAGCATCTCGTATGGCAACAGATGATGAAACAGTTCAAGAGGTTGTTTTAAAGAAAGTCATGAAATATTTACAGAAGGCTTCATTTGACAATTCTCCTCCAGAGCTTTCTCGAGAGGTCCATGCCATTATTAGAAATGTAACAAAATCAAAAGATCCCTACAAAAAGGTTAAAATTGAATCCAATAAAATGGTTAAAAAGAAATACCATAAACTTGAACAAATGGTCTCTTCATCAAAAAACCCACTTTTGATGGCGGTAAAACTTTCAATTGTTGGAAATGTTATTGATTTTGGTACTAGCAATCGCCTTTCTTTAGAGGAGGCGATAAATGCTGCCTCAAATAAGCATTTTGTAGATGAGGATTATCAAAAATTTAAGGATAAATTAAACAAATCAAAAACAGTTCTTTATCTTGCGGATAATGCTGGTGAAATATTTTTTGACAAGCTTTTGCTAGGAAAATTATCTGATACGGGGAAAAAATTAACATATGTAATCAAAGCCAATCCAATAATTAATGATGCAACAATCGAGGATGCAAGGTTTGCAGAGATTGACAAAATTGCAACGATACTTGAGGGGGATGCTGGTCAGCCTTACTCCTGTCCGGGAATAGTACTTAAATATGCTTCAAAAGAACTGCTTAATTATCTAAAATCTTCGGACATGGTAATTTCCAAGGGCCAGGGCAATTATGAATCTTTAAGTTCAATCGATAGAGATATCTTTTTTCTTTTAATGGTAAAATGCCCACTTGTTGCTAGAGACATTAATACAGAACTGGCCGAGTTAGTCTTACGTTTTAAACAATGATATCAATTTTTGTTTTGAGTGGTAAAATTAGCAAATTTAAAATTTTTTGAAAATAATAAGGGGAAATGGAAAAGACCTAAAAAGAATCAGACATTATTCTCTAAAGAAATAAATCTTATAGTAAATATAAGATAAACCCAAGGAGGTGTAGATTTGAAACACATTCATTATAGTGACGTCGAGGCAGCAATACCAAATGAAGATGGTGTTAAAGATACCAAGCTTCGTTGGCTTATAGATAAAAAAGATGGTGCAGAAAACTTTGCTATGCGTCTTTTTGAAATAAAGCCAGGTGGCTACACACCGTTGCATCAACATGACTGGGAACATGAGGTATTTATCTTGGAAGGTGCAGGTTCAATTAGAAATAAAGAGAATAAAAAACCATTGAAATCTGGTGATGTAATTTTTATTCCTTCAATGGAATGGCATCAATTCGTAAATACAGGTAATGAACTTCTTAAATTTCTATGCCTAATTCCTTATAAATGAGAAAGCTAATTAATCTGTATGGGAATCTGGCCAGGCTCAAAAAAAGAATCTAAAAATATAAATATAAAAAATTCAGAAATAGAATGGCCAAAAAATATAGTTACTCTTGATGACAATAATTTTGAAGATTTCATCAACCAATATCCAATAACTATTGTTGATTTTTGGGCAGAATGGTGTGCACCTTGTAAAACGATGGCTCCAAGATTAAGAAGATTGTTTACAATCTATAGAAACAGAGTTGCGTTTGGAAAAATCGACATTCAAAAGTTTCAAAAAATTTCAAAGAAATACAATATTTCCAGTATACCCACTTTAATTTTTTTTAAATATGGGAAAGTAATTCAATCTAGTTTTGGCGTAAAATCCGTTGGTAAAATTAAAACTATGATAGATGACGCACTCGAGAAATTATAATGATAAAAGTATTAACCATTAGATGTGCAAAGTGCAATTCCAAAGTTTTTAAATATTTAAAAGTTGGAAAGGGACGAGTGCTACAATGTTGGAAAAGCCGAATTCAGGAAAATTATACTATCCAAAAAGACAATAAAGTAAGTTGCTCCTGCGGAAATTTAATTGGAATTGATATCGGACCATCCATTAGAATTAAGCAGCATTCAATAACATATTAGCAATTTGCTAATCGTTTTAATCTGATTTTGTTTTATGAAAAAGATTTTATCTTATCTAATTATCCCTCAAACTTGTAAATAAAGCAAGCAATAATATTTAAGGAAGCAATGGTTAATTTTAATATGGTGGTGATATCAATAGAAAAAGGATGGGGCAAAGGAGAGAATATCCTTGAATTAATTGGAAATACGCCAATTGTAAAAATTAACAAATTAAATCCTAACCCCCATGTTACAATATATGCAAAATTGGAAGGCGATAATCCTGGCGGCAGTATTAAGGATCGAATCGCACTAAAAATGATAGAGCAAGCAGAACGTAATGGTGTTCTTAAAAAAGGGAAAACAATAATTGAACCGACTTCTGGCAATACGGGCATAGGTCTTGCTATGGTTGGTGTTGTAAAGGGCTATAACGTTGAAATAGTAATGAGCGAGGCTGTCTCAAATGAGCGGCGGAAAATTCTTACAGCTTTTGGTGCAAAAATTACTTTGACACCTGCGCGATTAGGCACAGATGGGGCAATAATAAAGGCTAGAGAGCTGGCAGAAAAAAATCCTGAAAAATATTTTATGCCAGACCAATTTTCCAATGAGTTTAATAAAATTGCTCATTACGAAACTACTGCCAAGGAAATAATTACACAAACAAATGGAAATATAGATTATTTCGTTTCTGCAATTGGTACTTCTGGAACAATTATGGGTGTAGGCTGTTTTTTGAAGGAATACAATTCTGAAGTAAAAATTGTATGTGCTCACCCCGTTAAGGGTCATTATATCCAAGGTCTGAAAAATATGCAAGAAGCAATTGTTCCCCATATTTATGATCCTTCAAAGATTGATCATACCATTATGGTGGAAACAGAGGAGGCATTTAATATGACTAGAAAACTAGCGGCAAATGAAGGAATATTTGCAGGAATGAGCAGTGGAGCAGCAATGTTTGCAGCAGTTGAGATTGCAAAGATGGCTGAAAGAGGTACCATTGTGGTAATTTTTCCAGATAGAGGAGATAGATATCTAAGTACAGATTTATTTTAATTAAAAAAATAATTGATTTTACTATGGTGATTTGTCAATGAAATTAACCATTCTTTATGATAACACAATTTTCGAGGAGAAAAAAGGATTTAAATCTGATTGGGGATTTTCATGTTTGATTGAGACTGGTAACAAAAATATTCTTTTCGATACAGGTGCAAATCCACAAATATTACATAATAACATGAAAATCCTTAATGTAGATCCTTCAATTATTGACAAAATAATTATTTCCCACGAACATTGGGATCACAATGGAGGACTCGGATTATTTAAGCCTTTTTCAAAAAAAGTGGAATTATTTAGAATAACAGAGGATACGAATAATTATTTTTTAAAAAGTAATCTGATTAAAGATTTGCAAGAAATCGAACCCCATATAATAACTACCGGAAGACTTAAAGGATTTCCAGTTGACGAGCAGTCATTAATTATTGAAAGAGATGAAGGCACCTATGTAGTTGTGGGATGCTCTCATTCCGGGATAGAAAATATATTTCGTGTCGCAAAACAATTTGATAATATTATTGGACTAATTGGAGGTTTTCATGATTTCAACAATTTTCAACTTCTTGAAGAACTGAAGATTATTTGCCCAACACATTGCACTACCCATAAACAAAAAATAAAAGAGATGTTTCCAAAAAGTTATACAAGGGGCGGAGTAGGCAAGAAAATATCATTTTAAAAGTTATTTTTTAATACCATCTATCAATATCTGACCTCCAATGAACTGCGTAATTCCTGAACATGTAAAGAAATTTTTTGAAAAAATACCTGTTATTGCCTTTTCAACCACTGATAAAAAAGGAATGCCAAACGTTATTGCCATTGCATCTAAAAAATTGGTTGATGAAAACAAAATTTGGATTATTGATTCATTTTTTGATAAAACCAAGGAAAATATATTACAAAATAACAACGTTTCTTTATGCATGTGGGAGGGTTTAGAAGGCCATCAACTTAAAGGGTTAGCAACCTATCACAACAACGGTAAAATATTTGATCAAGCAAAAATTTGGATTCAAAATATTAAACCAAACAAATCTGTAAAGGGTGTTGTAAATATTAATGTTACAGAGGTCTATTCTATATCTCCATTTGCAGATATAGCTGGAAAAAAAATTGTATAAAATCTTTATTTTGAACATTATGGTGAAATCTATGGAAACAGAAAAAGCTGCTGTTTTTGATCTTGACGGGGTTTTGCTTAATTCAGAGAATAATTTGGATTGGTTAACAATTGCATTAAAAAAAACACTAAAAAAATTTAATATTTATCCGTCAGAGGAAAATATCGGAAAAATTCACTCTAAAAATGTACATAATTTCCATAAAATAAGCAAGGAGTTTAGTCTTCCTTTGGAAGAGTTTTGGCATGCAAGGAATCGTAACTATATTAATGCCAAAATAGCCGCAATGAAAAAAAGGAAAATAACTCCATATGCAGATGTTGACAGTTTAAAATCCTTAAAAGAAAAATTTAAATTGGGTATTATTAGCAATTCTCCACAGGAGGTTGTAAATTACTTTCTTAAGGAATTTGGTTACTCGAACTTATTTGATATAGCGATAGGTAGAGGAGGAAATATATCTGATTTGAAATACATGAAACCGCATACATTTTTATTTAGCAAATTAAAACAACATTTCGAAAATACCAAAATATATTATATTGGCGATACCGAGAATGATAGACTTTTTGCAAAAAAGACAGGCATGGAATTTTTGCATCTTTCAAGAGACGACTATAATTCTAAAGAGGTTTTTAGTAATCTTTATCAGATAGTAGAGTATCTTCATTTGAAATAGAAATTTTTTGAATACCTATAAATGATTACATTACCATTATGCATTACAATATTGAACTGTTGAAAGATTGATAAAATAATCAATTGTTCAAAGTATGGTAGAAAAATTGATCCCGTGCTAATTAGAATAATATTTGTTATATTTTTGTTTGCAACCTTTGGCAAAATAATTATTATTTAATTAATTCTTTGGAAAATTATTCCCAGAAATCTTAAAGATCGTTTGAATTGAAAAATTCCTCTAATATATCTGTTTCATTATTATTTCTTTTTATAATTCCTTCCTAGGACTCTAATCGTTGAATATTTTTTAATTAAATATTCTAAGTATGCATTCTCTTCTTTTGATCCTGGACGAATAACTGCTTCTTGCATATGATTTCACTTTAGGAATAATAACCAATGTTATACTCTGTAATTATTAATATTTAAATATTTTGTGACAAAATCGCGCATTGCAATTTTATTCAAAAATTCAATTTTAATAAAAATTCAATTTTAAGGTTTTATTTTTTCTTATTTGATGGGTTTTCATCATCAATATCATACATTATGCTTGCAATGTTTCTATCAGAGGAACCAGCAATTCCGGGTAAATATTTTCGAATTAAATAACGTAAATATTCCTTTTCTTCTTCAGAATAGGGTTCTACCATTTATTTCCCAATCCAAAATCAAGTAACATTTTCTCTTTTATAAAACTATATGACATAAAACAAAATAGAAAAACAAAATAATAAAAATCTTACATAATCATTTATAAATGCAATAGGTCAAATACAGCTTCTACAAAAAAGGTAAAAAGCCACAAAGACAATAAACATTGGATAACTAATTTCTTGTTGCCATCATGAATGGATTGCCAAAATTCTGGCAAATCTTTTGATAGATTTTTTTTCCACAATAAAAAGTCAAAATCTCCTATTTTTCCCCTACATTTATCAATATGATTTGATCCATTCATTTGACATCCATCCTCCACATTTTCCACATAATTTCACCTTGATATTAGATATCATGATATAGTTTATCAATACTTGTTTATAAATCTAGCGTGTAAAAATGTCAAATTGAAAAAATAAAATTTGAAAAGAAAAAATTATGCGCGTAGTTTTGCATTATTGTCTATCAATGATTTTTTCTTATGTGTTTCAAAAAATTCATTTTTTAATGTTAAAGTGATTCTTAATATATATTCAAGAACGACAATAAGAATAATGAATTGCAAACATAAATTCATAAATTCAGGTATTGTATTAATTTTTATTATGATGGATTCAAAACTAACATAGTAAGGATCTACTAGAAAAATACCAAGTAAAGCAAAGGGTAACATCTTAGCAACATCCTTTGAAAGATCCTCGCTGTAATATGCAGTAATTCTTATTGCTGAGATAACTGCAAATGAAGTTGATAAAATTGTAATTATTTCTAAATCTTTTGAAAGAGATAATAACATTAGAGAAAACCCTGCAAAAAATAAAAATGCCGCAAGTGGATATAAGATAAAATATTTTATCATACCAACAATTTTTGGATACTTTTTTGATGAAAAAGAAAAACTATCTCTTTTTGCTACAAATCGATAAAAATGCCATATAATAATAGAATAAACGGCTATTGATACAGCCAAATAAAAAATTGGTATCAATTCGGAGAAATCACCATCAAAAATACCGGCTAGGGAAAAACTTGCTGCCCATTCTCCTAATCTTTCAAATGCCATCTCTCCACGTCCTGTCAGTTGATTCTACATTACCTTGTCAAATTTTGACACTCCAATTATTTAAAATGTATGTGCAATAATTCCAAATTGAAAAAAATTCTTGTTTTTATTAATTTATAAGAGTCTTTTTAATGAATCTTAAAAAAATAATTTATAATAATTATTCTTTCTTATCTCCTTGATCAAGAGTATGAATAAAGTGAAGAAAGATACTTATGAGGTAAAATTAGTAAAAAGTTGGGACGAAAAAGAAATTGTAAATTTGTACAAATCGGCTGGTTGGTGGAAGGAAAGACATGATTCAAAAGCAATAAATAAGATGATAAAAGGAAGTTTTGCTTTTGCTGTTGCAATTGAGACAAAATCTAATAAGACTATTGCAATGGGCAGAACAATATCTGATGGAATTTCAGATGCTTATATTCAAGATCTGGTGGTATTACCAGATTACAGGAAAAGAGGAATTGGAAGATTAATTTTAGAAATTTTAGTAGAATTTTGTCTTAATAGTAAAATTGAGTGGATTGGTCTTATTGCTGAACCTGAACAGCATGGTTTTTATGAACCACTTGGATTCTCAAAAATGATAAATTATACGCCCATGTTATATAGTACGGAAAAATGATATCACTTGATGATTTTAAACCGATTACATTAGACGATTATGAACTTATCACCAAACATTATGAAAAATATCCACCCATTCATAGTGACAACGTATTTACTACAATGATCAGTTGGAAAGATTATGGAAATTACAATTTCGCATTTTACAAAAAAAATTTAGTAATATTTACGGAAATTGACAATAATATACGTTTTAGAGCACCAATTGGTAAATATGATAATCAGATATTTTTAGAAATAATGAAGCTAGCAAAAACAATAGAATCTGAATATCCCTTTGGTTTTATTACCGGAGAAACAAAAAATTGGTTTTCAAAGGAGTTTCCATTAATAGAAATAATGCCACATAGGGACTACTATGATTATGTATATCTAACCTCAGATCTTGCTAATTTATCTGGAGGAGATTTCAGAAAAATCAGAAATAGACTTAATAAATTCGTAGCAAATCACGAGTATAAAATTGAAGCTATTTCGGAGAATAATATTAAGGAGGTTAAACGATTTTTGAAAAGATGGTGTCTTTGGAGAGATTGTGATTCAATTCCTCTTTTAGAGAAAGAAAAAAAAGCGGTTTTTTATTCAATAAATCATTTTGATGAATTAAATCTATCAGGGATTTTATTATTGATAAATGATCGTATTGAAGCAGTGGCGGTTTTTGAAAAAATGGATCCTGATACAGTTGTTGTACATTACGAAAAGGGCTCTCCTTATTATGACGGAATATATAAGGCAATTAATTTTGAAACTGCAAATTTTGTAAAAAATGAGGTGACTTTTATCAATAGAGAACCAGATATGGGTGTTCCGGGTTTGCGTCGAGCCAAAACGTCTTATCGACCCCATCATTTTGTTGAGGTTTCTCATGCTGCAAGAGAAAATCTTCCTTAGAAAATTTTATTTTTTAAAACAAAAAATTTATGTTAAATATAGAAAAAGTGACTATACAATGAAATAATAAGTGGTATAGAAACCAGAGAAAAGATAAAACTTGAAACAACAAATTGATTTGCTACAGATTGGTTGCCTCCGGCACGTTTAGCAAAAATTGGAATGGTACTTAATGGTGGAACTGCACTTTGAATGATTATTATCAATGATACATAATGTCCAGGTTGAATCAAAAGAAGCAATCCCAAAAAAATCAAAGGGAAAATTATATTTTTTATAGTTAGGAATTTTATTATCTCAGATAGATAGAGTTTTCCTTTATTTTGAAAATCCACATAAATGTTTGCCCCAATTATTATCATAATAAGTGGTAAAGTCATTGCCCCAAGTAATGAAAAAATTGATCTGACAAAATCTGGTATTACACCATCTACACCTATTAACTTTACAGTCAATGCAATAAGTGTTGCAATTAGTACAGGGTTTAATATTTTTTTAAGTGAGAATTCCTTCTGATCTTTTCTATAAAAGAGGTAATAGGTATTGAAAAAAAACGTGGGGAAAAATATTGTAAATAAAAATAAATAAATTATATACTGAGATGAATCGGGGAACATTCCAGCAAGTATTGCTAGAGGGAAAAAAATTCCGTTTTGATAAAAAAGACTCAATGCAAATTCTCTTCTGGTTTCCTTTTTTGAAACAAATCTAAAACAATAAGTTAGGGCTGCAGCAATTAATGTAAAAAACATCCACCATAATGGAAGTTGCCACCAATTTGGCGACATTGAAGGATCAAATCTTATAAGTATATTTGAAAAAACCAAACTAGGAAGAGCTATTGTTATTACCAAAGGTGTTAACAAACCTAAGACATTTTCAGGAACTACTTTTTTCTTAATAAGTAAAAAACCAATTAAGCCAATACCAAGTAGAGTTGCAACTGATTCAAATGTTACTTCAAATAGATTTATTTTTATTCCTCCAATTTCTTAAACAAGCGTTGTGAAAGGATGCTTAAATTGCCATATATGATTTCAAACTATTCTGCCGACAACACTTGCATATATTGCGCTTTCTAAAATACCATCAACACCAATTATAGCATTTACTTCATCATCGTAAAACGCTGCTATATGACAACAACCAAATTTTAAACTTGCCGAACAAAGCGCGAGATTTTGAGCAACATGGCCTGAATCCAAAAAGATATACCTGTATGCTCTCTCGCCATACTTCCACTTAGATCTGGAAAATAAGGCTGACCAAATAAAAACGACACTTGCTTCCGAACACATTTCCTGATTGAGTGCTGCCCTGGAAATATCCGAACCGAAATCACCAGTTTTCAAATATTCCAGTTCATGATTTTTTATATTATAATGATAAACGCCTTGCTCCAAGTTTTTGATATTGTTTACAACAAGGTAGGTTTCGATTGGATATAGCGCACCTGCAGAAGGAACAGTACGATATTCAAAATCAAATTCCTTTCTTTGAATACCAGTTGATGACCAAAGAAGATATGATAGCTGTTCTATATTTATTGGTATTTTTGAAAAAGATCTTGTACTTTTCCTGTCTTTAATTGCACTATAAAGAGTAGTATTAGATAATTTATTTATTTGGGGTAGTTTTACTCTTGGTTTATCCTTGTAAAACTTATAAGTAAAGGGTTTGTTTTTCCAATCAATTTCACCCCACCCCATCTTCTCACGGTAATACTTTGTCGATTGATGGAATCTGTCACCGATTTTTTCTGCCATATAAATTAGCTCAGATTAGATTTCTATCTTTCAACTTAATAACCCATTAATGATCAAATCAGTAGCATCATCCTCTGTTAACCCTCTAGCCATTAAAGTTTGAAGTTGTTTTGAGTCAACACTTCCCAACGAAGCCTCGTGTGTAATATGTGCCTTAGGATTAGAAACATCAACTATGGGTACTGCAGATACCTTGCCATTATCTTGTACAATTTCCTTACAATCAACATGACCACGAGCATATGATCCTGAAGCGCTAAGTTTACTATATACCTCAGCCGAAGCATTATCTCTAACAGCAACCCTGGATGTTAAAACACCACGAGCATAATCGCCGATAAGATTACCTGTTTCCCTAATTTTTATAATGTCATCGCCACGACCGTTTATTCTTGCCATCATGTCTAGAATGCTTTTTTTCTGACATGTCACTTCATAATCAATATCTATTAGGCCCACCCGTCCTTTTAAAAGCTCGAGTTCAGTTGAAAATGAAGCAGAATCCATTACATGAATTTTTGCTTTGGGAATAACTTTAATACCGCCAAAATTTCCATGTATGTGCCTTTCAAAATATGAATAGCTGGCACCTTTTTCAATTTTAATATTAGCATCCATTATATGCTGTACATCAACTGCATTTGGAAAGGTACAGTGAGCCAGTATACTAATTTTGGAATTTTTTCCTATTTTTGTATTCATAACAATTCTTTGTATTCCTTTTTTAGGCATCATTCCAAAACACATGTGAACAGGATTTTCAACTATTATTCCATCATCAAGTTTGATATTTAGTTTGATACTATCTTCAAATGATTCAACATCTATATTTAGTCCAGGGATTAAATGAGAACCGACAACTTCATGTTTATGAATAAACAAATGGGCCACATTAGGATCATTTAATATGTTTTCACCTATTTCAGAGACAGTCCTTAGCTTACTAATCATTGTAGTTTCAGCTCTCATCTAAAGTTACCCCCCTCTTCAGGCTCATTTTTATGTGGACATGGTATACATTTATTTTCAAAATAAGGTATTATTTTATCTGAAGTAGATTTTTGGATTATCTCACCATGACACATAAGAAAAGCGTGTTCTGCCTGTTTAAGAACTGCTAAACTGTGGGTAATAAAAACTATGGTTTTTCCTTTCTGTTTCAGTTTTTTAATTACCTCAAACATTAATTCCAGAGTAGCAACATCAATACCAGAATCTGGTTCATCAAGCATTATAAAATCTGGATTCATCGTTAAAATTGATGCTAATTCGACTTTTTTACGTTCACCACCTGAAAGAGTCTTATCCACAGCCCGATTCAAATATTGTTTTGGATTTAGCCCCACCTGATCTAATGCATCTACTGATAATTTATCATCTTTTTTAGTTCTTGAAGCTAACAGAAAATCATTAATTTTTAATCCCTCATATCTTGCAGGTTCCTGCCAACCAAAAGTCATACCCATTTTTGCACGTTGGTCGATTCCTAATTTATTAATTTCTTGATTTTTAAAAATTATTTTACCTTTTACATCCCTATAACCTTCCAGACCCATTATAGCAGAGGCTAGAGTTGACTTACCCGCACCGTTTGGACCAACAATTGCATGTACGTGTCCCTCCCATATATCGATAGAGATATCTCTTAAAATTTTTTTTCCATTAATTGACAGAGAGAGATTTTTTATTTCCAAAATAACCATTAATATTAACCCTCCATTTTTGAATAATTAGAGGAACAGATTCATTCTGAAATGTAAATCTAAGAATTATTCATTATCGTTAAAATTAAATTTTAAATAAATTCTGATAACCTATCATACATTTTCATTTTTTCATCGATTTCTAGATTTTCCTCAAGTTTTGGATAAAATTCATTTTCTTCAAATTCTTTATGTTTAACCAAGAATTCTTTAAGCTTATAAACGTCTTTTATTGTTCTCTTGTGTCTAATTTCGTTTCTCCAGTTTTCAAGTGTATTTAGTATATAATTGTGTTGTTCAGTAAGTTTTGGTAACATCTTATAACCCTCAGAAACATCATCAGGATTATAACTTGTAAAAACTACTTTTTCCTCTAAAAAGATGTGTTTTTCAAGATTCCATTCAAATGCATAAAAAGCTTTTTTCAATTCATCGAAGTCTCCTTTTGCGGACAGTTCCAACTTATCTAAAAGATTTTCAATTTTACAATGATCGCGTATCATCAGAGGCAATATCTCTAATTTTTTAACCATAGCTTATTATCCCCAAACTCTTGAATTCATTGATTTTGTAAATAATGAAAGATTATGGAAATTTATTATTACGATTTCCATAATCCGTGGACATTACAGTATTCTCTAGCTTTGATATCTTTTGCCTTAATGCTAAAAGTAGCTTGTGGTTTGTCACCTGGTTTAAGGAATTTGCGGTAAGATTCACCGTCGGCAATTATTTGTATCCATTCTATATAGTGTTTCTCCTCCATTGGATGATCCTGATTCTGACCGACTTTAATGGTAACAATATCGTCCTTTTGTTCAATGTAAGGAACGTGTTTTTCTATTGAAGAATCTTTTGTTTTTTCCTCAAGTAAAGTCATTTCTTCATCGCAACACACAAGAGCTCCAATACCCTCATGGAGAACTTCAACAATGTTTCCACAAATCTCACATTTATAAATTCCTCTTAATTTTGCCATATTATCTCTCCTAGATTTCTAATAGGGTTCCACCCAAATCTCATAATAACTCTGTGGATGTTGGCATGCAGGGCACTTTTTTGGCGCCTCTGATCCCTCATGAACGAATCCACAGTTTCTACATTTCCATTTCACGACTTTGTCTTTTTTGAATACCCGTTTCTTTTTCACGTTTTCCAAAAGTTTCCTATAGCGTTTTTCATGATGTGCTTCTACTTTTGCAATGTTTTTGAAAGATAGTGCTATTTCTGGGAAACCCTCTTCTTCTGCGATTTTTGCAGAATCGGGATATAATGTTCCCCATTCCATTTTTTCACCCTCAGCTGCTGCTAGCAAATTCTCGGCGGTTGTCCCAATAACACCAGCAGGGTAGGTTGCTTGTATTTCTACATCTCCACCTCGCAGGTGTTTGAAAAATACTTCTGCATGTTCTTTTTCATTGTCAGCAGTCTCTTGGAAGATTTCAGCAATTTGTTCAAATCCCTCTTTTTTAGCTTTACTTGCAAAAAAAGTGTATCTGTTTCTGGCTTGAGACTCACCGGCAAATGCGGCAAGTAAATTTTTTTCTGTTTGAGTTCCTTTTAATCTACTCATATTTGTCACCTTTTATAACCTAATTTATGATTCCAGATAAAGTTCTAAGGTCCTGCATGAACCATCGGCCAGTATACATCAGCTTCTTCAAACCTTTCCATGCTCTCTTTTTCAGTTTCAAGAATTTTAAAATGTCCAATTTCCATGTCTGCAAAATAAAGAAGGGTATTGTGAATCTTGCCACCTTCCTCAAAACGACTAGCAAGGGATCTATAAAACTTGCTTGCAGACAGTTCAGCTTCCATTGCTTGTTTTAAAAGCTTACTAAGTGGAATTTCTTCATTAAATTCAACCTTAGGTAAAGGTACAGGTGTTTCAGCAGGAAGTTTTAATTCTTTTTCAGGGTAGTGATTCATGTAAATTTCTTCAATGAATGCCCTATGTTTGTCTTCTTCCCCTGCTAAAAAATTTAGTTTATCTTCAAGTAAACCATTTTTTGTTTTCTTAGCCATTTTCGAATATAATTTATTGCTCTCGACTTCGCTTTTAATTGCAGCCAAAAGTAAATCTTCAAGATCAAAACCTCCTAAATCCATATTTTTTCACCTCGATATTTATTATAAATATTCAGAATGCAAATTAAGATGGTCTGTTTCAATTTCAACAAGAGCTCCAAAGAATTCTTTTAATCTTGGCTCTGTTGCCTCATCCCTGAATTTTGCATACGCTTTTATCGCACGATCTTCTCGTTCGTAGCCTTCTTGACTATTTGCTTTCGTGCTTGCATTACATGCCTGTTTTTCTAGGTCAGGTCCAGATATTTTTAAAAACTTCGAAATCGCTGAGGCGTGTTCCCTTTCGACTTTCATAAGTATCTTAAATTTTGCAATGCCATAGTGATCAGCAGTTTTATCTGCCATATTTTTTGCACAATCATAAAAACCAGCGTTGTCCAGCTCGAGTTGCAATGCTGCTTCAAGGTTTTTCTTAGATATTTTACTTAATTCAACATTAAACTCATCTGGATTCCAATCATGTGCGTCAATTAAGAATCGCTCATTTGCACCACAGAAAGGGCATTGTTTTGGTGCTTCTTCTCCGATATATGGATCTCCGCATATTCTACATCGGTATACCTTTATTTTTGCCATTTTTAATTACCTACCTATAACTTTTTATGACAGAACCACCAGTCATAGCAATCGTATTCCTTCGTTCTTTTCTTTGCAGTTTCTGTATCAGTTGCTGGGGGCACTATGACCCTATCTTTGACTAATTCATTGTTTGGCCAGTTTGCTGGAATTGCTACACCGTTTTTATCGGATAACTGGAATCCTTTTATCATTCGCAAAAATTCATCCATGTTTCTTCCAAGTTCCTGTGGATAATAAAGAATAGCTCTAATGATTCCTTTTGGATCAACCATGAACACTGCTCTAACTGTACTTGAGCCTTTTCCTGGATGTATAAGACCTAAAGTATTTGCGACTTTTCCAGTATCGGCAATTATCGGAAATTCCATTTCAACTTTGAGTTTCTCTTTGATCCATTCTTCCCATTTTATATGTGAAAATAC
Organism: uncultured Thermoplasmatales archaeon; assembly: GCA_964615235.1. GTDB lineage: Archaea > Thermoplasmatota > E2 > DHVEG-1 > DHVEG-1 > JAFGPP01. Next base: position 16,950 of record CAZTMK010000004.1, read on the forward strand.
TTGATCAACACTTAGACCGATTAGTTCGGTGTTTAATTTTTTAAACTCTTTGTATCTTTTTTGAAATGCAACAAACTCTGTCGTACACACTGGTGTAAAATCTGCTGGATGACTGAATAATATAAACCATTTGCCTTTAAAGTCATCAGGTAATTTTTTCTTTCCATGTGTAGTCTGCACTTGCATATCTGGAAATTTATCGCCAATTAATGGCATTGATTTTAATTCTTCCATATATTCACCTCTCTATTTTACAGGTATCTTTCTACCTTTAGATTTAGCCGGAGTTTTCTTAGAAACAAATATCTCCAATATACCATCCGAAAGAGTTGCATCAGCCTCATCCGGAATTACTTCCTCAGGAAATGCCATACTTCTACATATGGTAGAATAACTTCGCTCATGTCTAATGTATCCATGGTCATCTTTTTCTGTCTCGTATTTCTTTTCTCCACAGATACTTATCGCGTTTGGAGTGATATTTATTTCTACATCCTTTTTTGACACGCCAGGCATTTCTGCAACGACTTTGTATTTGTCTCCCGCATCAATAAGATCCAAAGGAGTTAATTTTGTATCAGGTTCAAGCCATTGGTTTCTATATGCAGAAATTGGATTTCTTCGACGCCACCATAAAGGAGTCCAGAAATCATCCATGAAAAATCTATCAACATTTTCGAATAACTCAAGTGGATTCCAAACTGTTGGTGAGGTGGAATCCAGTGATGTTTTCTTTTTACTCTTTGCCTTTACATCTACTTTCTTTTCCTTTTTTCTTACCATTACTTTCTACCTCTATAATAAAACATTTATTTAATGCGCTTCATGGGTATTCCACAGCAATATGGTAAAATATTTGGTACCTCATCAAACTCAATTATTGAGTCACAAGAACATTCCTTATCTTTGCAATCGCACATGTATTGCACAGGTTTTCCAATAGCCTCACAACCACAACTTTTACACATATCAATTTACCCCCAGAAATACAAAAAATGTTTCATTTCTTTAAATATTTTCCCAATTTGTTACCAATGTTTCTTAAATTTAACATTTCTTGATTATCAGGAATATAATTTAAATTAATACTACCATATGGCATATCCCATGATAATTCACTAATGATTTTTTCAATTTCTCCAACCGCTTGACCGCCCCAACCATAAGAACCAAAAACAAAACCAATTTTTTTCTTTGGTCGTAATCCTTTAAGATATGTTAAAAATCCACCCATTGTTGGTAAAAATCCATTATTTAGGGTAGGAGATCCAAGAAGAATCATTTTAGAATCAAGAACATCGGTGATTATATCCGAAATATGATTTGTCTTCAAATTCCGTATTTTAATGTTAATTCCCGATGCAGCTAAACCTTCAGCAATCTCATAGGCCATCTGCTCGGTGGTACCCCACATAGAGTCATAGACAATTAATGCCTTTTTATCAGATTCGTAATTAGCCCATTTTGAATACTCTTTTACAATCTTGGAGATATTTGAGCGCCAAATAACTCCATGACTTGGAGCTATCATGTCTATGTCGAGTGGTTTGATTGAATCAAGTGCTTTTTTAACTTGATCCCCAAAAGGCATTACGATGTTTGCATAATATTTTGCAGCTTCTTCTCGCAAAATTCCCCAATCAAGTTCATCGTCAAAACGTTCTGAACTGGCAATGTGCTGACCGAAGGCATCATTCGGCAAGAGAAGCTTGTCGTTTGGACTGTATGTAACCATCGAATCTGGCCAATGAACCATTGGAATATGAACGAAATGGAGTTTTCTATTTCCGATATTAAGTGCATCACCAGATTGCGCAACTTTAAAGTTCCATTCTTTTTTAAAGTGTCTTCTTAATCCCTTTTCACCTCTAGTAGATGTAATTACTGTGGCATCCGGGATAATTTCCAAAAGTTTTGGAAGTGAACCGGAATGATCCATTTCTACATGATTTGAAACAATATTTTCAATTTTTTTTGGTTTGACAACATCAGATATTCTGGAAATCATTTCATCGAATAAATAATGCTTAACGGTATCAACTAGGGTTATCCTTTCATCCATAATCAGATATGCATTATACGTTGTCCCTCTTTGAGTCGAATATCCATGGAAATTTCTTATATCCCAGTCTATGCCACCAACCCAAAATATATTGGGTTTAATCTCTACAGCCTTCAATGTCATCACATCTTCTCAAAATCACTTTTTGATGCACCGCAGACAGGACAAACCCAGTCGTCAGGAATATCTTCAAATTTTGTCCCAGGCTTAATATTTCCATCTGGGTCTCCTTTTTCTGGATCATAAATCCAACCACAAACTGTACATACGTATTTGTCCATTTTTTCTTCCTCCTTTTTTTTATCTTTTTCTTTTGCTATGTAAGTTGGGGCAGTTTTTGGTGATAATCCGCCCTTAACCTTATGATAAAAATCATATGTCATAGGTTTTTTATTATCAATAATGTCACAATCAATCACTTTTCCAATAAAAATTGTATGAGTCCCGACTTCAACAGAATCAATTACTTCTGCCTCAATATATGCAATACTGTGTTCTAAAACAATAGGAATTTTTGCTATTCCACTTTTACAATTAACTCCAGTTATTTTATCAATGTCCCTTCCACATTTAAAGCCGAAGGTACCAATTAAAGTCATAGACGTTTCTTCTGAAAGAACTGATATTGTGAAAAATTTACTTTTTTTGATTAACTCATGAGTAAGATTTTTTTTGTTTATAGAAATTGCAATAGTTGGGGGTTCAGATGTAACCTGAAATATAGCATTGGCAATTTGTCCATTTGCCTTCCCGTCAGATTTTGAGCAAACCACGTAAAGACCATAGGTTATCTTATGTAAGGCTTTGAGATTTATTATTTTCACGCCCCTTGTCTAAACAATTTTTACATATTCCTTTGAAGTATCCATGTACTTCATCCACTCTATGACCAAATTTAGAAATTTTTTCTATGTTGGGACAAGAAATATCAATATCTATTATTTGTCCACATTTTTTACACAAAAAGTGATGATGCATCTCAGTTTTAATATCATATCTCGTTTCATTTTCAGTTATTGTTAAATGTGTTATTATTCCATGTTTTCTAAGGGCATCTAATGAATTATAAACTGTTGTCTTTGAGAGAGCAGGATGAGTTTTTTTTAAGGAAGTATATATTTCCTCTGCCGTCGGATGAGACTCATGGGAATCTAAATACTTTAGGATATCTATTCTCTGCTGAGTTACTTTTAAGTGACCCTTTCTTAATATTTTGACATAATACTCCAAAATCTCACCAATAAACGATAATTATTATTAAATTGTAATTATTTCAATTTAGTAGTAAATACAACTTAACTTTATAAAGGTTTTCAATAAAATATTTAAACCAAGACTGTAAAAATTATTAAATTTTAATTAATTTAAATGGTCTAAGTTAAAGGAACATCTTTTCTCAAGTCATCACGAATACTTCGACCTGTTTTTTTCTCCCACTCTTTAATTGTAATCGAGTGTCTATCTCGAATCTCATCACCGAGACCAAGACCGTTATATGCACAAAATGGCACAATCCCTTCTGGTGTAGAGTAATGAATTACACATCTTTCTAATCTCTCGATATTTAAATTGAAAGCATCCTGAAACCACATCGAACCTACAAACAAGCTTTTGTAATGAAATCCTCTCAATGAATCGTATGATCCGCCTATTGCCGCTTCCTTTAAAATTTTCTTTAAATCAAAATCTTTTGGGGCTTTTTCATAATCTACAAATTCATCTATATGCCGATAAAATGCTAGAGCGGTTCTTACTTTTTTCAATGGACCTTTTGTCTTACTTTTTTTATCAACGAAATCCAAAAGTCCCTCAACATCAATGAAACGAGTTACCGGAAGAGGATTTCCGTCATCCACAAAAATGTAAGTTGCACCGCCACAGCCAGGATGAGCCGTAAACTCCACTTGAGTTTCTCCTTTAAGATCCTCGATTAGGCGGGAAATAGGAAAAACAAATGGAACAGGATAAAAATCTTCCTTCGAAATTTTACCATCAAACTCTTTTTCAATAGATTCCAACATTTGAGCATAATCTACTCTTTGTTGTTCTCTTTTCTCATCTTTTAGTTTTGTGATTCTTCCACAAAAAGATACTGGTTGAAAATTCACTCCTCTAATCAAATCCATATTATCAATAGCAAATTTTACTATTTTTCCTGCTTCATGTAGATTCTTACCTCCAATCAAAACAGGAACAAGCACTGTATGTAATTTTGCCTCTCTAAGATTTTCAATTGCAATTTCCAATTTATCTATCCAAGGATTTGTTTCTTTGGTGATTCCGTCAAAGCTCAAGTAAACTGTATTTACCTTTGCTGCTTTCAATTCCTTGCAATAATCAACACTATCTGCAAGTTTTATCCCATTAGTATTTAATTGCAAATGCGAAAAGCCAACTTCTTTGGCCATTTTTATTATATCAAGAAGATCTTCACGAATTGTTGGCTCTCCTCCGGTGATTTGTATGGCTTTAGAACCCATTGGGCGCTCATTTCTTGCCATAATCATCTGTTCTCTAAGTTGTTCAATTGTAGGTTCATAAACCTTTCCAGATGCTCCAGCATTCATGAAACAATAACTGCAACGCAAATTGCACCTATTTGTAATTAGGAGATTAGTAAGTACACTTTGAGATTTGTGTTCTGTATAAAGAGCGGGATGACCAAACAGTTCAGTTTTGACATCTGGTGCCACTTTACCCGTCACTTTATATTTTATCCATTTTTTATATAAGTTAACATCGCTAAAATAGATGTCTTTGAAACTACCATGCTTATCGCAAGTTTTGGTAATCCAAATTTTGCCAGCATCTTCAACAATTTGGGCTGGAATTTTGTTGATTTTTCCATCTTGATAGCAAGCAGGGCACACTGATTCAGTATTTTCCAATACCTTCATTATAAAATCTCCCTTAACTTGAATTTAGGGTTTATCAAGCTTCTTATTTATAGATTTAACTGTTTTAATAATAATTTATATAAGGGGTGGTAATATAATGCACTCCTGTGTGTCTTGCAATACCGGGAAAAATTGTAAAGATTTTGGACAATCATGCTATTGTTGATTATGGAGAGGGCACTACCAGGGAGGCAAATATTTCCCTAGTTAAGGTAAAAAAAGGCGATTATGTATTGGTTCATGCGGGTTTTGCTATAGAGATACTTGATGAGAAGGATGCAAAAGAAACCCTTGATCTTTTTAGAAAAATTCTCTCTGCGGAGGGAAAATAATGCTTTCTTTTAAAGATAAAACACTGGCAAAAACAATTCTTGAAAAAATAAAAAACACTGGTAAAAAACTTAATTTCATGCATGTATGCGGTACTCATCAAGACACACTGGTAAAACATGGATTAGATATATTATTTGAAAACTGTGGGATAAATATTACCCAGGGTCCAGGTTGTCCTGTTTGTGTAACTTCACCACTAGAAATCGAAGAATGCATCCATCTGGCAAAAAAAGGAAAAATAATTGCATCATTTGGTGATATGATAAGAGTTCCCGGAGATAGTGGCTCTTTACAAGATATGAAGGCAGAAGGCTGCGATATTAGGACAGTCTATGGTATAGAAGATGCTGTTAATATTGCAATTAAAAATCCCACTAAAGATATCGTTTTTATGGCTGTAGGTTTTGAAACCACGGCCCCAACCACTTCAACGGTGATAATTAATGAACCTCCAGAAAATTTTTCAATTCTCTGTTGCCATCGTACTATCCCTATGGCATTAAAAACCATTATTGAAATGGGTGAATTAAAACTAAATGGGCTGATTGAACCAGGACATGTTTCAACCATCATTGGTACAGAACCATACGAATTCATCTCTAGAGATTACAAAATTCCTCAGGTAATAAGCGGTTTTGAGCCAATTGATCTTTTAATGTCAGTATGGATGTTAACACAGCAGATTACTAAAGAGGAGTCGAAAGTTGAGAATGAGTATACAAGGGCGGTTAACAACAAGGGAAACCTAATAGCACAGAAGGTTATGAAAGAAACATTTTTACCTGTTGACAAAAAGTGGAGAGGTTTCTCAATTATTGATAAATCCGGACTGGAATTGAGACCCAAGTTTGATAGATATAATTCTCGAAAAATTTTTGAAGATGAGCTTGCATCTTTAGAAAATAAAGAGTTTTTAGAACCATCTGGTTGCCGTTGTGGTGAGCTGCTAAGAGGATTAATCACTCCCTGGAATTGCCCTTTATTTGGAAAAATATGTACACCAGAAAAACCAATTGGACCTTGTATGGTAAGTATTGAGGGTAGTTGCAATATCGCTTTTAGGTACAAAGGAAAGGTTAAAATACCTTATGGATAAGGTTGATATAATACAATGCCATTTTTATATATAGAACCTCTAAAGATGAAGGGTTTCACATATGAAAAAGGCCACCGACAGAAAAAAAGAACTCGACAACAAAAGAACAGAGTGGAGAAAAAAACACAGGACTCTTAAAGGAAGGGTTATTTTATATCCAAATAAGCCTCCCGAGCACATTAATTCAAGGGCAAGTAAAACTTATAATTGGTTTTGGAAGAAGACACTTCTATCTACAAAAACTCAAGATATCCCAGCAATAATTTCATTTATTAAGGGGAAAATAAGCGGCGAGAATGATACAAAAAAGATACGCATGTACCGTACAATGATTGGGATGGCTGAAGATGCATATCAGTTAAAAACATTGGATGAAATCGAAAATTATGACCCTGAATTGCAATTAGACAACTCACCAGTTTATAATTCAGAACTTGGTCTCATATACAAGGATGGCAAGATTTTCACAACCGATTACAATGAAGATGAAACCAGCATAATTATTAGAGACATGGAAGGAGTAATTGTTGATATCCAAAATTCATCGCTTTATAATGATGCAGCCTCAATTGAAACAATGAGGAATAACAATTACAAAAACTGGAATTATATGGAGAAAAAATAGTTCGCCAACATATAATATAATGAGGCTGAGTTTTCTATTTTTACTGGATTTTTTTGCGAAGTTGTAGAATAATTACTGTGACAAATAAAGATATACAGAAGGCGACTACGCTTCCAACAATTATACCATAAATTCCATATAAGAAATATATCGAAATTGCATAGCTCATAACCGAAGGACTGCCAAATATCATTGATTTAGCAATACCTGCTGAGAAAATTGGCCCATGTTCTTTTAGCGAAATAATCATTGTTGATGACAAAATTGCTGGAAATACCGTAAATATACCACTTAACGTAGGATTAAAATTTGACAGAATAACTGATATGGAAATAACAGTTCCTGCAAGTAATCCCCTTAAAGCAATTTTAAATGGGGTATAATGAACCTTTATCCTGCTTACTGATTTTACCTTAATTTTTTTTTCTAGCATATAAAAGGTGCTTATGAGCCCAGCAAAATAAATAGCTACAGAAATTAATATATTGTTAATACTTGAATAAAATAATATCGTGGACATAACAGTCCAACATAAGAAAGACACAATTAATGCAAAAAATTTAGATTTAAATGCGATAAGTGCAAAAATAAAAACAAAAACAAAATTAATACCCATCTCAGCAGGAACTATCTCAACAGAATCTGATGCAAATTCTACACCTCTATTGATTGCTATGAAAATATAAGCAACAGTTATTGTAGTTGGCATACCTCCAATTATACCACCTATTTTGGTTCCGTATTTTTCTGCAATAACAGTTATTAAAATGACAACAGATGCTGAAAATAAAAATGGAAAAACTGTTTGAAGCATTAACTGTTGCATAAAGTCAGTGGATATTTTTTCCCTATAAAATTTTTTCATCTGGAAAAATTTAACACATATTTGCAGATTCCAACAAATGATGAAGTTTAATGAGGTAATTAAAAAATTAAACGAACTTGCCAATCCCAAAAGGGTAAAATTCATGGCAAGATACGGAATAAATTCTGATAATAATCTAGGTATTTCAATCTATCAATTAAGACCCCTTGCTAAAGAAATTGGAAAAAACCATAATCTTGCTCTTAACCTATGGGAATCTGAAATTCACGATGCCAGACTACTTGCCTGCTTTATTGATGACCCCGCTGAGGTTACAAGTGAACAAATGGATTCATGGGCGAAAGATTTTGATTCATGGGACATATGTGACCAAGCTTGTACCAGCCTTTTTGATTTGACTCCTCTTGCATGGGAAAAAGTTTTTGAATGGGCTGAAAAAAAACCAGAGTTTGTTAAACGAGGCGCTTTTTCTTTAATTGCCGGTTTATCTGTTCATGATAAAGAATCTGATGATAAAAAATTTGAAAAATTATTGCCCTTAATTATAAAACATTCAACAGATGAAAGAAATTATGTTAAAAAAGCGGTTAATTGGGCTCTTAGAAACATTGGCAAAAGAAACGTTGACTTAAATAAAAAAGCAATAAAAACTGCAGAAGAGATAAAAAAAATTGATTCTAAAGTTGCTAGATGGATATCCAATGATGCAATAAGAGAATTAACCAGTGAAAAAATTCAAAAAAGATTTAAAAGTAAATTACGAGAAGGTTAATTATTTTTTAAATTTCTTCATTTGTTTTTTTGCAATTCTTCCACTTATTGTAAAATACAAAAATACAATTGATAATTCAAGTCCGAAAAAAACAAGAAAATAACCAAACGTGTATGCAATCTTTGTTATATCCTCAAGTCCGTAAGATAAAGCAATTGATCCAAAAAAAGGTATAAACATGCCAAGTATAACAAGGCTTAATACCTGTGCTAAATCTCGGTTTTTCCCCATTTAATCACCCTAAGTATCCAAAATAAAAAGATATTTTCTTTTTAATAGCATCGCTTTATGGATTGTATCATCTAAATTTAATGCTATTCGACAATTAAGGCTTTCGAGTATTTGTTACCATCAGCAAGTAAAAACTCATCACTCATTGAAAGGCATTTGACAGGGCAGATATCGTTGCACTGGCTACAAAAAGTACACCTGGCCAAATAAATTTTAATCTTTTTTTCTTCTGGTTTGAATTCTATTGCTCCAGAGGGACATACTTTTATACAAAGTTTACAGCCGATGCACTTGTCTTTATCGTACTTAATTTTTCCTCTGAAACCTGGTGGAGTTTCAATTGGAGGAATGATTTCGGCATTTCCTTTTTTAACTTGCTTTAAAAACTCCGTAGTACTAGATGGAATGTATTTTGCCGGAAATTTATTAGTCCATGGTTTTCTAAAAAGTTGAGAAAAAACCTGTGGAAGCATTGTAAATCTCATCTTATTAACCTCCTTGTTTTTTCAACACTAAGACGGTGTAACTCTTGCTTTGTGAGTTCATATTTATTATTATCCTTTACAATAGTTACTCTATTGGTACATGACATACAAGGATCTGTGGAAGCGGCAACGATAGGAATATCTGCAATTTGTTCACCTTTAAGCATTGGAATCCAGGGAAGTATGTTACTATAAGTCGGTGCTCGAACTTTCCAGCAATAGGGGTTTTCATTTTCATTAAGTTTTACATAATGAAAGACCTCGCCTCTTGGTGCTTCCATTCTTCCTATTGCTTCTCCCTTTGCTTTTTTCAATTCTGCAAGTAACTTTGCAATTTTTGGTTCTGACACAATTTCTCCATCAGGCATTCGCTCTATACACTGTTCTATTAATTCAATAGACTGTCTTACTTCTAGAAGACGCACAATTATTCTGTCATATACATCGCCATTTACTTCGCCGGTCAGTACATCGGGCGTTACATAATCAAAATCAAGATCTCCAAAAGCAAAATATGGTTGATCAAGACGTACATCTTTTTTAACACCAGATGCCCTAGTTGTTGGTCCACATGCACATAGTTTTAGAGCATTTTCTTTTGTAAGTATTCCACAACCCTGACTGCGCATTTTAAATGTTTTGTCTTCAAGATACACTTTCCTTAATTTTTCAAAATTATCTTTTAAATATTGTAGTGACTTTTTGATACGTGGGAGCATATCTGGAGTAATATCCCTTCTTACACCACCAATCATTGTAATTGCCTTTGTTACCCGATTGCCAGTAAGAAATTCAGTCAAATCAAGAGCTTCCTCCCGAATTTGCCATGTTAAAAATAAAACTGAATCAAAACCAATTTCATGAGCGGCAACACCGGCCCAGAGAACATGGGAACAAATTCTTTCAAGTTCCGCATGAATAACTCTTAGATAATTGGCTCTATCTGGTACTTCTATACCAGCAATCCTTTCTACTGCTAACGAAAAAGCCATTGGATGACAATAAGAACAAATTCCACAAATCCGTTCGGCCAAATATAAAATTTGAATAGGATTTCGCTGCATTCCTGTCCATTCAATTGCTCTATGAACATGACCAAGAGATACATCTACATCAACAATACGCTCTCCATCGATTTCAAATTCAAATTGTACGGGTTCCTTTAATGCAGGATGAATAGGACCAATTGGAATCTGATAGGTAGTCTTTGTTGTAGTTTTTGCCTTCATTTTTTCACCTCGTGAAGATTTCTAACCATCTTTTTTGGACCAGTCTCATCCTTTCTCCAAGGATAAACGTCCTTTGGAAAATCATCAGAGATGAAGGATCTTCTGTCTTGCGGAATGTTTTTAACTTTTATACCAAGCATTTCTTGCTTTTCTTGTTCTGCAATCAGTGCACCAGGAATAAGATCTGAGATCGTATCGATTTCTGGTTTAGTTTTTGGAAGTGATGTAATCAAGTTTATGGAAATTTCCTCTCCTCTCTTTCCGTAATAAATTGAAAAATGATATACAATATCAATTGTTTTTTCTGTGTCGTAACCGGAAGATACAGCAAAATGTGGATATTTTTCCAATGTCATTATATGTTTTGTCACGTCTTTAATAATTGTTGGATCGATTTTCATCCAAATGTGATTCATATCTGTTTTTTTCAATCCATTAGTAAATTTATTTATTCGAGTATCTGAAACTTTTGTTTTAAACTCTTTTTTGAATGAATCAACAATTTCTTCGGGGGTTAATTTTTTTGATGTCATTTCTTTGCCTCCAGTGTTTCAAGCTTAACCCAAGCTTTTGCAACAGCGTTTATAATTGCCTCTGGTCTGGGAGGACATCCAATAACATGAACATCTACAGGGATAACATTATCAATTGGACCTACTAAATTGTAAGATTCAAAAAACACATCGCCAGTATTACCACAATTTCCAACACAAATAACTGCCTTTGGATCTGGAATCTGTTCATAAATTCTTTTTACCTTTTCTACCATTTGACGGGTAACAGGTCCTGTAATCAAAAGAGCATCAGCGTGTCGGGGTGTTCCAACTAGTTTTATTCCAAATCTTTCAGCATCATAACGAGGGCATAATGCTGCAATAATTTCAATATCACATCCGTTGCATGAACCTGAATTACAGTGATATACCCACAAAGCTTTTTTAAAAGATTTTGAAAGACCTTTTGACATTTAAACTAACACCTCCTTATGAAAGATAACTCTGAACTCTGTTTTGGGTAATCTAACTCACTATATAAAAATTTGTAGACCATAGGTGAAAAAACTAACAAATCCTAGGAATTGGGTCCCCAAGCGGCTTATGCAAAATCCTTTTTCCCCCAATTTCTGTATCCAGTACCACCCCTTGTAAACTTTTTGTTGCATTACCTATTATTTGTGCATTTTTACCTAAAGGATGCTTTTTAATTACTTTTAGTAATTCATCTGCCTTATCAGCGACAACTCCCAAAACAACTTTCCCCTCATTTCCTATCTCAAGTGGATCGATACCTAATAAATCACAAGCAGATTTTACGCCAGTTGGAATTGGTATTGATTCCTCTTGAACAATTATTCCGATTTTTGATTTTTCACTGAATTCATTTAATGTGTTTGCCAAGCCTCCACGGGTTGGATCCTTTGCACTAACAACCCCGCCTTCACTTAGAGTTTTTTCCATTAAATTATTCACGGGGGCAACATCAGATTTGATTTTTGTTTCAAAACCAAATCCTTCTCTAAATGATAGCAGAGCGACACCGTGTTCTCCGATGTTACCTGTGACAATAAGTTTGTCTCCATCTTTTAAGTTAGAATCCAAAAGCCAATTTTTTGAAAATTTTCTGTATTTTTTGACTTCTGATATGTTTTTATCTAAAATTTTTGTTCTAACTCCTATCCCGCTTGTATTAATCATAAATTCTTGAATAGCTCCTTTTTCAACAACTTTAGTATCTCCTGTAATAATTGGGACTTTTGCACTTTGCGATGTTTTCCCAATGCTTTCTACAATTTTATCAAATTTATCAATGGAAAAGCCCTCCTCTATAATAAATCCAGCCGATAGAGCAATCGGTCGTGCCCCCATTACTGCAACATCATTAATGGTACCGCATACTGCCAATGAACCGATATTGCCACCTGGGAAAAAAAGAGGCTGTACAGTGTGTGAATCTGTAGAAAATACAATGTTATTGATAACTCCAGCATCATCCATTTCATTAAGAGGTATTTCAATATTTGCAGAAGATTGATTAAAATGTTTCAGTATACGTTGTTTAATTAATTCGTCCATTAATTGTCCGCCTGCACCCTGAGCCATCTTAATTTTGTCAACCATTTGAAACCAAACTGTATAGGTATTTTTAATTTAAATTCTATCCTTGATATTAGATATTATCTACTACATTCGGGAAATTCATGTAATTTAGATTATTATAGCTATACGTAAATTTTAAACCATGATGATGCATTACATATTATGGGAGGATTGAATTTGGCAAAAAAATCCCTGACATTCGGAATTGCTCTACTTTTAATCTGTTTAACGATTTTTCCCTCTTTTAATGGGAAAGGATCTCCGAATTCAGATGGTTCAGATGATCTACCGAATATTGTTTGGAGTGAAACCTATGGGGGTGCAGGTACCGCCTTGTCTGTAAAACAGACATCTGATGATGGATATATTTTAAGTGGAATAACAGGTGAAGATGCTACATTGATTAAAACAGATAAAAACGGCAGTGCAGAATGGATAAAACACTTCGGTGGTGACTATGGTGATGCGGCTTATGATGCCATTGAATGCAGTGATGGCGGATATGTTTGCACCGGCGGTGATGGATATATTCTTAAGGACGGATTAACGCAGGTTTTTCTATTTAAAACTAATGAGAATGGTAACGAATTATGGTTTAAAACCTTTAGAAAGCAGGATAGAGATGGTCCCTCATTTGGTATAAGTTTGTCAGAGGTATCTGATGGTTACATTGTTCTTGCCATCCTTGGACCATACGGTGGAACAGAAGAATGTGCCGTTTGGTTAATTAAGATCGATCTAATTGGTAACGAACTGTGGAACAAAACCTATGGCGGATACTCCGCTGATTCTGGAAATGACGTAATACAAACAGATGACAATGGATTTTTAATCGTTGGTCATTATACTCCTATATATGAAACTTGGGCCGATGTTGGACTCATTAAAACGGATAGTTCTGGAAATTTGGAATGGATAAGACATTATGGAGGCACGAGTAATGATTTTGGCGTTTCAGTTGCAAAGACAGATGATGAAGGCTATGTAGTTGTAGGTATTAGACTATCCGAATTAACGAGTTCTAAAGGATGGATAATAAAAACTGACGGAAATGGCAACAAGCTGTGGGATGAAATTATTGGGTGGCGCCCCTATAAAATTATTAGGTCAAACGACAACAATCACGTCGTTGCCGGTGGCAACAGTGGTGGGGCATGGTTATTTAAATTCGAGGATTTTGAAAACAACATGCCTTCAAAACCTAGTTATGTTTACGACAAGAACAGCTTCCAATTAAAAGTAGCTTCTATTGACCCGGACGGTGACAGGATAAGATACTGAATATCGTGGTACAACAACAAGGTTGTTGACGAGTGGACAGGTTTCTACAACTCCGGAGAAGAAGGCAGTATTAACTGTTTCAGAAAAGACAAGCCTGCCTATGTAATAGCCGAGGATGAACACGGGGGACAGAGCGAGTGGGAAATGGCAAAATCAAAGTCGTCTAATCCACTCCTGCAATTGTTGGAACGATTAATTGACTACTTTCCACTTTTGGAATATTTTTTCCAATTAATTGATTAGTTTTTTAAATATGTCGATAATTTAATAATAAAATTTAAATAATTATAACTAGATTATATATAAGGTATGTTAAAAGAAAGAAGATATTTAGTATCTATCTTTCTTTACGGTAAAGGCATTGGAGATATTTGGTATCTACCAATTGCCACCTAAACATACCTTTTTAAAAAACTGACTTAGAAATTTAATCCGATTTTTTTAAATCCAGTTTGTAATATGTATCCTTGACTGATATCAATGGAATATGTCATAATGTGTGTCGGAAACAGAGATGGAGGAGATGATGCTGTCGGTCCATACATTGCAGATAAACTAAAGAAAGTTAAATATGAAAATATTGTCATAGACTGCGGAACTGTTCCTGAAAACTTTACTGCAGATGTAAAGAAATATGATCCCACTTCAGTAATAATTATTGATGCCGTCGAAATGAATCTTAAACCTGGCGAAATCAGAATTATAAACGAGGATAAGATAAGTGAAATGCATATCAGCACACACGGAATTCCTCTTTCAATTTTGATGAAATATTTAAAACAATTTGTTAATCGGGTGATTTTAATAGGAATCCAGCCGGCTCAAATGACTGGAAAAATGACAGATCCAGTAAAAAATGCGGCAGATAAATTAATTGAAATGCTTAAAAAAGAAAAACTAGACCTTATTCAGATGTTGTAGCTTGCAAAGAATTTTTAAATATTGGCGAAGTAAAAATTTGAATAATTATCCTAATAAGGATATTTTTTCCCTAAAACTTCTGTTGATGACAACGCTGCTTTTGCACCTTCAGAGCATGCAGTTATTACCTGTCTTAGACCGCCAGTAATATCTCCTGCAGCATAAACTCCTTTTACATTAGTTCTGCCGTCTTTATCCACGATAATAAAACCTTTGTCGTCCAGTTTAACTGCGAGATTTTTAGCAATTTCATTCTGTGGTATTTCACCAATTGAAATAAAAACACCATCAACTGGTAATTTTTTATTTTTATTTTCTTTAATGTCATGGATTTCCAAATGCTCTACTTTTTCTGAACCCAAGATAGATGCTACATGCGTGCTGTAGATGATTTTAACTCCTTTCTCTATTGCCTCATCCTGATAGGCTTTCTCGGCTCGAAGTTGATCGCGCCTGTGAATAAGGTAAACCTCATCACAACCAATTTGTCTAAGATAGATTGCCCCGATGAGGGCAGTGTTACCGCCACCAACAACAGCTACCTTTCCACCCTTAAAAAAGAAACCATCGCAAGTCGCGCAGTAGGATACGCCTTTGCCAGAAAGCTCTGCTTCACCGGAAACATTAAGTTTTCTATATTCTGTTCCGGTACACAACATAATTGCCTTTACTTCGTACGTTTTTTTACTAGTTTCAACGAAAAAAATGTCATTTTTCTTTGAAATTTTTTTAACTTCCTCGTTAAAGTGAATATCTGTATATTTGCTTGCATGTTTCTTCATTTTTTCAGTTAAATCCATTCCAGATATAGATTCAAAACCAGCATAGTTTTCAATATTTGGAGAAATGGCTGCAAGACCTCCTCCAATACCCTTTTCAAAAACTATTGTTTTCAGCCCTGCTCTTACTGCATAAATTGCAGCAGAGTATCCTGCAGGCCCTGCCCCTATTATTGCAAGTTCAGAATCCATGTTTATCCCTCATAAAAGATGTATATTTAATTTTGTGGTTTTGAAAAGTCTTTTTTAATTTAAATTTCTATATTCCTCTCAGAACGCATTCTTTAAAATATGGCTTAATTTTTTGCAGCATCTTATCTAGTTCTGTAACATCATAAGGTTTTACATGATCAAATTTTTCAGACATGTGAACAGCGTCATCTTTAAATTGTTGCAAATAAAACCTTTTTGATCCTTCCAACCATTTTGCAACTTCAACAATGTCTTTAAAATCCAACAAACCAGGAACTACTGTTGTTCTAAATTCGTAATCTGGTGCATTGTTCTTTATTATTTGAATGGACTTATCGATTTTAGTAACATCGACATTAACACCCGCTAGTGTTTTGTATTTGTTTTTTGGTGCTTTAACATCCATTGCAATATAGTTCACAAGTTTTTTATCAAAAAGCTCTTTTATTTTTTCAGGGAAAGTGCCATTAGTATCAATTTTAATTTTATAGCCAATTTTTTTTACCTTTTCACAAAACAGGCTAAGGTCTTTCTGAAGAAATGGCTCTCCACCAGTAATCACAAGCCCATCAATTACATTTTTTCTTTTCTCTAAAAAACTTATTATTTCTTCCTCAGAAATAATGTTGGCGGTTTTCTTTACAAGATCAGTATTATAGCAGAATGGGCAGTTAAAATTGCATCCAATTGTCCAAATAATTGCACTAATTTCGTCAGGATAATCCATCAGTGAAGTTTTTTGAAAACCACCTATTTTCATTTCGATCCTATTTTTCTTTCATATCATATACTTTACGATCTTCAAACTCTTGTTGTTTACCAAGATTCCATTGTTTAACAGGTCTTAAATATCCAACAACCCGAGAGTAGACTTCGCATTCTGTTCTTTTATCTTCAATATTTTTTTCCATTTTTTACCTCCTTGCAATTACTTTGACCTTTTTATTATAGCCAATTTCTTCATCACACTTCGGACAATATTTGTGTTCGCCTGCAATATAACCATGTTTTGGACATATACTAAAAGTAGGTGTGACGGTATAATATGGCAGCGAATAGTTTTCGGAGATTTTTCTTACCAGTTTTTTAGTTGCAGTTGGATTTGGTTCGCTTTCCCCCAAAAATATGTGTAAAACTGTCCCACCAGTATATTTGGATTGCAAACTATCCTGTAAGTCCAGTGCTTCAAACACATCTGTAGTGAAACCAACCGGAAGTTGGGTGGAATTTGTGTAATAAGGTTCGATATGCAAACCGTTTCCGTAATAATCTTGATTGTATGTTCTAATTTCTGGAAATTTTGCCTTATCTATTCTTGCAAGTCTGTAGCTGGCACCCTCTGCAGGTGTTGCCTCAAGGTTGTAAATATCACCGGTTTCCTCCTGGAAATCTGCCATTTTTTCTCTCATATGATCAAGGACTTTTTCTGCAAATCTTTTACCTTCAAGATCTCCAATACTTTTGTTCATAAAGTTTAGAAGACCATCATTCATCCCAATGAGACCAATTGTTGAGAAATGATTCTTCCAGAACTCTCCAAAGGTTTCCTTTACATCACTTAAATAAAATCGGGAATATGGATGCAAACCTGAAAAAGTTAGATTTTCAATTACTTCACGTTTTATAATTAAGCTTTCTTTGGCTATTTCCATTAAACTATCAAGCCTTTCAAAGAAATCTTTTTCATTTTTAGATAGATATCCTAGTCTAGCCATATTTATTGTTACAACGCCGATGCTGCCAGTCTTTGGATTCGCGCCAAACAAACCGCCTCCTCTCTTTTTAAGTTCGCGATTGTCGAGGCGGAGCCGGCAACACATAGACCGAGCGTCATCAGGTTTCATATCTGAGTTAATAAAGTTTGAAAAGTAAGGTATTCCATATTTAGCAGTCATCTCCCAAATGGGAGCTAATTCATCGCTTTCCCAGTCGAAATCTTTTGTTATATTGTATGTTGGAATTGGAAAAGTAAAGGGCCTACCTTTTGCATCTCCATTGTGCATTATTTCTGCAAATGCATGATTTATCATGTTCATTTCGTCGATAAAATCATTGAAGGTTTCATCTTTTAATTCTCCACCAATTATTGCTGGTTCATCTATCATATAAGAGGGGACCGTCAAATCCATCGTAATATTGGTAAATGGACTTTGAAAACCTACACGCGTTGGAACATTCATATTGAACAAAAATTTCTGCATTTCTTGTTTGACTTGTTTATAATCTAGACCATCAAAATGGATAAATGGAGCCAACAGTGAATCAAAGTTTGATAGTGCTTGTGCACCGGCTGCTTCACCCTGCAGGGTATACAAATAATTAACTATCTGCATTAATGCAGTTCCAAAGTGTTTTGCTGGCTTGCTTTCAATTTTACCTGGTACTCCTCGAAAACCCAGAAGAAGAATATCTTTTAAATCCCAGCCCACACAATATGCACCGAGTGTACCAAGATCGTGCAAATGATAATCTCCGTCCTTATGGGCCTTACCAATTTCGGGCGGGTAAATTTTATTTAACCAATAGTTGCTCACGATATTCTCAGTAGCATATACATTTAATCCTTGGAGGGAATAACTCATGTTTGAGTTTTCGTTTACTTTCCAGTCCATCATTGAAAGATAACCGTCTACAACATCAATATCTTTGAGAAGCCCGCCTACTTCGCGTATATCTTGATGTTGCTTTCTATATAAAATG
Source organism: uncultured Thermoplasmatales archaeon (assembly GCA_964615235.1). Classification (GTDB taxonomy): domain Archaea; phylum Thermoplasmatota; class E2; order DHVEG-1; family DHVEG-1; genus JAFGPP01. The sequence continues at coordinate 35,475 of CAZTMK010000004.1, forward strand.
TAGGCTTTGGCAGTGCGAGCGTGACCTTCTTCAATTAGAACTTTTTCAACCGTATCTTGAACTTGCTCGACAGAGGGGATTTCACCTTTCCTAAGGTTTTTTTCAAGCATTTCTAAAACTTTGTCAGTAAGTTCTGCTGCTTTCCTGTGATCCTTTCCTCCAACAGCTTGAGCAGCTTTCCAGACGGCATTTGTAATTTTGATCGGATTAAAATCCGCTATTTTTCCATCCCTCTTTCTTATTTTTCTTATCATTTTGTGATTTTTCCCCCTATCACGTTTTGTTTTGCAAGGTTTTTGATTTCCTCTTCAAAGCTTTCAATGTCAGCAAAGCTACGATATACAGATGCAAATCTGATATATGCAACATGATCAATTTCTTTTAAAGCATCCATGACGTACTCCCCTATTTCGTTACTTTCAATTTCTTCTTTACCAGTTCGTCTAATCTTATCCTCAACAGATTCTATCATTTCATCCACTTTCTCATGGGAAACTGGCCTTTTTTCAAGTGCTTTCATGACGCCATTTTTTATCTTGCTTCTATCAAATTTCTCTCTCCTTCCATCTTTTTTAAGTACATATATTGGTGTAATTTCTATATACTCGTAAGTAGTAAACCTACGATTACAGTTCAGGCACTCACGTCTACGTCTTATTGTGTAGACTCCAGTGTCCCTGGAATCGGTTACTTTTGTTTCATTATTATGACAATAAGGACACTCCATTCATTTCTCTCCAGATAGTTATAAGATACAACATATTGTATATTAGAGTACCTTCCCTACATTATATAGTATGTATTTGTACTTTTTAAAGCTTTCTATTTTAAAAAAATTGGACTTAAAATTTCTTTTAAAAAATGATTTAAATGGAAATTAATTTTACGTCACTAACAATCGTTTCCACTAATTTTTCTGATTCTATTAATTTTTCATTCTCAATTAATTTATCAATTTTTGCTCTAGTTGAAGGTTTTTTTGGTACAGCGCTGCATGGTAAAGATGGACGAGTTGATAACTCGAATGTTTTAATTTCCTTAGCAATTTTAATTATTTCCTCCTTATCAAAACCAATTAAAGGTCTTAAAATCGGAATATTGACCGTTTCTTCTATAGCTGCTATGTTTTGAATTGTTTGAGATGCAACCTGACCTAGCGAATCTCCCATCACTATTGCATCAGCATTTTCTTTAATTGCAATTTTTTCTGCATATCTAACAAGCATTCTTTTGCAAAAAACACATGTTAAACGATTTTCACAGTTTCGTTTAAAAATCGTGAGGGCTTGTCCATGGGAAAATATATACGCTTTTATCTTTTTTGATGTAATTTTTTTAAGATGTTTTGAAATTAAGATAAAATTATCAATTTCTCTTTCGTCTGTGTAAGGTCTAATATCAGCATGCAACAATGTGATTTCATCAGTCTTTTTTGAAATCAAATAGGTTGCAACTGGAGAATCTATCCCGCTAGAGATCAAAGAAACAATTTTCATGCTGTGTTGATATCAATATAATCCAGATAGTCTTTTAGCCCCCCAATTATTGGTAATACTATGATATCCGGAAGCTCGTATGAGTGGAATTGTTTTATTCTATCAATTGTTTTTTCAATATTTTTATCAACAGTTTTTGCTAAAATTACATATTCGTTTTCTTCTTCAATATTTCCCTTCCATCTGTAGACGGACTCGATGTTAGGAATTATATTTACACAAGCAGCAAGTTGTTCATCTACCAATATATGCGCAATTTTACGCGCATCTTGAACGTTATTTGTTGTTGTATATACTATTGCCACCATAAGCCAACAACTAATACAATAATCATCATGTTTTAAGAGTTTGCTTCAATCAAAAGACGATTCATCTCAAGTTTTTCAATGGAGTTGATCACTCTTTCATAAGTTCCAAAAAAAAGATGGCTTTTACAATTACAATCACTACATCCAAAATTAGGAACTGATTTTAAGTTTTTTTCTAATTTACCCGCGATTTCGCATTCTTCTCGAGAGTTGCTTTGCTTGTAATAAATAGATTGTATTCTTGCATGTTGTAAAAAATAATCAATGTGCCAATGCATATTTTTCTTAGGATTCAAGTGTCTTTTTACGCGTTGCAATATTCCATTGAGAGCTGAACCAACATATACATAAAAACCATCTTCAAAGAATATCTTCCTTTTTTTACCAATTAGGATATTATCTCCACGATCAAGTTTGATTAACAATAAGTAGCTACCTTTCATTTTATCAGAGTTAATTTTTGTATTATGAATCAATAAAAGGTTTAATAATCTTAGAAAGGTCTTGCATAAATTCGGTTTTAATTAATTTTTTAGGATCACCTATTGAATCCTCTATATTTTTGTCAAAGCGAATTCCGCCGAGATATTTCAGGCTGCTGCTATTAATTTTTTCTTTAGTAAATTTTTTATTATTCATCTGCATGTTTTCAATAATTCCCAATATCGGTAGTTTCATTTCCTGTAAAATATCCAGCAATTTGCTGACTGCTCCATATGCAACTGTCGAAGGCGTACTAACGATTAAAAATTTACTTTCTGGTATGAATCTAATTATGTCCAACGTCTCTTCACCAATTCCAGGAGGCAAGTCAATGATTAGAAAATCCAAATCTCCCCATTGAGTTATTGCTAATAGTTCTAAAATAATATTTGTAATGTCTGTTCCACGAAATGGTGAGGGTTTATCTCTAGTAAAATATACTATTGACATGAAACTTATACCATGAATAGTGGGAGGAATAATTCCTTTTTCCTCCTTTGGATATTCTCGCTTTAAACCAAGAATTATATGTTGCGATGGACCATATAAATCCAAATCCAATAAACCAACTTTTTGTCCTTTTTGTGATAAATACAAAGCAATTGATGATGCTGTTAGGCTTTTTCCAACACCCCCTTTACCACTTGCAACTGCAATAATTTTTTTTACGTTTTTCAAACGTTTTTCTATTACGCTTGTCCTAATCTCCATAATTTTACTTTACCCCCTCAATCGAAATTATAGATACTCCGCGCCCTGAATTAATCTCGAAATCGGGACTGTTACATTTTGGACATCTTGTATGAACGAAGGCAACTTCGGGAATAAAATGAATTGCTTCCGCATCCTCTTCATTTAATTTTTTTACCATATCTTCAAAAGTCCAAATATGATTGCAAGAGTTGCATTTCAATGTACTTTTTTCGATTTTTATTGAAATTTTTACGTTCTTTAAAAAATCGTTTTGTGATTTGACTATTTCGTCTAATGCAAATTTAAAAATATCCTGTTCTATCTGTTGAAGTTGTCCAATGCCTATTTTTATTTTTGTAATTTTTTTTATTTTCTGCTTTTCCGCTTCTTCAACTGCAGCAGATAAAATAGCTTCTGCTAATGCCCATTCATGCATATAACAACAGTTAAGTCAAAACACTCCTTAAATTTTATTGAAATTTTTAAAATGAAAATCTATTTAAAAATTAATTGAATAACATTTGAATAAAAAATTATGTGTTGGTGTTCTTAAAAATCGTTTTTGGATGCCAGGTGGATGGGAATGGTCCATATAAGCAACTCCACTATGCTAGAGGAATTGACAAAAGCCTTGTTTAGTGTAGTTGGTAGAAGAACATCAGTAAAAACAGCCGATGCAACAATCGGAACCTTGATTCGAACTCTTGAGGGAAGGTTTAATTTTCTTAAATCTATTGAAATTTCTGAACACACTCCGACTGATGAAAAATTATTTGTTCATGTCTCAAACGACATAGATGATATTCCTCGTGATTTGATTGGAAAAGCAATTGAATCGATGATAAGAGTGGTCTATAGTGATTTAGACGAGAAAGCTGGACTTTACTTTATCACAGAATTAAAGGAATACGCAGGAAAAGATTTGACAGATAACATAATTCATTGTGGAGTTGATCTTGATCAAATACAGATCGAACAACATATAACATATCGAAGATTAAAAAGAAAAAAGGATATTGAAAAGGCGGCAAAATCTGGCAAGTTAAACAAAGACAAACCTGACAATTTAATTGGTTATACTTGGGACAATGTTTCTGGCTGGAAGCACGACCCAAATAGTAAATATTGTACACTTTACGATAAGCAAGGGAAGGTGCTTGACAGGTTAAACCTAGATAGAATCATTCAGAATTATGTAGAGAAATTATCTGGATATATTGAAGTTGATCCTGAAAAGCTCGAAAAAGAAACGCGTATTTATGAGAAAGATTACAATTTATTAAAACTAATGTTAGAAAGAGACATGGACGCGGAAACGGCAATGCACATGCTTGGAATATCAAGGGAAGATCTTAATGAGATGATTAGAAAATTATCTGAAATGGAGCTGTTGCAATATGCAGATTATGATACCCTGGAATTAACGGACATAGGTGTTAGTTATCTAACGAAAAAAGAAGGTAGAAAATATAAAAAATAATATTAAAGTTGAAAAATATTAAATAATTCAAAATTATCTTCTAGCTACAAGTGAATACCACAATTAAAAAAAAATTGGATAAATTAAACAAACTAATTAAGGAAATGAATAGTGTTGCCATTGGATTTTCCGGTGGGACAGATAGTACATTTTTATTAAAAGTTGCCTCAGACATTCTTGGCAATAAAGTACTTGCCATTACTGTAAATTTTCCATTAGTAAGTAAATATGATATCGATCTTGCTCAAAATATTGCTAAGGATTTCGAAATAAAACATATTATTATTGATATCGATTTTGAAAGAATTAAAGAACTTAAAGAAAACACATCAAACAGATGTTACTATTGTAAAAAGGAGATATTTAAAAAAATATTTTCAATTGCCAAAGAGGAAAATAAAGATTTTGTTCTTGATGGAAGCAATTCTGATGATCAAAAAGATTTTCGACCAGGACTAAAAGCATTAAAAGAATTTGGAGTTAGAAGTCCGCTTTTGGAGGTGGATTTGACAAAACACGATATTCAAATACTTGCAAAAAAAATTGGTATTAAAGATTATATCAGACCGCCCTCTGCATGTCTTGCGTCGAGAATACCATATGGAGTTAAGATTACTATGGAAAATCTAAAAACTATAGAAAAGGCTGAAATGTTGCTTCATTCTTTAGGAATTAAAAATCCTCATGTTAGATATTACAAAGAAATTGCTAGGATAGAAGTTGGAAAAAATGATTTTGAAATAATTCTAAAAAATGCAAATCAAATAGTTCAAAAATTTAAAAATCTTGGATTTACCTACGTTACTCTTGACTTAGAGGGATACAGATCTGGTAGTTTAAATGAGGTACTTTAATGAAGAAGATATTAGAAGAATATAAATTAGGAAAAATCACACTTGAACAAGTTTTAGAAGAGTTAAGATTTTTGCCCTATAAAAATCTTGATTTTGCAAAAATTGATACACACAGATCAACTAGAAAGGGTTTTCCAGAAACAATATTTTGTCAAGGAAAAACAAAAGATCAAATAATAAAAATTATTGATACTTTAGTGAAAACTGAACACAACATCCTTGCAACAAAGGCAAATAAGAGTATTTATATAAAGGTTAAAAAAAACCATCCTAGTGCAAAATATAACGAACTTGCTCGAACCATAACAATCGAACAGGAAGCAATTATTCCTAAAAGAGGGAAAATATTTGTTATTACTGCTGGTACTTCAGATATACCAGTCGCGGAAGAAGCCATTGTAACGGCAAATCTGATGGGAAACTCAGTGGAAAAGTACTATGATGTTGGTGTTGCGGGAGTCCATCGTATTTTAGATATCAAAGATAAACTTTTTCAATCAAATGTGATTATTGTCGTAGCTGGTATGGAGGGGGCTTTAGCAAGTATAGTTGGAGGGCTTACATCAAAACCTGTCATTGCGGTCCCTACAAGTGTGGGATATGGTGCAAGTTTTAAAGGTATCGCTCCACTTCTCACCATGTTAAATACATGCGCCGAAGGAGTTGTTGTCGTAAACATCGATAATGGATTTGGTGCAGGCTATTTTGCAAGTATCATAAATAGGTGATTGAAGAATGAACGTTGCCTATTTTGATTGTTTTTCGGGTATTGCTGGCGATATGATTCTTGGCGCACTTATCGACCTTGGGATTAATGATGAATTTTTAAAAAAATCATTAAAAAAAATTGATATTTATGGTTACGAGATTGATATCAGAAGGATTAAAAAAAATCACATTACTGGAACTGATGTTTATATCAAAATTAAAGAAAAACAGCATCATCGTAGTCTTTTAGACATTAATGATATTATTAACAACAGCGACTTGGATGATAATGTTAAAGAACTTAGTAAAAAAATTTTTCACCGTCTTGCAGAGGCGGAAAGTAAAATTCACAATATAGAAGTTGAAAAGATTCATTTTCATGAAGTAGGTGCAATAGATTCAATTATCGACATTGTTGGTTCTGTAATTTGTTTGAAGAAACACAAGGTTGAAAAAGTATTTTGCTCAAGTTTACCACTCGGCAAAGGTTTTGTGAAATGCTCTCATGGAATCATTCCGATTCCGGCACCTGCAACTGTTGAACTTTTGAAAAATGTTCCAGTATACCAATCAGATGCGGATCACGAAATGGTTACACCGACAGGCGCAGCAATAATTACCACTATTGCAGAGAATTTTGGCAAGATGCCATTAATGAAAATAAACAAAGTCGGTTATGGTGCAGGAAAAATTAAAAGTAACCAACCTGGTCTTCTAAGAGTTTATTTAGGAAAATTAGAAAAATAAGTAAAAATAGAAAAAAATTTAATTTTTTATATTAATATTCTTATTGATCAATAGTTTTTTATTATAGATTGCGACCATTAACGCCCAAATAGAGACTATAGCTATGGTCATAGTACCACCGATTGTTGCCATTTCCTGTAACATGACTGGAATTTCGGCTGGAGTCTGCATAGCTGTCAAAAATGGCGGATATAACACAATTTCTCCATGCGCAATATGTTCCACCGCAAGCATGATAACCCCGCCCCAAATCATTACATTCAACCAGCCTATTTTTAATCTTTCAGGAATTTTTTTTCTAAAAATAGTGGATACTATTCCTAGACTCATCGGTGCTAAAAAACAAGCCATTTTAGTTACCTCCCATCATAACTTTTGCTTTTGGTTTTGTAAGAATTAACACAATTTCCCATAAAATAAAAATTGGAATTAACATTACAATTCCAAGTAATGTGGCGTTTGTAATTAATCCTTCTGTTTCTAAAGCGATAAATTCTCCACCTTCATAACCAAGTATATGGTCAACCATTATCATTATCGATGTTCCCCACAGCATTAAACTTAACAAATCTAGCCTATAGTTATTTTTTGTAAAATACCACAGAGCAGTTACCACAATAGCCGCTATTAATGTTGTCACAAGCCACATAGTTTTTATTCCCCATTTAAATAATTTTATCTACTTTTACCCGTAAATGGTTATAGAATATATAACTATTATGGTAGCAAAAAATTTATATTCGTGCTACTTTTATCTGTAAAACGTGTTACTATGACTGAAAAAATTACAAGATTTGGAGTTTCAATCGAGCCAGATCTTTTAAAAAATTTTGACCAATTAATCCAAAAGGAAGGTTATAGCAATCGTTCGGAAGCTATAAGGGATCTAATACGTAGAAACCTCATAACGAACGAAACTAAAAACCCTGACGAAGAAATTATTGGAACTCTAACAATCATTTATGATCATCATGTTGGAAGTCTGACGGATAGGCTTCTTAATTTACAACACGATCATACAAAGGAGATACTTGTAACAACACATGTGCACATAAATCATAGTAATTGTTTGGAAGTTATTGTATTAAAGGGAAAACATGGCAAAATAAAAAAACTTGCAGATAACATTAGAGCATTAAAGGGAATAAAAAATGGAGAATTAGTTACAACAAATATTTCAGTTTGATTTGATTAATTTTTTACTGCTTCATTCAATTCGATTAAAAATTTTTTAACGTCGACACCGTGTACCATTGCGATATCACTAATTTTTTCAAAAGAAGCTGCAATACAGCCAATGCAACCCATATTATATTTTGCGAAAATTCCAAGTGTTTCAGGATATTTGTTAATTACTTCCTTAATATTCATGTCTTCAGTTATCTTTTCATCGGTCATTATTTTACACCATTATTAAATTCCATTATTAAATTTTTCCTTATAATGTTTTATTTAACAGTAAAAATAATTGAAATAAATGACAAGTTACTGAATTTTTCAAATGTCGAACAATACTTGTACGTGATATGGTCTTTTATTTCTAACCTCCAGAATGTGGTAAGTTACTGCCTTAATTTCGACGCCAATTTTATGTTTTGATATGTCAAATTTTTCACCAAAAACGTGGGCTGTAAGTCTGAATTTTTTGTCATCTAGAATAACATTGAAAAAATTAAAGACCAAATTTTTTGCAGCATTTAGAAAAAGCAGCTCCCCCAACCAATCTACAAGCAATTGCTCCAAATCATCAGCTTTCAACTGGATTTCATATTCTCCGACAGATTCAATCTCAGAATTATCAGTAATTATGTCAAACATCGCCTTTGCTGCATTTGCAAAAGCTTCTGAAAGCGATTTACCGTAGGCTTTAACACCAATGTCTGCGGTGTGTTCAATTATTTCGTATTCCTTCAAATAGATGCCCCCGAAACAATTTTTCTACAATTGCAGTCCTCTTTTTCATTTATCGATTTGATAGTATTTTCTAAAACCTCTGATATTATTGGTTCCAACTGGCCATATACAGACGATATTTCATTTGCTGTTAGCCGATTCTGGAGTCCGGCCGCCATGTTACATACTACACATAAAGATGCATAGCAGATACCTACCTCTCGTGCAAGAATTACTTCTGGAACTGTTGTCATACCAACAATATCTGCCACTTGAGAAAATAATTTGATTTCTGAAACTGTTTCTAATCTAGGTCCCTCGCTGCAGAGATAAACACCATTTGAGTGAGTGTTTATTTTTTTAATTTCTTTGCATTTTGAAATAAGAATTTTCCTAAGGGCAGGGCAAAAAGGTGAAGACATATCAACATGGACTCTTGAATCATCAAAAAAAGTAAGTTTTCTTAATTTAGTGTTATCAACAAAATCATGTGGAATTACAAAATCACTAGGCTTTATTATTTCCTTCATTGACCCAACAGTACCAATTGAAAAAACACAATCTACATGACAAGAATCTAGGGCTTTAATATTACAACGATAACTGATTTTATGGGGAGGAATATTTCTATTTTCTCCATGTCTATTTATAAAAAACAAATCATGTCCATAATATTTTGATATTTTTACATTAGCTTCTCCATATGGTGTTACAGCTGACAATACTTCCGAATTTTTTATTAGTGTTGGCATTTCATGTCCGCATATTATACCGATTTTCAATACAAATCACCTTAATTGAGGATTATTTACATATACGCATATAGAAAACGTTTAGCCCTATAAAGTCATAACTCTACTCATGAAAGTTGCTGCATTATTTTCAGGTGGCAAGGATTCCGTTTTTGCGATTTATGTCGCCAAGCAGTGGGGCTGGGATATAACTCATTTGGTTGCTATGCTTCCAGAAAAAAAGGATTCATGGATGTTTCACACAGTAAATATTCATCTAACAAAATTGCTATCGATTGCAATAGATATTCCGATTTTAACAATGCATACCAAAGGAGAAAAGGAAGACGAGTTAAACGATCTTAAAAATCTTTTAGGCTCTATTCCTATTGATGGGGTTATCAGTGGGGCAATAGCCTCAGAATATCAACGTACACGAATCGAAAGAATCTGTCATGAACTCGATATTAATTCATTCACTCCCATTTGGCATAAAAATCAAAAGATATTAATCAAGGATCAGATAGATTCGGGTTTTATAATAAAAATCGTTGGCATATATGCTAATGGATTTGACGAATCATGGCTTGGTAAAACATTGGACATAAAAACTTTGGAAGAATTAGTTGTACTAAATAAAAAGTTTGATATAAATATTTCAGGTGAGGGTGGGGAATTTGAAACCCTAGTAATTGATGGTCCAATTTTTAATAAAAAGCTTGTTATTGACGAAATAGAAAAAAGTTGGCAACGAGACAATGGTACCTTAATTGTGAAAAAAGCACATTTAGAGTGATTAGTAAAGTATATAATTTAAATTTCTCAATTGCTGAATAAATAAAAATAACCTCTGATCGAGGTTTTTTTCATTTGGTAATTCTTTTTGTAATATCTTTAATATGTCGCCTACCTTTTTTTTACCATCACAATTTTTCCATACAATTGAACCCACTCTATCAAATTTGGCCGTAAAATAGGGGTCTTTTCTAATGAGTTTACAAAGCGAATTACCAGTTTTACCTTTGAATTTTTGAACCTTTATTTCAATTAAACCCTCACCATTAACTGACCATTCAAAATCGCCACGCTTGGGATTGTATGATAGCATTTCTTCGCGGGTAGGTAGTCTATATTTTTCACTTTTGTTTGTTAGCAAATATTTCCCTCAATGGGATGTACCACAGCAAGACAGCAATGAACATAAAGATTAGTATCGCTGGAACTATTGGAGCGAAATCAAATATAGAAAGATTGATACCTCCGATTATCAGGAAAGCGACAATAACACCCATTAAAGCCTCACCTGCAATTAATCCCGCAGTAAGAAGAAGACCCGTTCTTATAATCTTTTCTTTAGGTTTTACATCAGTTTGTTTTATTGCTAGCTCCCATTCACTTACCTCTTCTTCTTCAGCGCTACCAAATTTCCTCGAAATAAAACCATTTGTGACATGCCTTACAATACCGCCCAAAAATATTGGTACGCTTAAAGTAAAAGGTAGATATATACCAATTGCTACAGGTAAAACTGGAAGATCAATTAAAATTAATACAAAAGCTAAAACCATTCCCGCAAGAACAAATGGCCAAACCATCTCTCCACCTAGAACACCTTTAACTATACCTGACATCAAAAAAGCCTGGGGAGCAGGAAGATCAGTACTTCCTATGTGATAAGCTTGATCTAGGGCAGAAACAATCAACGCTAAAATTGGTGCAGCTGCTAATACTCCGATAATTTCTGCAATTTGCTGATTTTTTGGAGTGGCGCCAATCATTTGACCACATGTCATTGATTGCAGAACGTCTCCAGATATTGCTGCCGCACAACAAATAACAGCTGCTATCAAAATAGCAACACCGTAAGCACCTAAGTCACCTGATAAGCCAAAACCTAGTAAAATAAGAGAGGTTATTAAAAGAACGGATACTGTAACACCAGAAATGGGATTGTTAGATGAGCCCAGCAATCCCGCCATATATCCAGCAATAGCGCTTGCAACAAATGCAAATAGTATTGCAAATACCGCCATTATTCCAGATACAAGATAATTTTCAGATATCCATGCATAAACCAAAAATACAGGTATTGTCAATGCACCAATGGTTAAAAATACAAACTTAAAGTTTAGGTCTTGATCAGTTCTCTTTTTTGCAGAAACTTGACCACCTGTTAAGCCTGCAATTGCTTCCTTAATACCTGCTGCAAGATTAGCTCTTAGTTTAAAAATTGTATACAATCCACCGACAACCATTGCACCTACACCAATATATCTGATGTAACTGCCCCATATTTGATAGAACCCCCAGATCATACTTCCTATATCATAATTTCCATTTCCGAAAGCAAAGGCGTCTGCGATTTGTTGTTTTGCCTCAAAGACAGTTAGACTGGGATCTGCGCCTGGGACAGGTAAACCAGTTGCAAGTGCGATTAGTGGTGCAAGTATAACCCAACCTAGTAATCCTCCAACAAAAACAAAAGATGAGATTTTGGGACCAATAATCCATCCAACACCTAATAGAGCGGGTGATGTCGCCAGACCACCATACAAATATCCAGATTTTTCTCCCCCCCCAATATTAAACTTACCAATATCTACTATATGGTGTATCGCCCCACTAAATATCTTTAGTGATGTCTGTCCAAATTTAAAAAATCCTGCTATAAGGACTCCTACCATAAGCCATATGCCGCTTACGCCACCGGAATCCTTTTTCTTTTTTGTTTTTTTATGCCCATCCTCTCCCGCCGTAGTGGTCAGGACTGCTGCAACAGCAACGCCCTCTGGGAAGGGCAAGTCAGTTTTGATAATCAATGCTCTTCTTAGAGGAATCATCCACAAAACACCCAATATTCCTCCGAGTAATGCAATGATAGTTGTTTCAACGTAATGTATTTCGGACCAAGTTCCTAATAAAACCAGAGCAGGAATTGTAAAAATTACTCCAGCTGCTAATGCCTCTCCTGCCGCTGCACCCATCATACCAATATTTACTTCTAAAATGGATCCTTTTAATGGTCTTAAAAGAGCAAATGCCATTACAGCACCAGGTATAACAGCAGAAACAGTCATTCCAGCATATAACCCAAGGTAAGCATTTGCAGAACCTAAAATAATTGCAAGTAGAGCACCCACCAAAATAGCCTTAATCGTCAATTCGGGGATGATCTTGGTCGCTGGTATAAAAGATTGAAAGTCTTCTCTGGATGACATAGTGTAATACCTAACTAAATAATATATTTACACATTTATAAAACCATCGGTTTACATCTGTTTTAACAGGAGAAAAATGGTTTTTGGAAGAAATTAAAATAATTAATGGTAGAATTTTTTATATTTTTAAAAAATTATTTTATAGGTCCACTGGATATCTAGCAATCCCTGCAATTCCATTAAAAGCAGAGAACAATGAATCGCCTTCTTCACTGTCCATCGAGATAATAACTACATTAGCTCCAGTTTTATCGGCTTTATCAGATAGTTCATCAATAATGTCAATTTTTTCTGCAATTTCCATTGAAGTTGATTTATCACATTTTGAGCAATTTGGAGGGCCAAAGGCCTCTAATTCATCTTCATTTATTGTAATTTCTTTAGAATAGTCACATGTAGCACATTTTAATTTTAATCGATATCTACGAAGATTTTCTGACAATAGAAGAGTATCTATAACTCCCATCTCCAGAGCTTTTCTTATTTGTTCCTCACCATAAATTGCAAGACTGCCCTCTGTTTTTGTGACCTCTTTGAGAAATATTTTCATCATCTTTTTTTCTTTTGCTATTTTTAATTCATCCATTGTTCCTGAGGCAGCAGTAACTAGTTCTTTTAACCCAAATTCATCAGTATATCCGGTGTCAAACAGGTCGATTATTTTATCCTGAATCTCATAGTGAAGATAATTTTCATCAACAAAATATTGTTTTGTTGGTCCGGGGCCACCCACTAGGATTCCTTTTAAATTCTCCTCGGCAAGAAATATTTCGCTTGCTTTTTCCCCACATTTTACAAACCATTCATGAGCCGCAATCTCAGTTAATCTTTCAAAACGACGCTGTGATTGACCACCCCTGCCATGTTTTCCGGGGACTTGAGAGGTCATATATTTTACCAACTCTGTTCTATTACCCCTTAAAAAACCTATGGTGCATTCCCTCCTGTCAATAAGAAAAAGACCATAAATTTCTCTCTCTTTTAGCATCATTTCAAGTGGTTCGACGTAAAATAAGGAGTCGCACCTGTAAAGATAAGTTGTAATTGGTAATGGAGGTTCGATAACATGAGCAACCATCTCAGTTTGATCGCTGCCTATGCTTTTATGCCCAACAAAAAAGACTACTCCGTTTTCTGGAGGCTGCTTAAAATATTTTAGTCTACTCAATATCGACTCGATGGCTGATAACACATTTTTCCTAGTTGTTTTGGATTTTATGTTTTGTGACTGAGATTGTTCATTTTTCAAGTAAGAGCTAACATCTGATATTTGCTTTGATGGAGAGACGTAAAGCGAAATTAATTCTGTATGTTTTCCTTTACATTGCTTAAGTTCTTCAATTTTACGTTTTAGATCGTATTTTTGTCTTTCTGAAAGTTCAGACATTTTTATCCTCTTTTTATATTCCAGATTTAATTATTCATTCTTTGCAAAAATGTGTATTTAAATATTATGTCACAAGTTTATTACTTGCCCATCATTAGGAGTATATACTTCTGCTATTTCACTTAAGGGCGTTTCAAGCGCCTGTCTATTATCACTATGAAACAAAACAATTTTTTCAGGTTGACAGCCTTTGGCAAAATCAATAAGTTGACTATGCCCTGCATGCGCAGAAAAATCAAAATAATGTACATCACACTGAACATCTTGAACGACACCATAAAAATCTAGCTTACCTTTTTCGACAAGTAATCTACTGTTAGTACCTGGCACCTGATAACCAGTTAGAATTACTGCATTTTTTGAATCGTTTTTCAACTTATTCATATAACTTAAGACTGGACCGCCGTCCATCATTCCACTAGATGTAATAATAACCTCTGAATTTAAAGCCAATTTTCTCCCGTGATCGGAATGTATAAAATTGATTTTATTTAATGACTTTTTCAAATCCTCTGCGGATCTGAGATATTTTGGATATTTCAAAAATATCTTTGATACTTTTCTACCCAACCCGTCGTACCAAATGTTAAATCCAGAATTTTTTAAAACCATAGCAATTTCCTGAGATCTAGCTACAGCAAAGGCAGGAAGAACAACAACTCCTCCCCTACCAGTTATTTCTTCAATTTTATCCTTGAATTCTTTTTCAAGCTCTTTTCTTTTTTTCTCGTGATCTCTACCTGCATATGTACCTTCAATGCATAATATGTCACATTTGACAGGCTTTGTCCCTCTGACTAGTTTGGTATCAATAACATTGAGGTCCCCTGTAAATAAAACGGTTTTTGAACAACAAAGTTCAAACATAAGGGAGCCAGGTATGTGCCCCGCAGAGTGGAATTTAACATCATTATTATCCCCTATAGATTTTCTATTCAATTTATCAACAGGAAAAATACTTTCGTGTGCCTCTTTAACATCAGACAAGGAATAGGGAATAGCATAGCCTTCTGATTTTGCAATTTTGATAGTATCTTTATGAAGAAGATTACTAATTTCTCCTGTTAGTTGAGTTGTCAAAATAAACTGATCTCTTTCAGAACATAATGATGGTATCATACCGGAATGATCAAGATGTGCATGAGTAAGCATTACCAGATCAACTGGTGGAGCAGGCATAGGAAACCCTGGTGGTTTACTTGGTTTCATTCCATATTCAAAAAGAAATTTATTTTCATTAGTTTGCAGAAGCATTGCCGAGCTGCCTACTTCGCTACTTCCACCGAGAAACTGAATTTTGATATCATCTGTCATACTGATTCTGTTTTGGAAAAAAGATAGGGGGTTGATTAATGTTTGGTTATTAATTTTTTTGTTTAATAATCAACCTAGATTCATCCTTTCCTACAATAAGGACCTTAGAGTTTGGCTCAATAACTGTATCTGAAGTTGCCTCCCAATATTCACCTTTGAAAATTATAAATCCTGGTTTTTCTGGGGTTATTCTGTCAACAGTCCTAGCCTGTTCACCAACAAATGTTCCAACAGCCTTTTTTTTATTTCTAATCTGCAATATCTTGTATAATAAAAATCCAAAAAATATTGCTACCAGTACTACAAAGGCTAATAATATCACTATTGCCGTTTCAACATATTCCATTGAAATCAACCATTCCTTGTTTGGATATACTGGAATAAGAAATATTGATCCTATGACAAGGCATATTATGCCGCCTATTCCAATTATACCAAAGCCGGGTGTTATAAATATTTCAACAATGAGTAGTAGACAACCGATGATTAAAAAGATTATGCTCATAGTTGAAATCGCAAAACCTGAGCCAACTAAAGATAAAAGTATCGCGATGACACCAAAAACCTCGGCACCAACTCCTGGAGAAGATATTCCAAAAATTAACGCCAAAATTCCTATCATCAAGAGAATAGAGGATAGTATTGGATTTGATAAGGTTCTTTGGATTTGAGTTCCAATAGATGGTAAAAATTGTATCTTTTTTGCGTTTTCAGTATTCAAAGTTAAGTTTCCAGAAGTTGTTGTAACAATTGAACCATTAATGTCTTTTAATAAATCGTCAATTGAATTAGATATATATTCAATTACACCATATTCATAGGCTTGTGATGCATTAAGATTAAGATTTTCTGTAACAAATTTTTCTGTAATTGTTGAATTTCTTCCGAAAATATTTGCTCTTTCGGTTAACCATTCTACAAGAGCGTTTATAATTTTTGAATCATTTATAACTCTAGTTCCATCAAGAGTTATCTCAACTGGTTGACAGGAGCCTATTATTGTGTGATCAGCCATAGCTGCAATATGAGTGCTGATTAGTAGGTAAGTTCCAGCAGACCATGATGTAGATCCGCTGGGAAAAACATAACCAACAATAGGGATGCTACTTTCAAGGAAAATATCTGCAATATCGAAGGTTTGCTCTTGTGCTCCACCTGGAGTATCTAAAATTACAACAAGTGCTTCAGCGTTTATATTCTCTGCTTGGCTGATGCTTTCTTTTACAATTTCAAGGCTTGACTGATCAATAGTTCCTGTAAGTTCGACTAAAATTACAGAGGTATCTTGTGCACTTGTTAAAATTGAGAAAAAGGTGGAAAGAATTAAAAGAAATATTATTGCTAATAAGGGAAATTTTGTTTTCATTCCACTACTTTTTTATTTACTGCTTTAGCAATCCCTGCTATTCTTCCCATTTCTCCGCCCGGCACAACTATTAAGTTCTTCTCTCTAGCAATTTCTGAAAGAGTCTGTAATTCTCTGAGACGCATAGCAGCCGGGACCTTTTGATAGTATTCTGCTGCATCAGACATTTTCTTTGATGCTTGAAGTTCCCCCTCAGCAATTATTATTCTAGATCTTTTCTCTCGTTCTGCCTCGGCTTGCTTTGCTATTGCCCTAAGCATTTCGTCAGGTAGAGCAACATCTCGTATTGTTACATTTGATACTTTTATTCCCCAGGGATCTGTTCCCTGATCAATAATTGTTTGAAGACTTTTGTTCAGTTCCTCTCTTTTTGAAAGAAGTTCGTCTAAAGATTTTTGTCCTAAAATATCCCTTAAAGTTGTCTGTGCAAGTAGACTTGTGGCTACGTCATACCTTTGCACCTCAACAACCGCTTTTTGAGGATCTGTTATTCTGAAATAAACCACTGCATCCACATCAACTGTTACATTATCCTCTGTAATTACTCTTTGCTTTGGTACATCAATTACACGAGTTCGTAAATCTAGTTTTATAATACTATCAATAATTGGAATGATAAAAACAAGACCAGGCCCTTTAATGCCTAGAAGTCGACCTAATCGAAAAATTACAATTCTTTGGTACTCTGCCATAATTTTAATTGATGCTGAAAGTATCAGCAGAAGGAAGATTATAACAACAACCAGGATGTATTCCCACATTTTTTACCTCAGAGTTTGGAAGAAATCATAGGTTATTAAGTTTTCTCTCAGTTAATTTTGCCATTATTGAAATATTTTTTATGGCAGCTTTGATTTAAAACATTGTAAACAGTTTTATGTAATGAAATCATTTACCAGTTTTGGGAATCTATTGTATGTCCGAAATCATCAATATCAAGGCAAGGGAGATCTTAGACTCAAGAGGAAATCCAACTGTAGAAGTTGACGTTTTAACCATAGATGGGGTTTTTAGAGCAATGACACCAAGTGGAGCAAGCGCTGGTAGCCACGAAGCACTTGAACTTCGTGATAAAGATAACCGTTATCTTGGAAAAGGGACTTTGAAAGCCGTTAAAAATGTCAACAAATTAATCGCACCAAAGATTAAAGGAATGGATTGTCTTCATCAAGACACAATTGACAAGATCATGATAAAATTGGACGGGACAGAAAACAAGGAAAAATTCGGTGCAAATGCTATCCTTCCAGTATCTATAGCTGTGGCAAAAGCAGGAGCCGCCTCAAAAAATCTCCCAATTTACGAATATATTGGTGAGTTATTTGGTGTCATTCCACATAAATTGCCTGTCCCGATGTGTAATGTAATAAATGGTGGAAAGCATGCGGGACAGGAAAATTCTATCCAAGAACATATGTTAATGCCAACGGGGGCCCAGTGCTTTAGCGAGGGAATCAGGATGGTCTCTGAGTCTTATCATCATCTCGCAAAATTATTAAAAGAAAAATTCGGAGCTGGAGGAGCTCTTATAGGTGATGAAGGAGGATTTGCACCAGCCCAGATAGTCGATGTTAATGAAAGATTAAATATAATACTAAAAGCTGTAGAAAATGCTGGCTATGAAAATAAAATGAAAATTGCTCTAGACCCTGCATCAAGTGAATTCTTTTATAATGGCACATATAAAATTGGAAAAAAATCATATTCTGGCGGAGAAATGGTTGATTTCTACGTGGATCTAGCTAAAACTTATCCAATTGTAAGTATCGAGGATGGACTGGCAGAAGATGATTGGGACTCTTGGGTCGAATTAACAAAAAAATTGGGAACAAAAATTCAAATCGTCGGCGATGACTTGTTTGTCACAAATACAAAGAGAATACAAAAGGGAATTAAATTAGGTGCAGCAAACTCAGTACTTATCAAGCTCAATCAAATAGGTACTGTAACTGAAACCCTTAATGCAATAAAAATGGCACACGATCAAGGATGGACGGCGGTTGTCAGCCATAGAAGCGGAGAAACTGAAGACGCATTTATTGCAGATCTTGTTGTAGGAACCAGTGCAGGTCAAATTAAAACAGGTGCACCTGCTCGAAGTGATAGGAATGCAAAATACAATCAACTCTTAAGAATTGAGGAGGAATTAGGTGAACACGCTGAGTATCCTGGTGCTTATTTTCGGATGGATCACTTAGCGTAAACTCTTTTAGATGGATATTTATATCCGCACATCGGGGTAGTTGTATGAATATACTTATTACTGATAAAATGGCAGATGAAGCAATCCGTCTCCTGAAGGATGCTGGACACAATGTAACCTTTGATGAGATGGATGCAGAGACTTTAGTTAAAGAAATACCCAAATATGATGCGTTAATGGTGCGAGGGCGAACAAAGGTTGTCACAGACGTAGTTAACGCAGGGGCAAAGGGAAATTTAAAGGTCATTGGAAGAGCAGGAATAGGTGTTGACAATGTGGATATAAAAACAGCTGCAAAAAACAAAATACCAGTGGTAAATGCTCCAACTGGATCCACAATAAGTGTTGCAGAGTTGACAATTGCACATATGCTTTCGCTTGCCAGACATTTATCAAAAGCAGACTCGACAATGAAAAATGGAGAATGGGCAAAAAAACAACTAAAGGGTAGTGAACTTAATGGTAAAATATTGGGATTAATTGGTTGCGGCAATATTGGAAGGTGTACTGCAGAATTAGCTCAAGCCTTCAATATGAAGGTAATAGGATTCGATCCATTTATAGGAAAAGAGGTTTTAAATAAATCAAAAATTGAAAAAATTGAAGACCTAGGTGATTTGATGGAAAAATCTGATTTTATTTCACTTCATCTTCCACACACTCCAGAAACACACCATATTTTAAACAAGGAAATGATTTCAAAAATGAAATCAACAGCCTTCTTGATAAACTGTTCCAGAGGCGGAACTGTTGATGAAAGTGCACTTTACAATTCATTAAAAGATAAAAAAATTGCTGGTGCAGGAATTGATGTCTTTGAAAACGAACCTCCCAAGAATAGCCCATTATTAAAACTTGACAATGTTACTTTAACACCACATCTTGGAGCAAATACAAATGAAGGGCAAATTAGGGCTGGAACCATCTGTGCAGAACAGATTTTAAAGGTTTTAAAGAAGCAAAAACCAGATTTTTGTGTAAATGAAAAATTGATATAAATGAAAAATTTAGAAAAGATAATTGATAAAATTGAAAAGAGCATCGATGACAAGGATAGAATAAGAGAAAAGGCATTGAGACATTCAAGAGAAATTATCATTAATTGCAGGAAAGCAATTCAGCTAATTCATCAGGAACAGACTGAAAAAGCAAAGATTCATTTGAGAAAGGCCTCTGCAAAACTTGTTTCATTATATGATCTGACAAGTGACTATCCAGAGCTTTTTCACGCCGGCTATGTAGAAAACGCCGCACAGGAATTTGTAGAGGCGAAATGTCTCTTAAACATAATTCAAGGAAAAAATTTACCAGATCCAGACAAATTACAAACTACATATAGTTCATATCTTCTTGGTTTGTGTGACGTAGTAGGGGAACTAAGAAGAAAATCCTTAGATTCTATTCTTGATGGTGCCGCCGAAGAGGCAAACAAATATCTTAAATTAATGGAAAACATTTATGACGCAATAATAAAATTTGACTATCCTTCTTCACTTGTACCAATTAAGAGAAAGCAGGATCAGGTAAGAGGAATTATTGAAAAAACCAGAGGTGAACTTGCTGTGGCGTCCTGTGAAAGACGTATAGAATATCATACGGATGAATTTAGGGGCATATTTGATAAGTTAAATAGCACCAAGAAAAAAAGAAAAATCAAGAATAATGAAAGCGAATTGGATATCGATCGAGTTTGGTAGTACTACCATTTGAAATATTTTCTTTAGAAATGAATTCGAAATATTTATAAAAGCTCTTTATATACTTCAAGGAGGGGAAGGCTAGAGAGTTATGGCTGACATACAGGTGGAAAATATAGTCGCAACTGCACATTTGGCAAACCATTTTGATATTCAACATCTTGCATCTTTAATCAAGGAATGTAAATATGACCCCAACGAATTTTCAGGCCTAGCTCTAAATTTCAGACATCCAAAAACTGCAGCCTTGATTTTTCCTAGCGGAAGAGTTGTGTGCACAGGCGCGAAGGATATGGATCAGCTAGAAGAATTAATTAACCGAGCAATAGATCAAATAGAGAGAGCTGGCAGTAAAATACCTGAAGAACCAGAGGTAGAAATTCAAAATATCATCGCTACTTCCCATGTAAATAAAACATTAGATCTTACCGCAGTTGCCAAAAGCAAATTAGTAGAAAATATAAGATTTAACCCCGAAAAATTTCCTGGCCTAATTATTAAGATGGATAATCCTCATGCTGTTATATTGCTTTTTTCATCTGGAAAAATTGTATGTACAGGCAACAAAAATCTTGAGGATTCATCATTAGCCATAAATTCGATTAAAGAAAAACTTAGTTCTTTTGGGGCATTATAAAAAAGGAGGTAAAACTATGCCAGAAGTAATAGTAGAAAATATAGTAGCGTCTACATCATTTGCCGATAAATTGGATTTAGACGTTATCGCACAGTCATTGGAAGAAGCAGAATACGAACCAGAACAATTTCCAGGATTGGTCTACAGATTATCTGAACCAAAAACTGCTACATTGTTATTCAGAAGCGGTAAGGCAAATTGTACAGGAGCAAAAAACGTAGAGAATGTACGGAAAACAGTAAATATAATTGCAGAAAAACTTAGAAAATTGGGTGTAGATGTTTACAAAGATTTGGAAATTGTGATTCAAAATATTGTTGCTATATCTGATTTAGGAACCGAACTAAATCTCAACGAAGTAGCAATGGGACTTGGTTTGGAGAATGTTGAGTACGAACCAGAGCAGTTCCCTGGTTTAGTATATAGGATTAAAGAACCAAAGGTAGCAATGTTGCTTTTTGGTTCTGGCAAGATAGTATGTACTGGAGCACGAAAAACTTCTGATGTTTCACTAGCTGTAGACAAGCTATCTGCTGAACTTGCATCACTAGATCTTATAAGAAAAAAATAAGATCTTTTATTTTTATTTATTTCTAATTTTTGACGCTCCGTTAGCTGCAATAATAACAGCCTGAACAGCTGCCATTGCAGCTGCTGTTTTTGCTGACGACGATTGGGATTTTAATTCCTTTACATACTCAACAACCTGATCAAGAATATGGTATCTGGGAATGTAGCTAGTATCATATTTTCCTTCAATCCATTGTTTATGATTCATAACAACCTGATGAAATGGAATGTTATTTCTAACTCCTCCTATCTGGTATTCCCAGAGAGCTCTTTTTGTTCTATCAATAGCACGTTGTCTATCTTCCGCCCAAACAATTAATTTGGCAATCATCGAATCATAAAAAGGAGGAATTGTAAATCCTTGATAAACCCCCGAGTCGACCCTAATACCTGGACCGCTTGGTTCGGCGTATCTGACAATTTTACTTGGGGCAGGCATAAAATTGTTTAATGGGTCCTCTGCATTAATTCGACACTCAATAGCATGTCCCCTAGGATTGATGTCGTTTTGCTCATATTCCAGATCTAGTCCAGAGGCAACTCGAAGTTGTTCTCTTGCCAAATCCACACCAGTGGTAACCTCTGTAATTGGATGTTCTACTTGTAAACGAGTATTCATTTCAAGAAAATAGTATCTACCATCTTTAAACATAAATTCGCAAGTTCCTGCATTGTAGTATTTTGCAGTTTTTGCAGCAAGTACCGCCTGTTTTCCAATCTCTTCCCTTAAGTCTGGTGTTAAAGCACATGAAGGAGTCTCTTCAATCAATTTTTGATGACGTCTTTGCACACTACACTCACGTTCGTAACAATGAATTATATGCCCTTTCTTATCGCCAATAATCTGATACTCGATGTGACGTGGGTCCTGAATAAATTTTTCTATGAAAACTGAATCGTCACCAAAAGAGTTTTTAGCCAACTTTCTAACTGTTTCGAGCGCTTTTTCCATTTGGTTTTCATTTTCCACCATCTGGATGCCGATACCGCCCCCACCAGCAGAGGCTTTAAGCATCACAGGGTATCCAATCTCGTGAGCAATATCCTTTGCTTTTTCGTGGTTAGCAATTGCCTCGGTTACCCCAGGTACAACATAAACCCCTGCATTAATCATTGATTTTTTTGAGTCAATTTTTGAACCCATCAGTCTCATAGAGGAGACAGGTGGACCAATAAATTCTATACCATTTTTGTGACATAACTCTGCAAAGTCGGCATTTTCAGCCATAAATCCATAGCCCGGATGAATCCCTTCTGCACTAGTTTTTTGAGCGGCATCAATGATTTTTTCTCTATTTAAATAACTCTGACTAGCAGGTCCAGGGCCTATATTTATTTTTTCATCTGCATACTTTACAAATAAAGCTTTGGCATCTGCATCCGAAAAGACTGCAACTGTAGATATTCCCAATTCTTTACAAGCCCTCATTATACGAACGGCGATTTCGCCGCGGTTGGCAACCAGGACTTTATTCAGCATATTGCTACCTTCTTATAGTATCTGCATTATAGTATCTCCACTAGCTACAGAGTCGCCTTCTTTAATGAAGATATCTTTAATTTCTCCATCCGATTCAGATTTGATTTCCTGTTCCATTTTCATTGCCTCAATTGTTGCAATAACATCGCCTTTCTTGACTTTTTCACCTTTTTTAACTTTAATAGAGAGTATTGTTCCCTGCATATTGGATTTAACTCCACCCTCGATGTCCTTAGGTTTGTCAGGAGCAATTGTTGATCCAGCACCTGCTACTAAAAAGCCGCCAGAAGGAGTAACCTTAACTTCGAATGGTTCTCCATCAACCTCAACCTCAAACTCTGTAGGAATTTGAACAGGTCCACTGCGCTCTTCAGGGGGTGATGTTTCAAGCCAAATCTGTTTATGCTCAGGAAATGATTGTTTAACCATAGCGCGAGTTAAAGGGTGATCAATTTGCAATGGAAGTTTTTCAGACGTAAATTCTGCCTTTGCTTGTCCTTTTAGGAATTTTAGACCAACTTGTGGGAACAAGATATAAGTCATTATGTCTTCTTCTTTCTTGATTAGAGAGCCGCCTTCAATTTCTTTAAGTTCGCTTTTACGTGCGTTCCACATAGGTTTTATAAGATCGGAAGGTCTGCAGTCAATTACTTCGTCTTTCCATTTAGGTCCTAGAATCTTCTTCATTATTTCAGGTTTTATAGGTGCAGGTGGTTTGCCATACATACCCCTACAATAATCCTTTGTTTCCTTAGTAACTACCTTATATCTACCGTACAAGACATTCATTACTGCTTGGACACCTACAACTTGACTTGATGGTGTTACAAGTGGTGGATATCCAAGTTCCTCACGTACTCGAGCAGTTTCATCAAGGACATCACGATACTTGTCATTAGCGCCCTGTTCTTCCAACTGAAATATTAAATTGGATAGCATTCCACCAGGAATTTGATGAACTGTCACACTCGGGTCAACTTTAAGTGCATTGAATCTGTGAAGATGTCGATATTTATCCCAAACTTTAAGAAAATATTTTCGAATTTCAATTAGGAGTTTTAAATCATAGCCCGTGTCCCATTCAGTATCTTTAAATGCTGCCACAACAGATTCCGTGGGAGGAGCGGCAGTCCCGCCAGAAATTGCTGATATGTCCGTATCTAAAATATCAATACCTGCTTCAGCAGCACGTTGATAAGCCATACCAGTCATTCCACTAGTGCAGTGACTGTGTAAATCTATATCTAATTTAATACCAGCATCCTTGCAGCCACGAACAATATCATAAACTCGTTTTGGAGAAATCATCCCCGCCATATCTTTTATACAAAGACTGTCTGCACCCATTTTTTCAAGTTTTTTAAAGTTTTCAACATAATAATCAACAGTATGAACAGGTGAAATTGTATAGCTCATGCAAGCTTGAACATGGCCTCCTACTTCTTTGACTGCTTTTATCGGTGTTTCCATGTTTCTAAGATCATTAAGTGCATCAAAAATTCGGAATGAATCGCATCCATTTTTCTTTGACATTTGGCAAAATTTTGTAATAACATCATCTGGAAAATTCCAATATGCAACAGCATTCATTGCCCTTTCCAACATTTGTAAAGGCGTGTTCGGAATTGCTTCTTTAAGTTTATTAAGTCTAATCCAGGGATCTTCATTTAAATATCGTATACATACATCAAATGTCGCCCCACCCCATACTTCCAGCGAAAAATAGCCAACTTGATCTAGTTTTTCAGCGATAGGAAGCATGTCCTCGGTTCTCATTCTTGTGGCAAGCATGGACTGATGTGCGTCTCTTAATATTTGTTCATGAAGTTGGACCATTTTATATAGGCCTCCATATTTAATTAATTAACAGCCATTAATTGAGGAATGGTATCCTATTACCCTACTTAAGAATATCGGGGTTCCATATGTTTAAAATCATAATTAAACAACAAAAACATACAGTAAATTTTTTGTACGGGGCTTTCTATAACAGCTTTCCTGAAAGGGGTCGAGTTAATGAAAAAAGTCTTTTTCATAATAATTATCTGTTTGCTAACAACAATTGCCTCAAACTCACCAATTTTAACTGCTTTAAATCCAGGCGAAATAAGTACTGGCAATATCTCAATTGATTACAGAAATGTAACAGTATATGCACCAGCAGTAGCCCAAACTGATAATGGATATGTCGGTGTGACTTCAACTATTACAGTTACGATCCAAAGCAACGGAAGTGGCAGAGTTTTTGTCGATACATTACCCCTTACTCAAATAGATATGCAGGGATCTGCCCGACTTGCCGTAAAAGTTGCAAGTGCACTCGTGAAAAATGACAATAATTGTGAAGTAAATCCTTCCATTTATGATTATTTTTTTGTAATTAGAACCTCAGCACCTATAATTGGTGGACCTTCGGCTGGAGGGATAATGACAGCGGCAGTAATTTCACTTCTCGAAAATTGGACAATGGATGAAGAAACAATGATGACTGGCATGATAAATCCTGATGGTAGCATAGGGCCGATTGGTGGCATTCCACAAAAAATAGATGCGGCTTATTCTGTTGGAGCAAAGCGTTTTCTAATCCCAAAAGGTCAAGGACAATATTTGGAAACCATTACTGAAACAGTAACTGAGGGAGGTTGGACACAAATTACAACTAGACAAGTTTTAAGAAACGTATATGATTATGCAATGGATAACTATGGTATCGAAGTAATTGAAGTCGAAGATATCAACGAAGTAATATCTTATTTTACTGGTTGGAGTTTTCCAATTATTGAGTCTAATGAAAGCATTACCACCGAAGATTATCTTAATTCAATGAAACCCTTGGCTACAAATCTTTTAAATGAATCGATAAATGCTTATATGAATGCTAGTGAATCTTTCAATAATACTAACATACCAAATCAATTTCCCTACTATTACCGTAATTACATAACAGATTTTCTAAATACTGCTCAACAGACTTTGTTGGAATCTCAAGATTGGTTTAATCAGGGAGTTTTTTACACAAGCACCAGCAAATCATTCCAATCCCTTATAAACTCAAACTTCGTGACATATGCCTGTGAATACTTTGATTCAGAAAATAAGGAAGATTATGTTAATTCTATTCTCTCACAAGCCAAAAATCAGAATAATAATAAAAGTAGTTTTGCCAAAGAGGCAGAAATTAATGGAGCGATTTCCTTACAATGTGTGGGTGCTGCACAAAAAAGATCCTCTGAAGCAGAGCTATATATCAATGATGCATACTATAATTATCAAGAGGGCTACTATATCGAGGCATTAAAAGATATCGCTTTTGCTATCCAGAGAAGCGAGAGTATTGGGTGGTGGATTGGAATTTCAGATTATTTTGACGACACTGGGGACATCGGAAAAGAGGATCTGGATAGTCTAGCTGAAGAATACATTGATGATGCACAGCAGTCGTTAGTCTACTCAAATATTATTCTTGAAGAAGTCGGAAAAAGTTCAAATTATATTATTGATGCAGAGAGTTTATTGGAAACTGCACGTGATGATAAAGAAAGGGGGTATCCCGCTGCTGCGATTTTCGAGGCTTTAGAAGCATTGGCAAAAGCCAATCTTGCATTAGAGCTTGTAGATGGAAATGGTCTTGAAAAACTTGATAGATATCAAGAACGTGCAAGTTCAAGTATCAGTGAGAGTAGACTTAGGGGAATCGAGCCAGTTCTAGCAGTTAGTTATTATGAGTATGCTCAGAGTTTGGAAAATGAATCTTCAATTGATGCTGCAATTTTTTATTATAAGTATAGTGGTCTTATACCTGGGGTATTAACAGTTACAAGCACATGTGGAAGTCAATCCTCAAGATACTTGGGCATACCCGATTTAAATGTGAATCCGTTTATTGACAGCATTATTAGATATAGCCAATACTTTCTATTTTTTGCTGCCATAGGCGGAATATTAGGATTATTAATTGGGATTGTAATAGGATCTCTTTTTTTCAAAGGAAGAAAAAAGGAATCTATTGAAAAAATCACAACGCCTAAGGAATTATCTGAATATTATAAAGATAACATTCAAAACAGAAATTTTTATGGAAATGATGATATACCAAAGAGTATAAATGATTACTTCAGAGAATTAAACACGAGGCGTTAATTAATTTCATTCTTGATTAGTGAGTTTAAGTGAATATCATGATGGAATCCGTAGAACAGATTATATCAAAGGCTGAGTCCCTTGGGTTCAAATATGAAGCTGAAAGAGGGAGCTGCCCTCAATGCGTTCTTGCTGCCTTGCATGAAACAATTGGGATCGGAGATGAAAAACTAATAAAATCAGCAGATTCTTTAGCCGGTGGAACTGCATTATCAACACAGGGAACATGCGGGGCATTAGTTGGTGGAATGCTTGCTATTGGTAATCTTGAAGGGAGAGAATATGATGATTTTACCCTTGGAAAAAGAAATAGAAGAGTGTTTAAATTTGCTAAACTATTATACAACAGATTCGTCCAAGAATATGGTTCTCCCATCTGCAGGGATGTACAAAAAAAGCTGTTCGGAAGATCGTACGTTCTTCTAGATCCAGAGGAATACAAACAATTTGAAGAAGCGGGAGCGCACGCAGATAAATGTCCTTCTGTTGCTGGGAATGTTGCTAAATGGACTGCAGAAATTATTTTAAAGGAAATTAAAACCAAGTAATTTATTATCAATCATAAATCAAATAAGGAAAATCAATATTCAAATAAATAATGGAACTAACAGGGGAACTGGTTGATAACAGAGTATTAATAACAAAATCAAAGCAAGTTGGTAGGTTATTTAATAAAAGTCATTTTGGAAAGCTAGTAACTGGCAATAACCTTCATTTAAATTTAATAGAAGCAGTATTTCTTTTGGGGGAAGGAAAATTAAGAATATTTTGTGAGAGAGAGGAAATTTCATTTGAAGAAATTTTTGAAAAAGCCTCAAGAAATATCCCCCATTTTGAGCAAAAGTACATCGTATTTAGGGACTTAAGAAAACGAGGATTGTTTGCCCATCTTAACTTTGACAGTGGAGATTACGAAATTAATATAACATCAAAACAAACAGAAAATAAATTATCACGCATCTACACGTTCTCTGAAAGGGATAAAATTAAGATAATTCAGTTATTAGATTATATAAAAACAGCGGTAAAACAGGGAACCGATATCTGGATAGCAATCGTTGATGAAGAGGGAGATATCACATACTATGATATTTCCGAAATAGACATTTATGGACAAAATAAAAAATATAAATTTTCCGAAATCAAAGGTGTTTTACTTGAAAATAGGGTAGTAATTTTTGATAAAAAATCTTCTATTAAATTATTTAAAAAAGAATTCATTGGAAAACCATTCGAGGGTGTCCTTCAAATTTCATTTGTTGAAGCATTATATTTAATGGAAAGCAAAATTCTGAATCTTTTTAAAGTCCATGAAAGTAAAAGCATTTCATATTCAAAATTTTTTAAAATTGCAAAAAAAACTCAACCAGATATTGATTTAAGGATTTTTGTTTATCAAGATTTAAAAAAACGCGGCCTTATTGTAAAAACTGGATTTAAGTTTGGATCTCATTTTAGGGTTTATACTCGTAATCCAGATGAAATCCATGCCGAATATTTAATACAAGTTGTTAAAAATGTTTATGAGGAAGTCTGGTCCGAAATTAGTCGTGCTGTAAGACTTGCACATTCTGTAAACAAAGAATTTATTTTCGCTAAAATTAATGAAAATAAAATCGATTACATCAAATTTGGAAGGCTAAGACCTTAGTTTATCTTAACAGCACCTTAACAATCGTTAATTTTATATACTACATTTGTATGATATAATTATATGAAGTTGGGGGCTTAAAAAAATATGAATGAAAAATTTTGGAAAATTGGATTTATCACAATAGTTATTTTTTCTCTTTTTTCTCAAGTTTCTGCAGTTTCCCATATACAAAATGATAGCAGCACGAATCAAAATCCAACAATGTTAACTGAATCTTCACATAAGGTTTTTTGTGAACTTGCAGTTAGTACAGATATTTCAAATTCCGCAGAAACGGCTAAAACTTTACAAGAAATCTATGAATCTGGAGAATATGATTTTCAATATATAACATATGTATCCGATGAATATCCTCAAGCATCAGATTGGTTGTCAGATGAATATAATATCAGGGGCTTTCCAACTTGTTTTTTTGACGGTGGTTTTGATGTTTTGTATAATGTATCGGCAGTGAAGGATTATTATGAAAATAAAATTTACATTTCCAGTTACAGAAATGTTCACGATTTAGATGTTGTTCTTGAAACTCGTTGGTTTGAAGACTGCTGCAGCAAGAAATTGGATGTGGAGATTTATGTAAAAAACAATGAGGTAACACCATACAATGGCATTCTAAAAGTATATATTGTTGAGAGAAACTCACGTTGGACTTATCAACTTGGAGATACCAATGGATCATACAAATATGCATTTTTGGATTTTGCTATGGATGAAAATATCAATGTTCCTGCAGGTGAAAACATTACTTTCGAAGCTCCAACCTGGGTGCCATCATTTTTTGATGACGTCGATGGAGGAGAGATAGTCGCAATAGCTGTTTTGTCTAATCAGTATCCTTATACGGGTTATTCGGACCCGCCTTATAACGAATATTTTTTTAGCTCGCATGCAGTTGATGAGGTCGCAGTCAAAAAAGTGAGAAAAAAGATAATTAAATCAGATTCAATCGTCATTGAAAAACCTTTGGAAAAAATGCTTCAAATTCTTCAGAGGTTTTTATTTAAACTAGAAACTTTTTTAGATAGTATTGAAGAAATTATAAACAAAGTTCTTTAGATTATTCTTTAAACTAATTAAACAATCTATTTTTAATTTTTTATTGCCAAAATTTATTTATAATAATAGGGACATTTGTGGCAGAATAAGGGGGAAGATATATTGTTACAAATAAGATGGCACGGTCACTCCTGCTTTGAAATAAAAAATGATTTATCAATTGTTACAGATCCTCACGATGGTAAATCTATTGGTATTCACGCACCATCAACAACAGGAGATATTATTTTAGTTTCCCATGATCACTACGACCATAACAGTGTAAAATCGGTTGAAAAAGAGGGGGCAAAAATAATTACAGATTCCAGAAAAAGAAATATTGGACCAGTTGAAATCAGAGGAATCGAATCTTACCACGACGAATGTTGCGGTGAAAAGAGAGGTAGCAATATAATTTATAAATTTAAAATTGACGATATCAACTTTTGCCACTTGGGGGATCTTGGCCATGTTCTTGATCAGGACTATGTAGAAAAAATTGGAGACGTAGACATTCTATTTATTCCGATTGGAGGTACATTTACTCTTGATGCGGAGAAAGCTTGGGAGGTTATTAAAAAGATAATGCCCAAAATTACAATACCAATGCATTATAAAATCGGAGGGTTATCATTACCAATTACTGGATTAGATCCATTTCTGGAAGAAAGCCCATATAAAATTTTAAAGGTTGGAAATGAAATTGATATAGAAATGGATGACTTACCTGAAGATCCAGAGATTTGGACTTTTACTTTATGAACAACTATTTACTAAAGACATATTAGCATTTATGATTTTTTAGTTATTTATTAAAAACTTCTGGATTCACACAATTTGGAGGAATTTTTCCTGTTAAACCTGCCAATAGGTTTTCTGCTGCCATAACAGCCATCTTTGTTCTCGTGTTAATAGTTGCAGAAGCAGCATGAGGCTGTAAAACTACATTTTTTAATTTAATAAGTTTTTTATCTATCAAAGGTTCATTTTCATAAACATCTAGTCCTGCAGCAAAAATCCATTTCTCCTTCAACGCCTTTACAAGAGATTTTTCACATATAACCGGCCCACGGGATGTGTTTATCAAAACTGCAGTATCTTTCATTATTTTGAATTCTTTTTCTCCTATTAGATGGTGTGTAGATTCGTTAAGAGGGACGTGAAGTGAGACAAAATCAGATTTTTTTAAAAGCTCCTCAAATTCTACTTTCTTAGCTCCCAATTTTTTTTCTAGGTTTTCATTCCGATATTCATCGGAATACAAAACCTTCATATCGAATCCTTTACTTTTCAAAGCAAATGCTGTACCAATTCTTCCTGCTCCCACAACGCCTAATGTTTTACCGGTTACATCATGTCCCAAAAGAAGATTTGGATCCCATCCATTAAATTCGCCTCCACGGGTGAGTTTGTCTCCTTCAACTATTCTTCTTGTTGCGGAAAACAACAAAGCCCAAGCCATTTCTGCTGTTGAATCAGTTAAAACATCAGGAGTGTTGCTTACGGGTATGCCTCTCTCTGTAGCAGTAGAAACATCTATGTTATCAAAACCAACAGCATAATTAGCAATCATTTTTAAATCGGTGGATAACGAAATAACATCTTTATCTATGTTATCTGTCAGAAGACAAAGCAAACCTTGTTTATTCGCAAGATTTTTAATGATTTCTTTCTTTTCAAGAACCCTATTGCCAGGATTTATAGTAATTTTATGATGTTTTCTCAAAAGTTTTAGCCCAGGTTCTGGAATTTTTCTTGTAACAAAAATTTTCATCTATCCTAACTCCCAATTACGGTTTTAGAAAAAGTGATTGATGGCTTGCTCTAAATAATTATTGCCATTTTTTATTTATTTGTTTAACAAAATAAATTAAAGCATCATTCAGAGGAGTATTGATTCCGTAAGAATTTCCAATTTCGGCAAGTTTTCCATTAATTGCATCGATTTCAGTTTTTCTACCAGAATTTATACTTTGGAGCATTGAAGAATGATTATCTGCGGTATTTTTGATTACATCTTTTGTTTTTTCAATCATTGATTTGTTAGAAAGTCTAAAACCATAAGCTTTAGCAATTTTTGTGGATTCTATGCAAATTCTCTCAACACATTTTTCAATTATTGGGTTTTCTAAAAGATATCTGTTTTTTTCTCTGCAAAAAACCGTCAGTGGGTTAATGCTTGAATTTATAATTGTCTTAACCCAAATATCTCTAATGATATTGCTACTAATATCTGTGTGAATTCCTGATCTAATTAGTTCTTTTTTTATATCTTTTATTCGATTTGTATTTTTTCCATCCAATTCTCCAATTATTGTTTGACCCAATCCAGTATGAGTAATTGTTCCGGGTTTGCTATATACCGCTCCATGTGTTGTTACTCCTGCAAGAACATGTTTAATATCAATTTTATTCTTTATTAGATCGATATTGTCAAGTCCATTTTGCATACTCAATAACAAAGTATCATAATTTATCAAGTTAGATAATTCCGTTACCGCTTCTAGTGTATCATAAGATTTAACAGTTAAAATTATCAAATCTGGTTTCGTCCTCACTTTTGAAATATCGGTTTCTGAATAAACTTCAACATGAAGTTTGGTTTTTCCTTCGATTGTGAGCCCATTTTTTTTAATGGCTTCAACATGTTTTTTCCTTCCAATCAATATAACCTCGTTAAATTTTGCTAATTTTGCTCCAAACAAAGAACCTATTGCCCCCGCTCCAAAGATAATAATTTTCATTATAACACTTCAATATCTTTTAATCGTTGTTTAATTTCATCCTTATCCATGGCAATTAAAGGATGTAAAATGGGCAAACTAATTTGTCTTTTCATTAATCTCAAATCTTCAATTTTTTGCAAATTTTCATTATTAAGTATAATATCTGTCACTATTGCCACGCAACCAATTTTATTTGCCGTTTCCGCTAATAGCTTATACAAATCATCCTTGGAATAATCAATGGGAATTATCTTGGGATTGACATACCATTTTTTTGTAAAATCGTCAATAGCCTCAACAAGACTTTCATTTGTCAATGCAATTGCAATATTGCATCCCCTTCTCATAACAAGCCAGGCAGATAGAAGAGAGGTTTGAGAATTAACTAATACCAACAATTTACCTTGAGTTCCAAGAGGCATTCCACCAGGTCCACGGTATTTTTCAAGGAAAAA
Source organism: uncultured Thermoplasmatales archaeon (assembly GCA_964615235.1). Classification (GTDB taxonomy): domain Archaea; phylum Thermoplasmatota; class E2; order DHVEG-1; family DHVEG-1; genus JAFGPP01. The sequence goes on from CAZTMK010000004.1 coordinate 68,750, forward strand.
ATAGGCGTTTTCATCTCTTATCTCAATGAATAATTCAATATCCGGTTTTGTCAAATCAACTTTTGCGCCTGTTGTCTTTACAATTTCGTCACCAATTTTTATTGCAATGTCTTGGCTTGTGAAAAGGTGTTTTCCTACTCTATTTACTCTTAATGCAAAGCTTCTATGACTGTTAAGTATATTCGTTGCAAAATTAGTTGCAAAATCCGTCATTGCATCAATATTGCTTTTTGTTTTTATTGCTGGACTAATGGAATAAATACCAAAAATATGGCGCAAAATATCTATGCTTTGTAGAATTTTATCAGTATCTAGAAAAATTCGACCCCATTCCCTGTGCAAAGAAAATGAAATTTCATTTTCTTTAAGTGCAGCTCTAATGTTTTGTAATAATATTTTTTCATAATGAAGTCGAGTTGCCCTTCCTTTGAGGGCAAGTTCTCCATACCTAATGAGAATGAGTTCGGGTTTCACAATCGAATGGTTATGAAATGAACTTAAATTAATATTTCCAGTAATTCTTAACTTAAATTCACTCTTACAAAGAAAGTTGGGCTAACCAATCTGCCAAACCTGTTAGAGCAAATTGCACCGCTATTGCAACCGTCAAAAGACCCATAACTCTGGTAAATGCATCCATGCCCTTATTTCCAAGAATTTTAATTACAAATGTTGATCCTCTGAAAATTATATATGTAATAATCATTGTAAGAATAATTGCAACAATTGCAATAGTAATACTTACATACCATGGATTTGAGACATTAAGATTTTTCATACTAACAATAATTACAGTAATAGCTCCAGGTCCAGAAAGAGATGGCATTGCTAGTGGTACAAGAGCATAGTCTGCTTTTTGTTCAGAACCTGGTTTGCTTTCTCCAAACTGTTGTCCTCTTCTAGTCATATCAAGACCGACAAAAGCAAGAAGGATACCTCCAGCGATTCTAAGAGAATAAACCTGAATTTGTAAATAATCAAGAATTGCGCTACCTGCTATTGCAAAAATAAAAAGTAAAATTGCGGCATATATGGTAGCATTTTTTGCAATTTTTTTTCTCTCTTTTTTATTGTAACTACTTGTTATTGCAAAAAACAATGCTAATGTCGATGACGGATTAACTATGATAAATAAAGGTACAAATACAAGCAGAAACTCATCTATCATAGTAATACGGGCATATAGGTTTGTTATATTAATTATTTGGTAAATAAGTGCAGGGGGAGCGATTCGAACGCCCGAACCTCTACAGGAACAGATCTTGAGTCTGTCGCCGTTGACCTGGCTTGGCTACCCCTGCAAAACAGATGCAGGAATAATTTTGACATAATAAAATTTAGGGTGATTTTTATTGATGGCTCAATCGTTTTATTTTGTTTTGTTTGTTTACAATTATCAATCCAATTAATACAAGAGCGCCGCCTAAAACAAAGAATAATGTGATTTTTTCATCAAGAAGGAAGTAACTAAAAATTGTGGATAAGACAGGAATAAAGTACAAGTATACCCCCAATTTAGAAGCATCTTTTACTTCTAGGGCAACATACCAAAATACATAACCAATAATTGTAGGAAATATACTCAAAAAAATTACTGATGCCCAACCAACATAAGACATGTTGGCGACTTCAATGAAGAGTGAAGAACCAATAAAAGGAAGTAAACCTATGCTTCCAAAAATGAATGCATAAAATGTAAGGGAAAGTGGCGAATATCGTTTCAATAATTTCTTTCCTGCAATGGTGTATCCAGCAGCCACTAATGATGCAACTACTACACCAAGGACTCCATATATATATTGAATTTCTATGGATGTTTCATTGCTTCCAAGAGTAGAAATAACAATGACTCCAATTAGTGATAAAATAATACCAAAAGATATTTTTAAAGTTATTTTTTCCCTAAGAAAAATGGTTGCTAAAACAGCTGTAAAAATTGGAATAGTTGCAATTATTAAACTTGATACGCTTGCAGAAATGTATTGCTCCCCGTAATTTAACCCCAAATGATAAATGATGATTCCCAAAAATCCAAGTAAAAATATTGGCAAAATATCTTTTTTTCGTAGGGAAGTAAATTTTTTCTTAAATAAAATGAAAACTAAAGAAAAAACAATACAGGTAATAAAAAGTCGCATTATAGTAAGATTTACTGGAGAAAGTTCTGTTAATCCAATTTTAATTACGGGAAAGGCAAATGCCCAAAAGACTATGGGCAAACCAATTATTGCAAAAAAATATTTTTTTACAAATTTGGGATTTTTTGTTATTTCTATTGATTGCATATTACATCAATTTTTAATTTTAAATAGGGGTCTCGATACATAAAAGAACCAGATCAATAGATACTAAAACAAATGTCTTGCTTTAATAGTTTTCAAATTTCTATTATTAGATAAATTAATAAGAACAATATTAAATTTAAACAAATTATAATATTACCATTATTAATTAAGGGGGAGATAATATTAAGGTTGAACACTGGGGTTCGCGGTATGCTTTTATTATGGCAGCCATTGGTTCAGCTGTAGGATTAGGAAATGTGTGGAGATTTCCATATATATGTTATAAAAATGGGGGCGGGGCATTTTTAATTCCTTATTTTGTTGCCTTATTTTCAGCCGGTATTCCTCTAATGATTCTCGAGTTTTCTATTGGGCACATGACAAGAAACCCCCCACCACATGCTTTTAAAATTTTGAATAAAAGGTGGGAATGGATAGGATGGTGGTCTGTTCTCATTCCATTTGTATTAGCTGCCTATTATGTTGTTGTAATGTCGTGGTGTTTTTCATATATGATTTATTCATTGGACCTAAGGTGGGGTATGCAGGCCGATCAATTTTTCCTAAACAATTATCTAGGAGTAACTAGCAATCCAGCAATTTTGGGAGGATTACGTATACCGATTGTAATTGGTTTGATTGCAGTTTGGTTTTTAATTTTTTTAATACTTTATAAGGGAGTAAAAAGAATTGGAAAGGTAGTTGCATTAACCGTTCCACTTCCTACAATTCTACTAATAATTTTGACCATCAGGGGTTTAACTCTTCCAGGTGCTATCGAAGGCATTAGTTACTATTTAACACCTAATTTCTCAAGACTAACAGATGTCAATGTTTGGCTCTCTGCATATGCTCAGGTATTTTTTTCTTTGGGTGTCGCACAGGGAATTATGATAACTTATTCAAGTTTCTTAAAGAAAAAATCAGATTTAACAAACAATGCATTTATTGTTTCATTAGCAGATGCTGGTACCTCTTTTTTAGCAGGATTTACAGTATTCAGCGTTGTTGGGTATCTATCCTTTTCCCAAGGCATAGGTATAACTCAGTTGGACATATCCGGTCCAAATTTGACATTTATTACTTATCCAACATCGATTTCTCTATTGCCATTTGCGGCATCAATTTTTGGAATGATTTTTTATATTGCATTATTAACTTTTGGCATTGACTCAGCATTTTCAATGATTGAGCCTATTACTTCAAGTATTAATAAAAAGTGGAATTTATCAAAAACAAAAATTACTGCAATTGTATGTTTACTGGGGTTCTTTGCAAGTTTATTATTTGCCACGGGCAGTGGAATTTACTGGCTTGAGCTATTGGATAATTTCATTGCAAATTTTGGTCTCGTACTTATTGGACTTGTCGAATGTATTGTAATTGGCTGGCTATATAGAACATCTAAGATTCGTGAACATGCAAACAAAACTTCTGAAATAATGATTGGAAGATGGTGGGATTTTCTAATAAAATATATCATTCCCTCTGTTTTACTGGTTTTACTGGTTATTTCAATCTATGACAACATTGTAAACCCATATGGCAATTTTGCTACATGGGTTATTATTTTTGGAGGAGTTTTGCCTTGCGTTATTATTTTTTTGGTAGCTTTTATTCTTATGAAATACAAAAATAAAAAGAGGGTGACATAATAATTCCTTTATCCGGAATAGTAATGTTAATTTTTGGTTGTATAGTTCTGTATGGCGGGTTGATATATTTTTTATATAGGGCTTTTAAAAATAAAAGAAAAAATTAATCTAAATCAAGAAAACTGAAGTTATTTAAAAAAAATTCCCACATCTTCTCCAAAAATATTGTCACTGGATAAAATAGAGACTTTGTCTTTGGCATACTTACTTCAAAAGTTGCCATATCGCTTTCTGCTTGTAATTCATCAATGGCTATTGCCTGGATTGTAAATGTTTTTTCTTCTAACCAAACATGACTTACTTGTATCTCTTTGCCAGATGGGTATGGACCAAGATATAGTGTTTCCGAACCGTCACTCCAGTTTATGTAATAAAAAACGTCACCACCCTCTGGATCATCTGTTGATATTAAATATTGATATTCTTTCTCAATTTTTCCTTTATGTCTTCCGGTTATTGTTGGTTTTTCTGGTGGCTGGTTTTTAATAGTTGAATATCCTGCATTTATCCATCCGTTTATCCCCTCTGGCATATTGTAAATAGTACCACTAAAACCATGATCTATGAGAATTTTGACTGCATTAAAGCTTCGAAATCCCTGTGCACAATAAATAATGATTTCTCCTCCTTCATATAATTCTATAAATTCCTGTACAATTGTTTTATTATCCCATTCACAAACACAATGATGTCTCGGATTCTCTGGTGAAGGCGTATCAATATGCTCAAACATCCACTCTGGATCGGTTCTCACATCTATAGGAATTTGAATTCCATTAGAAGTATTGGTAAGCAACAACCATGCCTCTTGTACCGTGATGTTTGTGTAACTTGTAGTATCAGGCAATAAAGACGTTTTTCTGTAATTTTCAATTTCAATAATTTCAGAGGATACAAACAAATTAAGTGAATTAATTAATAGTACCGAAATCAAAAGAGTAATTAGAGATTTTTGTTTTAAATTTTTATTCATTTTTGCACCAGCAATATCGTAGTTAATTAATATTAATAACTATATTAATAATAATGATTTAAAATTTTGGGCAATCATTGCATAAATTAATTAAAAAAGGGGGGGTTCATTCAAGTAATTCATTAAATCTAAATACCGGTAGTTTATAATTGGAAAAAACTGGAGTGGGTAAAATGATTAATAAAACTATCAGGTGCCCAAGTTGTAAAAATCAAATAACTGTCACTGGAAATCCTGGCGAGAAAGTTCAGATTATCTGCCCAAAATGCAATTCAAAGGGAATATTTACTTTTCCTACGAAGGAAAAGTATTCTGATAATTCTTATGCAATTGAAGTCTGTAATCTAACAAAAAAATTTAATAATTTTATAGCAGTAGATAACATCTCTTTTTCAATAAAAAGCGGTGAAATATTCGGGTTTTTAGGTCCCAATGGCGCTGGAAAAACAACAACGATAAAAATGCTTACAACGCTATTAAACCCAACAGAAGGAAAAATAAATTTTTTCGGAGTTGATCTTTCTAAAAACCCATTGGAATTAAAAAAGCGTATTGGTTACATGCCTGATGTACCCGGTTTTTATGATGAAATGAAAGCATCAGATGTTATGCATTTCTATGGAGAATTTTACAAAATTCCAAAATTAAAGAGACAAGAAAAAATCGATTATCTCCTTAAAACGATGAATCTCGAAGGCTTTAGGAACAAAAAGGTAAAAACATTTTCTAGGGGTATGAAGCAAAAACTTGGCTTTGCTACTTCACTTTTAAACGATCCAGAAATACTGATTTTGGATGAGCCAACTATCGGTCTTGATCCAGGGACTATCCGATTCTTTCGAAAATCAATTGAATCTCTAAACAAAAAAGGCGTGACAATTTTCCTTTCTTCACATATTTTATCAGAAGTACAAGCCGTTTGTACTAAAGTTGGTATAATAAACAAAGGGAAAATTATCGCAGTTGACACGATCGATTCACTAGGAACAATGTTGGCATCAAAAGGTGCAAAAATTGTTTATTTTGAATTTGAGAATATGACAGAAAAGGCTGCTAAAGCGGTTGAGGCAATTCCTGGAGTAATTTCATTAAAAATAATCAAGGAAAAAAGAATTTTGGAAATTGAAGTCGAAGCTACAAAATCCTTGACGCCAATAATAAATAAAACACTAGTTGAAAACGGAATTAACATAACTAAAATAGAAAGTAAGCAAATTAACCTAGAAGATATATTTTTAACTCTTACTGGAGGCGAGACCAATGAATAAACTGTTTTTTGATCAGCTATGGGGCATTTATGTTGTTTTTAAAAAAGAATTCTTTTCCACATTAAAAAGCGTAAGAATGATTATTTTAATGATTTTGTTTGCGTTATTTGTTCTTGGAACGGTTTATGGTGGTTTAACTTTAATTAACTTTGCAGAAAGCAGCCCAGATATTGATGTAAGCGAGTTAATGATAAACCAAGGACCTGTTTTTATTTTGAGTTTGGTGGCAGGCATAATCAGTTTTTTTGGTCCAATAATCTCTATTGCATTGTCTTTTGATACAATCGTAAAAGAAAAAATCCAGAATTCAATTAGTCTTCTAATTTGTAGACCAGTCAGCAAAAGATCAATTGCCACAGGTAAATTTCTTGGAATTGTTTTAGCTCTGTGTATTCCAGTAATAATTGTTACATATCTAGCGGTTTTAATTATTTCAGTTCAATCTGGTAAAGGAATTGAATTTGGTCAAGCAGGAGGTTTTATCTTTTTTACTCTTCTTTTTCTTATAATTTACGCAGCTATTGGGCAATTGATATCAAGTATTACAAAAACAACAACAACTGCAATACTCATGGGAATAGTAATTTGGATTTTTTTACTTGTAATTGGGGGAGTAATTGGGTATTTCATCCCAGATTTTTCAAATCAAATTTCTCTGATAAACCCCAGTACCCCCTACGTAGTAGCCATAAGTCATGCCTTAGGAACCCTAGAGGAAACATCTGTTGAAGTTATTTCTCTGGGTGGATATTACTTAACTTTCGTAATTTGGTTGGTCATTCCAATATTTCTTGCAATAGAACTTTTCAATAGAATCGAAAATTAATTTATCAAAATTATTTTTCTTTTCCTGTAATTCTTCATCAACAATAAATTCAAAATTATAAATTATTTCTTCCAGTAATAGTGGTACAGGGGACGATAAACCAAAATCAACTTTTCTAGAAGGATTGTTGATTGCTTCCTCAATATGATTTTTCTTTAATTTTCCTTGGCCCACTTTTTCAATTGCAGAAACGATTCGTCTGATTTGATTCCATAAAAAGGTTTGTGCAAAAAAGTCTATAATTAAAAAATCTCCAACATTTTCAATAACAATATTTTCAATTTTTCTAACAGGGTTTTTACCTTGTTCAATTCTTGCAAAATTACTAAAATTGTGCTCACCTGTAAAAAGAGATGCTGCTGAAAGAATTATATCAATATCATACCTATTTTTTTTTAAATAATAACGATAGATTCTTTGTTTTGCATATCTTGGATAAAAATCAGGCTCAACTTGTTTTATACAGTAAAATAAAATATCATCTTGATTGTTGATATCTGAAAAAATGTTATCGAGCGATTTTTCTGTGTTAAACGCAATAACATTACCTAAAGCCGAAACTTTTTTATCTGTCCTGCTGGCAAACCTAAAGATTGATTTTTTTGGATTAATTATATAACCATTCTCCATTAAAATTTTAATTATTTCCCCTTCAACTGTTTTAAGATTTGGCTGTTTAGCAAAACCATGAAACTGTTTCCCATCATATGCAAATTTAAGTGCCACTCTCATAATTGTTGATAGATAATTACTAATTAAATAAAAATTTAATATATATTGATGGGTAGTTATTAAAATTAAATATATCAGAATATAAAGGAAAAATGAATTTTACTAATTTCAATAAGGTTAAAATAGTGACTAATTATTTTCTTTTAAATAGTGAGGGTGAAATTTGATGGATATTAATAAGATTATAAATCAGGCCATAAATATAATGCTTAAACCGAAGGAGACACTTAGGAAACTAAAAAATGAAAAGGTCACCAGAAATGACATGATCATATATCTTGGGATAGTAGGCATTCCAACATTTATTGGTTTATTGATCGGTTATGGATTTGTTTCTGGTCTTAACTGGAATACTGGTGGAAGCTTAATTGGATGGGGTTTTGTAATTGCCATTATTGGATATATATTTTCAATTATAGGTTTATTTGTATTTGCTTATATCCTAAACGCACTGGCAACGAATTTTAAATCTAAACAAAATTTAATGCAATCTGCAAAATTAGTAGCTTTTTCGGCAACCCCTTGGTTAGTTCTCGGTATTTTCTATATATTTCCTGCAGCAGGTGTAATATCATTTCTCGGCGGAATTTATGGTTTATATATTCTGTACCTAGGGATTCCAATTTACATGGAAACTCCGAAAGACCAACAATTACCATACTTTGTAGTCGGACTAATTGTTTTCATAATAATAATGTCTATAGTTTGGTGGATTATCGGATGGATTTGGGGATCATTGTTGTGGAGCTACATATGGGGAAGTTATGGAAGTTATTATCCATATGGATATCCATGGATGAGGTAAGAATAAAAAATTTATTCCAATAAAAAATGATTTCCATCAATATTTACTACTTTCACTACTTTATCTTTAATTGAAATATTTTTTGGTTTTTTTATTTCTATTATTTCATAGGTCCCAGGATGCATAATTTGTATTTCCTCACCATGTTCACTCACTAATATCATTTTTTCGATGAGTTCACTTCCACCCAAAACCTTGATTTGGTCAGTATTTTTTATGTCTATTATATTTTCCTCTAAAGTTGATAGTTCTATTGCTTGTAATTTATTTGATGAAATTGAAGTTAAATAGTAATATTTACCTTCATAATAAATAAAATCCTCCTTTTGAAATGCAGGAAGTCTCAACAAATAAGTCATTCTATATACCTGTCTGCTATCTTTCATTCCTACATTTCTTGACGATATTTTTAATTCCCCGCCATTTTGTTTCTGGAGTTTTTTAACGATGGCCAGTGCAGCAGATTTCTCACTCAAGAAAAAATCAATTCCTCCCCGTTCAATTCCTATGTCGGTAATAAATAAACCCCTATTTCCTTTATTATACATAGATTTTACTTCATGTTCTACATTTGTTTGTATTTCCAAAAGTTCTGATTTTGATAAAATTCTATTTTTTGCCCTCACCTGAATTATTGCTTCATGATATCCTCCAAATCTTTTTGAGCAAACATCACACACATTTTTCTTTAGATATACAATAACATCATGACTCTCAGAAATCTGATGTCCGTTCAACATCCCATTAATTACAACGAAACAATGAATTCCATCTGAAGATTCTTGGCATTTTGGTTCAATTTTGATATTTGTCAACTCTTTACTTATTTCAAAATAATGTAAAATCCATTTTTTCAAGACATTTTCAAAGGGTTCTAAAAACCAAGTATTTTTATATTTGTAAGATTCGCAATGAGTACAATAACCAATATCAATCAATTTTGGACCGCTAGTAAAGGAATGATTTTTTAGATAACATTCAACACATACACCATCCTTGTAAATCTCTCCTTCCTTTCCACATTCAACACAAAACATATTTTTCTCCAACTTCATTATTTTTTTATTTAACAATAATAACTTATATTATAAGTATTAAACGTTACCTATCATTTTTAGTGATAAAAATTGTTAATTATTAGAGACGCGTCATTAAAGGATTTATCAGACATTACAGAAACATATAATGAAGCTATTTTAAACACTGTGGCAACCTTTGATACCAATATTAAAACACTGGATGAACAAAGAACTTGGTTCGATAATCATGGTTCAAAAAATCCAATAATTGTCGCAGAAGATAATGGAAAATTCGTAGGTTGGGCATCATTATGTAAATATTCTGACAGACATGCATATTCGGACACTGCCGAGCTTTCATTATATGTAGGAATGGAATTCCAGGGAAGGGGAATTGGAAAAAAGTTGATGAAGGAAATTGTTAAAAAAGGAAAGCAAGCAGGGCTCCATGCAATCATTTCAAGAATTGCCGAAGGAAACCAAGTCTCTGTCTATCTTCACAAAATGGTTGGATTTGAACATGTTGGAATCTATAAAGAAGTTGGATATAAATTTGGTAAGAGACTAGATGTTTATCTGATGGAAAAATTATACAATAAATAAAAATTTATTTTTGGATTGCCTTGAATCCGCCTTCAAAAGCCTTCTTATTAACCTCTTTAAATTTAGCAGGCACGTTTTCAAGGATTGTTTCCAATAAAATATCTTTACCAAAAGGCAACACTTCTGTTGCTGCTAGCGACCCCAACATTACAATGTTTTTTGTAATAATTGCTCCAGCTTCTCGTGCAATTTTTGTGGCATCGACCTTGTACAACTTTGCATAATTTTCGATTTCTTTAAAAACCTCATCAACAGGAGGATATTTTTCCATGCCAACTGAAACTGTAAAAGGTATAACCGGTGTAACATCTGTAATTATTTTTGTATTTTTGTTTGTATAATCTATATATCTTAAAGACTCAATGGGCTCCATGCTCAGTACAGCATCGGCCGTCCCGCTGGCAATAAGGGGTCCCGTAACTCTACCCATTCTTACTGTACAATTAACAGATCCCCCCCTTTGGGCCATTCCATGAACTTCAGAAACAAAAACATTTACTTTTGCCCTAACCGCAGCTTTTCCAAGAATATTTGCAGCAGTAATTACTCCTTGCCCACCAACGCCAGTTAGAACGATATTTGTTTTTTCTTTCATTTCCTGACCCCCTTTTTATGAATTGCATCAAATGGACAAACCTCTGTGCAATTACCACATCCGTTACACTGTTGATCATCGATGTGAATACTTCCATCTTCAGCATAGTAAAAAGATGGGCATCCAAATCGGGAAATACAAATCTTACATTGTCTACATTTATCTTGATCTATTTCATAAACAAAAATTTCTTCTCCTCGTTTTCTTTTGTCTCTATTTTCAAGTAAAATACAAGGAGATTTGCTTACAACCACGGCTGGTCCTTTAAAGTTTATTGCTCTTTTGAAAGCTTCAGTTGTTTCCTTAATATTATTTGGATCTACTATTTCTATATGTTCAACTCCACAGCCTTTTACTACCCCTTCTACAAGAATTTTCTTTGCTGGCCGCCCCATTCCATCGAAGTCTGTTCCAGGATGAGGCTGATGCCCTGTCATTGCTGTAGTTCTATTATCAAGAACGGTAATTACAACATCATGATTATGATGGGCAGCATCAATAATTGGTGGGATTCCAGAGTGAAAAAACGTTGAATCTCCCATAAATGAAATTACTTTCTGATCAGTAGATACAGCTAGCCCACACGCTGTTCCCGCATTGGAACCCATGCAAAGAAGTAAGTCTGCCATCTCCAGCGGCTTTTCCCTCCCAAGAGTGTAACATCCTATATCTGTTGGATATACAACGCCCTTGGGTTGCGCTTTTTTTGCTGCATAGTATGTTGCCCTGTGAGGACATCCGGGACACAAGGCAGGTGGCCTTTTTGGAAGAGAAAGAGCTGATTTCGAAGGTTTTTTGATAGGATTTTTTAACATAAAAATTTTAGCAAGTGCTTCCGTTACAATATCTGGATTGTATTCAAATAATCTGGAAAAGTGTCCTGTGGATTTTCCAAAAATTTCAACTTTACAACCCAATTCATAAATTAATGTCTTAAATTGATTTTCAAGAATTGGTTCAAGTTCTTCAACAATTATGATTTTTTTACATAAAGAAAGAAATTCTTTGCACATTTTCTTTGGCAAAGGATGAGTCATTCCTAACTTTAAGATTCTAACGTTTAAATCGAGATCATCAACGGCTTCCTTGACATAATTAAACGAAACACCGGATGATACAATGCCCCATTCTTTGGGATTTCCTACCGCAATAATTTCATTAAATTTTGAATTTTCCGAAATTTTTTCAGCTTTATCTAGCATTTTTAAAAGTTCTGGATGTCTGATACGAGCAATAGCGGGTGTTGTAACAAGCATTGGACTTTTTTCAAAATGACCTTTTCCTCTTGGTTTTAGTGGTTTTCTAAGTTTAACAGCACCTCTAGCATGATTTAATCTTGTAGTTGTTCTTAATAATATAGGTGAGTGAAGTTTCTCTGAAATTTCAAAAGCTATTCTCGTCATTTCTTTTGCCTCTTGTGGAGTTGTTGGCTCAAGCATAGGAGAGCCAGAAAATATGGCAAAATATCGGTTATCCTGTTCATTTTGAGATGAATGGCATGAAGGATCGTCTGCTGAAACAATAACATGTCCTCCTCTTGTTCCAACATATAAATATGTCATAAATGCATCGCTTGCCACATTTAATCCAACATGTTTCATACATGTTATCGATTTCAAACCAGAAAATGAAGCTGCTGCGGCTACTTCCAATGCAACTTTTTCGTTTGTAGAATATTCAAAGTAGTATGGTGGTTTTTTCGACTTTTTATTTAAATATTTCGCAATGTAAGAAAAAGTATCAGCAATTTCTGATGATGGCGTACCGGGGTAAGTTGTAGCAACATCCACTCCAGCTTCAAGAGCTCCTCTCGTAATTGCCTCATTTCCGAGTAAAAGTATTGTTTCATTAGGTTCTGATTCAATTATTTCCACAATATTCCCCCTATTTTATCAAATACAATAGGTAGTACAATCTTGGAAAATTAGGGATAGCATATAAATCTAACTAATTAATTGTATAAATGTTATGAAAAAGAGAATTGCCTTAACAATCGCTGGATCCGACCCTTCTGGGGGGGCAGGAGTTCAAGCTGATATTAAATCGTTTAATATTGTTGGAGTGCATGGATTATCAGTAATTACTTGTTTGACCGTACAGAATACAAAAAGAGTGGCAAAAATTAGTAGCATTTCACCAGAGATAGTCGGTCAGCAAATTGATGTTTTATTAGAGGATGCAAAACCCGATGCTGTTAAAACTGGTATGCTACATGAAAAAAATATTGTATCTATAGTTGCAGATAGGATAATCCAAAATGATCTAAAAGTCGTTGTAGATCCCGTTATGGTCGCAACTAGTGGAGATAGCTTATCTAAAAGTGATTTTGTTGATGCAATTAAGAATAAAATAATACCAATTACCTTCCTATTAACTCCAAATATTAAGGAGGCCGAGATTTTAACAGATAGAAAACTTAATACCTTGGAAAAAATTAAAAAATCTTGTGAAGATTTATATGATTTTGGTGCGAAAAATGTCTTAATTAAGGGAGGGCATCTTAAGGGCCCGATGGTTAAAGATGTTTTTTTTGATGGTAGTAAATTTAATGTTTTAATCTTACCAAGAATTGATGAAAGAAAGGCACACGGCTCTGGATGTACATTATCTGCAGTTATCACAGGTTTAATTGCAAAAGGGATTACCCCACGGGATGCGGTAAAGCATGCAAAATATATTATTTGGAATATGATCAATCATGGTTACATTATTGGTAAAGGTTCCGATGTTTTGGACCATTCTATTAGAAACGTATGCAATGTACCTTTAACTTATCCATCAAATGTCCGATTTTCTATTTGGGGAGAGTTGAAATATTCAATTGATGAACTTTTGGATTTTTTGCCATTAAATCTAATACCTGAGGTGGGAATTAATTTTGGTTATGCCCTTATGGATGCTAAATCGACTAAGGATGTTTGTGCAATTAATGGAAGAATAGTAAAAACACTTAATCGTCCCGTTAGAATTGGAGAAATTGATTTTGGTACTTCAAAACATATTGCTTCAATAATTCTTGCTGCAATGAAATATGATCCAAATACCAGAAGTGCATTGAATTTTAAGTTTTCAAAAGACGCAATTAAAGATTGTAAGAAAATAAATTTATCTATAGGTAATTTTGATAGAACAGATGAACCCAAGAATGTATCATCGACAATGGAATGGGGCACAAAAAAGGTTATTTCTAAACTTAATTATGTTCCTGATGTAATCTATGACGAGGGCGGTTTGGGAAAGGAGCCTATGATAAGAATTCTTGGTAAAAATCCAAATGACGTTATTACTAAGGTTCATGGGTTATCAAAAACTTGATTCTAAAGTTACAAAAAATTTTTTATAAAAATCTCCTTAATTTGTATAGAAAGATTTATAAATGGTAGAATTGTTGATAGGGGACAACACCTGACAATGAACTAACAGGGAGGAGAGTAATATGGCAGAAAAAGGAACCACAGATGAAAACACAATATATGTAGGAAACAAACCCCCAATGAGCTATGTGCTTGCAGTAGTAACACAGTTCAATGGTGGATCGGACGAAGTAATGATTAAGGCAAGAGGTAGAGCAATTAGCAGAGCAGTAGACACAGCAGAAATAACAAGAAATAGATTTGTAACAAATGCAAAAGTAAAAGAGATAAAAATTGGAACAGAAGGAATTACAAACGAAGAAGGAAAAAGCTCAAATGTTTCTTCTATTGAGATAACGTTATCAACCAAATAAATAGTTAAGTTCGTTATCGAAGACGTTGTAGCCTTTGTAGTTCATTAAAGGATTTTAGGTTTAGGATTGTTTATCAATCCAATTTTTATTTTTTTTATTAAAATACTTTGATATAATAATTTGTTATTTGTCAATTTTTTTGATTTTTCTCGAACCAAAATCATTTAAACCATGATTCGTATGCATGTTCCCCATTGATAAACATGGTTAATTATATTATTGTCACTGGGGGCGTTGTTTCTGGTTTAGGTAAGGGTATAACGACTGCTTCAGTTGGTAAAATTTTGCAGTTACATGGATACAAAGTTACAGCAATAAAAATCGATCCTTACATAAACTGCGATGCCGGTACACTGAGACCTACAGAACATGGAGAAGTATGGGTCACCGAAGACGGAGGAGAAATTGACCAGGATCTAGGTCATTACGAACGGTTTCTTGATATAAATATTCCAAAATGTCATAACATTACTACTGGTCAAGTTTATAGTGCAGTTATTGAAAAGGAAAGAAAGGGTAAGTATTTAGGTAAAACGGTACAGCCAATTCCACATGTCACCGATGAAATAAAAAGAAGAATCAGAAAGCCTTCAACAGAGGGTAAATTTGATTTTGTTATTGTAGAGATAGGGGGCACTGTCGGAGACTATGAAAATGTACTCTTTCTTGAGGCTGTGCGTCAGATGAAACTTGAAGGAGATAAAGTCATTTATGTACATGTTACCTATGTTCCAGTTTTGGATTCGCTTGGTGAGGCAAAAACAAAACCTACCCAACACTCCGTAAAAAGGCTTAGAGAAATTGGAATTCAACCCGATTTCATAGTAACACGTACAAAAGAACCTTTAGACCATGTACGAAGAGAAAAAATTGCCATGTTTTGTAATATTCATGAAGAAGATGTGATATCTGATTCTGATGTTGATAATGTATATAAGGTCACTCTGCTGTTCGAGGAACAAAAATTCTGTAAAAAGATTCTTAATAAGCTCAATTTAAGAAAAGACCATAATGAATTAAAAAAATGGAAATTGTTCCTCACCAAAATAAGTAACCTTGATCAATCTGTTAAGATCGGCATTGTAGGGAAATATTTTGATATCGGAACTTCGCAATTATCAGATTCCTATATTTCAGTTATTGAAGCAGTCAGACATGCTGCTTGGAATAACAATTTCAAGCCGGAGATTCATTGGATAGATTCAAAAACGTTTGAGAAGAATCCCGAAGATCTTTTTCTTCTTGACGAAATTGATGGAATAATCGTTCCTGGTGGTTTTGGTTTGTCTGGGATTCAGGGAAAAATCGATACTGTGAAATATGCAAGAGAACGCAATATCCCGTATTTGGGTTTATGCCTAGGTATGCAGCTGGCAGTGGTTGAATTTGCCCGTAACGTTTGTAAAATTAAACAAGCGAATTCTCGTGAGATAGAAAAAAACCCTGTTGAGCCTGTTGTAGACTTCATACCAGAACAGGCAAATATCATCTATGAATCTCGATACGGAGCCACTATGCGCCTTGGAGCATATCCAGCAATGCTTAAAAAAGGTTCAATTGTCCAAATGCTTTACGGTAAAACAAAGGTATCGGAACGTCATAGACATCGTTATGAAGTAAACCCAAATTATATATCAAATCTTGAAAAACATGGGATGGTTTTTTCAGGAAAATCGCCTGATGGAATATTGATGGAGTTTCTAGAACTTCCCAATCATCCATTTTTTGTAGCCACTCAATCTCACCCTGAATTCAAGTCAAGACCAATGAAACCTGCTCCTCTGTTTGATGGTTTGATAAAGGCTGCGATTAAAAAACAGGAGCTGATATGCTGTTCAGTGTAAAGTTATAATAAATCAATAATAATTATTTCAGTAATTATCATTTTTTTGCTTTAAGATATTTATCTATTGAGCGCGCAGCACGTTTTCCTGCACCCATCGCCAGAATTACTGTAGCCGCACCAGTTGCAATATCCCCGCCGGCAAAAACACCTGGAACTGAAGTTTGTCCGTCTTCATCGGTTTTTATATTTCCCCACCTTTCAATTTCTAATTTTTTAAATGATTGAGGAATAAGAGGATTTGGGCTTTGACCAATTGCAACCAGGGCAGTATCAATCTTTATTGTAAATTCAGAATCTTTAATAGGTATCGGTCGTCTTCTTCCGGATTCGTCTGGCTCACCTAGTTTCATTCTAATACATTTAACAGCCTTGATTTTTCCTTTTTCGTCGCCTATAAATTCAACAGGATTTGTAAGGAGTTCAAATATTACTCCTTCCTCCTTTGCGTGTTCAATTTCTTCATTTCTTGCAGGCATTTCCTTCTCTGAACGGCGGTATATTATGTAGGATTTTTTTGCACCCATTCTAAGCGAAGTGCGTGCACAATCCATTGCAACATTTCCAGCACCAAATGTAGCGGCGATTCCTCCTACTTTACAAGGGGTACAATGGTGTGGAAAATCATAAGCTTTCATCATATTTACACGGGTGAGAAATTCATTTGCACTGTAAACTCCATCTAGATTTTCGCCAGGAATATTAAGCCATCTTGGCAATCCTGCACCTGTACCAATAAAAACTGCGTCAAAATCTTCAAGTATCTCCTCCATTGTAATAGTTTTACCGACGACCACATCATAGTTAATCTCAACGTCTAGTTTTTTGATATTATCAACTTCAGCGTGAACAATGGCTTTTGGCAGACGAAATTCTGGAATTCCGTACATCAATACCCCTCCAGGTGCATGAAGTGCTTCATAAACAGTAACACTGTGACCCATTCTTGCTAAATCACCGGCGCAAGTCAGACCTGCAGGTCCTGCACCAACCACGGCCACCTTTTTACCTGTAGACTTACTTTTTTTAGGTGGTTTTAATCCTTTATTTCTCTCATAATCAGCAATAAAACGTTCAAGTCTGCCAATTCCAACAGGTTCCCCAATTTTAAGAAGTGTGCATTTGCCTTCACACTGATTTTCATATGGACAAACTCGTCCGCAAACTGCTGGAAGGCTGCTTTTTGATTTAATAATTTCTGCAGCTTTATCGAAATTCCCATTGGCAATTTCCTTAATAAATTCAGGAATGTCGATTTCAACGGGACATCCCTCGGTACATGGTCTATTTTTACACTGTAGGCAACGTTTTGCTTCTTCTATGGCCATTTCGGTAGTATATCCTTTTGGAACTTCATTGAAATTATGTATTCTTTTTTTAGGGTCTTGCTCGGGCATCTTGGTTTTTTCTTTTTTAACGGCCATTTAAATCTCAACTCCCGCAATTTTACAGGCGTGTTCTTCCTCTTTTAGGAATCGTCTATTTCTAAGCATTAAGTTATCAAAATCTACTTTGTGACCGTCAAACTCAGGACCGTCGACACATGCAAATTTAATCTCACCACCTACAGAAACACGACAACCTCCACACATTCCTGTCCCATCAACCATTATAGGATTTAGACTCACGATCGTTTTAATATCATATTTTTTTGTGAGATTTGCAACAACCTTCATCATAATAACTGGACCTATTGCCCATACAATATCAATTTTTTTACCTTCGTTAATTAAATTCTGCAAAACATTGCTTACAAAACCTTTTTCTCCTTTTGATCCGTCGTCTGTACAAATATGAAGTTCATCACTAAATTCCTCAATTTCCTTTTCCAGCATCAAAAGTTTTTCATTTCTTGCACCCAAAATAGTGATAACATAGTTACCCGTCTTTTTAAGCGCTCTAATTATGGGATAAAGAGGAGCGATTCCTACACCACCACCAATACAAACAACGGTTCCGAATTTTTCAATTTCCGAAGCAACACCTAATGGACCTGCAAAATTAAGTAGTTTATCACCAACATTTAAAGTACCTAATTGTTTAGTTGTTTTTCCAACCTCCATAAAAATAATTGTAATGGTGCCTTTTTTTCTATCATAATCAGCAATAGTTAATGGAATCCTCTCGCCTTCTTCATCTATTCTTAAGATGATAAACTGACCCGCCTGAGCTTTTTTTGCAACAAGTGGTGCTTTAACTTTCATTAGTTTGACGTTTTCTGAGAGTACTTGTTTCTCTAATATATCATACATTTTTAACACATCACTATGTTAGTTATCTGGAACCCTGTAATAAGGAGACCATTTAAAAGTTTATGATTAAATAGTATTTAATATCAGGTCGTTTATTGGAAAAATTATTTGAGAATATTTTCCACTTCTGCTTTGTCGACATCCATAATATATTGTATGCCGCTAATTTCTGCAGTTTCTTTTGTAAGAGCTGCTATATCATCCCGGGTTATATATTTAAGTGAAAAATTTCTTGCACCCGTCATTAATTGTTTAAGTCCTTGGGCTAATCTCTCAGAGTAAGTATAAACACCTAATGCACCAGGTGGTATCTGCTCAAATTTTTTACCAAATTTTCGCTTTAGTTCTGGGGCAGTTATAAATATTTCCTCTTTTGTTCTACCGAACCGCCCTACATAAACGGGGGTTTCACCTGATTCCAATTTATTTCCAATTGTCTTACCTACCATAGCTGCCGCGAGATGTCCTCTTGCCATTCCAATAAGTTTTACATAAGGTGCTCCAATTGCCAATCCTTTAAATATTTGATCTTCAAGGATAAATCCTCCTGCTAGAGCAATATCTGGTATGTATTCTTTCTTTTTTGCAAGTTTTTCCGCGTATTGGTGTAATAAAGAATAAATTTCAACCTGTGGCAATCCCCATTCATTCATCATTCGCCACGGGCTCATGCCTGTTCCGCCACCTGCTGCATCTACTGTGAGTAAGTCAATTTCTGCTTTGGAGCTAAATTTCACTGCCCTTGCTAGATCAGCAGGTCTATATGCGCCAGTTTTTAAGAAAATATGTTTTGCACCATAATCTCTAAGTTCTTTGACTCTATTCATAAAGTCTTTTTCAATAACCATTCCAACCCTTGAATGTCTCTCAAATTCCTTGAAACTACCAGATTTAAATGCATTAATTGCCTCTTTTTCAAGAGGATTTGGAAGTACGACATATCCTCTTTTCTTGAGTAATTGAGCTTTTTCTAAATTTTTTATTTTAACTTCTCCACCAATGTCTTTTGCTCCTTGGCCCCATTTTAGTTCAACTGTCTCAACACCACATTCAGATATTGCAAATTCTTGAACGCCTAGTCGGGTGTCTTCTACATTTGCTTGAACAATAATATCACCGTAACCTTCTTGTTGCCATTCTTTGTAAAGTTTTATCCTCCATTCAAGATCTGGTGCACGTTTTACTTTTCCATTTACAATTTTTGATTCTGGGTCCATTGCAGCAACATTTTCACCAATTGTTAAAGGAAAACCAGAAATTGCAGCACCAATTGCAAGCCCTTCCCAATTATTTTTAGCAACATTTGTTGAACCTAAACCTGGAATAATCCATGGTACCCTTAACTTGATTTTTTTATCCTTTCCAATTCGTGTTTCAATATCTACATTTGGAAAAATCGCTTTATCGCTATCTTCCTCAATTCCCTTCGCACCTACAGCAGTTCCCATTATATTGAAGTATGATAGATCAATGGGATAATCTTTTTCAGATGCTGATGTTGTAATTCCAAACGGTTGAGGGTATATTGCTTCTGATCCACGGTATGCCGATTTTCCTATTTCACACATACCTATACATCCATCAACACACGTCACACACATCCCACTGATAGGAGTTATGTGTTCTCCAGTTCTGTTTTTTGTTAAAGTTGCAGCTGATCTATTTGGTCTTGTTAATGTCATTTAATTTTTCCCCCATTTTCTGATTTTTTATTTTTATTCTTCTTTTTTAATTTCTTATCTTCTAAGCATGCTACGCAAGGATCCATATAACACATAGTATCCTCAAATAATTCCAAACATGATGGTGAAAAATTTAGACAACTACTACAAAGAACAGTATCTGCATTAGGTCCTTGGCATCTAAGCTGGCATGCTGGACATATCCAAATACATGCTCCACAGGTTCTGCATTTCTCGGATTTGATATCAAATGGTGTAGTGATTTTTCTATTTACACCTCGACCAACAAACCCTATTGCTTTAGCATCCATCTGTTCTTCACACATTCGAATGCATAGACCACAAAGTATGCAATCATCGTTTTTTGGTTTAAAACGAACCTTTTGAATTCCCATGCTTGATGCAAGGTCCTGAAGAACCTTTGATTGAGGGCAGCGAGCCACTAGTAATTCAACAAGCATTTTTCTTGCTTTAACAACACGTTCTGAATGTGTTCGAATGTTTAGTCCTTCTTTTACAGGATGTAAACAGGATGCAACAAGCTTGGTTTTATCTCCTTTTCCAATTTCAACAACACACAATCTACATGCACCATATGGAGAAAGTCCTTCATGATAACATAAAGTTGGTATATTAACACCATAAAACTTTGCCGCATCTAAGACAGTCCAATCGTCCTCGACTTGAACATTTATGCCATTGAGTGTTATTTCCATTTATTCACCTATTTTCTTTTTACCGCGTCGAATTTACAAACGTCATAACATGCCCCACACTTTATGCACTTTTGCTGATTTATTGTATGTGGTTCTTTTTTATCTCCAGTAATGGCATCTTGTGGGCATTGTCTTAAACATGCACCACATCCCGTACATTTTTTGATATCTATATAGTAATTTATAAGAGATTTACACACGCCTGCTGGGCATTTTTTATCTAGTATATGAGCTTTGTATTCATCTTTGAAATATTGAATTGTGCTTAAGATGGGGTTTGGTGCAGTTCCCCCTAGAGCGCAAAGGGCAGTGTCTTTTATAACTACCGCGAGTTCTTCAAGAAGTTCAAGATCTTGCATCTTTCCATTTCCACTTGTAATATTATCAAGGATTTCTCCCATTCTAAATAGACCTTCACGACATGGAACGCATTTACCACAGGATTCTTCCATTAAGAAACGGACAAAATATTTTGCGACATCTACCATGCAGGTATCTTCATCCATTACAATCATGCCGCCAGAGCCCATCATTGAACCTGCTTCATTTAATTTCTCGAAATCAATTGGTAGATTGATTAAATTTTCAGGTATGCATCCGCCTGATGGCCCACCTGTTTGAACTGCCTTAAATTTTTTACCGCCAGGTATTCCTCCACCTATCTTATATACAATTTGATGTAGGCTCGTTCCCATTGGAACTTCAACTAAGCCTGTATTGTTAATTTTACCAACAAGAGAGAATATTTTTGTACCTTTGCTTTCTTTGGTTCCAATTTTTGAATACCAATCTGCACCTTTACTTATTATATACGGTACATTTGCCCATGTCTCAACATTGTTAAGATTTGTGGGTTTATCCCAAAGTCCTTTTTCGATAGTGTGAACATATTTTGCTCTTGGCTCACCAGGTTTACCTTCTAACGAGGCCATTAGGGCAGTTGATTCGCCACAGACAAATGCACCACCGCCCCTGCTTATTTCAACTATAAAATCAAAACCTGAATCTAAAATGTTCTTACCAAGAAAGCCATATTCCTTTGCTTGCTTAATTGCAACTTCAAGGTGTTTAACCGCAAGTGGATATTCGTTACGAACATAAACAAATCCTTGACTGGAGTCGATTGCATAAGCGCCTATAATCATTCCTTCTAAAACACTATGGGGATTACCCTCAAGTAGGCTCCTATCCATATATGCACCAGGATCCCCTTCATCAGCATTACATATTACGTATCTAGGTTTCGTTCCAGTTTTTCTACAATATTTCCATTTTATACCTGTAGGAAAACCGCCTCCTCCCCTACCTCGTAAACCTGATTTCTGAATTTCTTCTATTACTTTTTCTGGTTTCATTTTTGTTAAGACTTTACCGAGAGCTCCATAGCCACCGACTGCTATGTAGTCCTGAATATTTTTTGGATCGATTTTGCCATTATTTTTAAGTAGTATTCGAAATTGTTTATTATAAAAAGGTACTTCGTTTTCATAAATGATTTTTTTACCAGTTGCAGGATCAGTATATAATAAATCATTAATGATTTTGCCATCAATTATAGTTACAGAAACAATATTAGGAACATCTTCAATACTTACCATTTGATAGAAAATATTTTTTGGATGTATAACTACGACGGGGCCTTTTTCACAAAAACCATGACAACCAGTTGCTTTTAATTCCACTGTCTTTTCTAATTTTTGAGCTTTAATCTCATCTTTGAATGCGTTAATAACATCTTCACTTCCAGAAGCGCAACAACCGGTTCCAGCACACACAGTTATACAGGGTTTTTTTGGGTTATAGTTCTGTATTATTTTATTTCGGAGGTTTTCAAGTTCTTGTGTGTTTTTTATTTTTTTCAATTTCCCCGACTCCTTGATGCTAAATAGTATTTTTTCAAAATTGGATCGACTTTATTTGTAGTCATATTTCGATAATATTTACCATCAACTACCATTACAGGTCCTAATGCACACGCCCCGAGACAATTAACTGTCTCTAGCGAAAAACTCATTTTATCATTAGTAATTGATTCCCCTGGACTTATGCCTAAGGTTCGTTGAATTTTACCAAGTAGCCTTTCTGCCCCTCTAACATGACAAGCAGTTCCCAGACAGACTTGAACAAGATGTTCTCCTCTCGGTTGGAGTCTAAATGTTTTGAAAAAGGTTGCAACACTATAAATCTGAATTAATGGAATATCTAGTTTTTCTGAAGTAAATACTAATGCTTCCTCTGGGAGATAACCATATTGTTCTTGGACATCCTGGAGAATACATATTAAAAATTCTTTACGATTTTTATATTTTTTTAAAATATTTTCTAATTCTTCAGTCTTGATCTCAACTACTCCCCCGAAGGTTTCTCCCATGATTATCAGCTCTCTGAAGACCTACTGTGGAGGGGGAGTAATAGTTATTCAATATAATACATTTTCTACCTTTTATATGTAGGTATTATGGAAATAATGAGTCGGATTAATCAAATCATCCGGTTTATTTTTCCCAAACCAATTCCCACCCAAATATTCTTTACCATATTTATTTAACGAACGTCTCATCTCAAAATGTAACATACTCAAATGTTGTTCTTTTATTAAATTTTGAATGTATTTTGGAGCTCCTTGAGTTATTTTCGCTTTATTTAAAACCTTTCCAACATGACCTATTAGCTGCCCAGATTTTATTTTCTCTTTATTGACCACGACAACCTCACCAAGTTCAGCATATTTGAAAATTAGTTCTGATTTTCCTCTAACTAAAATGTAATAAGTCGTGTTCCAATAAGGGACTATATCTGAAGAAGTAAATCGTCCAATATCTACCACTATTCCTTCATCAATTGAATATATCTCGCTTCCATATGGGGCATAAATATCGATGCCACAATGACACCTGTCACCCCTATTCTCCCAAAATGATCCTGGATCCCCGTACTTAGGAATTTTTTTTGAATGACTATTTGGAACGGGCCAATATCTCATAACATTTTTTAATCAATTTCGTTTTAAAACCAACGCTTTGCCTATTCTTCCATTAAGTTTAACGTTTAATGGCTCTTTTAATTTAATCAATTTAACAAATTTTAACTCTTTTTTAGGTTTCTGACATTCGAGCCAATTCCAATCAATGAAGTTTTCTTTTGAGTTGTAAGGTACATTGATATATCCAATACCTCTAGATGTAATGTTATGGAAAAAATGAGTTCCTTGTGATGGTTCTATGATAAAATTTTCAAGTGCTGTTTCTACCATTATTCTGACATTGGATATTTGATTCCATTTTACCGGCACACCAAGAAATCTGTCTTCAGACCCCCACCGTCCAGGACCTATCAGAATGTATGATGATAATTTCAACTCATCATTTAGTTTACCAATTTCTTTTGCAATATCAAGGGTTTTTGTAGAATCAAAATTCTTAGGAGAAACATAGATAATATGTTTTATTGTTTTTATTGTTCCATTTCCCATGGCCTTGTCGGAATGGATAAATATTTTTTCCCTTTCAATAGACTCGTCCCAAGATATTGCAGTTTGTTCATAGGAGGGAACTAAAGGGCGTGTCTGAAGAATTGCAAATGTTGGTTGATGTCTTTCATCTTCAGTTAGATCTGCTGCAAATTCAATTTGTACTGGGCAACCCAATCCCTTTTTACCAATTTCAAGTACATCATTTAGTATAGAAGACAACGGAAAAGCATCGTATTTAAGAACACTTGCGAATGTGATAAGATTAGGACCAGTCTCAGAAAGATTATCAAGAATTCTTCCATCATTTCTGTCATAAGTACTAGAAATGTGAGTGAGTGTTCCGTCATCTTTTATATCTTCTACATGAATTCTTTTTAATGTAACATCTTCTTTTTCCGAAAGTCTAAAATTTTTAATATTTGTATTTAAAACATAAAGCTCGCGTTGAGCATTTTCAAAGATGAGTTTGGGTGAAGATAATTCAGGTATATTCTCTGGGTGCTTAGGCGAAAAACGCAAACATTTTTCACCACCGACAACTGTTTTACCTAAGCCAACTGCTATGCTAGCTATTCCTTCATCAAATTTTTGATGACCAACAGGATAGAAATTTAGTGATTGTGCAGTTCCTGACAGTGTCGGATAAAATCTTCCGCCATAATCCTGCCCGACAAGCTCCTGAATTACAATAGACATTTTTTCCTCTTCGATTTTTGAGGACGTCGATTTAATATACGCTCTTGGTTCTTTGAAAAAGACTGAGGCGTATATAAGTTTAATAGCCTGGCATAATTGACCCAGACGAATTGAATCATTTTTATGATTATTAGGAAGCATATATGTCGAATATATTCCGGCAAAAGGCCTACTCTGTGAATCTTCAAGAAGGCTAGATGATCTGACGGCAATTGGTTTATTGAAATGCATCAGTAATTTAGTAAGATCTGAGTTTAATTCACTATTAATTTTTCCATTAAGGAACGCTTCGGCTATCTCACTGTCGGTAAAATCCTCTCCATTCATGAACTTTCTAAGATTGTTTTCTGATATGAATCTGTCAAACTCAAGAGTTCCGATTACAACAGTACTAGGTATGGTGATACATATATTTGGATATTTTTTTTGAATGTTGGTTCTATATATCAATGATCTCATAAATGCAATACCCCGGCCTTTCCCTCCAAGTGAATCGCCCCTAATTCTCGTGAATGAAGAATCAAACTCAAAATTTTGTTGTGAAAAATCCGTAATTATTGATTGCTGTTTGTCCTTGCGGCTTTCATTGAACATGTCTACAAGATATTTTCTAACTTCTTGTAGATTAGTAAAATCAGATGCTTTTTTTGGGCGTAACTTCATAGCAAGTTTGAATTCGCATCTCGCCATTAGCCAATTTGAAAAATCGTTTCTGTCAGAATGAAATTGTATTGATTTTAGAGGTATTTTTTGAAGAGCGTGCTCAAATTCTTTCATGTTTGATGCTCGTGCAATTATTTTTGTTTGAACGTGAATACTTTCGGCGGTGGTTTTTTTGGCATTTCCTTTTTTTACCTTATTAATCGGTAAAAGAAAAATAAAATCTCCAAATCCTAGATGTTGTAAAAGAAAATGTTTAAAATCCTCCAATAAAGAAGGGGAATTTTTATTTAAAAAATATGCCCCAATTTCGTCTGCTTTTATTTTATTGTCTGGTTTAGACGATTGCACGAGGACCCGGACATATTTTGACTTTTTTCTAACCTGTTGTACAAATTTGTAACCAGCGTCTGGGTCTATTGACCCTTCTCGTTTGAAATTTACATCCGCTATTAGTCCGAGTACATAATCTTTATATTTTTCAAATAACGACATGCCCTCTTCATAATTTTGAGCAAGGAGTATTTTAGGTCGTGCTCTTCTCCTTATCAGCCTTTGCATTTCATTAAGATCTTCAGAAAGTGAACGGCGGGTTTGTTGAACAATTTCAGTATAAATGATGGGAAGAAACATCGAATAAAATCTAATGGAATCTTCAACCATCAATAGGATCTGGATGTTGCCATTAATTGTATCGTATCTTGCATTAATATTATCTTCAACATATTTTATTATGGCAAGAAATAGAGTTGAGTCGCCTGTCCAAAAAAAAACTTTGTCTATTCCTTCTACCGATTCATTCTGTTGGGCAACATTAACATCTGCAGCATCAATTGCCAAAAGAATAATTGGTAAATCTGGGTACATTTTTTTTATTTTTTTTCCAAAGTCGTATGGATCCATTCCTATGTTTTTCGACATTGTAATAACCAAATCAGAAGGGGTTTTCTCAAGTCTTGTAAATGCTTCCCCCCCAGTAGTTACACGAGTTATTTGTGGCGGGGAACTTAAAAGATGATGATGATATTGGCCTGTAACCAACTCAGAAATAAGGCCTTCTTCCTCTATTATAAATGCATCATATAGGCTTGAGACTAAGAGAATGTCCCGAATTTTAAATGGCATTAGTTCGTGGTAGGCCTGGCTGTAAGATTCAACTCCTTTTTTAGTTTGTTTCTGTATTTTTATTTTATCAAAACAGGCTTCTTCTCTTCTCATACTTGGTCGTTATTAGAATGGTTTTTACATTATATTATTTATGGAAAATAATTAGAAAGAATATATGAAAAAATTAAAAAAAGAGGTGTTTTCCAATGCTTTAAACAATTCCTTGATCGATCATTGCATCAGCAACTTTGACAAATCCTGCTATATTTGCACCGTTTACGTAGTTGATATAATTGTTATCTCTACCGAATTTTACGCAATTACCGTGTATGTTTTGCATAATCCATTGAAGTTTTTCGTCGACTTCTTCTCTACGCCAGGCCAAACGCATACTATTTTGTGACATTTCAAGTGCACTTGTCGCAACGCCGCCTGCATTTGCTGCTTTTCCAGGACCATAAAGTATCTTTGCCTCTTGGAAAATTTCTATTCCTTCAGGTTCTGTTGGCATGTTAGCCCCCTCGGCAACGCTAATACATCCGTTATCAACGAGTGTTTTTGCTTCATTTTTATTTATCTCATTCTGGGTTGCCGATGGAAAAGCCATGTCACAATTGATTTCCCACGGGCGTTTTCCTGCTTCATAATCAACATTAAATTCGTCTGCATATTCCTTTATGCGTCCACGTCTAATATTTTTAAGATCCATCACCCAGGCAAGTTTTTTATCATCGAGTCCATCAGGATCATAAATCATTCCAGAAGAGTCTGAAAGGGTTACAGCTTTTGCACCTAATTGATTTAATTTTTCAACAGTATATTGCGCAACATTCCCAGATCCAGAAACTGCACAGATTTTACCCTTTAATGATTCCTTTCTAGTTTTCATCATTTCTTGAGCAAAATAAACACAACCATAACCTGTTGCTTCAGGTCTTATAAGGCTTCCTCCCCAGTTTAGTGCCTTGCCGGTAAGAATGCCACTGAACTCATTTCTAAGTTTTCTGTATTGACCGAATAAATATCCGATTTCGCGGCCTCCTACGCCTATGTCTCCAGCTGGCACATCTGTATTTGGTCCAATATGCCTGTTAAGCTCGCTCATAAAGCTTTGACAAAATCTCATTACTTCTGCATCAGATTTTCCCTTTGGATCAAAGTTAGATCCTCCCTTTCCTCCACCAATCGGCAAGGTAGTAAGACTGTTTTTAAAAACCTGCTCAAAGGCTAGAAACTTAAGAATGCTTAGATTGACACTTGGATGAAAACGAAGGCCTCCTTTATATGGGCCTATGGCACTGTTCATTTGTATTCTAAATCCTCTGTTTATTTGTATCTCGCCATCATCGTCTAGCCAAGGAACTCTAAACATAACAACTCGTTCTGGTTCCGCGATTCGTTCTAATATCTTAAATTTTCTATATATGGGGTGTTTATCAATGTATGGCATAATGCTTTCAGTAACTTCTCTTACCGCCTGATGAAATTCTTTTTCACCAGGGTTTTTTTCAATGATTTCTTGCATAAATGCTTCGATTTTATTACTCATAAATAATACCCCTAATTCTTCAGTGGTCTCCCGTAACGATAACCCCTATTAAAACTTTATTCTCAAAATTTATTCTTGAATTGAAATTTTTTCAAAAAATTGCATTATTTTTTATATCGTAAATGTATAACCATTCGGGGCTTTGGGGATTCAAGTCCTTTTTTAATGAGGTAGGTGGATCTTGATGGAAAACAAGGATTATTCCAAAGAGGATGTGTTTAGGATTACAGAAAAAGAATCTGTTTTATTTGTAAGACTGCAGTTTGTCGATATTCTTGGGATGCCTAAAAATATCGTAATCCCGTCTAAAAGATTAGAAGAAGCACTAGATGAAGGTATTCCTTTTGACGCTTCCTCTATTGCAGGATATGCAACTATTGAAGAATCCGATAAAATTGCAAAACCTATTCCCAGCAGTTATGTTGTTTTACCGGAAGCCATTGAAATGAGAAAAACCGCAAAAATAAATTGTGATATTTATGAACCAAATGGTAAACGTTTTTCTGGAGATACGAAGTATGTACTGGAAAAGATGGTTCAAAAAGCAAAAAATCTAGGATTTTCCTACAACACGGGGCCAGAATGTGAGTTTTTTTTATTTAAAAAAGATGGGGATCAGACCACATTGCTACCAAATGATTATGCAGGATATTTTGATTTGTCACACCGTGATCTCGCGGAGGGCGTCAGAACAGACATTTCTTTGGCCCTGGAAGAGATGGGTATTAAAACTTATACCCTTCATCATGAGGTTGCCGGTGGGCAACATGAGATCAATTTTAGATATGATGATGCAGTGACTACTGCTGACAGGGTTCTAACTTTAAAGTATGTCACTAAGGTTATTGCAACAAAGCATAATCTGCATGCTTCCTTTATGCCAAAGCCACTTTTTGGTACAAATGGCTCTGGAATGCATACTCATCAATCTCTATTTACTGCTGATGGTAAAAACGCCTTTTTCGACTCTAATGGTGCGCATCAATTGAGCCAAATTGCTAAACAATTTATCGCGGGGATGCTGAAATATATCAAAGAAATTACTTTGATTCTTAACCCAACTGTCAATTCCTATAAACGACTTGTTCCTGGCTATGAAGCCCCAACTTATATTTCGTGGGCTAATAGAAATAGAAGTTCGCTTATTCGAATTCCTTCAAAAAGGGGCATGAGTACCAGATGTGAATTAAGAAGTCCTGATCTATCTGGAAATCCATATCTACAATTTGCAGTTATGCTTGCTGCAGGCTTAAAGGGAATTAAGGAAAAATTAGTGCCGCCAGATCCTGTCGAAAAAAATATATATTCATTAAATGAGCGTGAAAGGAAAAGGTTTGGTATTGAACAGTTGCCAGAAAGTCTTGGTCATGCATTATCTTTAGCATCCGAAAGTGAGCTATTGCGAGATGTGCTTGGTGATCATGTTTTTGAAAACCTTATTTACGTTAAAACAAATGAATGGGGCAACTACAGGATGCAAGTTTCTGAGTGGGAAGTAAAACATTATTTGCCTATAATCTAAATCAGAAGATAAGCTGTTATTATCCCTGCAATAATTGGTTGATGTGCCAGATATATTGCAAGCGAATGTTTTCCTATCCATGAAAGGGCATGTATTGGTCGATAATTTGAAATGTCGGGTAAATGAAATCTTCTTTCGTTGCCATTGTACAAGACATCTCCAAGAAATATCCCAAATAATACGCCGCCGAACCATGGAAATAAGGGAAAATAATCAAGGGTGTATCTCCAAACGCCGGGTTGATGAATTCCAATAATAAGATGAAGTATTGTAGGATTTTCAATTGTAAAGTTGGCAATTAAAAAGGCGATTAGCCAAACCATAATTGCAGTAATTATATTATATTTTTTTAATTTTAAAAAAGGAATGCTTAAAATTATTGACAAACCTATAAAATGTAAAACCCCAAAAATAACAGGTCTCTCTGGCATAAAAATGAAAGAGATGACTGTTATTAATAATCCAAAACCGCATATTTTTAGCCCCCTAATTACGAGGTGTTTGTTGAATTGCTTTTGTTTTTCTTCAGACAGGTTCTTTTTCTTCTGTTGACAAATGGCAAGACAAATGCCTACCAAAGCAAAAAAGATAAGTGGAACTCCTTTCTGTAGCTGATATACTTCGTGGTTCAAGGGCACAACACCAAAATAATCTAGATCCCATAGTAAATGAAGAAATATCATTAGACCAATTGCTACTCCACGGAGTAAATCTAATTCAATGAATCTATCTTTATATTTCCTATTAATTGTTAGAGTTTTAACCTCTGAAGTCATAATCCAATTTACAGAAGAATGAATAAATAATACAAAAAATTATCTATTCAAAAATAATTGCGAATGTAGGAGGTTTAATCAATAATAATTCTGAGTTTTTAGAAAAGTTTTCTCGAAGAAATTTCTTTTCATTAAATATAAATAGTAAACTATCAATTCTTTTTTCATAAATATTTTGGATTTGATGGGAAAAAGATGATAAATACTATTGAGCAATTGGGGAGGAATGCGGGTAGATTGTGGGAAGTTTTGAATTCAAATGGACCTCTAACAGAATCACAATTACTAGACTTTTCTAGTTTGAGGCCATATGAATTTTATATCGCAACGGGATGGCTTGCAAGAGAAGATAAAATATCGAAGGATGAAGATTTATTTGTTTTGGGAAAGACCAATCTTACAAGTGAGATCGGGACAAACGCTGGCAAGATTTGGAACTTGCTTTGTTCAAAGGGCGAAATTGATATACCCTCCATCTCGACAATGGCTGGACTTAACCATGAGCAAACTTTTTCTGCCTTGGGATGGCTTGCTAGGGAAAATAAAATCCAAATAACTCTATTTGACAAAGATTAAAATTTTGTTCATCCAACGTAATGGGGCATTTCCTTTTCCTTATCTTCCTTATCATTTGGCTTGACATCATATACATCTATTGCAAGAATCACATGTAATGGAATTATCCTGATTTTCCCTTTCATTTCTCCGTGACTTTTATCCAATTCCATTATAAGACCAATTTCATCAATGCCAATTGAAATAAATCCCTTAAAAACTCCTTTACTCTCTAGTGCACTATCTCTGCTACCCATTGAAATAATTTTATAGGTTGAACCTTCTGTTAATTCCATTTCCGTTTTTTTATTCATTTGTTATCCTTCCTTTGACTTTCAATTAATTTCTGTAAATGCTCTACAGTTTTGCCATAATTTTCTATTGCTACTTTCAAGTGTGCCTCAACAAAGTTCCAAGCTTTTTGTATATTACCATATCTGATTCGATAAGCCTTCTTATTTTGTTTGGTAACCTCATCGAGAACCTGAACTTCTTCGAGGATATCAAATCCTTTAAGCTTATTTAGATGTCTGTATATGGTGGGTCGTGAGGTTTTAAGTTCCGTTGCTATTTCATCAACGATCCATGCCTTTGTTGGGTGTTTTAAAAAAAATTCTGCAAAAATTTTGTATGGAATAGTTGGGTCTGACCCCTTGGAGATATATCCAATTTGTTCAAAAAATTTTTTTGCAACTACATCAGGATCATTTTCACCTATCAAAGGGGTGTTGCTTGAAACTTGGATTTGGAAAGACATTCAATTCACACCTACTCCGAATATATAAAGTAATTAATAATATTTGGTTAACAATGTCAAGTTATTGTTGTTACTATTTAAATGTTCAATTTCAAATGTAAATCAACTTTGTTTCTTTCTATAAATTTCTATAAACTTGATTTAACTTGATTTTCAAAAAATAGCAAAATTTTTTATTGTATAGCCGTTACGAAGATTGTTGGGGGAATTTAAAATTGAAAGATGGGCGTTTCTATACTAACTCAACTCGATTCCTTAAAAAATAAATATTGGGGTTGTAAGTGACTTAACTGGTCACTTTTAATATAAGTGCCCGGTTCCCCCTCCCCATTTTTTTCTGATTTAGAAGTAGATTTTTGGTAAAAAGTTCTACTAGAGCAATTTTGTTTGTCCAATAATTTTGTAATTTGTAAGATCTTTAAAAATATCGTCTTCATTAAGAATATTCAAAATTTCGGAAGTTGATGACGATATTTTAATTTCTCTGGTTCTGCCGTATCTGCCTTTAGATATCACACGAGCAGTGATAATACCTAGCATATCCAGTTCCGAAATTAAATCTGCCACTCTTCTCTGAGTTAAAGAATCTGTTCTAGTTTTTCTAGAAAGGACTTTATAAATTTCATAAACTTCTCCAGTTGTGATAACACCAGATATTCCATCCTTTCTGTCTTGTTGTTCTCTTAGAAGAATCGCAAGGAGTATTTGTTTTGATTGAGTGGGTAAGGTACGAACAACTTCTATTATTCTGTCTATCTCGATTTTATTCTGGGCAAGTCGTACGAATTTTTTAGTGATTTTAGTTGCACCCCCTCTTTCTGCTTGCTCAGCGGATATTCTTAATAAATCTAATGCCCTCCTTGCATCACCGTGTTCTTGGGCGGCAAGGGCCGAACACAGTGGAATTACGTCATTATCAAGAATATCAGGTTTAAGTGCTATTTCCGCTCTCTGCTTAAGTATGTCCTGCAGCTGACTTGCGTCGTAAGGCGGAAAAATCATATTTTCTTCGCCAAGACTTGATTTTACTCTAGGATCTAAAAATTCGGTAAATTTTAAATCATTTGAAATTCCAACAATTGATACTTTAGCATTCTTGAGATTGTCACTTATTCTTGATAAATTATAAAGTGCTTCGTCTCCTTTTAATTTATCGACCTCATCTAGAATAATCACAGTAACCCCTCCCTCTTTGTCTACCATTTGTATAAGTTTTGCATAAACTTCATCCGTTGGCCATCCAGTAAAGGGAATGCGTTCTGACCACTCATTTATCAGGTGATTAGTAATATTTTGTAAGAGCCGGTATTGAGTGTCTACTACCTCGCAATTTATATACACAAAATTGACTTTTTTACTTGTCTCTATGCCTTTTTTTAATAATTCCTTTCCGATGAATTTTGTAACAGCTGTTTTTCCTGTTCCAGTTTTTCCATATATAAAAACATTTGAAGGTGTTTCACCTCTTAATGCTGTTACTAATATTGATGCCAAATCATTAATTTCTTTACCACGATGTGGCAAAATTTCTGGCATATAACTTGGACGCATTGCTTCTCTATCCAGAAACAGGCCATCTGATTTTAGTAAATGGCCGAATATGTCACTATTAACCATGTTTTTTCCTATAAGAACACTCACCCCAGTTTTCTCATCTAAATAGATTCTGTGTATTTAACATTATTCGAAAAATTTTATCAATTTTTATCTCAATTTCTTCAAATAATCCTGTTTAAGGGACAGGCCTCTATTTCGAGTGGAGATTTAAACTTTATTCAAGATTTTTTTGTTACTCTATTTTAATTATTTTTAAAAAAATCGGAATACTCATATATGGCCAAATAAATACCTCCTTGGGTATATTACATCAAGAATATCTTTTAATTATTTATCATCAAGAATGACATTTCCAAACGAAATTGGGGGGTCCCCGTCTTATTAGCAATATAATTCTGCTTAATACTAAAATAAAAATAGAAAAAATAAATTTTGATGGTTGGATTATTTTATTTTTAACCACCAAGAATAACTACATCTTTCACAGAT
The DNA here is from genome assembly GCA_964615235.1 of uncultured Thermoplasmatales archaeon. Classification (GTDB taxonomy): domain Archaea; phylum Thermoplasmatota; class E2; order DHVEG-1; family DHVEG-1; genus JAFGPP01. Next base: position 102,871 of record CAZTMK010000004.1, read on the forward strand.
CTTATTGAATCAAAGGGAAAAACAAGATGTCCTTGTTTATCTAGATGATATAATCTTGGGTCTACGTCATCCGATGGTTCTATCAAAACATTTAGTAGTTCCCCAGTCTTTTCGTCAACTATCGAGTTTCTGAGTATCCCAAGATATAGACCTTCTTCGCTCATTACGGTTTTTCCTCTTAATTCATTTTCCATAAGTTTCAATATCATCCCTCCATCCTAATTTATTATATTATGTATATTGAATGTCCTTGTCTCTTTTATCTTTTTTGTCTATTGCACTGCCAAGATCCTTGGTAATTTTTTCATAATATCTTATTATCTCGTCATTGATACTGGCTCTTGATTTTGACAAAGCCTCATCAAAATATTTTTTTGTAACTTCTTTGTTTTTGATATTTTCTCTAAGGGCTGTCATTGCTGCTTCCCTGCATACTCCTTCTATATCCGCACCAGAAAACCCTTCAGTTTTTGAAGATAACCAATAAAATAATTTATCAATGTGAGACATCTTTTTTATAACTTGTTTGATATCTATTTGATTATTCTTTAACTTGTCTAATTCCTTCTGGGAAATAACCTCCCCACTCGTCCCCCTCTTTAAAATATCTATAAATTCACTTTTTTTATTGAGTTCATCTTCGATTATTTTAACTTCTTCATTTGTAACCTTTAACGGCATATCTCGTGCATGTATTTTGAATATTTTTAATCTAGAATCAAAATCAGGGGCAGGGATTAAAATTAATCTGTCAAATCTACCTGGTCTGAGTAGAGATGGATCAAGTATGTCGGGCCGGTTTGTAGCTCCTATTATCACAACACCTTCCATGCTTTCTAAACCATCAATACTTGTTAATATTTGGTTTACAACACTTTCTGTAACATGAGATCCTGAATAAGCCCCTCTCCTAGGCGCTATAGAATCTATTTCATCAAGAAATACGATTGTGGGTGCAACCTGCTTTGCCTTTTTGAAGAGTTCCCTGATTGCCTTCTCGCTTTCTCCTACCCACTTGCTCATTACTTCTGGTCCCTTTATGGAAATAAAATTTGCCTTTGACTCGTTTGCTACTGCTTTAGCAAGAAGAGTTTTTCCTGTCCCTGGAGGCCCATAGAGTAAAATTCCTCTAGGCGGCTCTATCCCCATGCGACTAAACACTTCAGGTTGCGTAAGTGGCCACTCAACAGATTCTCTAAGACTTTGCTTAATGTCTTCTAGGCCTCCAACATCATTCCACGAAACTTTGGGAACTTCAACGAAAAATTCACGCATGGCAGAGGGTTCAATTCCCTTATGAGCATTTTTAAAATCTTCCATCGTGACTTCCATTTTTTCCAGGACTTCAAGAGGGATTGCTTTTTCAAGATCGATTTCCGGTAGGTACCTTCTTAATGCGTTCATTGCTGCCTCGCGTGCAAGTGCAGCAAGATCGGCACCGACGAAACCATAAGTATTGTCTGCGAGTTGATTTAAATCACAGTCATCACTCAGAGGCATACCTCTTGTATGAATTTGTAAAATTTCTTTACGTCCTTTTCTATCGGGAGCATCAATTCTTATTTCTCTATCAAATCGTCCAGGTCGTCTTAGTGCAGGATCCATTGCGTCAGGTATGTTTGTTGCACCAATAACAATTAACTTTCCACGGCCCTTAAGACCATCCATGAGAGTTAACAGTTGAGATACGACTCTTCTCTCAACTTCTCCATGAACCTCGCTTCTTTTTGGGGCTATTGCATCAATTTCATCAATAAATATAATTGATGGAGCATTCTTTTCTGCATCTTCAAATATTTTTCGCAGGTTTTCTTCACTCTGACCATAAAATTTGCTCATTATTTCTGGGCCATTTATTGTATAAAAGCTTGCACCAGATTCATTTGCCACTGCCTTGGCAATAAGTGTTTTTCCAGTTCCAGGGGGTCCGTGAAGCAATACCCCCTTTGGAGGATCTATACCAAGACGGTTAAAAATTTTTGGGTGTTTTATCGGAAGCTGAATCATCTCCTTAACTTTCTCCAATTCCTCCTTGAGACCTCCGATGTCCTCATAGCTAACTCTGGGTCCCTCGGGTTCAAGATCTTTGGCAGCTTCCTCTTTTACATTAACTATAGTATTTTCGCTAATTAAAATAATTCCACTTGGTTTGGTATCAATAATAATAAATGGAAGGGCACTACCAAAGAGTGCAATTCCTGGTACAATGATACTGTCGCCTTTGGCCAAAGGTCTTTTTAAAAGCCCTTTCTTAATTAATACTTCGATGCCCTTTCCAAATTGAATCTGTTGTCCTTTGGATATCAACGGAGCGAGGGATACGCTGTTTGCAATTTGTACATCTGCTCTTCTAATCTTAACACTATCGCCAAGACCCGCGCCAGCGTTTTTTCTGGTTAAGTTATCAACACGAATAATCTTCTTTCCTTCATCTGTTGGATGTGCACGCCAAACAACTGATGCGGTTTTCTTGGAACCCTCAATTTCAATTACATCACCGATAGATAGATCTAGTTCCATACGAGTTTGGTGATCTATTCTAGCTCTTCCGTAACCTACATCTTGCTGAAAAGCTTCTGCAACCTTTAAGACAGTCTCATCTTGTTTCATTCCACACTCACCGAATTGCGGTTAATTTTAGTTTTTGAATGTCATAACCTATATAAATTTTGGCCTGTTGCTGCGAGAACAAATTAAATCAAAATCCTAAATTGATGCCTTCCGTCTTTAAATAATGTTTTAAGATTTTCATCTATATATTATAAAACTTCTATAAATAGTTGGTTATAATGTTTGTATTGTAAACTAAATTACATAATATTTATGACTGAATTTTTTGTGCATAATTTTTAAATAATAAAAATATACCTAGTTACGAAAATATGCAATTTAAGTATATTTCGTTACTATTTTCATTAATATGCATAGTTCTTTTATATTTTATTTCAACTCTTACGCAACCAGTTAACATTGATATTTCTGAAATCCAAAATTATGAGAATAAGATCGTTACCACCCAGGGACTTGTTAAAGAATATTACAATACAAAATACGGAAATCTAATTATTAAGTTGTTGGGCAATTCCTCGTCAATTACAATTTTTTCCGAAGAAGATTTTGACTTAGAATTCGGCGATACAATTCAAATTACAGGAAAAGTTCAAAACTATGAGGATGAATGGGAAATTATTGTTGATAGTAAGAGAAATATTTGTTTAATTAATAAATGGGAGAATTTATCAATGCCAATATGGCAGATCGCCCAAAATCCCGAAAAATATGAAGATCTATTTATAAATGTGACTGGAATTGTTGACCTTGTTAATGACGATTATTTTTTCCTAAAAGATACCGAAAAAAATCATTCGATTATGGCAATATCCAGTATTGGTGTTAAGAAATTCATTGGACAACAAGTTTGGGCAAAGGGGAAATTGAAATATTATAATGAGCAACTTATGTACAGGTTTTATATTTCCCAGGATTTAAATGCTATGGGATTAATATCAATTGGGAGGGAAAATGATTGATATATTTTTGGTTTTATTATTCAGTATTTTGGGTGTAATAGCAGGAATTGCTACAGGGTTGTTACCGGGATTGCATGTCAATAATATCGCTTTAATTTTATTATCAATGTCGGGTAGCATAGTACTCTCACTTGGTTTTCTTGTTAATTATGGGATATCAGAAAATTTTGTTCTATTATTGCTTTGTGTTTACATTATCAGCACTTCTTTGTCTCACACTTTTCACGACACTATTCCAACAACTTTCCTCCAGTAGTTCCGAAAGTAGATTTAAAACTTTCTAAAAACTGCCAAACAACCATTTTCAAGACGTTAATTCTACAAAAAATTTCAGCAAAATCGTTAGGAAATTAACAAAATTACTCTTCTAAAACTAAAATTTAACAGGAAAAAATCTGTTATAAGCTAGGCTTGCCTAAGTGATAGGCGTAAAGAGCCGATTGGCAGGGCATGCTGAGCTTCACGTCAACCACCATCATCTGCCCAGATAAACAATTCGCCAAAATGCTTTGAGGTAAGAAGGTGTTTTTTTCCAACTTTACCATATGCCCGAAGCCAAACAAAGATATCGGCCAAGATCCAAAGATTGTAGAGCAGAACAGAAAAAAGAAAGTAGAAAAAACCTTTTTGAAAGATACAGGGGACAGCATAAGACTTACTGGTATTCCAGAAGATTAAGGGAAACCAAATTAGAGGATTGGTTTCGTGAAGAAGATTTAGAACAGATGTCTTGGGAGTATTATCGTTATCTCGAACCTGGCGAATGAATTGTAACTTAGCTTCTCATTTTTGATTTGATTTTTTATTAGTTTTCGTTCGGTACTTTTTTAAAATTTCCCCCTGTTAGCTTTATTTTCTTTCTCATTTTTTTACATTCGGAACTACTGTCCTCGGAGCGCCTGAAGAAGATACTGCATTATCTGTTTTACCTGCCCACTCTTTGTTATTGGAAGGAAAAGGGTTTGAAGCAGTGGCGCTATCTGCTATGGGAAGTTACGGGGCCATTATTATCTGTTTTTTGGTGTTATTGCCAGTGAGATCAGTAATAGGATGGCCGATATATTTTTATGAAACACTAAGAGAAATAATGATATTTGTTTTAATTTCGATTTCAATTTTAATGATAGCTACAGAAAAGGGCAAAATAAACGATTTTGGAACTACAGGTAAAAAACCCGCGATTTGTGGCATGCTATTTGCATTTATTATATTTTTAATATCTGGTTTTTTGGATCAATTATTTTAAATTTTTCTGTAGATTCCCCTGTCGGTCTACCTTCTCCAGTTTTATTTCCTGCTCTAGCGGGGTTATTCGGAACGCCTACACTATTAACATCTCTCTTAACAAAACCAAAAATACCAAAACAAATAACCGATAACTTCACTTTAGATTTGAAAGGTAAAAAAGCGTCGGTATTGTCAGTTATTACAGGAAGTTTAGGTGGGATTTTAGTTTCAATTATACCAGGAATTACATCTGCTACAGGTACTATACTTGCAATGAACGCAAGAGGCGAATCGGATAAAAGACAAACCATTGTAACACTTTCGGCTGTAAATACTGCCTGTGCATTTTTTGTTGTAGTTGTTCTATTTATTATTCTTAGGGCAAGAAGTGGTGCAGCCATTGCCGCTATGGATTTGATTGTAATACAAGAATGGGTGGATTTAATGATGCCAATAAATTTGATATATCTGCTGATTGCATTGACATTTTCTGGGATGTTATCTTACTTTTCTACACTCTATCTTGGAAAATTGTGGGCAAAAAAATTTTCTAAAGTTCCATATCAAAAGGTAGTATTGGCAACAATATTCTTAGTCACGATTCTTGTATTTCTTTTCACTGGACTTATGGGACTTTTTATTCTTGTTGTTGCGACTCTAATAGGGCTTCTTCCAGTACAATGGGGAGTTAGAAGAAGTCATTGTATGGGGGTTTTGTTGCTTCCGATTATTATTCACTTTCTTTAAATAAGTCTACTTCAATTTCATTTAAAAATTTATCAATCTTGATGTTATATTCCTTGCATAAAAGAAGAGCAGCAACTTCTGAATTTATTTTTTTTTCTTCTGCAATTTTTTTTATTTCATCGATAATTGGATGACTGGTTTTCTTTATTTTTTCCATAATGCAGCTGATGATATTATCATATGTTCCTTGACTTTCATTGGAATTGATATTTAAACAATAGAGGGATGGTTGAAAGCCTAGAGGGATATTTGTTTTTTTAAAATCAAAATTAGGCAAAAGCATATCACCATTCCTAACAATTAATTGGTTTTTAACTGCCCTCTCTAAAAATTCCTTAGATTCTGCTGGGGAAAACCATTTTAAATCCATTGATAGCGTAAGATAGAAGTGAGAAACCGGAATTGCGTCTTTTCCACTTCGTTTAAAAACAAACGAAATTACGATTTCCTCTTCAGAGCTCATTGTCATACTTCCGGTTTATTTGTCAAAGGCAAGAATACACCAGATATTCCGATTTTTTCCCAATGACTATTTGGTTTAAAGCTACTATTAAGTAAATAAATATTATTTTTAATTGCAAGATTTTTTAGATAACTAACCGATATGAAATCAACATCTAATCGGTTTTTATTAAGTATAACTACGGTTCCATCAAACCAATTAACTGAAAATGATTTTATATCCTCCCCAAGTGAACTTTCTTTTACGCAGATATATAATTTGCATTCCGAAAGTTCCCTTACATGTAAGATGTCTATATGCCTTCCGAGTTCACTTCTTATGGTAATTTTATTTGCACCTGCCATTACAAAATCGACGATGTCTCCGGTTGATCGAGGGCCACCGTCAATCCAAAGATCGAAAAAGGAAGACAATCTTTGATAAATATCAACGTTTGGTTTGTTTTTTGCGACCCCATCGTAATCCATTACATAAAGAGGTCCATCTTTTCCATAATCAGCAATAAATTTTTTTGTTTCAACCGAAAATTCGCAATCATTTGATAAATAAATCTTACCATTTTTAAGATGAATATAATTTATGATTTCCACGAGAGGATAACTGGCTTTAAAGATAAAATCTTTTTCAAAGAAAAAAAGAGATATCTATTGGTTTATTATCTCCTGTGGGTCCAAACGCTTCTCAGTTTCAGCAATTTTTAATCTAGTTTTGACAACTGTGTCTGGATTAAGCGATATGCTGTCTATTCCACATTCAACTAAAAATTCAGCAAATTCCGGAAAATCGGAGGGTGCTTGACCACAAATTCCAACCTTTCTTCTTGGTTGATGTGCATGTGCAGTTTTGATCACCTGAGAAACAAGTCGCTTTACTGCGTCATTACGCTCGTCAAAAATATGCGCGACAAGAGCAGAATCCCTATCAAGTCCAAGGGTTAGCTGTGTTAGATCGTTGGAACCTATGGAAAAACCGTCAAATATGTCTGCGAATTGATCTGCCACGATTACATTGGAAGGAATTTCACACATCACATACACTTCAAGTCCGTTTTCACCCTGATACAAACCGTTTTCGTTCATAATTTTAATTACCTTTCTTCCTTCTTCAGGAGTTCTACAAAACGGTATCATTGGTTTTACATTAGTTAAACCCATTTCATCTCTTACTTTTTTTATGGCTTGGCATTCTAGGCTAAATGCAGGTTTGAATTTTTCATCATAATATCTGGATGCACCACGCCACCCAATCATCGGGTTATGTTCATCTGGTTCGTAAAGAAAGCCACCGATAAGATTTGCATACTCGTTTGTTTTGAAATCTGACAAGCGGACGATTACATCGTTTGGGTAAAAACCAGCAGCGATTTTGGCAATTCCTCTTGCAAGATTTTCTACAAAAAACGATTTCTTGTCCGGATAATTAGCACTTCTTTCCTCAATTTTTTGAACTGCATCAGCAATTCTGGAATCTTCATGAGTTCTTTGTTTGAGGAAGTCAAATTCTAAAAGTGCCAGTGGGTGAATTCCAATGTGTGAATTAATAATGAATTCCTCACGTGCAAGACCAACACCATCATTAGGTATCTTTCCTTGCTGAAATGCCTTTTCTGGCGTTCCGACATTCATCATTATCATTGTTTTGGTTCTAGGTAAATTGTCAAGTTCAACTTCATCGACTCGATATTTAAGCAATCCATCATATATTCGTCCTACTCCTTCGGAGCAATCAATCGTGACCTGCTGGCCCTTTGTCATCTTCTCAGAACCGTCGCCGGTTCCTATTACACAGGGAATGCCTAACTCTCTTGAGATAATTGCTGCATGACATGTTCGTCCACCCCTGTTAGTAACAATTGCACTTGCTATTTTCATAATAGGTTCCCAATCCGGATCAGTCATGTCTGTAACTAAAACTTGCCCTTTTTGGAATCTACCGATGTCTTTTGCATCCTCTATAACGTTTACATCTCCCTGACCAATTTTACTTCCTACTGCTTCTCCTTCAACAATAATGTTGCCTTTCTCTTCTAGAACATATGTTTGAAGTTTTGCAACATCTTTCTGAGAATGTACGGTCTCTGGTCTGGCTTGAACAATGAAAAGCTTGCCACTTTCTCCGTCTTTTGCCCACTCTATATCCATTGGTTTTTGATAGTGATCCTCGATAATGCAAGCCCATTTGGCAAGGATCAATATCTCGTCATCATTTATCACAAATCTTTTTTTGTCAGCTTCATTGACCTGTTGTTGCAATGTTCCGTTTTCGCCATATATCATTCTTAGTTCTTTTGTTCCAAGTTTCTTTTCTAGAATCGGCTTATATCCCTGATTAAGTGTTGGTTTAAAAACATAAAACTGATCGGGATTTACTGCACCTTGGACAACATTTTCTCCAAGACCGTATGCACCAGTAATATATACTGCGTCACTAAATCCGCTCTCTGTATCTATTGAAAACATTACTCCAGAACTTGCAAGATCTGAACGAACCATTTTTTGTATACCTACAGAAAGATATACACTAAAGTGGTCGAATCCTTTGTCTACACGATAGGATATTGCCCTGTTTGTAAATAAAGAGGCAAAGCATTCACGCACCTTTTGTATCAATTGATCCTCGCCTCTGACATTAAGAAACGTTTCTTGTTGACCCGCAAAGCTTGCATCGGGAAGATCCTCTGCTGTTGCACTGCTTCTAACTGCAACATCGACATTTTTACCATATCTTTTTCCCATCTCTCTATAGTGATTACGTATTGGTTCTTCTAATTCTGGTGGTATTGGAGTGTTCTTAATTAACTCACGAATTTTCTGACCACGCTCTGCTAAATTGTGTACGTCATGAGTGTTAAGATCGGAAAGAATTTCCTTGATTCTTGCGTCAATTCCCGCCTTTTCTATCATGTATTTATAGGCATATGCAGTGACAGCAAAACCTCCTGGGACAGAAACACCGCGTTCTCCGAGATTTCGAATCATTTCACCCAATGAAGCATTTTTACCGCCAACAGATGGAACATCTTCAATTTTGAGATCCTCAAACCACTTTACGAATTCTTCAATCATGGTATCTCTCCATTTATTTGAATCTGGTTAATGTCACTCGTATTTAAATACTTTTTAAAAAGAAGAAAAAGGTTTTATTTTTCTAAAAACACTGCTGCTGCAATAACTGTTGTCCATAATCCGTTCTTGTCACCACGCGCGGTTTGTGCAATGCTTTGGGTACGAACAAATCTCCCACTCATTTTGTATTCTTGTTTGCGTTCATCCCACGCCTTATCAGGATCAAATTCAAATCCTAGCGTTGTAGCAAGCATCGTCGCAGCTAAGTCTTCGACATGATCTCCTAATCTTTTTCCCACTTCGCCAAAACTATGGTGCTCTGAAATATATCCATAAGAATCTTTCTCCTTTGGTATTGCAACACCAATGGCTGCACCTATTAATCTATTGGGTTCATTTGTCTTGTTTCTTGACATCACACAGTAAGTGATCTGTCCCGGTTTTAAAACGGATACACCGGCATCCTTGGAAGTTATTTTACAATCTGGTGGAATAATACTTGAGACATTTACTAGATTACATTTTTCTATACCTGCACTTCTCAACGCCAACTCAAAAGATTGTAACTCATGTCTGTGTCTTCCAACGCCTTTTGTAAAAAATACCTTCTTAGGGACCATGAATTACTGAAGAATAATTCCTAAAATTTAAATGTATCTTTTATTCTTGATTCTCCTCGTCATTTGTTTTTAATTTCTTCTTCATTAAATCTCTCATCTCTTTTTGCAAATCAACTTGTTCCTTTTGGAAAGCTACTTGTTCCTGTTGATAAGGAGTTATAACGCTGCCTTGTACAAGATTTTCAACCAATTGTTTAACCTCTTTGTAAGGGTGAACTCCGTGTAGCTCATAATAACTTCGTGCACGGGGTGTTTGTACTTCTTTTCCACCTCCAAAAATACCTAAAAACTTGGCTTTTTTCGCCCCTAGTTCAACACCTCCTGCCGCAAAAGAACTATCACTACCAAGACCAAAGCCCGATTGACTAATAGGGATTATTGTGCCGAAGCCAAAAATTTGACCTAAAATACCCTGCTTTGCGTTTATATCCGTTATTTTATCGTATCTTAGCGTTCGCTCCTCCTTTGTTAGGACTCCTCCCTTAAATATTATTCTGTGATTTGATATAATGTATTTGTGGGATCTTCTGTACCATTCAACAAAAAGAAAACCAACAATGGACATCGCAACAGAATAAAAAGGAATAAAAACATTAGACGCTTCCAGCCAGCCCTGCCAAAACATCATTCCTATGCCAGCTAATATAACACCAAGATAAAGGAAAAAAATGCTCCATCTGATCGTTATTAAAGATGCGATTACGCCTACTACGAGCAGCACTAGAGCCCACGCCAAGATAGTAACAATGTACTGACCAAAGTAAGCATCTTTCCACTCTGAAAAATTTGCCAACCATCCGACAATAACGCCCCAAACAATCAAAAAAATACAAAGAGCCTGCAATCTCATGAACGATAATGGATGTGGTGAAAGTAGTTTTTCAACCCTTTCATTGTTTAATAACTCTTCTGGGTCCATCAGTTTCACCGCTTATAATTTTCTTCAATGGCTTGATTATTGGTTTTGTTTTAAACTTATTGCTTTTAAATTTCAACAACAAAATAAGGGCGACAAATGTTGAGACAATCATAATAACTATCGAAACACTTTTAAGATGTTCAATAGGGAAATAAAAAAATATTGTACGGGCCGAAACATAAGATGTAATTAAGACAAAGTATGGGACTAATTTCCACTGACCTTTGATTTCGTCAGAATTCTTTATTAGTAACAAAAATAAATGTGTTACAATCATAGCTGCAATTGCAATTATGGAGAGCCAACCTAAAATAGAAAATAGCAAAACATACCACGCCTGCTCAAAAAGAACTGACAAATAGGAAAGCATATAGGAAAATAAAAATAATATTATGATGTAAATGGGCCTATGTAACAAATTGTTTTTTATGTTTTTCAAATCGTAAATCATATCAACTTTTTCTATTGTTTTTTCACCTATGTAGCTGGGTCTTATTCCTAAACCAAGAAATACTAATAGTAAAAAAAATCCCAAGTGGCCTGGATGCAGAAGGTCAATACTTGAAAGGAAACCAAAAAAACCCTCTGAAAAAGTATAAAGATTGTTACCAAAGATTATAAGTTGACCTGCAAAAGAGTAATAAGATACACCCAAACTTGTTGGAATTGAAGTATTAAAACTATCAGTTATTAGAAAATAAAGACAGATGAGTAATAGTGAGGAAGGCATAAAAAAAGGTCCAACAAAAAGAAACCCGTTTGACAACCATTCAAATACACCTTGTTTCTTTTTTTTTGGAGCGACTTTTCCATAATGAACGCTGATGTAAAAACTCGAAATACCGCTTCTTGTTATTGTAAGTCCTAGGGCGTGGCACATAGTTTGAAACAAAATGCCCAAAAAATTTGTAAATCTGCATAACGGTTCGTGTTTGGTTTTTATTTTCGAAAGGAGAAATTTCTGACTTTCGATAAATAGTAATTGTATAAACCAGAATAAAACTACTCCAGCAATTGGTGCTAATGGTGCAATTAGAACAATTTCCAAGGGCGATGCAGACATCCTCTACCACATCGAGGTAGCACAAACATCGTTATAAAATTTATTTGAAAATACGCACAAATGAAACGATAAGAAAAATCAAGATATAGATTTTTGGACAACGGCTAAACAATTGTGAAAAAAATATTTTTTGTAATTATATTATATCTAGTGTGATTTCTTCACCTTTGTGATTATAAGCTTTCCAAGAATCAGATGTGAAAGGATTGGCACAGATAATATGTATCTTTCCATGTTGCCAAAGAGTTGCAGATCTGCCGATGATGGCTTTGCTGAATAAGATGGGTGGCTGTGTACCGTACCAACTATTGAAAAATCAATCGGAAGCATATGCATTCGAAAAATTGCATGAGCATCACCAGAGATAGTTCCAGGCAATAGTACAATTTCGTTAATGGTGGTTTTTTCCTCAGGATCAACTCTTAGCAGGCCACCAAATTCTTTTGGAAACTCTGATTTTGCACATTCGAAGATAAGACTCAAACATCTGCTGGTAATTTTCCAAGAAATCTTTTGATTAATAGAAATCCTTCGATTCCTTTTTTTGAAAAATATCATTTTTCTTATCGCACCAACTTTAATCTTACCATTTGGTAAAAAGACTCTCCAAATCTAACAAATCTGGCCTTTTTTTCTGAAAGCGTTACTAAAATTTCTGAATCTGGATTTACACTTTGGTAATAATGACCATCAATTACGAGCTTTGTCTCCTTGCTTTTTGGAAGAATCTTAATATTAATTTTTTTCTTAATCGGTATAATCCAAGGACGAGCAGAAAGTTTGAAAGGGGCAAGTGGTGCAATAATCATTGCTTCTACTGAAGGGTCCATTAGGGGCCCGCCAGCACTTAAGGAATAGCTTGTTGAACCGGTTGGAGTAGCAATAATTACTCCATCAGCACCTATTGTATCAAATAACTCGTTTTCTACAAATAATTGAAGATACATTATTTTGGCAATTTGCGCAGTTTGTATTGTAACTTCATTTGTTGCATCCTGAAGTCTCTTTTTATCAACAAGAATTTTTAATTTTGCTCGTTCTTCTATATTATATCTACCTTCGATAACCTGCTTAAGTCCCCCAATTGTATATTTGGATTCAACTTCAGAAAGAAAGCCCATGCCTCCCGAATTTATCGCAAAAATTGGTTTGTCGATATCCTTTAAAGCTTGCAAGATAGTCCCGTCTCCTCCAACGGTTACTATAATATCAGCCAGAGAATTTAACTCTATTAAAGAGTGTCCTTTTTTATTTATTTCTTCTGAAAAAGTTTCGTCTAAATAAACCTGACCATAATCCTGTAAAAACTCGTAAATATCTTTGGATAGTGAAACGGATTTTTTATACTTGGATTTACAAACAATTCCCCATTTCATATAATGCCTCTACAATTCAGATAGCTTTAGAAGTGGTTTTAATTTCATAAGCAGAGTAGGATGTTTTAATACAAGGGCCTTTATAAGACTTAGAGTGCTCAGGTCTTCAAACTTATAATCTTTGAGGGAATCTGCGAGCATGTTTAATGTTTTATCTTCCATTTCGTGAAGAATTTCTTTTACCATATAATTTCTCTTTAATTTTTTTCCAATAGTTACTTTCCAAAGAGTTTCATATTCCGACAAGAATTCCCCACTGAAATTCTTTTCTTTTACAGCCTTTCCAATCACTTCTCCAGCAATTTTCCCAACCTCGAGACAATGGGTTAAGCCTCCGCCTGTTATTGGATCAACTTGCCGAGCAGAATCTCCCACTAAAATTAAATTATCTCTTACAGATTCAATTGGCCTAGCAACTGGAACGGCTCCTGCAATAAATCTTAATGGTTCTGCATTTTCAAATCTTTTGTCATTTTCAATAAAATTATCTAGTAGATTCCTAGCCATTGCAGATTCACTTAAACTAGCAAGGATTCCTATTCCTACATTTGCTACAGTTTTTCCCTTTGGAAATACCCAGATGTATCCTCCAGGTGCCTTTTTGCTTCCAAGATAAAAGTCACAATAAGCATCTTTTACGTCACAATTTGTAAGAGTGTATTGACAACAAGTCTCCAGATCATTTGGTTTTAAGGTCGTATCGATACCTGCCCATTTACCTACTTTAGATTCAACACCATCTGCTCCAACTACAATATCACATTCAATGTCCATCTCCTTATCAAAGTGTTTAACTCTCATGCCCTTAATTTTACCATCCTCTTTGATAAAACCAAGAGCTTGGGTATTCATCATTATCTTTACACCAGATTTTACTGCCTTTTTTGCTAATTCTTGATCAAATATGTCTCTGTAAACCACATATCCAGTCTCATTTCCTGCCATTTCTGCAGATAAAACAACCATTGTCCCGTCTGGAGAAAATATTCTGGCACCATCCATCCTTCCTGCAATCCATCTGTCTCCATCTAACATGTCCCACTCATCAATTTTTCTGCTTATCCCCTCACCACAAAGCACAGGAACACCTATTTCTGCTCTCCTCTCCACGATAAGGACTTTTGCTCCAGATTCTGCAGCAAATCTACCCGTGACTGTTCCTGCAGGTCCAGATCCGACAACGACAACGTCATATTTCATGATCAATAATCCTCCCCCTTTATTGCCCCAACAGGACATGTTCTTATACAAATAGCACAACTTGTACATTTATCCTTATTTACAAAAGCTTTACCTGCACACATTGATAACGCATCGTTTGGACATACAGAAATACATCCACCGCAAGCCAAGCAAATACTAACATCAACCTCAGCCTTAGGCCTTCCCATAAGATTCACCTCTAGTTATACCTGACGCTATGAGATGTGCCATTCGAATAGGTTCAGGTATGACCCCTCGTATAGTCGATAACTTTATTATTTCTTTTGCCTCATCAATTTTTATGCCGGCACATTTTACATAAATAGGATTGTATTTAGTTTTTACTTGGTGAAGTTGCCCACTAGTCATTATCATTAACCTTTTGTCCCAATCTTTAAAATGTTGTTTTAACGCAATCTCGATCTGTTCAAAATCAGGAAGATCGCGAGTCAGGGTTATTACAGGCAAATTTGTTTTGTTAAAGATTTTTTCGATATCTACGACATTAAATCCGCCAAGAGAAACACCATCCAACAATAATGCTTTCAGTTGCTTTCTATGACGTGTTGACTCAATCATTTCTATACATATTTCAGTTGCGTCTGTACCATCAATAGTTACTTGTTTTCTCAATACACCTTCAACATATTCGCCTCCTCTCATTACAACGCCAATTACACTTGCGACTCTGTCGTCAAAGGAAAACGGAGCGTCATCGATCCCAAGAAGTCGAATTTGTTTTTTCATAAACCAGTTAATAAAATTCAGCTAAAAAAATTTTTACAACAAATTGAGAAAAAATCCTAAATAGACTTTAGGATTTTTCATTCATTATTTTTTACGGATTTTTATTTTAGCACTAATTTTTCCTTCTCGTCCAAGCCATCCTAATGCCGAATAACAATCATTCTTATCCAAATTGGATATACGTGAAATTGCCGATACGTCAATTTCGTCTCTATGCCCTAAAACCTCCCACACCTTTCCAGCATCTTTTCCAATCTGCTCAGTTAAATTTGTTTCACCAAGTTTATATGTTCTTTTTTCTTTGCAGATCTTGTTTTCTCTAGCAAGCCATCCTACAGCGGTATAAAACTCATCAAGTCTAAGATTTGCTTTTTTTAATAATTTCGTCTGAACTTGAGGACCATCGTTGTTAAGTACCTGCCACAACTTCCCAGCATTACAACCGAAAGCTTTTATCATCTCATTCATTCGTGCATCCTCCTAAACCACCTAACTCAATAATAAATAACAATTTTAAAATATTTTGCTTTTTTTTGTTTGCGAATTAATGTAATTAAAATATATTAAAAATTATGTTTATTATATTATAATTTTTTTAAAGAAGGGATAAACTCCCAGTTACCTGATCTATTAAATTGGAAGGAGCAGGTCCGATACCTAATACGGTTTGAGTTCCCGGAGCAATCTCGGTGTGGCCTGCATCACTTATAATAACTACAGGAAGGGCTAACTTTTCAGCTTTTTCTTTATAAATTAAAAAATCTTCTATTACATCGGTTTTTACCACAGCCTTTTTTGCACCCTGATTAAACCATTTTCTAAACCAATTTGATTTTTCTTTTTTAGCAATCAATGCACATTCTACTGCTGCATGCGCAACTTGGGCAGCAAGCTTTCCAGAGCTGAGTTTTAGATCATCGCGGGTAACAATAACCATCTTATATTCTTCATCTGTCAATGTTTTCCCTCTTTATAGCCATTTGAACGTAACGTTTTGTCCAACCAATTCATACCCATTTCCTTTGCTTTTTCATTGTCAATAGGTCCCTTGACAAGTAGAGTTTTTTCTTCTTCAAAGACATGTTTAAAGGGGATACCAAGAAAATCCTTTCCGGATTTGATAATCATTATGTCGTTGTCTATTGCTATACTCTCCCCAATTTTGTTGCCAAAACCATCTGTTACAAAACGACAAAGTAAATTATTTCCATCTGAATCTTGGGGGTTGAACTCAGATGCATGATCGTCACCTTTTTTTGAAAAGATAAAAAACATACCAATTTTCGCAAATAAAGTCATATTAATTAATCCTCTTAGAAATATTTATCCATCTTTTGTTAATATGCGATTTTGTTATAAATCTTTTTTAACATAACAATATTAATATGACCGTGACAGAAATCGCTGATTTGGTAGTTGTGGGTGGAGGTCCTATTGGGGGCTTTGTCGCAGCAAATATTGCTTCGAAGGGCTTTAATGTAAAAATCCTTGAGGAACACAAAACAATTGGAGAGCCGTCAAAATGTGCAGGACTTGTGACATCAAGGGTATTTGATTTTGTTAAAGTTTCAGATTCAGAAATTATTCAAAACGAAATAAAAGGTGCAGAAATCTTTTCACCCAATGGTAACCATTTGGTTATTGGAGGTAATAAAGTACACGCACTGGTTATAAATCGAACAAGATTTGACCAAGAAATTGTTGATCAAGCAACCTCGGAAAATGCAAAACTTTTGTTGAAAAATAGAGTTACTTCGGCACAGAAACATGGTAATAAAATAGAACTAAAAACAACACAAAAATTGGAAATATTATGTAACTTAGTTGTGGGCGCAGATGGCGCCCATTCTGTAGTTCGAGATAGATTCGGTTTTCCTAACCCAAAAGAGATATTAAAGGGCATTGGAGCCGAATTAACTGGAACTAAATTGGATCCGGATTTTGTAAAGATATTTCTTGGTAACGATATTGCACCAGGTTTTTTTGCTTGGATCATACCTATAAATCACGTTGGATCGAAATGTAGAGTTGGGTTGTGCATTGATCCTTCATCTCTACGCTCTATTCAATATTATTTTTCTCAGCTTTTCAAACCAAAATATGGTGGAAGATTCCTTGAAAATGCAAAAATCGTAAGAAAGATAGGGGGTAAAATCCCACTCGGTCCATTAGATAAGAGTGCCGCCTCGAACGTTATGTTAGTTGGGGATGCTGCAGGCCAAGTTAAACCTTCATCTGGAGGAGGCATATACACAGGGCTGCTTTGTGGGAAACATTGCATATCTGTTGCTGTGGATGCTATGGAAAAACAGGATTTTTCTATTGATTACCTTAAAAAATATCACAAATTATGGTCTTCCGATATTGGAAGAGAACTAAATATGGGAATGATCTTGAGAACTGTTTACAAAAAACTATCAGATCGACAGTTTGATAAATACATTGAGAAATTTCAGAAACCAAAAATTTTGGAAGTAATCAATCGTTATGGCGATATTGATTATCCCTCTAAATTAATTGGACCGATGCTAAAATATAACCCTTCCTTGCTAACCTTATTACCAAGTCTTGTTAAAAAATAAAACTAAGACACCTATCTCGATCTTGGCGGTGGAGGAGGGGGAATATAATAATCTTGACCTTCATAACTATTTGCATCACCCGTTTCGACTGGCAGGGACTTTTTCATTTTTCGTTTTTTACTTATGATATAGATTACAACAACGAGTAGAATCGTAACAATCAGACTAATTATACAAGGCATAAATAATCCTATTACAAACAGTAAAGAGGGTATCATTTTAAAGGTAAGTACTTCAGTTAACCCGTTATCTAATTTATCAAACCTAATTTCTATAAATAATCTCCCGTCATCGGTGCCTTTTAATGAGGCCTTATTCAAGCTATCATTAAACATCACGTTAGTTCCTTTTGGAAATATTATTTTATAAGTGACATTTTGATTGCGTAATCCAGTAAAATTAAGCGTAATATTAGAAATATCCATTGACGGCGGAAGAAAAGAAGGATCGTATGGCACAGCCTTAGAAAAATGGGCATAGGATGGAACAGTAACAGGCTTGTTTTTATCCATATCCATCACATTTCCATCCCAAATTAATGATTCTTCAAAAATACCATCATTAATATAACCATCAATTTCTCCACATTGTAATATATTAACAATTCTGTTTTCAAAAAAGGTTTTTTCATTTTGCAGGAAAGAAGAAATGTCGTCTGGATCGAATATCTCCTCTATACACAATCTCAATGCATCTGAGTTAAGATACTGTAAATTAATTTTTTGTGGGATAGAGAATTCCTTTGGGGTTTTTGTCACATAGTAATACTGAGACTCGTCTATGGATAGTCCTAGATTTAACTCTGGGCTTCCAACAAAAAAACTAAGCAGGTTTAGATCGGTATTTGAAATGTCAATTGTCAAGACAGTGTTTTTTTCTTCCATGTTGTATTTTGGTGAGGAATATGAAGAGATTTCGCCCATAATCGGATCGTCTTTAGTCCAGTTGTATGGGTTGCTACCTTCTAGTAAGATTGATTTTGGAAAATAGATAATGCCTGAGTAATTATACACTAGGTTCCCAAGCCCCTGTCCAAAGTTTAAATCTGAGGGAGTTAGCGAAGCATTTGCACCAGCTTGGACAAGACCGATTAATGCACGTGAGGATATGTTGAAGATTTTTAAATTTACGTCATTGTCAACTAAAGAAACTCTAATTGGGGGATCACAATTCATGTTTGATGGGTCATATGGATTAGTACAGTTTAAAGTTGAATTTACATCCCATAAAAATATAGCATCTATGGTTTGGTTAAAAGGCGAATGTGTTATTTCGTCTAAGATATTTTCTAGGACTGGCTGGATAGTAATATTGTAAAAATTTTCCCAATCCAATAGGCCATTGTCTATTAAAAGCCTAATCCCATCCGCGGACACAAAATTCAAATTCGTTATGAAGTCAGGCAAAATATTGTATTCCTTTATACTTATTTTTTTGGCCAAAACGTTTGCCGAAAATAAAGTTTGATTAAAATTCCTTGTATCCAGTTCAAATAAAATATCTATATCTTCACTGGATATTTTGTGCGTTGTTGGGTTTGTATACTTCAAAGATATCTCTGCTAGCTTACTATGCTGCAGGCCAGATCCATTAATTACTTCCCATTGAATAATATTGTTTCCCATTATTATATTTGTATTTGTTCGATTGTATATTATATCTGTAGGAAATATGAAATTGTACGTGTTATTCCACCCACTCTCCGCTTTAAGTTTAAAAATGTAGTCAATAACTGCACCCATGTCAAGTAATCCGTTTATAAAGTCATCTATGTTTATTGATTCATTAACTTTAAAAAATGAATTTGTTAATTTAATCTGCAAACTTTCCTTGAAGTTGTTTCCATCAAATTCAGGCATTGTAAAATTAAGTAAATTGGCAAAATTAAAAATTTCATCCAGTTGACTTTCCAGCATTAAGTACAATTTAAGTCTAAAGGCACCCAGTTCTTGTTGAGATACACTACCAATTTCAGAGCCAAAATAGGTTTTATCAGTTGTAATTTTTCTAACATCCATTGTAATATCTAGTTTAAGTTCCGTCCCACTTTCAAATTCTACTTCAAATACAGCATCAACAAGATTTAAAATTTCTTTATCTGCATGTGAATACTGCACAAAAAGGGATGTACATATTAATGCTACTATCAAAAACATTTTGGAAAATGTTCTTAATGATTTCACATCCACACCCATTGAGGAATTATGCACGTGAGGTTATAAAAACTTTCTTACGAAATAGCTAAAAACAGCTTTTTGATTTACTTTCTTGCTCTATGTATATTATTGGAGGTTCTGCATCATCATCTGTTTCTAAGGACTTGTCAAAACAATTAAAGATTCCTTTAGCCGAAACCATCTCTAAACGATTTCCTGACGGCGAGTTGTATGTCCGTATCCTAGATGATATTTCTGGGGAAGATGTAATTATTGTTCAAACTACGTATCCCGACCCAAACATAATTGAACTTCTTCTTTTACAAGAAGCATCTAGGGAATCTGGTGCGAAAAGTATTACGGCCGTTATTCCCTATTTTGGCTATGCAAGACAGGATAAAAAATTTGAAAATGGAGAGCCAATTAGTGCAAAGTTAATAGCTCAACTTGTTAGTAAAAGCACAAAAAAAGTATTGACGGTAGATCCACACAAAGAGCACATTTTGGATTTTTTTCCCATTCAGGCACAAAGTTGTACTGCAGTTTTAGAACTAGCTGCATTTCTAAAGAAAAAAAAGGTTGATATGGTTCTTGCCCCTGATAAAGGGGCATTGTTAAGGGCGAAGCAAACTTCTCAAATAATCGATTGTGATTTTGATTTCATGGAGAAAACCAGAATAGATGGATCCACTGTTGAAATTAAACCGAAAAATCTTGAAGCGGAGGGAAACAATGTTGCAATTATCGATGACATCATTTCGACTGGTAATACAATGGCAAAATCCATTATTGAGCTAAAAAAACAAGGGGCAAATAAAGTTTTTGTCTCGTGTACTCATGGGCTATTTGCAGGTGACGCCATAAAAAATCTTGATAATGCTGGTTGCGATGAAATTATCTCTACTGATACAATATTTTCAGAATTTAGCAAGGTAAAAGTAGCTCCGTGTATCGTTAAAAAACTAAAAACCAAGTCGGATTAAAACGACAGATAAGGTATTTATAATACTATAAATTTACGAGTGTGACATACTCTTAGGTGAAACAATGAGAAAACGAGCTCAGAGAAAAGGTAAACCGGTCATTGAAGAACCCAAACGTTTTGTTCAAAAAAGTGTTGACGAAGCACCTTCTTTTAGGTTTAAAAAGCAGTGGTTGACAGCAATTTTCTTAGTCGGTATTTTTTTTATCGTTCTATTGTTCAATGCTTATTTTAATGCATCAAGCGGTATTTCGATAAATGATGAAGG
Organism: uncultured Thermoplasmatales archaeon; assembly: GCA_964615235.1. Taxonomy (GTDB): domain Archaea; phylum Thermoplasmatota; class E2; order DHVEG-1; family DHVEG-1; genus JAFGPP01. The sequence continues at coordinate 123,819 of CAZTMK010000004.1, forward strand.
AGAAGGTTTTAGTAAGTTTTATTTATCTGGTCCAGACCCTTATTATAACATGAGGCTGGTAAATCAAACACTTTATGGTGAAAATCCAGGCGAATATCCATATTATTCAGATTATGACCCTCTTCTCAATTATCCTATTGGACACACGGGAGGTCGAAGACCTCTTCTCAATATGATGGCAATAGGATTCGGTAGATTGTTATCTCCGTTTATGGATGAAGTAGACGCAGTTGGTTATTCAATGCAGTTTATACCAGCCCTTTTTGGTGCACTGCTTGTATTTCCTGTTTATTTTATTGGTAAAACTTTGTTTGGGAAAAAGGAGGGAATTCTTGCAGCATTATTTATTGCTCTTATTCCAATTCATCTTGGATCTGGTCATGGCTCTGCTTATTCACTTTTCGATCATGATTCGTTTAACCTGTTTTTGTATTTTGTGACCTTTTATTTTCTGATTAAAAGTATAAAGGAAAAAAATAATGTTAAATCTGTTATTTACGCACTTCTTGGAGGAATACCTCTTGCATCCTTATCCATGACTTGGGTCGAAGCACGTTATCTATACGTAATTATTGCGGTATATGCAATTGTTCAAATGGTAGTTGATATTTACAAAAATAAAATTCAGTTTAATGTTTTCAGTAGCACATCAATATTATTATTTTCTGGGTATCTCATTTCATTGCCTGTTATAGCAGCAAGATATGGGGGGTTTAGAGCTGATATTCCACTATTCCTTTGTTTAGGCGTTACTGCTTTTGGAGCTATTTACTACATATTTAAATTAAAGAAATTGCCGTGGACTTTAACATTGCCAGCGGTTTTTGTAGTGGCAATTATTGCATTAGTTTTCTTATATTTTGTGAAAGATTTCTCCTCTATTATTCCAGGCTTTTCTTCTCTTTCAACACTTTCAAATATCATATATGGCTCAGGAATTTATGGAACTAAAGTTGCTATGACTATTGCAGAGGCAGGAACTTATGCTATTAGTCGGACAGTTATGTCATTTGGCCCCGCCTTTTATTGGTTAGGTTTTTTCGGTTTTGCATTTATGGCGTATCTTTTTTATAAGGGTCCTCAGAGAAGAGATTTTCTGTTTATTATTACTTTTTTTGTAATCCAAATTTGGCTTACAGGTGTGGCAGGTCGTTTTCTTAATGATTTGGTACCCCTTATGGCGATACTTGGTGGTTGGATGATTTGGGTAATAGTCGACAAAATTGATTACAAACAGATGATCAGGACCATTAAGAGCTCCGGTGGAGGTTTTCGCGGGATAAGACGTGGTTTTAAATTTACACATATTTCAGGAATTGTCTTTATCGGTTTTTTAGTAGTATTTCCTAATGCATATCTTTCCTTTGATGCTGCTATCCCGTCTGTGGATAAAGAGGCTGCTTTTGGCGATTATCCATCAGGAGTTTTTGGTCTTGGACACTATAAAGAGCAATATTGGGTAGATGCATATACTTGGCTGAGTAACCAGGATAATCAGATTTCAAAACCGTCAGATCGTCCTGCCTATATCTCTTGGTGGGATTACGGATTCTATGAAGTAGCTATAGGAGAACATCCTACAGTTGCCGACAACTTTCAAGACGGAATTCCTCCAGCGGCAAATTTCCATACTGCAATTAGCGAGGAAGAAGCAGTAGCAGTTTGGATTGTAAGGCTGTTGGAAGGATATGTTGAAGAAGAAGGATTATTATCAACTGAAATAGAGAAAGCATTAGAAAAAAATTTGGGGAAAAATGGCACAATTGATATTAAATCATGGGTAGAGAATCCCGAAATTTCTCCTTCTTATGGCAAACCAATTGGGGAAGAGTACAATGCTGAGTTAAGTCAGCAATATACAGTTGGAGAACAATGGAAAACCAATGCAATATATCATGATGTTACAAAATTAATTGTCGATCGTTTAGATGATGAACAAATCACCTGGCTGTATTGCGATATCCAAAATGCAACGGGATTTAGCATTCGTTATTATGGCGTTGAAGGATACGATAAACAAATTTTTAATATCTTTGCGTTTCTAGCAGATAAGAGCCTATTATTAGTTAGCGGTGGAGGGGCATACAATCCTGAAGACGATTTTATTGAATTCCGTTATGTTACACAAAATGGCAACGAATTAACGTTTGAGGAGTTAGAAAATCTAACTGACCAGGAATTAAGACTAGATCCTCCAGTAAATACAAAAGCATATTACAAAGATGCATATTTTGATACCATGTTTTATAGAACTTGGATAGGATTTGCAAGTGGCGAATCAGGTAGTAAAAGCGAGCCTAACTATCAACTTCCTTGTATCAATATGCGACATTTTTGTGCTGAATTTATATCTGACATTAATAAATATCCATATTATTCAGGAAGTAAAAGTGCTGTGGTAATTGCAAAATACTATGCGGGAGCGTTTATTAACGGGTCTGTTTATTACAATGGAGAACTATTAGATGCTCAAGTTGTCGTTCAGAAAAATATATCTCATTATGGTATAGAAATTCCCATTGATCATGATAAAACATCAACGGTCAACGGTACTTTTTCCTTAATTGCACCTGAAGGTAACATTACAATACAAATTCGGCGATATCCTGAGCTAGATGCAGGGGCATTTCCATTGAAAAATATAACATTCAATGGTGTCGGCGATCTTGCACCAATAACAGATGAGGAGGCAAGCAGGATGGGAGAAAATTACGAACGATTCGTTAATGTTACAATAGATCCAGCAAATCTGGAAGGCTTTGTATATGATAATCTTGACAATCATACTGCATATAATGCATCTATCGACACCCCTCTTCCAGATATAGAAATTGTGGTATTGGGCATAGAAACTTTTGATCCAAATACGGGTCAACCTCAACAATATGATTATTCTAACTATAATTTGACAACAACTGATAATAAAGGTTTTTATTCTGTAAAAGGATTGAAACCTGGATATTATAGGGTTATTGCAACAATTGATGATTTTTTGATAGACGATGCAATTATTGCTCTAGTCTCTGGCAATAACAGTAATAACATATCAAAGCCAAAATCCGGAGATGTAGGGGGTACAATTTATTATGATGATAACGACAATGGAAAATACGACGAGGGAGAGGAAGTGTCAAATGTTGATGTGTCACTTAGGTACACCAAACTAAACGGAGAGATTAAAGTTGTCGACTCATTAGTTACTGATACAACTGGAAAATATTCGTTTATTTCATTGGTGCCTGGAAATTACATAATTAATGCCACAAAGTATCCAGTTTATGAAACCGCGGCCACAATTACAATCAGTGAAAATGTCTCTGAATTTTATAATTTGTCTCTAGCTTATGCGTATGTTACTGTCAGCGGTTATACAAGATACAATGATACTGGATCCACAATTGATAACGTTACAATTGGTTTTGAAACGGATGGTTCAGTTGTAAACAACACAGCCGAACCCAAAGCGATAGCTTCCGATAAAGAAGGATATTTCAAATCTAAACTTTATCCTGGATCGTATAATGTGACTGTAACTCATATGGTTAATGAAAGTGGAATCGATGTGTTGTATGTATTTGAGCGTCAGATAACAATCCAGGTAGGAGAGGTTTCTAAAAGTTACGAAATACTTCTTGATAAAGGGGAACTAATATAATCATTAAAATGGCAGGGATGTTTATAACGTCCCATACCACATTATATTTTAACAACTTTTTAATTAACCTCTTATATGTTATCTAAAGTTGACGGAATAAATGCTGTAAAATTTGCCCGAAATATCATCGAATCTCATGTCGCAAATAAGAATCCAAAATCTTTTGAACTTGGACCTACTTTTGACCAAAATCGTGGGGCTTTTGTAACTTTACACACTTTCCCAAATCTTGAGTTAAGAGGGTGCATTGGTATACCAGAACCAGTGATGCCATTGAAAAACGCCTTAGCGAGTGCAGCAAAATCCGCAACGAAAGATCCTAGATTTAATAAATTGGATGTAAACGAAATAGATAAAATTGTAATTGAGGTAACAATTTTGACAAGACCCGAACTCATTGTTGTAAATTCTCCAAAAGAATATAAGAATCAAGTTAAAATCGGACGTGATGGACTTATTGTAGAGCAGGGTTTTTTCAAAGGTTTACTTTTGCCACAAGTTCCAGTTGAACAGAATTGGGATCTGGAGGAATTTCTGTCTAATACTTGTATGAAAGCAGGTCTTTTACCAGATGCATGGCTAGATAAGCAAACAAAGATTTATAAGTTTGAAGGACAAATTTTTTCAGAAGTAAAACCAAACGGACAAATAACGGAGAGAACAATTGATGAATCTCGTTGTTAAGGGAAAGGCCCTTATCAAAGGAAAAATTGAAGAATGCTGTCTTGGAATTGAAGATGGAAAGATATGTGCGATAAAGAAGATACTGTCAGGGGATAAAGTCTGTTCATTTCCTGGCAGGGTTATATTACCTGCAGGAATAGATGTTCATGTACATTTTAGAGATCCTGGCAGTATTCATAAGGAAGACTTTAAAACCGGTTCAATGTCAGCTGCATATGGTGGAATTACTTGCATTTGTGATATGCCAAACACAATACCTCCCGTAACATCGGTAGATTTACTTGAAAAAAAGAAGAGTATTGTAAGAAAAAAAAGCTATATAGATTTTGGTTTATTTGCAGCAATATCAAATGAAAATCATAAAAGATTATCGGAATTGAACAAACATTGTCAAGGCTTCAAAATCTTTTTGGGAGAAAGCACACAATCTATAAAACTTAACAAAGATAATTTAAAAACCGCCCTTTCTTCAAACGAGATAATGGATAAACCAATTTTCTTTCATGCTGAGGACGATACATGTCTTCAGAGACATAAGAAGTTCTCACTTAATTGTTTAGATCACATAGAATCTCGGCCAGCAATTTGCGAAAAAACGGCTATTATCAATATATTAAAAAGCATATCAAATTCATATTTGAGAATACATATTTGTCATTTGTCTTCTTCCGAAGGGTTAAATGCCCTCAAAAATAAACCTATAAATGTGAGTATCGGAGTCACCCCCCATCACTTGTTTTTTGATGTAAATAATATTAACATAAAATCTAGTTTTTTCAAAGTAAACCCTCCCATTAGATCTGAGATTGATCGCGAATCCTTATGGGGAGCATTAAAAAACGGCGCTATTGATATATTAGAATCGGATCATGCGCCCCATACAATAGAGGAAAAACAGCAAGATTTTGACATTTCACCTTCGGGTATACCTGGAGTGGAAACAATGTATCCAATGTTGTTGTCATTGGTAAAAAAGGATAAATTAAACCTCGAATTAGTCACCTCAATAATGTGCAAAAGACCTTCGGAAATAATTGGCATCTCAAAAGGAGAAATTTCAGTTGGCATGGATGCAGATTTTATAGCTGTTGATTTTAGTAAAATATCTAAAATTAATTCAAGTTCCCTTCATTATAAGTGTGATTGGACACCATTTGAAGGCAAAGAGGCGCTTTTACCAAATGATGTTTTTTTACGTGGCGAACAGATAATTAAAGATAGGGAACTTGTAGTTGACGCGGGTTTTGGGAATCAGATATCTTCTACAATTCAATAAGTATTTTATTTTGTTATTCTCTACCTTTATTGGTGACTGTCTGACAAAAAAAAACCGATATTTTGAATCCATAATACTATTTTTAAAAGGTCTTTTTATGGGAAGTGCCGACATAGTTCCAGGTGTATCTGGAGGCACAATTGCGCTAATAAGTGGCATTTATGAACATCTAATTCAGTCTATTAAATCAATTGATTTAAAATTTATTCCATATTTTATTAGGGGATTTGTAAGTAAGAATTATCTTAAAAAAGCTAAGAAAAATTTTCTAAATATTGATTTTGCTTTTTTGATGCCCTTATTAGCAGGAATATGTGCAGCCTTTCTTGCTCTCACACCGGTTCTTAAATTATTGTTTGATATCTATCCTACTTATACATCTGCATTTTTCTTTGGATTAATAATATCATCAGCAGGTGTAATGTTTGTTAAAATTAGATTCGAAATAACATGGAAATCAAGCGTATTTGTTCTTATCGGTTTAATCGCTGGACTATTAATTGTTGGCATGCAAGGGGTTCAGACAGAGCATTCTCACATAATTATTTTTTTCTCAGGAATCATTTCATTTTGCGCTATGATCCTCCCAGGAATTTCTGGTGCATTTATACTTTACTTATTTGGTCAATATGAATTTATGTTGGGGGTTCTTCATCAGATTGAGCAGATGAATTTTTCCAAATTATCTTTTGCAATTGTATATGTTGTCGGTGGGATAATTGGCTTACTTGTTTTTTCAAGATTGCTTTCATATTTATTTAAAAAGTATAAAGGCCAAACAATTTGTTTTGTTATAGGTTTAATGTTGGGGGCGTTAAGAATTCCTGCGGATAAAATAATACTTAACATGGAAAATTTGATATTTACAATTTTAGTTGGAGTTCTAGGGGCATCTATTGTATTTTTAGTTTCCCATTATGGAAACTGGACTACAAGTACAACCAAATGAATCTAATCTTATCTGCTAAAAACTTTTATAATTATAGAGATGTTGCTTTTATACTAATGGATGCAAAAATAAAATTACTAGCAAGACAAACAGTAGATAAAATTTATCATAAAATCAAACGAGTATATAAGACAGATTTTCATAAATTTGGTACAAATGTTGGCATAGGTGCTGATGGGACACCAACAAAATATATTGATGATATTGCTGAAAAAATTGCCTTATCTTTTATAAAAAAATCAAAAAATCCAGTTAATATTCTGAGCGAAGAAGCAGGATTTCTTGATTTTGGGGGTAAGTATACATTTGTTCTAGATCCAATAGATGGAACGAGAAATGCATATCGCGGCATTCCTTTTTTTGGAGTATGCTTGGGAGTTGGGAAAAAATATCTCAAAGATATAGAATATGGGGTTGTTAGAAATATCCCAGCAGGGGATTTGTTTATAGCCGAAAAAAACAATGGCGCATTTTTAAATAATCAAAGATTCGCGATACCTGAGATGCCCTCTAATGACGTTTTGGCATCAATTACATTGGGTGCAAACGCAGACAATTTAACAATTGATCTTGCAAAAAAAGGGAAAGTGAGATCCTTCGGATCTGCTTCTCTGGAAATGTGTCTAGTTGCAGTAGGGTCATTGGATTATTATATTGTTAGTAAGGAATACCTCAGAATAACTGATATTGCTGCCTCAACCCTCATAATTAGAGAAGCAGGAGGGGTCGTCACCAACATATTTGGTGAGAATTTAAATATGAAACTTTCACTGGATGAAAGGACTAGCATTATTGCCTGTTGCAATAATGAGTTATTAAAACGCCTTATATCCTTTGGTAAAAATTAATATTGCACCTTTTACTTATTGCTGATGATGAGTATTGCCGATTTAATAATAAAAGAATCAAAAAAGAGGACATTACATTTTTCTTTATTGGATCCAGACAAACAATCTCCTAAAGTTGCAGGCGAATTGGCCAAAATTGCTGAGGAAGCTGGAAGCAGCGCGATGATGATTGGAGGATCCACGCTTAGCTCTTGCAAACAAGTTGATGGCACTGTAAAAACAATTAAAAAAACTTCCAAATTGCCGATCATTTTATTTCCGTCTGGTGCAAAATTTCTTAGTAAATATGCGGATGCAATTTTTTTTATGAGTTTACTTAACTCACGAAATCTAGATTATGTAATTAGAGAACATGTAAAAGGGGCCCAATTTGTTAAACAGTCAGGATTGGAAGCGATATCTATGGGGTATTTAATTGTTGAGCCAGGAATGACTGCTGGAAAGGTTGGAGAAGTTGATCTTGTTAAGAGAGATGATATTGGAACCGCAGTTGGATATGCTTTAGCATCACAATATCTAGGTATGAATTTTTTTTATCTTGAGGCAGGCTCTGGCGCTCCAAAGCCAGTAACCGATGAAATGGTTTCAGCAGTTAAACAAAATATCGATATTCCGTTGTTAGTCGGAGGTGGAATTCGTAATATTAAAGATGCACGTAAGAAAGCTAGGGCAGGAGCTAATATTATAGTAACAGGCACAAATCTAGAAACGGAGAATAATTTATCTGTATCGTTGAGGAGATTAATAGAAGCTATATAGGAGTGAATAGTTTTGAAAATTTTGGTAAGCATTGGTGGTGCATCAGGTGTTATTTACGGAATTAAACTCCTTGAAGAATTGGCAAAAATTCAAAAGGAGATTCATCTGATAATAACAGAAGGTGCCAAAAAAATAATGGAATACGAAGCTAATCGCACTTTATCCGAAGTAAAAAAATTAGCAAAATTTTTTTATGAAAATGATGACCTATTTGCCGGGCCTGCAAGCGGTTCATTTCAAATAGACGCGATGATAATTGTTCCTTGTAGCATGAAAACGCTTTCGGCAATTGCAAATGGTTATGGAGAAAATCTTACCTCAAGATCAGCGATGTGTTGTCTTAAGGAAGGAAAAAAAGTAATTTTGGTATTACGTGAAACACCTTTAGATTTGGCATCACTTGAAAACATGGTATCGGCTAAGCAGAATGGCGCAGTTATTTTACCTGCCATGCCTGGCTTTTATCATAAACCACAAAAAATTGAGGAAATCATTGATTTTATTATTGGAAAAATACTCGACCAATTGGGCATTTTCCACTCACTTTATAAAAAATGGGCTTAATTTTTTTAGATCTTTTCCATTTTGACAAAATTTCAAGTTATACCTATCAACTTTGATATTATTTTCTTACCTCTACTAATGGTTGTCACGTCAAGCAACAACCATCTCAAAAAATGTTTCTGTCACTGAGCACGACTACGCCATGCTCGACACTCACCTGCTTAAAATGAAATCCTCACCACCTGCCTTTCCTATCACCTCCATTTTGTTCTTATCCTAAAAATTATGTTATAAAATTTAACTATTATGAAAAACCACGAAATAACTACTATAATGTAGTATTGTATACAATGTATACTATGTATATTATACTACAATACAACAAAGTAATGGACGCGTCCATGCCTCCATTGCTAAATACAACGTAGCACTGGACAAAAAAAATTACGATTGTTGAGCGAACATTATTTTGCCGTTGTCAACTGTGAGCCCTTCTCCCTTTATGAACTCTGCCACTGCTGGGTTGCTGAGCTTCACGCCCTTTGGACAGGCAACGCCCTTATGTTTGTTGCCCTTCGCACTTTCTAGCCGTGCTTTCAAGAGCTTCACCATCTCTTCACCCTGCTCTGCTGTTTTGGTTGACGGCTTTTCGACTTTCTCGACCTTCACTTTATGAAACATTGCGTGTGCTTCTGGCAACGCTTTGACGACCTCATCAACTGTGTGCCTCAACAATTTGCCCTGCGGTGTGAGCCCTGGCACGTAGGTACTGAAGGTTGCGTTACCTGCAAGCGGACAGATTCGTACTATCAATCGCCCATTCACTTTAGCACAAAAGTCGGTACCTGACGTTTTCGCCCATACCACATCTGGTAGTTTCAACGTCTCCTCAATGATACGTTTGATGTCCTGCCTGACCTTCTCAACCTGTGGTTTGTTTATCGCACAATACTGCTCCCATTCGTCACCCTCATCTGCCAGCTTTTCCTTCTTGCCCTTTGGTGACTGCTTCTGGGCTTTTTGAGCCTGCTGTGCCTCCTTCTTGGCTCGCATCTCGGCGACTTCAGCCGTCACTCCCATCAAAGAACCATTTTCAAAAGTTGCGTGACCCTTCACTGCGGTCTGTTTTTCCTGCTTCTTCTTTTTTCCTACTTTTTTTGACTTCGACTTCATCTACTCACATAATTAAAAAAATTTAGAAGTATTACAACCCTTTTAAAAAAACCTAAATACTTGAAGGAAACTGATAACAAAAATCTGAATTTTGTTCTAATCTCAGTCTTTAAATGTTATTTCTTCAACAGCATCAAAATTAATGATGTTCGTCGTTTTATCTGTTTTAAAGACCAAGCAATCATCACTCACAGAAACAATTTTTCCGTAGATTGTGAACTTGTCCTTTTTCTTTGTTAAGCGACATTCCTTTCCAATGAAGTCTTCAACATCTTTTTTCTTCATCTTTCCATAAATAAAATATTGACTTTATTTAATAATTTATTTAGGTGTTTTTCAAAAAAGGTATTTAAAAATACAAATTGATAAAATTAAATTTTTTAAAACGATTTCTCATAAGATTCCGTTATAAATATTTAACGCAAGTTTAATAAATTAATAAATTATTTAAATTGGCATCTAAGCAAAGGCTTTGTGAGGGACACATATGAACAAAAAAAAGGTATTAGTTTTAGTTGTTTTTATAATGCTAGTGAGCATAATTTTTAGCACGGGAATCTCTGCATATGATAATAAATCTATCCGGTCAGAGGAAAAACCTGATTACGACACTTCTTTCTCAAAGCCAATCTTTTTTATTAAAAAAATGAAATTTCATGGTCAGGGAATAGTTAGACCAGAAATTCCACATGGGCAACTCATTTTTAAAATTATGTTTAATATTGAAAATGCACATGGTTTTATAAATTCATTTCTTACAGGTAACATGACATTGAATGGCGAATCAATTACAGGACATGCATATTTCTTTACTGCGAATGGTGTTTCATCAGGGAGTTATGAACAAGAGGCTGAATTTGGTGGTAATGCTTTCATGCTTATTGCTAAAATATATTAGTTTGTAATTTTAATTTAAATTGTAATTTTTATCTTGTCAATAAATTTTTGATGATTTGTAAAGTTACCTAATAATGTTTTAAAAAGATGGATTATTTCATTAATCGAATAATATATTAAATTTATTAATAAATGGAAAGATTTATATGACAATTCACGATTTACAATCTGGAAAATTGGAACAAAGTGGATATTAGGCGCTTTAATATTTTCCAAAGGGAGGTTAATGAAATGAGGAGGAACAACACAAAGAAGCTTGCCTACATACTAATTATTTTGTTAACAACATCTCAATTTTTCGTTACTATGTCGGGGCTTAGAACTTATGGAATGAAATTAGATTCGGAACCTGATGAAGTAGAATACGTTTGGGTCAATTCAAGTTGGAAGGATTACGATATAGACGATGAGATTAGAGAAGGGGTCATATTTGGTACTAATGCATTTAATAATATTTCATCTGGAATTAGCCATGTTTGCAGTGGCGGTATTGTTAATGTGTCTAGAGGAAATTATAAGGAAAATTTATTGATTGAACATCCTTTAAAACTAATGGGTAACGAATTTCACGAATCACGAAATATAATTATAGATGGTAATAAAAGTGGAAATGTCATTCATGTATTAAATACTAATTCCGTGGAATTATGTAATCTAACTATTTCTAAAAGTGGAAATGATTTATCGGGTGTTCTAATAGAAGCCTCATATAATATATCAATGATGAATAATATTTTGGAATTAAATGGTTGTGGCATTTTAATAGATGAGTGTCTCGACATAAAAATTAAAAGTAATAACATTTCACAAAATTATCAAAGTGGAATATATTTAATATCTAAATCAGCTTTGACTAAAGTAAACATTACGAATAATTCAATATTTAATAACGGAGAAGATGGAATTCATTTGAAAGAATGTAATTTTAACAGTATTTCACAAAACATTTTGCATAATAACGGTGGAGGAATACTGCTACAATCTGGGGTTGGTAACAATATACATAATAACACCATTAATAACAATACAAAATATGGCATTAAAATGATTGCAGGTGACTTAGAAAACTCATATAATAACAATATTGACAACAATACTATTTTTGGCAACAGAGGACATGGTATTCAACTTGATTTTTACTGTAAATTTAATAATATATCTAATAATACAATATTTAGAAATGGAATTAGTGGAATTTTATTAGAGGGTTCGAAAAACACAAACGTTACTAATAATGTCATTTTTAACCAACCGTATGGTGACGGAATATTTCTTGTGTCTGCAAAAAACAACATAATTAAAAACAACTCAATTCTGAATAACGCAGGTGATGGTATAAAAATGATAAATGCATCAGCAAAAAATAAGATTTTAAATGGAAATAAAATTGAAGGAAACACTTATGGTATAAGTATCGAAGGGGGGAGTGGCAATCGGATTATTAACAATTTAATTTCATATAATGACCATTTTGGAATTTATCTTGAATATACTCTTAATACCCGAGTATTGAAGAATACCATTACAAATCATGAGGTTGGAGTTAATTGTAATATAATGAGTATAGGTAATGAAATATTTTATAATGAAATTCATTCTAATATTATTGGTATTCAACATTTTATAGGGTCTCATGGTGGAATAGTAAACAACAATATTTCAAAAAATTCTATTGGAATTCTTTCAACATTATCGTTATCCGGGGGTATTAAAAATAATATATGTTCTAATAGATTAATTGAAATGATATCAATTGTAAGTTTCTTACTTTATCCTTTCAACTGGTGGGGAAATATATTATGGGGCAGTTTTAGTAAAGTATTAAATTTTGGATTTACATGGTGTTTTCCATCTTTATTAGATGAAATTCGAATTAACGGATAATCTATGATTTAATGTCTCAATGGAACCCAATTATTTTATTTAGTTTAAAAGATTAATGAAAGGTAGTCCGTTTGTAATTTTATAAGTATATTTGTGATTTGCCGTACAATTATATTTTGGTTTTGTTATTTGAAGTCCAGATTCTCTTCTGTTAAATTATAGTTCCTCAACAGATTTGGTGTAAAAAAAATAAATTCCTAAAATAAAAATTATCAAAGCTACAGCAAGAGTAATTATTGAGGTAATAAAAACTGAAACAAACTTTGGGATTACCATTGTCCACACACTGGAAAACAAAAGTATAGAAAATAGAATAACAAATACAATTAATACGAACTCAACATCATTATTCTCAAGACCGTTTATCAAGTTAAATATGGATGTATGATGATTATCTAAATTAAAGAAATTAAAATTCGAGTGTTTTTTTTCTTTCATTATGTCGAATAAAATAGAATAGACATATCTTACTTTTTTAAAAATTACTTCATCATTAGAAAATGGTATTTCATTGGGTATACATGAATATCTTGCATTTATAACGGGAATTATACTTAGCAAGTTAAGTAATATCGCTACTCCCATAACTATTATTTTTTTACACATACTATCCTCCCCAGATTATTTTAAACTGATAATAATATAATTAAATTTAAATCTATCGAAATTTAAAAGGGACAAGTGTTTTAATAATCCAAATTTAAACCTGCGTCCTTTGATACCAATTGGTCAGGTATAATTATATTGGTCTTACCTTTGTTCCTAACTACAGTGGGGCTATGGCACTCCAATTTAGTAATTTGTGGTGTGGACCTCGGCTTTTAACCAAACTAATTGAACTTCCGTCGTCTCAGGCACTTTGTTTCTCTCCACCCAGTCAAGGTACTGTTGTGTCTTATGTTCACCTATCGACTTGAATGACAATAAGAATTCTTGGCAGGGCTGTTTGTGACTGCGTTTCTCTTGGTCAGTGCAAAGTTCATGTTTGACGCAGTGACGGCAACATCGTGGATTTAGTTTTGTGATGGTACCACCCACCATTTTCTCTCTTGCTTGATTTCTTCTCTTGTTGAGCCATAGCTGTGCATTCTCAGAACAACAATCAACATAGTTTCGACTTTGAGTCTTGGTATATTGAAAGTGTTGGCAATCAGTTCAATCTTACTGTTGTCGTCAAGTCGCTTGGCTTTGTAAAATAACTTAGCTATACACTGTTTGCGTTCTTCGTTGTTTTCAAAGTTGCCATAACGGAATGACAGCTGTTGAATGCATGACCTTAGTTGTCGCCTTGACACTATTGAATTGTAGTTGATAATTTCCCTTATCAGTTCTCGTGCGTCTTGAGTTCCAAGTGTGTCACAGCAGAGGCACTTTGGACAAATGTGAAAAACTTTGCCATCAGTGTCAAAATCGTAGGTTTTGATGTCACGAGGTTCTATCCTCAACATCGTTGTTCCGCAGTTGTCACAGGTCAACATGGTAAAACCTCAACTTTAACAAAGGCGGCCTTTTTTAAAGTCCAGAATTGAAATTTTCGCTTAGTGTCAAAATTCGCCATTTTCGCACACCCTTTTTTAAAGTCGTTTTTCGCCTCCACCCTTTAATTTTAATTTAAGATTCTACTTCAATTTTGTATCTATACCTTATCTAATCAGGTGATGTTGTCAAAATCTTAGAAAAACTCTGAAGACCCAGGGTTTTTTGATAACTGTTATCAATTTTGGCATCGCCATCAATAACCTGCAAAAACGTTTCTCACACCACAATCTTTACAGTATTTGCGGTCTCGCCACTGTTGTCCGCAGATTGGACATACATAAACTGCCATCGCAATCCTCCGTTGTTATTACCTCATCTATTTTTGAAGGCTCAATCCAAAATCTGTCACCATTAGTCGCCTCGAAAATGATAACATTGTTGTAGACTTCGCGAATTCTCCCAAAGTGAGCCTCTCGGCGACCATTAACAACAATGCGACAAAACTTATTGATGTAATGTTTGAGGTTCATTGGTAGTCTCTCACTCCAGTTATCTTGCATAGAATGTAATAAATGGGCAAAGTTATCAAAAAGCCAACAGAGACGCCAGACCAAAACGCCCAGTAGCCACCGCCTAGCAACGCCCAGATAATGGCACCAACGATGAGCCATATAATGAGAAAAGTCTTGATGTAGCCCCACAGGTCTGAAGATAATGGTTGAAATCTATTTCTTTTCACCATTTTATCACCTTGGAGATTGCAGGTGAGAAGCAGGAGTTACTCCTCACCTGTTGAAATTTGGAAAACTGGTTTTGAGTTTTCCCAACCTTGGCAATTTTAAAATTAAAACACAAGTATTACAATATTTTGAGTTAGAACTGGTCTTCTAATCAGGTTAAGTTTGGTCAACCTGAGCAACAGGGCTTTTTTAAAAAACAATGGCGCGGGTCGAAGTTCTAATTACACGGTTTGACAAATCAGAGAATACTTTCCAATACTACTATTTTCTTTGTCATTACTATCCAATTGAGACTTCAGAAGCAAAACCAATATACTTACTTCCTGGAAATCTTTTACCATCAATTAAAAAACTTCCTAACAAGCGTATACCAAAAAAATTCCTAGCTCCTATGTAAAAATCAGCAATATTTCCCAAAATACCTATAGCTTTGATTCCTAGTTTACCATGACCTCCATCGAATTCTATTATGCCGTTTTCACCCATAGTCCACACCCATCCATCAGCATATGTAATTCTAGCAGGTTCGTCTACTAGTTGAGAGTATTCTCCATAGCAAATTGTTGAGTCAGAATGTAATATTTTAAATTCGCCAAAATAAAGTAATCCTAATATTATCACTATTGAAAGCGCAATAAAAGAACGCAAATATCTGTTTTTTATCAAGTTAACAAATGGTTCAATATATTTATATGGATTCAAAATTATTTCTTCCAAAACTGGTCTTGAATAAAAGAAACATGTTTCAGTTGTTCTTCCAACTATCAAGCAATTATAATTTATGTCTGCATCTTCTAAAATAGCATCAATCTGTTCTTTATACAAATCAGTTGTTATTCTTTGAACTTCTTCAATGCTATTTTCTCCAAGTAAACCTAACTTGTCAAGCTCAAAAATACAATCATTGAAAATAGAGATTCTTTCTGAGTTGGTAGTTGCATTATTCAAATCATTTTTTACTTCAACAAACAGCAAATCCAACTTATCTGCATCTTCTCTTGTAATAGTTACTTCATGGCTGTCGTGTTTTTCTAAACCGTAGAATTCGATAGTGTATTCAACCAGTTCCTGCTGTTCAGAAGTAGTTTCTACATCTGCATATAAAGATGGTGCAAATGCAACTCCAATGAATAGAAGGACAATACCAAAGGCTAATGTTTTCTTCATCATCACACCTCTGGAACTG
>CAZTMK010000005.1:0-125899 GCA_964615235.1 uncultured Thermoplasmatales archaeon
TTGGCTTTTGAAAATTGATGATAATGGAAATGAGCAGTGGAATAAAACTTATGGAGGAACAAATGATGATTGGGGTAATTCTGTTCAGCAGACTATTGATGGTGGGTATGTCATCACAGGAGGAACATATTCATTTGGTGCTGGTTATGTTGATGTTTGGCTGATTAAAACCGATAGTCAAGGTAAAGCAAAATATGAACCACCGACAAAACCAACTATAAAAGGTCAATCAGGCGGAACAGTAGGTTCAGAATATCGATATTATCTTATGTCAATTGATCCTGAAGGTTATAACATAACATATTGTATAGATTGGGGAGACAACACAAGGGAAGTTTGCATTGGCCCATATCCATCAGGGGAACAGGCATCTGCTAAACATGTTTGGTGTGAACAAGGGGATTATACAGTTAAGGCAAAATCAAGAAACACCCATGGTGCTGAGAGCGATTGGACTACTCTTTATGTTTCAATGCCAAAGACACATATTCACAGTCCAATTATAGAACTAATTATGAAGATATTTCAGAGTTTTCCATTCTTGGAAAAAATACTAAACCAAATAATATAACTAAAAAAATTAACTTTTAATCAAAAATCATTCCCATTCCAGATGCTGCGGAATCCTCTTGTTCGATAATTTTTTTGTTTATTTTCTCTGCTTTTTTATCAGCAAGCTTCTTAAAATCAAGTTCTTTTGCAAGCTCTAGTGCTCTTTTTATACCTTGTTCGCTTCCCTCAATCTTGACATAAAATACATTTTCTTTAATATCCAAGGATCCTGCATCTCTTGTCAAAATACTTTGTCTGCTCACTAAGTCATCTTTGAGAAGAGTGTCGATTTTTCCAACATTTTCTGACTTGACTTCTAGGACGATATAAGCCACTTCTATCACCTTTGATGTGCGATGTAACAATATTTCCTATTTAAAATTTTTTTAAGATAGTAAGAATAATTTTTAGAAAAAAAGGTTGTAAGCATTATTTAGAATTAATGAAATTACATAGAAATGAACGCTTAATCGATGTTGACCTTGTATCCTTCCCCTTTCTTCTTTTTATCTTTCCTTCTGATCACTACGTCAAGTACACCATTTTTGTAAGTGGCCTTTGTTGTTTTTGGCTGAACATCACAAGGTAAATCAACTATTTTATGATATTTTCTGTGTGGAGAATCAACTGTAATTTCAAGTGTGCTTTCTTCAACATTTAGGTTAATATCTTGTTTGTCTACTCCAGGAATCTCAACAGTAACAGAGACTTCTTCATTTCCTTCAATAATATCAGTTAAGGGCTCTCTTTCGTCGGATATTAATGGTTCACCCTCTGAATCTTTCAACGGTCGATTTCCAAACTCTTCCATTTTCGGTTTTCCATCAGGACCTACACGAATTGTAAATCCATGGACAAAGGACTTTCCAGGGGGTAATTTATCATAAGAGAAACCTCTGAATAGTCTTTCCATCATTCTTTCCATTTCTCTGAACATTTCATCGAAATCATCGTCAATACCAAAGAAATCGAAAGGCTTTCTACGTCTTCTCCAATTTCTTTCATCATCATCCGGATTCATTTCAAATTTACCTCCATTTTAGATAGTCTAATATTACTAATACTTTTACCATAGCAAGTCTTAATCAATCCTTACCATCTATAATATAATATGTTTTAATATTTAAACTTTTTCCAGAAAATACTAATTTTGTTAATTTAAAATTGACAAAATAAGTAAATAATTAAAAATATTAATTAGTTACAAACAAAAAATACCTAATTATCCTAAACTGATACAATGTAATCTTAGACAATAACTGAAAGAATATCTAAAATTATAGTTTTACGAAAATTTTAAACCATGATACTACATTACACATAAAGGGAGGTTTATTATGGCAAAAAGACTCCTTACGTTGGGAATTGTTGTATTGTTTGTATGCTGCAATATGTCTTTTATTACTCTTAGCGAAGAAAATTTCGGTAACTTATCTGGTTATATTACTGATTTAGAAGGTTATCCAATATCCGGTGCCAAGGTTACTATAACATGTGGTGATTTTGCCTTTGAATGTTTAACTGATCATAATGGATATTATTACCAAGACAATATTCCACTCTTATATTGTATTTGGAATATTGCCGTTTTTAAGATGGGATACAAATTTGCCTATGCTGATATTCCAATTGGTGAAAATACAAAATATGATTTTGTTTTGTTACCAGCTTCTACAATTTATGTAGATGATGATAATACTCAAGGTCCATGGGATGGTACAGTGGAAAATCCTTTCCAATACATAAAAGATGCAATAGACAATGCATCGGATGGTGACACTGTCTTTGTGTATAGTGGGATGTATAATCAAGGACACATTAACATTACAAAATCAATACAATTAATAGGTGAATCAAAAGACGATACAATACTTGCAAATGATAATGTTAGCATAGTCTTATTGAACGCGAGCAATTCCCAAATTTCTAATTTTACATTTATAGGATATATCATGGGCTGCGAACCTTTTTCAACTGATGAAATAAATATCTACAATATCGAAATTAGTAACAACAAAATAATTAGTCCAATTGGTTTACTTATTTTTAATTGTATTAACGTTGAAATAAAAGGAAATATTTTTTCGCCTTACGATGGTGATGGGTATATTGGAATTTTTAGTGCATCTAATTCAAATGTAAAAATTGAAAACAACGAGATATCTGGATTTGATAATGGAATGTGGGTTTTAGATGGAAATACTGTAAAAAATAATTTGTTTCGAGATAACGGAATTGGAATATCGGCGTGGCTTTATAGTACAAGTTCATATCCATGTATAATCAGTAAAAATAATTTTATACAAAACAAAATTCAAGCTGACTTTAATATCTTTTATTCATCAAAATTATTGAAATATTTGCCATCAAATCTTGAAAATAATTTGATTAATGAGTTGAGTTTTAAAAATCTTCAATCTATCAAAAACAAAATACTTTCAAAACACATAATATGGAATGAAAACTATTGGGATGACTGGATAGGATTCGGTCCAAAATTAATTTCAGGTAGAATTGTTATGCTAGTTTTTACTCTTCCTTGGATAAGTTTTGATTGGCATCCAGCAAAAGAACCTTACGATATCAATATTCTAAATAATTGATATTAAGTTTGATTTGTAAATAATTGTACAATTTACTAAATAGTCAGTAATAAAATCCCATTTTGAACATATTTACTGCAATTACAATTTTAAAGTAATACTGTACTTTTTATTTAGAGGAATTAAAAATGATATCGGAGGAAAAAATATGAAAAGAAAAATTATTGCTATATTAATATGCATAGTTTTAACCATTCCAATTCTTACAAACTGTGCAATAGCTGAAGATAAGAAGGACCCTGAAATTATTGATGATTCTTTCCAAATATGGGACTTAGCAAGCGGCTTAAATATAATTTCTGCTTGGTTTGAAAATGACGATACAAATTTATACGTGTCTATAAAAATGGCTAGTATCAAACCCAAATTGTTCCTTGCAGTGTCTGTCCTATGGAGTTACAATAATGTTGACTATTATGCTTCCTTTCAAAACAACATTTATTATTTTGGTTACAATACTAATGGATATCCTCCTTGGAGAATGAATGATACTTCCGGGACCATAGATCTTGAAAATAACATAATAAAAATTACTGTACCACTTGATGAGATTGGAAATCCCGCTAAAGGTGAAAAAATCCATAGTACATGGTCAATGACTCATTGGTCTGGCTTTTTAGGCCTTAATTTTCATTATCCTTTGGATCGTGCACCCAAATTGGAAAACTGGGGTAGAGATTATTTCATCGTTTAATAAAATCCAACTTTGAATTAATAAAACCACTGCTTATAAGTCAAAAAGATTGTAAAATTATGCTTAGATGTAAAACGATGTTAACATTATATTGTTAGATTGGAAAGCAACTATTTGTCATCTCTTTTGCATCTTTTGCAAAATAGGAATTTCTTTTAGCTTTTCTCCTAAAATATTCCAATGGATTTTGTCAGGTTTTGTAAAATATTTGTCTATTGCTTGGACACCATTTCGCGTAATAAAATAGTCCAAAGAAACATCATGCTCAAGCATTGGTATATCTTCTTGTATTATTTGCAGAGGATGAACCGTTGTTAAAATTGGTGTTTCACTGCTTATAAATCCAAATTCGCGACCAATTGAATACTCTAAATCTGAAAACCCACCTCCCTTGCCAAGCTTTGCACCCTTAAGGTTTACTGCAACACAACCTGCGACTATAATGTCAATATGATCGATTTCGTCAGGATAGACGGGTTTTCCATATTTGAAAGCACCCTTTATGGTTGGCGCCTCTTTTATGTTTGTAATTGATTTTGGTTCTATTTTTATAAAGCATTTAAGTTCTCTTAATCTTGGCACTGCCATGTAAACAGTTTTCCCATGCCTTAATGCATTTTCTCGGACCCACTTTTGTGGCGAATCTGGATTTGATTTGACTAACCTGGCTTTACGCCAAATTGACATCTCATTTAGCTTTTCTGCTGCAACATTTGCACCGATAAAATTTGGAATTCTTCCCACAATCGGTTTTGGAAATAATGCAACGCCCTTTTCTTCCAAAAGATTCCATATATATTGCCTAATTTCATCTTTACTTTTCATTTTCCTACCAGATAATTCTATAGTCTAATTAAATTGAAAGAAGAATTATTGGTTTAATACTTTGTTTTGCACAATTAATGTATATTCAAAAAATACAAAATAATTTACAGACAGTTCCAAATGTTAAACCACATATCGTCTAAAATGTCATCTGTAAAAAATAATTTTTTAACGAATTCCTCCTTATCGTTTACTGGATCTGTGTTTTCACGTCTTGGGCAATTTTTAAGTTTTCCAGATAGTTCTGCCTCTCTTAACTCTTGTACAATGTTTGTCCCATCCTGCATAGTAATTTCCACCAAATAATTACATATTAGGATTATTGATGATAAGATAATCTTTTCTGTTTGTCTAAGTTTGTGTGAGGATATTTGTTTTATTCTTCTTCGTCAAATTTATCCCCATATTTCAATCCCCACGGTGCCCATATTGCGCCCATTAGCCCACCTAGGATCAGAAACGAGACTATGATTATGGCTATGTTTTGATAAACACTGTAGGGAACAGCTAGAAACCAAAACCAGCATATCAGAAAGCAAAATATTGCCATTACTAAAAATCCAGAAAACCAAACCCTCCACTTGAATCCTTTTATTTTCCACATTTCTTTTTCCTTTTCTGGTCGCTGTTTCATCCCCCAAATGCTCCAGGGAACGCCTATAACAATACCAACTATTAACAATGACAGCAAAAATATTGCAAAATTCTTTTCCCAAGGATAATTTGTTGCAATAAAAAACAACCAAATAATTACGAAAACAAGCCAGCCTACACCTCCAAGTATGCTTAGAGACACTCCCCATCTAAAACCAGCCTTGTGCGTATCATATGATTTTTCTTTCATTCTCTTTTCCACCTTCTACAGACATCAAATATTTTTTTTGATTAAATACATTTTGAAATTGATTATTGTTAATCAAAAACGTTACCTTCTTTATCGATTTCCTTGTTTCTTATCCTTGTGGAACTGATCTTTTTACCATCTTTGGCAAAAATTAAAGGAATTTCTAGGATTTTCAATGGATTTTTACCATTCTGCGCTCTTTTTTCGTTAATATCTCTTGCAACAGGTAAAGTTTCAGGAGAAACAACAATTGCTTCAAATTCTTTTTTAATAGAAGGACCGTATTTGTCATAAATAGGTTTAATTTCCGCTCTTTCAATATAATTTTTTTTGATTAAATAATCTTCAACATTTTTCTTTCTTTGAGTAAAGCTATTTTTTATTTCTTTTCCATTGTTAATATCTCCACTTGTTATTCCGATAAAAACCGAACCGTTGTTTCCAGCTGCCGAAAAAGCAGTGTCGATTAGGCACTTGTGGCCCTTGTGAAGAAAATCAAATGTTCCACCAATACAAACTCTCATAATAAATGAATTAAAGGAATTTTCTTTAAAAAACTAATTATATTGATTTATATATCAATATCTTAAACCTGATTTTCTTTTTTACTAATTATCCGTCTTACATGGTTTACATTTGGTTGTTTGTAGACAATTTTACCCTTACCCCTTGATTTTACTAACTTCTGAAGATTCTCTGTAATTTTTTTCATATTAAACCACCTTATTAAGTACAATTTTTAGTTTAAAAAACATCAATTTCTGTAGGAATCAGATTTTTCCTGCTTAGATCCCTAGCTTGATGAAACTTGTACTTAAACAAGACATCAGCTTTATCATCTTGGATTTCCCAAGGAATAATAATAAGTAAATCACCCGATTTTATTCGACTCAACTTACGTCTCTTTCTTCTGGCCCTAGGAATACGTGCTAATCTGGTCTTTCCGTCTTCACAATTAACATTAACTCTTGAACCACCTAACAATTGATCAACAACCCCAAACATTTCATTTTTTTTCTTTTTTGGTAAAGGAGTTCGAATATTTTCCTGATTGTTTTCATTATCCATGTTAACACCTAATATCTTGTTATGTCATACTAGAAAAATAAGATACTATAAACCTTATAATCCAAAATACGAGCAATTGAATGTTTCTTTATATTACTATTTAATCCATATCTTATAAATTTTTCCCAAAAATCGTGGTAATTGTTGTCAATAAAAAATTTCTATAATGTGCTGATTTCCTCCCCAATTTCAATAAGCAAAAATTGTTTATACTCTCAGTTATAGTGGTGACTGGGTGCAAAAATTACTGACACGTTTGAAACAAAAAAAGAATTGGACGATACATTATTGCAATTGATAAGACCCTGTGCAGAGGAACCAATAATTTGGAGTTAATATTTGATAAATGCCTTTAAATGATCATTAAATTGATTTCTGAAAAATTAATGGAATGAATCCAAAAGATAATTTACAAAGTATAGATATTTTCTTCAAGATAAATTTTAAAGAAAAAATGAAAAAATATTATGTATTTACAATAGAATAAATTGTCACGATAAATACAATTTTTTTTCCAGCCAAAGGGTGATTAAAATCAACTTTCAGCGAATTGTCATAAATTTCTAATATTTTTCCCAGCACCTCTTTTCCATCGGGTGTATTATATTTTATTTTGTCGCCAACAGCTGGAGGTTTGTCCATATTAATGCAATTACTTGGTACGTCAACAACTAGTTTTTCTTGATGCTGACCAAATGCTTCATTTGGTTCCAATGTCAATGTTAGTGTAAAAGCTGATTTTGATCCAGTCGAGTCTATTGAATCTTTTAAATACCCTGACCAATTGCTAAAGGTATCTTGATCAGTTGCTAGAATTATTAAATCATTTTTTCCTGCAAATAATGGAACTTCTTGGGAAAATTTCCCATTTGAATCTACTGGAGTTTTAAATTTCTGGTTGCTAACAAAAATTAATGTTGAAGTAACAGCTTTTTGTCCACCTGTTATAGTTCCAGATATAGTGGCCTTACATTCAGGAGTATCTCGTATTCCATCACCATCTGTATCAGTTGGAGTACTTCCATCAGAACCATAATTTGTAAGACTTACAGTAGGAAAGATAGAGTTATCCTCAAATCCATTTTGTGCAGAATAATAAAGTTGATTAA
This sequence comes from uncultured Thermoplasmatales archaeon, assembly GCA_964615235.1. GTDB lineage: Archaea > Thermoplasmatota > E2 > DHVEG-1 > DHVEG-1 > JAFGPP01. The sequence goes on from CAZTMK010000005.1 coordinate 7,696, forward strand.
ATGCATTTATTGGATGAAATGTCTTAAATCCCCAATGTAAAAAGATATTATATTTGTAATCACCTGTTGTTGCTGTTGTTCCTGAACTGTAATCTCTCGAAAAACCATCTTTATAAGTGAAAGGAATTTGTCGCACATCCGTACCCGGTTCTGTTCCAGGAAAGTTTGGATCATAAATATCAAATCTTCCATTCGAATATTTATAGGTCATTATTGCATGACCTGCAACCCAATCCCCATCTGCAACTTGCTGATAAATTCCTATAAGTTGTGGAGACCCTGTTACAATCATTCCATGTATCCAGGATATAGCAACATCTTTGGAGGAGGGTATATGTATATCCAATTCTTTATTACTTATTTGATTCCAAACCTCTAATTCTGCAATGTGCGCTCTAGTGGCAAGTTCAATTGCAGTTGCATCATCTCTCCATTCTTCTCGATCACCTTCACGATATTTTTCATATAATCCTATTCCATCAATACCTTTCTTATACATGTAATAAAAACGAGCAAAACTCACCATTCCCATACAGAACCCACCTGATTCAAGGTAGGATCCCTCGTTGCCAATATAAAAACCATCTGTTTTTGGCCTAAATCCTGTGTCAATAGAGAAATTTTTACCAAAGTATTCATAGTCCTTTAAAGAAAGTTTTACAGCAATGAAACTAGAAAAAGACCTGGTATAAAATGAAATAGTATGATTTGTTTTATCATGAAAATTGAAACCTGCAGAACTTAATATTTTATTCTCTTCATCATAAGTGTAATATCTAACTGTTTCATTTTCTGAAACCAAAGTTGAATCATATGGAAGTATTATTTCTATTGGTTTATTAAATGACTTATATTCATTCCAAATTTCATTTCCTTCTGTTTCAATTGAAATCATTTTACTTGAAATAGATGCTGTTTCTGGCAATCCATTTATTTCAGTTACATTTGAATAACTAATATCAAAATTTACAGTATCATATGTTGCCCCTTGAGGTAAATTGATATTAAGACCATATAATGGACTTGATTTGTCATCAACTGTAATATTACCGCCATTAAAATCAATAGAACCTGACGTTACATGAATATCATTTGTAGTTGTTATATTATAATTATCAATAATGCTGTTATCCTCATTGTTTCCCTGATTCCCCATTATAAATATGGAAATTAGTAATATAATTATAATTATTATAGCGATACCAATAATCCCTATAATCTTGTTATTAAAATAAAATTTATTCATAAAATCACTCCTAATTGCACAAATCACTGTATAACGATTTATTCCTATTAAAATAATTCTAAAATATTAAGTAATTAAAAATAAAATTAATTTTTGGTTAAAAGCCCCCTATGCATTATCGTACAATTTCGTACATTTCTAAGGAGAAGTTTCTTCTGGTAAGCCAATGGAGGGAATACTGAGCCAGAGTTAAAATCCCAATATATAAAAAATGAGAATTTAATTCGTTTTTACTGGTAAAGTGAATGCCATCAATGATAGTCTAAATGTTGTCTGTAAATACTTTTAATCTTTTTGATGTGTTAAATACAAAATTAGATTAATTATCTTCAATCATTATTTTTCTCTTTATTATTATCTGAAAAAAGGAACTTTATTAAATCTAGGAAAACTTGCCTGTTTAATTTTAAGTTTTTCATCGCTCTGAACTCTTCTAAAATTTTCGTGATCTCTTTTGGTGAGAAGTGTTATTGCATCACCATTTTTTCCTGCCCTTGCCGTGCGACCTATTCTATGAATATACTCCTTGGGGGTTTTAGGTACATCATAATTATACACATGCGAAACGTCTTTTATATCAAGACCTCTTGCAGCAACATCGGTTGCAACAAGCACATCTGTTTTTTGTCTTTTTAACCTGTCAAGTGATTTCAATCTTTTGTTTTGATTCATCCCACCATGTATCCTAGATGCATTTATACCTTGTCTTTGAAGATTTTTTACCACAATATCTGTTTCTTTCCTTGTTCCACAAAATACAATTGCAAGACCTGATGTTGAACTTTTAAGTAAGTGTACTAGAAGAGAAAACTTGTCATTCTTGTTATATATATCGTAATATTTTTGATTTAATTTATTTGTATCTACAATTGGTTTTGTTCTATAGATCAATGGATTTTTTAGATGTTTTCTTGCTATCCTGTAAACATCATCTGAAATAGTAGCACTAAACATCAGAGTTTGCCTATTTCCCGGAAGATTGGATATTATTTTTTCAACATCCTCAATAAAACCCATTTCAAGCATCTTATCAGTTTCATCAAGAACTAAGTATCTAACATTTTTTAGATCTATGGTTTTTCTTCTCATATGATCTAATAATCTTCCAGGTGTTGCAACAATTATATTGGATTTTGCAATATTTCCTATTTGAGGCTCAATGCTTACTCCACCGTGTATGCTAATAGCATTAATCCCAAGATTTTTCCCAAAATCTCTAAGAACGTTTGTTACCTGGACGCATAGTTCCCTGGTTGGAGTTAAAATAAGTACTTGTAAACCATTATCCGGATTAATCATATTCAAAATCGGCAAACAAAAAGCAAGTGTCTTGCCAGACCCAGTTTCTGCTTGACCAACGACATCTCTTCTCTTTAATATCTCAGGAATACATTTTTCTTGAATGCAAGTCAAATCCTTGAATCCAAATTCTAATATCTTCTTATGTAATTTTACATCTATATTTAATTTTTCAAAATTCATTTATTACACCTATATTTATGATTTTCAAAATAACGTCAAAATGAATGTTTACAATTTCCACAATTGTTTTGATTGTTAGATTTTGTTTTTAAGCTAAATTGAGAGCAAACTTCATCCTCGAATACAGGTCGATTTAGAGCTTTGCACCTAATTATCCTTTTTTGTCTTTTTGTTTTATTATTGCGCGTCCTACTGTTTCTTTTTCGATTCATATATACTTCATCCTAGTTAGATTTAATGTTATATTATCTGAAAAAAATAAAAAAAATCAAATCCTTTTTAAATATCGGAAATGGATAGTCAATTTTCTATTTCCTTCTAATACTTATATCAGCATATAATACTTATATAGTTTTGTATTGCATCGACTTAGCTCTAAAATTTCCTTTGATATTTGTAATTAAAATATATCCTCATATGGTTTTCGGGTACTGTTGAATGGGGGTGTGTTGATATTGTTTGTGTAGTAATCATAACAGTAAAAACCAATACAAAACTATATAAGGTTGTCCACCCCTCATATTTCGTAAAAATAAATAATGAATTGTTCAAATCACTAATTATCAGGAAATTTGGAATTTTTGTTGTTATTTTTTACTTGAATGTTAAAATGAGATGTTATGTTGGATAAAAATGCAGAGAAGACGTAAAGGGCAGCAAAAAAACAACAGAAACGAAATCCGTAAAAATGTCATTAGGTGTAATTATTTTAAACGAGTGGTTTGGGACCATGAAATCTGTGATAATTTTGATGCAGAGGTAAATTCCGCAACGGAAAAAAATTGTAAAAATTGTAAATATTCATTTTAATAATTTATTTCTAAACTATAAACTTGGGTGAAATTTAATGAGAGGAATTGTCAATTGGTACAGTGAGAGGAAGGGAATTGGATTGATAGAAGGTAACGATGGCAAAGATGCTATCGTTTACAAAAAAGATATTCCATTTTTAACTTTATTGCATGCTGGTGATAACGTGGAATACACAGTTGAAAAAACGGGTGGCGAATTTAAGGCAAGAAATATCAAAGGGATATAAACAAAAATCAAGCACTTGCAGGTTAGATATAATTGAATAATAAAAAAACCAAAAACAAACAACCGATATACGAAATTGATAAATGCCCGGAATGTGGAGCCTCTCATCTTATTAGAGATTATTCGAGGGCTGAATTGGTCTGCAATAAATGTGGATTTGTAATTGAGGAGGATATTATCGATCAAGGTCCCGAATGGCGTGCTTTTGATAGCGATCAAAAAGAGAAAAAAAATAGAGTTGGAGCTCCAGCCAATTATACCATTCACGACAAAGGTCTTAGCACTGTTATAGGTTGGCAAAATAGAGATTATTATGGCAGATATATACCGCCAAGAAATAGGGCTCAGTTGTTCAGATTAAGGAAATGGCAGAAAATAATTAGGATTAGCGATGGTACAGAAAGAAATCTCGTATCTGCTCTGACGATGCTTGATAAGCTTTCTTCAAGCTTAAATCTGCCAAGAATAGTTAGGGAAACAGCTGCGATGCTTTACAGAAAAATAGCCTCATTGAAAATATGTAGGGGTAGAAATATGGAATGTATGGCTACAGCAGTTTTATATGCTGCATGTAGGCAATGCAATGTGCCTCGTACACTACGGGAAATCAGTATAATTGCAGATATTCCAAAAAAGGAAATTGGGAGAAATTACAGATACATTGGCAGAGAGATTCAATTAAAAGTACTTCCTACCTCTCCTCGGGATTATATTCCCAGGTTTTGTAGTCAGCTAAAATTAGATAACAATGTAAAAGTGAAAACTTTAGAAATAATAAATAACGCTCATGGTAAGGAACTTATAAGCGGAAGAAGCCCCTCCAGTGTTGCAGCAGCATCTCTGTACATAGCAACTTTACTATGTGATGTAAGAATTACGCAGAGAGAAATTTCGATTGTTGCAGGTGTCACTGAGGTTACAATAAGGAACAGATATAAAGAACTTGTAGAGAAATTAGATATGGAAGTTATGAAATAGAATTTTTAAAAGTAGGGATATTCAGATTCCTAAATTTAAGAATCTTTAGAATACATTTATTATTATCTTATGTTCTTACTCTTTGAAACTTGACTATGCGTGATACAACTGCAACGCTTCAAGTTTTGTTATATGGTTTTAAACGAATTCTATTAATGATAATAATAGAATTTATTTTCAATAGCATCAGCGACTATTGATTCTTTTCTCTTCTGGAGCACTCGGTCTGGATAACATTTTATTATCTTATTTGCCGTTGTCTCAGTGTCACAGACTGCAACAGTAACCTCGCCCTCTTGAACCAACCAAACACATTCCATTTCTTCCTCTCTAAGACTATCAATATTAAAAATAAATATTTCAGTCTCCATTTACCCTATAAATAGATGATTCTTGATCTTCTGAGTTTCTAATCTTTCTCAATCTTTTTTCTTCACTTACTCTTTCACGATACAATCTTCTAATTTCCTCATTTTTTTTATTTTGTTCTTGAATCGCTTTCTTTCTTGATTCATTTCGCCTTTGAATGTCTAATTTTAATTTTTGTCTCTCTTTCAATCTTTGTTCTTTTTCTTCACGTGTTTTGATAAAACCCATAATTTATACCCTTGCCTCTATTGTGAGATGGTTATTCACCTTTCTTCTTTTTCAATTTATCTTTATATCTCCAACCATAACCAGGATATCTCATTTTTCTGAAACCTTTTAAAAATTCGTGAAATTCTTTTTGATTTCGGAAACGAATACTCCTTACAACGTCCCCCGTTTTTTCAGCAAATAACTCTATTGCCCCATAATTTTTTTCCATTTCTTAACCTCGAAAATAAAGAAAAATTAGACTAATTGTCATCAACCCAGAGCGGGTTTTCTTTCCTACTAATTTTTAACTTTTTTTCTTATTAATTGTTAGGCCTATTTCGATTGAAGACACGTTGGAAGATCTGCCTTCCTCATTAGTCATGCTTTCAGTTCCAATTTTTATTTCTTTTACTTCCGCGTCTTTTACAAACCTGTTTCTCACAATTTCTGCTGTATCCACAGCCCTGCTTATTGCTCTGCCTCTTGCTTTTAGAACGACTTCATTTGAGCCATTGCTGTTAAATTGTGTTACTACTGCAAGTACATAGCTCATCGGGGGTTTGTTTCCAACATATATTGTGTTTTCATCTGTTTTTGGTCTTTTCGTTGTTTTTTCTGCCATACTTTCTTTCTCCTTTAAATGATATTTTTAAGCAACCTGGCTTTTCGTACCAGGCTACTTTTTAACTATAAATGTTTGCAAAGCATTTTTTTAGTTATTTTTTGATTTCCTTACATTTGTTGCATTTGGTCCCTTATCCGAAGCTTCAATTTCATATTCAACTTGGTCTCCGTCATTTAAATAGGTCCCTTCTGCAATAGAATTTCTATGAACGAATATGTCTTTTTTATCCTCGCCTTCTATGAATCCATAGCCTTTTCTATCATTGAACCATTTTACTGTTCCTTTCATCTGATTTTCACCTCCTCAGACTATTTACGTCTGGAATATATAGAAGAACCAAAAATAAAAATCTCAAAAATTCGAAAAACTGAAATTGTGAAAATCTTATTTCTATTTCTTTCTTATAACTATAGCAACTCACTATATTAAATAGTTATCTATTGAATTATTTTGATAATTTACATTTTAAGTTGCGAAATTTTCTTTTGTAAAATATTCTCGCGAATATTTAGATTTCTTCTTCTGATATGAATCTTATCAATCTCTTTTATAATTGATTTATATTTCTTATTCATTTTTATCACTTTTACTAATATTTGAATCATTACTTATTTTAGTTAAAAGAAGCTACCGTTGTTTGATTGTAATATACGCAACATCAATACAAAACTAGATTCATAAAACCTTTCAGCAATGTAAATATTCAATAACTATAATGTATTCGTGCAGTATTTATAATTATCCCATAAATCAGATAACAGGAAAAATGGACAACTGGGACATAAATTAATGGTTAAATCATTATAAGATTATCCTGTTTTATGTTCTTTGAGGCTGCCATCATCATTTTCATCAAATAACGGTATTTGCATTGGTTTAGTAAATAAAAATCTATTATTTTTTCCCATCTTCCTGCCTACAAAACCCTAAACACACAATTGGTTAATTAAGTATTCTAAATAAATAGAAAAAAGAAATGAGTTACGGAATTCATAGAAAATACAGGGTAACCTGTCGATTTTTAAAAGAATGAAAATGGTAGCAAAAAATATTGAATTGGCTTTTTAGAAATTAGCTATCTATTGTTCAATCTTAAAATGATTTCTGGATCGGAAAAAATTACCACACTATTTTTAACACACCAAAATCAACACACCAATATTCAACAGAACCGGTTTTTCGTCTTAAAAGAGCATATGATGATTTTCAATCAACATGGTATTTAATTCAGAAGTTTTGGCAAGGGAAATTGAAAATAATTGAAAATCTTTAAAATAAAAAATAATTTAAGATTCGTCCTAAGGGCCATTTAAGGGGTCAAAAGCCCTACTTGTTTTTTTGTAACAAATGTATTATTCAATGGGAGAAAAAAGGTCAAGAAAGCCGATGGAGGGATTTGGACCCCCGACCTGCTGATTACAAGTCAGCCGCTCAACCGGGCTAAGCTACATCGGCAACGTTCAACGGTAATGTCTAGCCCTATATAAAATTCTCTCGGGGAATAAGTTTTCATTTTTCTAATTTCAATATTTGATAATTTACAATTTTTATTTGTTGCGATTTTCTTAAGATAGTCAATTCTATCTTCAATTTTTTCCTCATCAATTATATCATAATAATGAATAATACTACTTTTTTTAATGGATTCCAAAACAATTGGAAAAAATTTATGTGCAAGGAATGGTAAATTCATTATGTAGCGATTAGCTGAAATTCCTTTGTCATCAGTTATTTGCTTTATATTTTTTGCATCAGTACAAATAACTTCAACTTTATCTAGTACGTTATTTAATCTTATATTCTCAGTTGCCAAATTAGCTGCAAATTTATTTTTTTCAATAGCATAAACAATTTTTGGATCAGCAAACTTTGCAATCATTATAGAAAAAGGAGCAACACCTGCAAACAAATCAATTACTGTTTCTTTCTTTTTTACTAAACGAGCAATTCTGCTTCTTTCCGTTGCAAGCCTGGGGGAAAAATAAACCTTAGAAACATCAACTAAAAATTTTAATCCGTATTCTTTATGTATAGTTTTTGTATTTTTTTTCCCAGCAATGACTTCAACAGGTCGTGAACGGTATTCTCCCTCAACGGAATTTGCCAAACATACTGTTTTGCAGCCTTTGGAAACTTCAAGAATTGATCTGCCAATTTCAGATTTGTATTCCAATAATTGGGGATGCAGCTTAATAATTACAATTTCACCGATAATGTCATATGAGTTAGGAAGAAAACCAAGAAGTTTTTTAGGAACTGAAATAATTTCTTTGTAACTGCGCACCTTCTTTTTGTGCAACTCTAAATTTTTTACCAAAATATCGAAATTACTTGAATAATGTGAATCCTTTTTTAAAGGAAAATAAACATAAGTCTCGTCACTTAGAATTTTTACATCGGTTCGCAGGTGTCCTGACAAAAGAAGATTTTTTCTAATTTCCTCGGCACTTTTTAAATCGACACGAATACAACGAACCTTCATTAATTGACCTCATAACCTTAAAACTTTCAGATCATAACAATTTTATATATAAAAAATCCCGCCTCCCGGATTTGAACCGGGGACCTGCCGGTAACGGCCATAAAGGGTCTACAGCCGGCCGCTCCAGCCAGACTGAGCTAAGGCGGGAAGCAAAGCACAATATCAATTACCATATATATCCATTTCGGGTTTGGACTCAAGAGAAATTTGAATCGCTAAAAATAAAAATGATTATTCTATATTGTAAATATACTCTTGGAGTGAAAGCAATTGAGTAGCATAAAACGAATAATATTGGATGTTTTAAAGCCACACAAACCATCAATACTCGAAATTGCCGATAGATTGGGTGATTTGGAAGGTATATCTGGAGTAAATATTTCTCTTGAAGAGGTAGATACAGATACTGATAGCGTGAAAATTACAATTGAGGGCAATAACATAAATTACGAACATGTAAAAACTGTAATTACGGAATGTGGAGCGGTCATTCATTCGATTGATGGGGTTTCGGCCGGTATTAAAATTGTCGAGGAAGTAAATACCCCACAAGACAGGTAGACTTTAAAAATTTAAACAATATTTTGAATAGTTTTAAGTTACCTAACAATTATGAAATAAAAATAATTCATTATATGTTATTATATGTTTCCTAACCAATATAATATATAAAAAGTAAAATAACATCAAGGATAAATTATTTACCAATTTAATTTTACTAATTAATTTTAGTATATATCGGAACAAATAAAATTTTAAATATGCAGATAAATAATTAGATAATTTATCATTTACACCTATCTGTAAGATATAGAAAATCAAAACTTATATAAACAAGGTAGTTATTTACGTTGAAAATGAGGTTCCGGTGAGGACTTGAGGATATGAAGCCACAGTTGATCTTCCAAGCAGAGAGGCTTCTATGTTGATTCACGGTGTGAATCTTAGTGTCTTTTGCCGGATATGTTACAAAATAAACATCTGATAAATAATATATTAGGAGGATAAGGAAGATGGAAGGACAAATGAAAAATAGATTATTAGCCATTCTTGTAGTGGTAGCTCTTTTACTATCTACTTTGATAGTAATAAACACTACAATGGCTGAAACGTATGAATATATTGAAGACAACAATTTGATTCCTGGATTTAATGTGTGGGCAGGATGTAGTGACTCAACTGTAGGGAGTGGAAAAGCTAATACCACATCTGTACTGAATACATCGACTGAAAATATCTACTATGACAAAACTTTAAGTATAAAAGTCAATGGTTCGTTGGATTGGTCATCAGGACCATACCGTCTATACTATCCAGTATACAAGGGGACAAGTGCGACTTCAGACTATAATCTAACATGGAAATTATGGTATCCATCTATCGGTCCACCCCCAGAGGTTGATACAGGAGATTATACCTTTGAAAACGTCAATTTAAACCGTTCAGGTTTGTGGATTATTGATGATGATGCTACTCATGATGCATCCAACTTTTCCCAGATGGATAGCACCATACCGGCGTGGTTTTGGGTGAATTCCTCTGACATTCTGACGGTAACCTTGTCAGACTCGTCGGTTGACTATGGGGAGAAAAAAACTATAATAGTGACTGTAAAAAAAGCTGGAGAAGCTTATCCTTGTGTAGTAGATGTCAGAGGTTTTTTTGACAATAAATCGGTCTTTTCGGGAGGAAATGCATTTACCTCAACAGGGACATTTTCCTTTAGAGCAGACACTACGAACTTTTCATATGTAGATTCATACAAGGTATATGCATACCGTGATATTGATACTGCAGTTGTTTATTACAAAGAATCTCCAAAATATTATCCGGCAAATGGAACTTATGGTAATAATACGATTACTGATCTAGCAGATTATTACAACTTTAGTACATGTGGTGCTTGGGACCCACCGGAATACAATCAAAGTTCAACACAAACTATTACAGTTAAAAAAGCTAAACCAATAATTACTTTGACAAATTCAAGCGATGTTTATTGGGGCTTTGATGTAAGACTGGACGTTAATGTTACGGACCAATATGGAAAAGGATTGAATGATAGTGGAAATGCGAGTATTAGATTAAGAAACAGAGAAGGTAAATATCTAACAAATGGAACAGATCCAGCAAATTTAACAATTCTTGCAGTACCTGGAGAACCAGGCAACTTTTCAATTGAAATCGCTCGCGGCTCTGCAGAATGGAAAAATCTATACACCAATTACTGCAATGGTACTTGGAGAGTTTTTTATTCTGATGATGTTGGAGGCGATACTCGTGAGGAATGGAATAATAGTTTCAGTTTCAGTGTGAAGAGCAAGTCACCAGGTGCAAGGCTTAAGATTTTAAACGATGGAAGTGGTGACACTAATTTGAAGGTAGATGTACCAGCTTATACATATGGGGGTGAGAATGGTACAATTACGATTCATTTTATTATCTATGGAAGTGCAGTGGACGGGCCTAAAGCTTATTATGGTGATCAAACAACTACTGAAAATGAGGACAACATTACTGTGTCAGGTGACATACTTTATCCTGCAATTTTAACATATAATGCTAGTAGCGATTATGGTTGGGATGCTAAAGTTACACCCACAAAAAATGGCGGAATAATAACTCTTGAGATAGATTGGGATAAGAATGGAACAGATAAGGAGACGATAAATGTCATAAACGGTACTACAACAATTCCGTCAATAGACTCTTTTACCGTTGACCAAAACACTACAATAACTGTTACAGTAAAAACTATGACGGGGTCATTATTTGAATATGCTAATGTTACTTTGTTCTGGGGAGATTGGGACTCTAGTATACTTGATGGTGGGGCAGTTGGCGATGTTATTAATACTACGAATGGAGATGGAACTGCAGGAAATGGCTTAAACGGCGAATACACTTTTTTGGTCAATACAACAGAACAACGTGACATTGCACCACAAAATATTACAATTGTCTCGAAGTTAACTGCTGGTAAGGCGTATTATGGATATGCGCAGGTATTAATGGATAGAAACCATGATTTAATGGTGAATTGTACCCCGATGGTTTCATATGCTGGTGACAGTACTGAGTATGATATTTACATTACCACTCTGAGTGGCGGTACCCCTAAGGAAGATAGTAGTTTACATATTAAACTATACAATGAAACTGGAGAGGAGGTAACAAATATCGATCAATGGAGCGATACGGGAACCGCAACAATAGAGGACGAAACAATTCCTTTGTCTGGTGGTACTTACTACTTGTTTGCATATAATGATACTCATGATAGTGAGGGCCACAATGCTACAATTGTCGTTACACCGTATAGTGTTCAATCAGATCCATCAGTTTTAGCATGGTTAATTGACACAAGTACTAACATTACTTTTTCCGTAACCCCAGCCAGAAATGGAACATTGACCATTGAGAATATGTCTGGAGCACCAAATGGCTCTGCAATTGGTGACAGTTATGATATCCAAATTGTCAATGGTGTTGGTACTTTAGAAGAAGTAAATGCAACAACTTTAGGAAATGTTACATATGATTACACACCAGAAGATGGTTCAAAGAGACCTGCAGAGGGATTACTTAGAGTTACTACGGCTACAGCAACACCCGTACCAGCGACAGTTTATATCAATGAACCAACTAACGTTGTGATCACTTGCACTCACCCTGCTACTGGCGAACCGATACAGGATGTAAGGGTTGGACTGGATCATGGTATGAATCTTTCAAAAACTCTTCTGAATAAATTACCCGATGATGAATTTACAGATGCGACTGGAAAAGTATACTTTTCAATAATTACAGGTGGAAGCGGAAATATCACAATTTACATGGAGAACCAATCCGATCCAGACAATAAATTCGTTATTAAATCAGCTGCCAGAAGAATAATGGAAATATCGTCAGATCCTTCAGTTAATGAAGGTCAAACTTTCACCGTCACAGCAAAATGTAATGATGTTCTAATTACTGATGCTACAGTCACTGTTACATTTGCTGGAGAAACCAAGACTACCAATACAGGTACAGTTACGTTTACTGCACCTTCAGTTCCAACATCATTGGATTATAAAATTACAGGGACAGCTGAAGGCTACGCTAGTGATGATTATACAATAAAGGTAATCAATGTTCCACAATTGGTAGTTGCAGTTACTACACCAGCAAGCGGTAAAATTACTACTAACAGCCAATTTGATATAACAATTGCAGATGACATGGGTAGTGCAATTATCGGTGCAACTGTCACATTCAACAGTCTTACATATACATCAGGTGCAGGTGGAAAAGTTACATTAACGGCTCCAGGAACTGCTGGATCGTATACGATAGGTGCCACAAAAACAGGATTTTTGGCTGCAGACTCCGTATCTGTAACAGTGGAATCTGGCGGCATACCTGGATTTGAACTGGTAACTCTAATCGCGGCAATCGGCATAGCATTTATACTAATAAGACGAAGACGACAATAATCAACAAAAATTGGAGAAGGATACTCTTCTCCATAATCTATTTTTTTTAATTTTTTTAAAAAGTCTTTTTAATTGATTACTTATTGTGTTCTAAGGAGTGATTAATTCTGAAGGTAAGTGTGCTTTTGCCAACTCTAAATGAGGAACGAGGTATAGATAAAACAATCGATTCTATTAAAAAGGATATTTTTAAAAAAAATAATTGGGATTTAGAAATTATTATTGTAGATGGAAATTCAAAAGATAAAACTAGGGAAGTAGCTCAAGCCAAGGGTGCCATAGCTATAATTGAATCTAAAAAAGGTTATGGCAGAGCATATAAAACAGGGCTAAATAACGTATCTGGAGACATAATTGTAACTGGTGATGGAGATGCTACCTATCCATTTGATTGCATACACGAATACATTAAAAAATTGATAGATGATGATTTAGATTTTATTACTACAGATCGATTTGCAGAATTAAAACATGGATCAATGAGCATAAAACACCGATTCGGAAATATGGTTCTTGCATTCACTCTTCGTCTTTTATTTTTTATAAATATTCGGGATTCCCAATCAGGAATGTGGATTTTTAAAAAAGATGCATTAAATAATATACAGCCGCTCGATAAATTCAACGATGGTATGCCTTTTTCAGAAGAAATTAAGATTGAGATGTTTTCTTCTAAAAAAGTTGGGGCAAAAGAGATTCCTTCAAAGCTTTATACAAGAGAAGGACAAGTTAAATTGGAGAGCTTTAAAGACGGATTTAAAAATCTAAAATTTTTATTCTTAAAAAGAATAGCAAAATAATTGTTGAATTCTAATTTTTTATCAACCGACAACGTAAACTTCTTTGTCAAATTTTTTATCTTTGAACCTTCCCAAATTTAATTTTTCTAGTATTTGCGTAGATTTATTTTCCGTTATGTAATCAGTAAGAATTCTTGCAACCATTGGGCAAAGCATAAAACCATGCCCACTAAAACCATTACATTGTATAAATCCGTTTAATTTTTCCACTTCACCTAAAATAGGTCGAGCATCAGGGGTTACATCATAAAAACCAGTCCAATGACGAAGAAGATTGACATGTTTCAAACAAGGGGCATAACTAGTTAGTATCTTTGACATATGTTCAAGAAAAGTAACCGTTGGAGCTGTATAATATCCACTAATTTCTTCAGGGATTGGTATTCCACCAACAATCTGACCTTCTTTTTGCTGACTAAAATAAATACCGTCTTTAAATGATATGACCATTGCATTAAAGATCGGTTTTAATCTCTCAGTTGCCATTATTTCCTTTCTGTAAGGTTTATTTGGTAGATTAATACCAACCATTTCGGCTATTTGTTTGGACCATACCCCTGCAGCATTTACGACTATGTTTGTCTTGATTTTACCCTTGTCAGTAATAACTTCGTTAATATTGTTTTTTTCAGTTAGAATTCCTGTTACTTTAGTGTGTGTGTAAATAGATGCTTCATAAGATTTTGCAGCTTTTGCATAAGCAAAAGTAGTTTTGAAAGGATTAGCATGGCCATCTGTTGGACAAAAGGTAGCACCAATAGCTTTCATTCCTTTTATATCCAAAATTGGAACTATATCTAATATCTGATTAGACTTAAGAATATCTACATTTAATCCTAAGGATTTTTGCATCTTAACATTTTCTTTAGCTTGTTCCATTTCTTTTTCGCTATGAATAATAATTAAATATCCTCCCTGCCGAAATTCAATATCTTCTTTGAGTTCGTCTGATAGTTTTTCAAAAATTTTAACTGATTTAATAGCCAGTTCAACATTTTCTTTTGTTGACCACTGCTGTCTAATTCCAGCACCACAACAACCAGTGGCCCCAGAGGATAAATATTTTTTTTCAATGAGTGCTACATCCAATCCTTTTTTAGCTAAATTGTAAGTAATTGCACAACCGTTTACACCGCCTCCAATGACAACAACGTCAGCTTTTTTTTTCATGCTTATCACTTTCACTTGCCAATGTCCCTAGAGAAACGGGTATTATCGGAGGACGTGGATTTGGGTAAGATATTTTTGTTAACTTTTTTCCGGTATATTTTTCTAGAATTCTCATTACTAGTTGGATACATACTCTACCCTGACATGGCCCCATACCAATTCTTAATTTTTTCCTTAATTCTTCCAAATCTGTATATCCTTCATCAATTGCTTTAATTATGTCCTCCTCTGTTATATCTTCGCATCTGCAAACAATTTTTTTCATGATCAAACCTTGATATTTCTAACTTCCATTGCCAATGATTCATCAACTTCAATGGTAATTACACTTGTTTTTCCACTTTTAACAACTCTTTTTACAAGTGTGCCTCCTTTATCAATTCCTTCTCTATCAAGTGCAATTACTTTATCTCCTACATTGGGAACAGGAATAAATTCATATGGTAGAGAAATTAGAGATTTTTTGTCTTTTATTTTAACCAAAAAAATTGCTAGTCCAGGACAAATACCAATGCATTTTCCGCAACCAACACATCTGTCAAAATCTACGACGGGGAGATCATTTATATCTTGCATTGATATCGCATTAAAAGGACAAGATTCAACGCAAGGATTGCAAGGAATATGCTGAATGCATTCAATTACTGCAACACCTTTTTTTAAATATTTTAGGTCTGGAATTGTAATATCTTTGTTGCTCAATACGCCAGTTTTTTCATAATTCTTCATTTTATTTTTTCACCAATTTATTCATAAAATTTTTTGCAGCACGGGGTTTATCTCCAAAGGGCCCAGCCCTTAACAAATTCAGCTCATTTTTGTATTTTAAAAAATTTACTTTTTCTTTTGTGGTACCAATTGATAATGCAGAAGAAAGACCTGCAATTTTTCCTTCTATCATTGCAGTTGACGCTTCCTCAATGCCTGATGAATCACCAGATACATAGATATTTTTTACACTTGTTTGCATTGATTCGTCATGCAATGCTACATACCCACCCGCCTCTGGTATTATCTCCATTTCCACACCTATCTGTGAAAGTATTCTTGTAGACGGCGTAAGACCAACTGCTAGACATACAGTGTCACAATCAACAATTGTTTCTGAACCGGCGATTGGCTGCCAATCTTTATCGAGTTTAACAATGACTGCACCTTCGACTTTATCTTTGCCTAATACCTCCTTTATGGAGTGAGAAGTATAAATTGGAACTCCACAACGTCTTAGTTTTGCAGCATGCACATGATATCCTCCGATCCTTGGAGCCGCCTCGACTACACTATCTACATTTATTCCCGCTTGAAGAAGTTGATAAGCAACTATTAAGCCAACATTTCCAGCACCAACCATCAATACATTTTTTCCAGGTTTTACTCCGTACACATTCATTAGAGTTTGTACTGCACCGGCTCCATAGACGCCAGGAAGATCGTTATTAGGAAATAGAATCATATTTTCCATTGCGCCTACAGCAATTATTGCAGCTTTACAATTTATTTCTAAAAATTGGCTTTTATAATCCTTCCTTCTTACAATACCAAAAAGATGATTTTTCTTAGATTCATAATAACCAATTACAGTCGAATCTAACATTATATTGATTTTTCCTTGGGATTCTAGAGAATATAACTCATTTTCAAGTTCTTTAGCAATATCAATTCCCCTAGTTCCAGCTTTTTCCTGCTTTGAACCAAAAAATTTATGGGTTTGTTTAATCAACTGTCCTCCTGCTTTTTGGTTTTCATCTACAATCAAAACTTGAGCTCCGTTTTGTGCAGCTTCAATAGCAGCACATAATCCTGCAGGTCCTGCACCTATTGTTAAAATATCAACGGAAAGTGTTTCAACTGGAATTTCTTCAAATTGTGCTTTCGGTAAATCCGGTAATCTGTCTTGTATCTCGACGCGAATATTCTCCTTTAGTGGGGCAATGCATGTTCTTACATTTGGAATTTTGTTTACTCTCATTAGGCAAGAGGAGCATTTTCCAATTCCACAGAAAAATCCGCGTGGATTATTGTAGATTAAACTAGTAGAAAGAGTTTTTACCCCTTCGGCATGTAGGGCTGAGGCAATAGTATCTCCTTCAAAACCAAACATTTTTTTATTGTTTAAATAAAAAGAAATTTTTTTTTGTTTTGGAAAATCTATTATTGGATGGTTTTCAATTCTCAGAGAGATGCCCCATTGCCTTATCTAAAAACACTTTAAAAATTTATATGATTTTGATGATATTATGCTATTTGAACATCTCTTATGCCATGATGCCTTTTAGCCAAATCACGAATGATTTCGATATTTTTCCCACCCCTGCCAATAATTTTTGATTTATCAGTTATGTCCACTTCTAGCTTTGCAACCTTGGAATCTTTATCACCTTCTATTGTGATTTGGTTTACTTTATAAGGTTTACAGAGGTTTAAAAGAAATTTTTGTTTATCATCGTCAAACTCTACAAATTTTATTTTTTTCTTAAATAAATTTTTCAATTTTTCAATATTTTTTGCTTTTAGACCTATGGCTATTCCAATAAATCCTTTACGTACAATAAAAATTATTTTATCGTCAGTAATCAAACAATCTAGGATATCTGTTTTAGTTATCTTGCTGGCCAAATTTATATACTGCATGACCTCGTTTGATATCATAATTTCGGTCATCGAAAACTACCTTTTTTTGATAATCTGAGAAATATTTGATCCACCGTCATCTAAAACTGCAAATACGGAAACGGCAAAGGTTTTTCCACAAGTGTATCCTAAATCAATAGAATTGGATTCACATGTATATACTGGGATTTTTTTCCTTTTGGCTAATTTCTCAATGCTATCTGATTTTTGACAGTTATTTGCCATAATAACAATTTTTGCCTTTTCTTCTGTTATTGCTGTCTTTGTTTCCTTTGTACCTATTTTAACAACACCTTTCTTGACAGTATTTTTTAATAATTTATCGATGTCTACCATGTTATTTTACACCTTTTTAGCAATTCTTTTCATAACAAGTTCAACTGCACCGGTACCAAGATTTACTGGCTGCCCCACTATGATATTTTCAGCAACGCCCCCAAGCCCATCAATCTCTCCGCGTCTGCTTGCCTGCAGAAGATGGTTAACTGTAATTTCAAAAGCTGCTCTAGAAAGAACAGAGCTTTTTTCACCACTTACTCCATGTCTACCTATAGCTTTGATACTACCATCTGCAGTCATAACATCTGCTACAAGCATAATGTGTCTTTTGTCCACATTTAACCCCTGCTCTCTTAGGGTATTGTAAGCCTCTTGTATTATTATATTTCTGGCAGCTTCAATTCCAAGTACCCGTCCAACAGCTTGAATATCATTAGTGGTCGTCCGATATGGATCAACGCCTTCAATCTCTAGTACTTTCTCAAGATTACTACCTTCGCTGTAAATTACATAACCTTCACTAGGTTCTTTTCTAATTATTATTCTTTTTATTCCATCGATTCCCTTTACCTTGAGATCTTTTAGAGTCTCGTTTACATCCAAGAGTTTTTTATAACTCGGTTCATCAAGGGTAATCTTAATTTTATTCTTCTCAAGTTTTGCACCAATTTTTTTTATCTTTTTAATCGATTCAAGAAGTTCTTCGGTTGTTGTACCCTTCTTTTCCAGGGTTTTGGTATTTGGGTTTACATAGATAACTAGGTTTGTAAGATCTGCTTCGATATCGGCTACGTCATTAAGTTTGGTGATTTCAATTTTGTTGGCAACTTCTTTAGCCAAATCAGGACTTAATCTATATTCATCACGCAAGTAAATATTCATCATTGGCGTGGAAGGAATGGATCTTGCATCGACTATTTCTATTAAACGCGGTAGACCCAAGGTAACATTAATTTCTGCCACCCCTGCATAATGAAATGTCCTCATTGTCATTTGCGTTCCTGGCTCCCCGATACTTTGCGCACCAATTATTCCACAAGCCTCCGATGGATCAATGAGATTCTTCTTATATTCTTCCATTGATTTTTTAACTATTTCATTTAATTTAGATTCTAAGGTTTTGTCTTTGGCAACTCTCTCAATAATTGCTTCAACGATGGCTGGTGGAAGAAAATTATCCCCCAATATTTTATTGATTTCTTTGAGAATTTTTAAATTTTCTTTGCTTTGTATTGAGTCTATTTTTTCAATTTTTTTTGTCTCTATCTTTACTGGTGTTTTATCCTTGTTTTTGGTTGTTTTTTTACTTATTTTTTTCGCTGTTTTTATCGGCTTAACGATTTTTTCTTTTTTGGTTTTTTTTGGTTTTTCTTTGATTTGTTTTTTATCCCCTTTTTTAGAGGTTTTTTTTGGCATACTAGATTCCCTCCTTGACGTCGGTTATGATTCGATTGATATCAACAGCGTTTCCATTTATGCTTCTTGTTGGATCGATTCCATCCTCCCCATATGTAAATTGAATTATCTGTCCACCAGCATGACGGACGGTACCATCATTTTCTACTTTAACATCTTCTAAAGCATTTATCAATCTTCTTTGCATATAGCCAGATCTAGAGGTTCTTACGGCCGTATCAACTAGACCTTCTCTGCCACCCATAGAATGGAAGAAATACTCTGTTGGAGACAATCCACTTTTATAACTTGATGCGACAAATCCTTTGGCGCTGGCCCCGAGATCGCCTTGTTTAAAATGTGGGAGGGTTCGATATTGATATCCCCTATGAATTCGTTCTCCTCTAACAGCCTGCTGTCCTACACATCCAGACATCTGAGATAGATTGAGCATAGATCCACGAGCACCTGATTTAGCCATAATAACTGCGCTATTGTCCAAACCAAGATGTCTTCCTGCAATTTCTCCAGCCATATCTCTTGTTTTACCTGTTACTCTCATTATCTCCATTTCTAGAGTTTCTTCTAAACTTCTGCCAGGAAGTGATTCGAGTTGCCCATCTTCATATGCCTTAACAAGATTCTCAATTTTTTCCATTGCTTTTTCTATTCCCTTAGCAATTTGTCTTTTAGCTTCCTCTGGGATATCTTCATCATCAATACTAGTGGTAAATCCAAAAAAAGTAATTGCAGAAATAGCTAACTTTGTCACGTTATCAATAAATTCTCTTCCTGCATCCATACCATGATCTCTAATTATTCTATCAAGTATTCTCCCCTTGAATGCTCCTACACTATTTTCATCTATTGTACCCTGAATTAGTTTGCCATTTTTAATTATGACATATGCGTTATTAGGGCAGTCTGGTGCTTGACATGATTCACAATTAAAGCAGGTTTTTGCTTTGTATGTCAAATTAAGATCGTTTGGCAAAAGAGCACTGAATATTTCTTTACCAGTAACATATCGAAAATTTTTTTCTTCAATAATTTTTGGTTTTTTACCCTCATCTCCAATAGCCGATAAAATATGCAAGGCATTTTCAACTGGGATTTTTCTTTGCTTATATGTTAATAAAAAGCAACCAGAAATATGGTCATGTATGCCTCCGATGATTGCCCCGCCAAATCTTGGAGAAAGTATGTTTTCCTGTACTTTCATCAATAATTCTGCCTCGGCTTTAGCTTCTTCTCCCTGAATAATGTGAAGATTCATTTCGTCCCCATCAAAATCAGCGTTGTACGGAGGACATACACAAAGGTTAAATCTAAAAGTTTTGTGTGGGACTACTTTAATACGGTGCGCCATCATTGACATGCGATGTAGAGAAGGTTGTCTATTAAACAATGCAATGTCTCCCTCCATCAATTGTCTTTCGATAATCGATCCAATCTGTAACTTTTCGGAAATATCCTCAGCATTTTTTTCAGTTACCTTAATTCTACGACGCATGCCTTCGGTTTCTTTTATAATATAATTAACTCCAGGAACGTATGGCTTTGATAAAAATTCTTTCGAATATTTTTGAGTAATAATATTTTTGCACCAATCTATATTGTGAGTTGTTACACGTACTGGAACTGTAAGTTCCTCAGCTATCTGTATAGGTACACCTATTTCGTTTATACTTAGATTTGGATCTGGAGATATAACTGTTCGAGCAGAAAAATTAACTCTTTTTCCTGATAAATTACTTCTGAATCTACCTTCCTTTCCCTTAAGACGTTGTGCCAAAGTTTTTAATGGTCTTCCAGATCGATGGCGGGCCGGAGGAATCCCTGAAGTCTGGTTATCAAGATATGTAGTTACATGATATTGTAACAGTTCCCAAAGATCTTCAACTATCAGTTGGGGTGCACCAGCATCTCTATTCTCCTGCAGGCGTTGATTTATACGAATAACATCAACAAGCTTATGGGTCAAATCATCTTCTGATCTTTCTCCCGATTGTAGAGTTACAGAAGGTCTTACTGTTACAGGGGGAACTGGCAACACTGTTAGAACCATCCATTCTGGTCGGGCTGTTTTTCTATTTATATCTAGAAGAGGTAAATCCTCGTCTGGGATCTTTTCTAGCCATTCTCTAACTTCAGAAGGAGTTAGTTTCTTTCCGTTTTCCCTTAGAGAAGTAGGTTTATCAAGTTCAATTTTGCCGACTTCCCTTCCACAACGGGGGCATTTTTCTGATTTAACACAATCAGTGATTACCTGTTTTAGTAATACAGCGTTACTTCTACCTTCTCTATCATATCGCTTTAATTCATCAAGATAATCATCGATTTGTTTTTCTGTCAATAAAATCCTTCCGCACTCACGACATGTTGATCTGAGGCAGTTACGGATAGTTTTAATGAGTCCTACATGAATGACTGGCATAGCTAAATCTATGTGTCCAAAGTGTCCAGGACATTTATCTTTTCCAACTCTCTGACCACATGTTTTACATCTTAGTCCTGGTTCAACAACTCCCAAACGTGGATCCATAAGACCCATAGCAATTGGAAAACCGTCATCGTCATATGTATCGGCCGTTATCACCTTTGTTGCACTCATTTTTCTGACTTCATTCGGCGATAAAAGGGAAAATTCAATGCTACCGATTTTTTTTGTTATACTACGAGTCCTTTCCATTTGTCACCTTCATTTTTCTAAACTAACGATTGTAATTTTATTCTTGGCGCGATAGCCAATGATTTTAATTCATCAATTAAAAGTTTGAAAGCATAACTCATTTCAATTGGATATATGTCTGCTTTATCTCCACAAATTGGGCATCTTAATGCTCCATGTCTATCTTGAATAGCTATATGTCCACAATTGTTGCAGACATACTTTATAGTTAGGTCAGATTCATCCAATAGTCTGTCCTTTATTACCATAGATGCTCCGTGGCCTATGAGGCAATCTCTCTCCATTTCCCCGAATCTTAGTCCACCTTCCCTTGCACGCCCCTCGGTAGGCTGTCTTGTAAGAATTTGTACAGGTCCTCTGGATCTGGCATGTATTTTACCAGCTACCATGTGATGTAATTTTTGATAGTAGATACAACCAACAAAAATGTCACACTCTAGTATATTACCAGTTTCACCATTGTAAAGCACCTCTTTACCATTATGTTTGAAACCGTTTGCAATTAGAGCTTCTCTTAAATTTTCTTCAGTTTCACCGCTAAAAGCTGTACCATCAACAACCCTACCTTCTAATGCTCCTACTTTTCCTCCGATCATTTCAAGGACATGACCTACAGTCATTCTGCTAGGAATAGCATGTGGATTAATGATTAAATCAGGAGTTATGCCCTGTTCATTGAATGGCATATCTTCTTGCGGTACAATTAAGCCAATTACTCCTTTTTGACCATGTTTTGAAGCAAATTTGTCACCATATTCCGGGATTCGTTGTTCTCTTACCTTAATTTTAACCATTCTAGATCCGTTAACTGATTCAGAAAGCATGACTTTATCTACAATACCACCCTCTCCATGCTGTACAGTAACCGATGTCTCTCTTCGTTTTTGAGGTGTAAGAAAATCTGTAGGCTCCTCTAAGAATCTTGGAGGAGATGTTTTTCCTATAAGCACGTCACCGCTTTTAACATCACTTTCTGGTGATATCAAGCCATCTTCTCCTAAACTGACATAAGACTCATCACTCCTTACACCACGACAATCTGGATCTGGAATCTCAAAATGATCTTCTTGACCACCGGGATATCTTTTTTCTTCGCTGCTATATGTTCTGAAAAACGTACTACGTGCCAATCCTCTTTCTATACTACTTTTACTTATTACAAGAGCATCCTCCATGTTATATCCTTTGAATGATGCAACTGCTACAACAAAATTCTGACCAGCGGGTCTTTCCGTGAATTTGATATATCTTACCGGATGAGTTTGTACTAAAGGCGCTTCAGGATAATGTAGGAGATGTTCTCGAGTATCTGGGCGAATCCTATAGTTTGATGAACCGAATCCCAATGATTGTTTTCCCATTCCTGCACCCATAGTAATCCTTGGGGAGGAGTTGTGTTCTGGATATGGTACAAGTGAAGAACCAATACCTAAAATACACATAGGATCTAATTCCATGTGGGTGTGATCGGGTGTTATGTCTTCTTCACGAAGGGCAATAAGGGTGTTTTCTTCTTCCTCTGCGTCGATGTATTCAACTAAACCTTCGTTTACTAAATCAATCCATTTCTTTTTATTATTTTGTAAATCGTCTAAATCTTTTTTTGTAATCAATAGTTTTCCCTTTTCAACAACTGCTAAAGGTCGTCTAAGTCTACCACAATCACAACTAACGATTACATCGTTTTCCTCTGCATAATATGCAATATTTACTTCATTGTTTAATAGTCCTTTTCGCCGTCTTTCACGTAATTTATCCACGAGTTCCTTTCCATTAGGATGCATACCGATAAGATCTCCGTTTAAGTAGACTCTAGTACCTATGGATTTTTTTGAAATTTCTCTTATTCCTAAATCTTTTAGAATACTTTCAACTTCTTCTTCACGGAACCCCTCTGAAATCTCGACTGCTAAGGCTAAATTTTTTACTAAACCACAATTTGGGCCTTCTGGTGTTTCATTTGGACATAATCGTCCCCATTGAGTAGAATGTAAATCTCTTGCCTCAAAATGTGGTTGTGATCTGGTAAGAGGAGATGTTACACGTCTTAAATGACTTAAAACAGCAAGATTGCTGGTTCTATCCAATAGTTGAGAAATACCTGCCCTGCCACCAACCCAGTTACCGGTAGCAAGGGCATGGTGGATTCTCTGACTTAATACATCAGATCTTAGTGAGGAACTTATTCGAATTTCTTTTCCTTTTGCGTGTATTCTCTCTATTTGGTATTTAAGATCTTTACATAGGGCAGTAAATGCTACTCTAAAAAGATCCTCCATTAAATCTCCCGCAAGTTTAAGCCTTTTGTTGGCATAGTGATCTTTATCGTTTTCCTCCCTTTTACCTAATGCTAGCTCTAAAACGGCCATACCCATGCGTGCCATAAAAATTGCTTTTGTCAGTCGATCTGCGGATTCACTTCCAAGGTGGGGAAGAAGATTTCTATCCATTAACGTTTCAACACGCTTTATTCTGTATTCCTTCGCCTGGCCACCTGCAAATTTTTTACCTAGATAAGCAACAGCCTCCTCCTTTGTGGTGATTCCATAAATATTTGCACATTCTTCGATATTGGCAAGGACATAAGGTTCCATTTTTGGATCAACGCTAATTACATCAACGATTTCCTCATCGTTTTCCATTCCTAAAGCTCTAAGCAATATCATTAATGGAATCTGACCATAGGTCGTTGGTAGAGAAACCATTAACATACCATCTTTTTTCTTCTCAACAACTGTTAGAGCTCGGTAACCTTCCTTCTGTGAAAATACCTTTGCGACCTCAATTGATGTTCCATATCTACTTGTTTTTTCAACCAAAACTCTATTTGGTGCTAAATCCTCAACTGTAATAAGAACACGTTCTGTGCCATTACTAATGAAATAACCACCAGGATCTAGAGGATCTTCTTGCATTTTTTGAAGTTCTTTTCTGTAATCATTATATGACAATTCATGATCCAATCGTTGTTCCAATGTTCGCTTTGCTAAGTTACAAGCCTTGGATTTAATCATTATCGGTAGTTCACCGATTCTTACTTCTTCAGGCTCATATTCCACATCGTCCTTAACCGGAATAAATTCTAGAAATAATGGTGCTTCGTAAGTTAAATCTCTAAGTCTACCTTCCATAGGGGTTAAATCTCTAATTGTACCGTCTGCCTCTTTGACTTCAGGTTTGCCAACTGAAATTCTTCCGAATTTTATCTTATAACCTTCGATTTCAGGATAAATAAAACCCTTCTCCATCTCCTCTTCTTGGCCAATAATTGTGTTATCTACAATATTTTGCAACCTTCGATCGAGAAAATCATTATAAGAGGCAATCTGATGATTTACTATACTGCGCTCCTTATAAAAAGCATCAACAAGATTTCTCATAATAAACACCCAAATTCTCAAATTAACTATTCGCTTTCAATCACAAGTCTATAAGATATTGCCTCTTTTGCAGTATTGCTTTTTCTAACAATTTTCACTATCTGTCCTGGCTTAGCTCCAATAAAAACGGATACGGGGTCATTATCAAGTATCTTTGGTAAATTGTTAGTTTCAACATGATATTTTTTGAGTAATTCTTCCTTTTCATTATCTGATAGAATTGTATGAAAAGGTACCAACTCGTGATTCATAATATCGAAATGTTGTTTTTTTTCGGTAGCCATAGCGCGTTTTTTCCTCCTAGTGGACGATAAATTGAGCGGGCCTGAAGGGATTCGAACCCTTGGCCACCTGGTTAAAAGCCAGATGCTCTACCTAGCTGAGCTACAGGCCCTAATAGGCCCCCGGACTCAACCCATTTTACACTCTAATAACATATTACACTCTATCTTAATTGAATTGTGAAACAGTTTACCGCCTATCTAAATTCCTCTATATATATTTTATGTGGATTCTTAATTATTTAAACATAAATATATTTAGCTTTTAATTTTTTACAGGTTTTAGAATTATCTGATTTTTATGCTTTTTAAAAGTTATTTCATAATCCTCAAATAAAGGTTGTCTGCCAAGAAGAATTGGAATGTCATCCCTTGCAGAGATGTGAATTTCCGAATCTTTATAAATTGCCATGTCCTCCTTATCACCTATTGTCATAGTTATTTTAGATTTAAACAGTGTCGCTTTACCCCCCGCTGTATCTACATGTCCAGCTTTTTTTAATTTTAAGTCAAGATATTGTGCAATTGGCATAGGTATTACGATAAAATCGCCACCCGAATCTAATAGGGCATCAATAAACGGAGTTTTTTTGTCTTTATTTATAAACCTGACTGGTATAATTGGATAGCGACAGTATTCAAACACAAACTCAGGAGGTATCATAAGCTAAAGTAAACGAATATCTCCAGATAATACTTTTGATATTTTAATTATATCGTCTGGATATTTTTCTGAAGGAAACTTTTCATCTGCCAACCTAAGTATTTTCTCTAGATTGGAACTATGATCAATTATTTCATCGTTAAAAAAAAGAATCCATTCTCCAGAGTGTTTTTTTATTAACTCATCTTCGTCCATAACATTTATCCACTACCTGTTGGAAGTTTATTAATTTTATGTATTTTATCAAATTTAAACTAGACTGTCTAAAATTGTGAAATAACTTCGAAAGAAGCGAAAATTATATATATGACCTATTACAAAGAATAAGAGGCGAAATTTAACGTAAGTTATAGCAATAATTAATTAGGCTAACAGGCAAGAAGAGGTTTTAAAATATGTCTATTATAACACTTGATGCGTTGTCAAAAGCTATTGCAAATAGAGTTGGAGTTGGAATAGATGAGGCTAGAAGAGACGCCGGCTTTGTTCTAGATATTTTTGGATATGATGATAGAGTTATTGATAATGTACTTGACCCGGAGGACAGACAACTATTTTATATATTGGAGGAAGAGGGCATGCTTGTTACTGAAAGAGAAGAAACAACATTGTATGATGGCAGGGAATGGAGAACCCACTATTGGCAATTAAAGAAAAATACAATACTTGCTTATTCCAAAGATGAAGCCAAAAATTATCGAACGACTATTACTGATAATATTCAATCAGCTAAAGATATATCTGAAGAATCTATTTATGATAATCTTTCAGAGGATACATGGACTACGAGAAAATTTAATAGATAGATTTGCTTAAAATTAAAGTTTTTAAATGTTTTTTAAAAAAATTAATAACTAAGATACAGTTTTCGGATTCCTACAGAATTTAAAAGTTTTATAGGTCGATATCATGAAAAAAAAATTTGTTATTAGTTCTGAATCAGTTACTGAAGGACATCCAGATAAAATGTGTGATTTAATATCGGATGCAATTCTAGATGAAGCATTGAGACAGGATAATTGTTCAAGAGTAGCAATTGAGACGGCCACCAAAAATGGGGGAGTTATGGTTTTTGGTGAGATGACAACGAGAGGTTATATTGATATACCTAGGATTGTTAGAAATACAATAAAAGACATTGGTTACACTAAGTCTGAATATGGAATAGAATGGGAAACCTGTTCTGTATGGGTACAAATAACGGAACAGAGTCCGGATATCTCTCAGGGGGTTAGTAGAGGCAATGGACTTCATAAGGAACAAGGAGCTGGGGACCAAGGAATGATGTACGGCTATGCATCCAACGAAACGAAGGAATTCATGCCTCTCTCTATTTCGTTGGCTCACAAACTTACAAAAAAACTTGCTGAAGTTAGAAAAAGCAAAGAACTCACATATTTAAGACCTGATGGAAAATCACAAGTTTCGATTGAATATGATGAAAAAGGAAAACCATTAAGAGCCGATACCGTTGTTGTGTCAACTCAACATGATGGGGGAATTTCTCATGATAGAATTTATAAGGATATGATTGAGAAAGTTGTTAAACCAGTTTGTAAAAAATGGATTGATAAAGACACAATTTACCATATAAATCCGACGGGGGCATTTGTTAGAGGAGGCCCTTACGCAGACGCGGGCCTCACAGGAAGGAAAATCATAGTAGATACTTATGGAGGCATCGGTAGACATGGAGGTGGCGCTTTTTCTGGTAAGGATCCAACAAAAGTAGATAGAAGTGCTGCTTATGCAGCAAGATATATTGCAAAAAATATTGTTGCTGCAGGAATTGCAGAAAGATGTGAGATCCAGTTGGCCTATGCTATTGGAGTTGCTGAACCCGTTTCAATAAATATTGATTGTTTTGGAACAAATATTATTCCAATAGAAAAAATTGAAAAAATTATTAGAGAATTTTTCCCACTTACACCTAGAAAAATTATTGAATATTTCAATCTTCAAAGACCAATATTTACAAAAACAGCTGCCTATGGCCATTTTGGAAGAGACGATCCAGATTTCACATGGGAAAAAACAGATAAAGCAGAATTAATTAAAAGAGAAGTAGGAATTAAAAAATAATCTCTTATTTTTTCAAAATTTTTAAAAACATGTTTCTTATAAATGTATATTATATTATGCTATACAAAATCTTGTAAAATATATTAACTGCCCAGGGTGATTACAATGGTGGAGTTTGAGACGATTAAGGCAAAAGAGATTAAATTTGGCAACAATTTTATTGAGATATCCAGAAAAAAGGTTTTATCTGAGAGAGGAGAAAACGAATTTGTATCTATTGCACGAGGATACTATCTTCAGGATGGAACAAAAGGTTGGAAAGCATCTATTACATTACCCCTTGAAAAAGATAAACGGGATGAAATTGCACAATGCATTAAATCGATTTAATTTCTTTTATATGTGATAAAAATTAATTTATCAAAAGAAGTATTTTTTAATCTTATCGTTAGGTTAAAGTAGACGCATAGCAATTAAACGATGTGGTCAAGGATAGGATAGCTGGTGAAACAAAAATATATACACTTATAGCGGTATTTTTCATAATAATAATTTTTTTATCAATTCTATTTACAAATAATAATCTGGAATTAGCATATGTCCCAGGTTATATTTTGGGTTCCGAGTGGCATGAAGACCTTGATGAAAGAATAATCGAATCCAGTCCTTTAAGCATTGAAAAATTCGGTCGCTTGGTTTATAAGACCGAGGGAAAATATCCTGCATATTTGTCAATAACAACAATTAAATCTTTATTTATGGTTGGGGAGGAAGAAATTCAGAAAAAAATAAAAGATGCTATTGAACAGACTTCTTGGGAAAATATTGTGCTAGATAACAGTAGTAAGTTGCATGGTAGACGTGTGTTAGAAAATGGTCATGAGTCATTATATATCATTTATAATGGAACAGATAAAACTAATTTAAAAGATGAAGATGTCCGGATAATTGGGGAGATTTGGAATTGCGGCATGTCGGGTACATCGATTGTATGTATAGGGGTCGCTCAGATTACTGACAACACTCATAACAATTCAATGAAATTTTTTGAAAACTGGACAAAAATAATAAAAGATGAAGCAGGAACATTTGGAACAGAATTATTTACTGGAGACGACGGTTTAATCTCAAACATAATTTGTCATTGAATTTTAATCTATAAGCTCCGCTCTTTTTAGATCATAATCAAGAGGACAATTAAGACTTTCATATATCTTTACAATCCGATATTTTTTACCGCTCTGAATTGCATTTGAATGACAGATATCATAATTATCACAATTGATCATTTTGCATTCTTTTGGTTCAATTTTTGTAATACTGCCTTCGGATAATTTTTTATCAATAGATGCGATAATTGGAAGTTCCTGAACCTCAACAACAACTGCTTTTCCTTCATGAACATTGCAATTATGCTTCTTATCTCTTACTTTCGCTATTTTATAAGTTCTCCCAATTTTCAGATTAAAACAAACGGTTTTGAGCTTGCAGGAACGACATTCATTAATTGGTCCAATATATGTAAATTCACCATCTTCCACTGCTTGGTTTTCTCCAATAAGAGTTACAAGAGGTATTAAATCACCCCTGTTCTAACCGCCAGTTTTTTTGCTGCTTTTTCTGTTAATCCAGTCTCACCAAGTATAGTGTATCTATCTGGCCGGATTTCTTGTGCTCTTGCAAGAGCCTCAATTATTTTTCTTTTTGAAATGCCAAGTTCTTGTGAAGTTGTAGGCGCACCAATTTTTTTCAAAGTATCTCTTATTTTTTCCCAGTCGCCGTCACGAAGACATTCCATCATAATAGCTCCGACACCACACTGTTCTCCGTGAAGGGGTCTTTTTCCCTTTCTTCCCTTGAGTAAAATTCCTGGACCGAGATGATCTAGCATGTGTGAGAACATATGCTCGGCGCCTGAAGCAGGTCTAGTACTTCCAGCAACGCTCATTGCTACACCAGAAATTATCATGGCTTTTACTGCAAACCAAACAGATTTTTCGATATTTGGACCTATTTCATCTGAATGATCCATAATAAGTTCGGCAGCAGTCGTGGCCAAAACCGCTGCATGCGTACTGTATTCTTCATCTTTTAATTTTGCAGCAAGTTTCCAATCTTTTACTGCTGAAATATTTGACACAACATCAGCGCACCCTGATGCCAACATTCTATAGGGCGCCTTAACAATTACCGAAGTGTCTGCAAGGATTGCCACTGGAGAAACAGCTGTTTTTGATACTGAACCTGCCCTATGCTTTAGGGAAGCTCTTGGGGAGGCTATTCCATCATGTGATGCACATGTTGGAACACTAATAAAAGGTTTTTTAATTTCATATGAAGCAAGTTTAGTAACATCGATTATACTTCCCCCACCTACACCAATCAAAATATCAATATAATTTTTATTAGCAAAATCTATTAAATTATTTACCTCGTCAACCGTGGCTTGACTAACAATTTTCTGTTTTGTATTGTAATTTGCCTTATTCAATATTTTTGCTATTTCGTCTCCCGAGATTTTCCTTGTTAATTTATCAGCAACAATTAATGCGGAGTTTCCCCTAACAATTCGATTGCAAAGATCAGCTATTTGGGAGGTAGTATTGTGGCCAACAATAATTTCTCTTGGGAAAACCATTGTTTTAGATTTTGTAAATCTTTCCATACAATGATTGGTAAACAATCGCATCTGTATTTAATTTTTATGTTGCCCAGATCAAATTTGTTTTAAATTTGAAATTTTTCGCTTTATCAAAGGGATATAAAATAATTCTATTCTTGTTTTAACTAGTGAATATAAAAATTTTTAAGGTTACATAAGTTACAATATTTTTTAGAAAAATTTAAATTCCCGAATTAATTTCAAAATTATTAGCTAGGAGAGATGGAATATGGACATTTCAAACCCTCGAGATTTAGTTGGTAAGGATGTAGTTGACGCAAATGGAAAAACTATTGGCACTATTGACAAAGCATGGAATAGCTGGAATAGAATAAACCCTGGATATTTCTTTGGAGTTAGACCAAATGAGTTCACCCGATTCGAGTATTTCAGAGGTACAAATAAATTGGTTCCTATTTACAGTCAATATATAAGACAAGTCGGCTCTAATGTAATGTTATACAAAACCGTTGAAGAGTTGGGATGGTATTGGAAAAAAGCTTTCAATTTCGGAAATTATGCATACCCTACTGATGATCTTATTGAAAAACCTATGTATGACAGAAACTCATCAAGAATTGGAACCTTTTATGGCTGGTTTGAAAGCGATGGCACTTTTAAAAACTATGGATGTTTCCTTGACCCTTATCTTACTTACACTTGGAATATGCCTAACAACACGCTTATGCCAATACCTGTAAATAGTATTTATAAAGTTACAGACACTATTATTCTGGATAAAACTTTAAACGAACTACGTGAATATTGGCGCAGTTATTTCACACAGCAACAAAGATATTAGAAAAATATTCTAAATAATATTCTTTTCTTTTTATATTACCATATATAAGATTGATAATTATCATCACTCATTCTTTTTTGTTGAAAAGTTCTTTCAGTAATTTCGAGTATTTGTTTAAATCGCTCACCATGAATATTTAATAAAACTGATTCCAAATCGATTTTTAACGCTTCTTTCATTGAAGAAACCACAATAATATACCTTAGAAGCCATACGGCTAGTTTTTCAGCAAATTGTCTGTTGTTTCTTTTCTCAATATTTTTGAATAGATTTGTTTGTAATAATTCATCAATAGCTTGTTTGATTGAAATGTCTTGATTTTGTGTCATAATTCAGTTCCTGTATATTATTATATTGTCATTTTTATAATATTTAAATTTATAGTAAAAAACTTGTTAATATGTATTTTTAAAAATTAACCGCAATAGTAAAAATGTTGATTTTTATACACTTCAATATAAAATGATAAATTTCAAACAATTATCCACTAAGCAAATATATTTAATATCTATAGGAATTTTTTTATTAATAATTGCAATAATCGTGATTGGTTGCATTCTATATCCAAATATATTTTATGATCAATGGATATGGAAATACTACTGGGGACCAGTAGTTGCTGATGCAGATCCAACAACAGCTACTGTTATTCACAATGGAATTGAAGCTAGGGAAGGCTACACTATAGTTTCTGAATTAACTTACGGATTAATATTAGTAGTTTCACTTTTCCTTATCTACAAACTGTTAAAAAAACTTAAAATATCGATAAACTGGATTTTTTGCTTATCTCTTATGCCTTATATTGTATTCGGTCCTATAGCAAGGGTTCTTGAAGATACTGGATATTTTTCTCCTCCACTTGTATATTGGTTTATATCTCCACTTATATATATTCAAATTGCTGGATATGCAATTTTATTAATAATTATTGGCTACTTAATCGAGAAAAAATGGGAAAAAAAGTACCTTACAACAAATACAATTTTGTTTACCGGAGGTATCAT
This sequence comes from uncultured Thermoplasmatales archaeon, assembly GCA_964615235.1. GTDB lineage: Archaea > Thermoplasmatota > E2 > DHVEG-1 > DHVEG-1 > JAFGPP01. The sequence continues at coordinate 40,389 of CAZTMK010000005.1, forward strand.
ACTTTTATCTCCTTTTCTAATCCTTATCGCTCAATGGATTGCTGGATACCAATGGGGCAATTCAACTGGTGTGCGGTTTGATGTTTTTTTGTTAATTACTGGAATCGTTACCCTTATTACATTTATTGTATATTTTTTTCCGAGACTTGCAAAATCTAAAAAAGATGTTTTTGTTTATCAAAACCCTTTAAATTTATCTATGATTGTTGGGCATATGATAGATGGCCTAACTAGTTACGTTAGCATATATGATCCTCTGAATATGGGTCTTCCTAGATATATTGAAAAACATCCGGCCTCAAATTTCCTCATGGAGTTATGGCCACCTCTTTTCCCGATAGTTAAATTCATTTTGATTATTCTTGTTATTTATGTGTTTGACATTCTTTATAAAGATGAGTTAAAAAAATATGCTAATCTGGTAGGACTAATAAAGATAGGAATACTTATTTTAGGTTTTTCACCAGGACTTCGCGATTTATTGCGAGTGACTATGGGGGTATAAAATAATTTATAAAGTTTATATTAATAGGTTTGAAAATAAAATAGGAAAATAATAATGCGTCGGCATCCAGATTGGTTAAAAGTAAAAATCGGTAGCGGCCCTAATTTTACAAAAATGAAATCTTTGTTGAGAACTGCAAAGTTACACACAATTTGCGAAGAGGCAAAGTGTCCAAACATTGCAGAGTGTTTTGATCGTGGTACCGCAGTTTTTTTGATATTGGGTGATACTTGTACAAGAAATTGTAGATATTGTAATGTTAATCATGGCATACCTGAACCTGTTAATCAAAATGAACCAAGAGAAATTGCACAAAGTGTAAAAACACTTGGTTTGTCTTATGTTGTCATTACATCTGTAACAAGAGATGATATAGAAGATGGAGGTGCGCTAGCATTTTTCCAAACGATTAAAGAGATAAAAAAAACCAATCCAAATTGTAAAGTGGAGGCATTAATCCCAGATTTTAGAGGTGATGAATTATCTCTCAAAACAGTTCTTGAATCAGAACCGGATGTGTTAAATCACAATATTGAAGTTGTTGAAGAATTATTTCCAAAGATTAGACCAGAAGGGAATTATCAGATAAGTCTTAAACTATTAAAAAACATCAAAAAGTATGCACCTTCAATCAAATCAAAATCTGGCTTTATGGTTGGTCTTGGAGAGACAAAGGAACAGTTGATTTCTACAATGAAAGATTTACGTTCCTCTGAAGTTGAGATACTTACTATTGGACAATATCTTCAGCCTAGCAAGCAACACGCAGAAATTAGAAAATACTATACACCAAAAGAATTTGATGAATTTAAAAAAATTGGATTAAAACTTGGGTTCATTAATGTCGTTTCTGGTCCGCTTGTGCGTAGTTCATATCATGCTGAAGAGGCATTTTCTGCGCCAAAACAATAGATATTTAATTCAATTCCTAATTTCCTTAAAAGATGAAGGCAAATACAACTTATAAAATCCCACAGGGAAAATTACTAAGAATTTCACTGGAATACAATGAAAAAAAAGAAATAATTGATAAAATTTCGATTATGGGGGATTTTTTTGCTTATCCTGAAGAATCAATGGAACTTTTAGAAGAAGAACTGAAAAATGTATCTTTGAAAGAAAATGAATTGTCAAACAAAATTCAATCAATAATTAAAAAATATGACATGCAGTTTATTGGTTTGGATTGCGAAGGCCTCGTAAAAGTTATAATGATGTGTGTGAAATGAAGGAACAATGGAGATTATTGACTACTGGTTATAATAATGCATTTGTTAACATGGCATTGGACTATGCAATTCTGTCTGCTAATAGGGAAGGCAAAGTTCCTCCGACAGTTAGATTCTATGGATGGATGCCATCAGCAATTTCAATCGGGTATTTTCAGAGCTTAAGTGAGGAGGTTGATACAAAACAATGTAAAAATTTAGGTGTTGACTTTGTTCGCAGAATTACTGGCGGTGGAGCAGTATTTCACGAAAAAGAGGTTACATACAGTATTGTAGTTCCTGAGGCTCACCCAAGTATGCCAAAAAATATCTTAAAAAGTTATTCAAGAATTTGTGGTGCAATAATAAAAGGATTGTACAATTTGGATATTAAAAGTAAATATATTCCAATTAATGATATAGTTGCAAATGGGAAAAAGATATCTGGAAATGCACAAACACGCAAAGAAAAAACAGTATTACAACACGGTACAATCATTACTGATGTAGATGTTGAAAAGATGTTTAGTTTGCTGAAAGTTCCAAACGAAAAGATCAAGGATAAATTAATTGCGGATGTTAAACAAAGAGTAACATCAATAAAACATATTATCGGTAAAGAACCGTTATTTGAGGATATTGTTGATGCGTTAAAGTCAGGATTTGAGGAAGAATTTGATATCCAACTAGTTAAGGGTGAAGTTACAGAATTTGAAAATAAACTCGCAAAATCCTTCGAATCTGATATATTTTCAAAAGAAGAATGGAATTATCGAAGGTAATTTTTTCAAGGTTAATATAGATGAAAGTTGTTGCAAGTATAGTTAACGCATTTACCACTGTAGCAAATGGTGGTAATCCGGCTGGAGTTGTTTTGAATTCTCCAAATCTAAAAGATAAGCAAATGGCACGGGTTACAAAAATTTTGAAAGTATCAGAAACGGCGTTTGTATCTATGGGAGAATCATCTGATTACAAAGTGCGTTTTTTTTCTCCAACAATTGAGGTTGATTTGTGTGGACATGCAACAATTGCTACATTCTTCTATATGGCTCACGATGGTCATATAGTCGGCAATAAAAACAAAATTTTAACCCAAGAAACCAAGGTTGGTATCCTTCCTATATCAATTGAGTTTAATGAGAAAGGTATTTTAGAAAGAGTTATGATGAAACAAGCTTCACCTATATTTAAAGATATACATTTGGATATATCTAGTTTAGCCCGTGCACTAAACATAAAAAAGGATAATATTAATCAAAATCTTCCTAAGCAAATTGTATCTACTGGTCTTTTTACTCTACCCTTATGTATAAAGTCTTTTAAGTTTTTGAAAGATATTAAACCTGATTTTGAAAAAGTTAAAACTTTGTGTATGAAATTGGGTGTCGGTAGTATTCATTGTTTTACTTTTGAAACAATTGAATCGACCTCAGTCTATCATGCAAGAAATTTTGCACCAATATATGGAATCAACGAAGATCCAGTAACAGGAACTGCAAATGGGGCAGTAGTAAGTTATCTTTTAAAAAATAATTTAATAAATGGTAACAAAGTAATCTGTGAACAAGGAGATATTATAGGCAGAAAAGGTAGAGTTTTTGTTGAAGTAAAAGATGATTATGTAATGGTTGGTGGAAAAGCATTTAAATTTAAGGATGAAGCAATAGATGTTTAGATTATCCTTTTTTAATAATTTTTCCTAATTATTGTACAATAAAATATTTTTCAAATCTTTCTCTTGAAATTCTTCGAATTAATCTTGTAAAAATAATTATTAAAATAATAGTGAAAATCAATCGACCTATAAGAATCCCAGAAATTGATGCCCCAATTGAAAACATTAACAAAGTATCCTCTATAAGACTATGTGATAGTCCCATCAAAGAAAATGACATAAAGATATCTTTTTTAGTTAGTTTTCCAGATTTAGCCTCGTTTATAAGCAAACCACCTCCGTATGAAAGACCAAGAGTCATTCCAATCATCGCAGAGGGAGCAGACTGCTTGCTCATTCCTATTAACTCAAGTCCGGGCTCTAAAAAGTTATTTAGTTTATCCATAAATCCAGAAATTTTTAATAATTTAATTAACAACAACAATCCAAATATTATTAAAAAAATCAATGCGTAGTTTTTCAACTCATTAATAATTATTCCGGTAATGGAAGTATCGATTTGCCCCGGATTCCATATTATGAGGGGAGAATCATTGTGAAGTTTAAATGTTGAAAATATTATATTTAGAATCCAGCCAAGAATAAACGCAGAACCAACTCTTAAAACAAACATTGACCAAAGCCGAACACCGGCTTTTTGTGCAATTCTAAGCTCTATAGTTAAAGTGTGGGCAATAAGTATCATTGCTGCCAAAACCGTTACATCAGCTACAGTGTAGCTATGATTTAGAGAAAGTGTTGAGAAAGCTACCAGACCTCCATAAATATTAGTAACCATCGCTGTACCCCAAACTATACCAAGTTCACCGGGCAAACCAACTAATTCCATAACTGGTGAAAGAGTGCTACCGATAATTTCAACAAAACCCAATTCAGAGATTAACTTGACTATTATACTGATTGGTATCATGATTTTAAGAAGTGTCCATGTAGTGGACACGGCATCTTTGAATGTGTATTTTACTTCGTTTGTTATTTTACTCATTTTTAATTTGATTTTAATCTTAAAAAAATTAAAAAATGTATCTTTTTTTAAAATAATCAAGCTGCTTTTTGAATTTTTGAAATATTGAGTCTAACCCAAACAAATGAAATTGCAGAACCTAATAGATTTGCAATAACAATGCCCCACCAAATACCTTCTAGATTAGTAAAAAATATACAACAAAAAACTGAAGCAAGTATTGGGGTCAAAATAATAGTTCTAAGTGAAGTGGCAATTAACGAGTTTACGCCTTTTCCGATACCTTGGAAAGTCGCAGACGAGGAAATGCCAAAGGCAGCTCCTGGATAAAAGAAGCAAGAAATTTTTATAAACCTCTCCAAATCGCTTGCGATTGCCTCTGAACCCTGGCCTGTTGTGAATATGAAAGTAATATAGGGAGCCAATAAAAAAATGGATATCGCAATAATTATTTCTAGTACTAACCCAAATTTAACTGAATAGATAAAACCGATATTCAGTTTTAAATATTCTTTTGCGCCATATGCAGCTCCAGTAACAGAGGTAACAGCAGTTGCTAGACCTAAAAGCGGTAACACTGCAATGGTAACCACTCTCCAACCGGTTGAATAAACAGCAACTCCAGCATCTCCGGCAAATGCAAGATTTACTATAATATAATTGATAATAATCATCGTAAATGAGATTGTAAATTGTTGAAATGAGGCGGGAAGCCCGACTCTAAAAATATCAATTAATACATCCTTGTTAAATTTAAAGTTTTTAAATTTGAAATGTACGTATGTATCCTTTCTAAAAAATAACCAGTAAATCAGAATAAACGATGTAATTATCATTGACAGAACTGTGGCATATGCTGCTCCTGTAATACCTAGTTTTAATGAGTATATAAAAATTGGATCAAGAATTATATTTAGGCCCGCACCCAAGATGAGTGCATACATTGCTCTTTTTGCATCGCCCTCACCGCGTAACAAAGCAGTTGCCATATTTAGAAAAAATATTACTAAACTTCCTGCAAAAATTACTTTTCCATAAGAAATTGCAAAATCTAAAGATTCACCAGCACCGATCCATCTCATGATTACTTCGGCGCCAAAAAATAAAAAAATTGTGAAAAAAACACCAATAATTACAGTTAAAATTATTGAATGGACTGCAACGTTATCTGCACCTATCTTATCTCCCGCGCCGATTCTACGGGATACCGCAGATGAGCTGCCTACTCCAAGGCCCGTTGATATTGCAATTGCCATCATGTAAAAGGGAAGAACAAAACCAATTGCTGCAAGAGCTAATTTTCCGGTTCCAACAATGATTTCACTGGTAAATAGATAAGAACCAAAACCAGAAACCCACAGAGCATCAACAAAATTATAAATGGTCTGAACAGACATTGCAATTATCATTGGGATGGCAAGCGTGATAATTGCCTTTTTAGGATCACCAAGAAGTGTCTTCACACCTTTTGTCTTTTGTTCAGATGAATTAACATTCTTTGATTTCATTGATTTAACTCCAATTATTCTTTAAGATATTCGGATGCGTTTTTCTCTGATTTTTTTAAAAAATTAATATATTCCTTTTGTTCTTCTTCAGAAAAATCTTTCAGTAAAATTTGAGTCCATCTGGTGAGTATATATTTAATTTTCGGCTGAAGCTCCTTTGCCTTATCAGTCAAAAAAACATTGTAAGCTCTCTTATCGTTTTCGTCTTTTTTTCTTAGAATAAAACCAGCATTTTCCATTTTTTTTATAGATCTAGCAGCCGTTGCTTTGTCCATTTTAAGAAAATTAGCAAAATATTCCTGATTAATCCCATCACCATGCTTGTAAAGGGTTGTTAATAAGCGAAACTGTCCGCTGCCAAGATTGTATTTCTGCATGGAATCTCTTAAATATATATGTGTATATCTATTTATGCAAGATATTAGCCGACCGATAGATTCTTTTTTTTTCAAATTATTTTCTTCCTTTAGTTATTAATCGCTTAATTTTTAGTTGTATGTGCAACTTGTTATTTAAACGTTGCTATTGCAACTAAATAAATTTTTAAAAAATTAAAATTAATGTCGGAATTTTAGTATGTTTTGAAAAATTTTACTGCCCTCTAAATAAATTTCTGTTAAATCGGTGGCAGTTTTTTTATCGATTTTTTGATTGATTAATTGCTTATAAAAAATTATTCCTCCCTTTTTGGCCTCCCTTTTAAACCCAAGGAAAGCCCAACCAGTTTTAAAAATAATTGAGGGAAGCAATGGTATAATTGCTCTAATGTATCTTGGAAAATCTTTCGAGGGTCTATTATTTACCATGTTCAAGTTTTTATTTTTAATTATTCGTTCCCACTTTTTCCAAATTTGCCGATCATATTTCCAATATTTAAGGTTGACAAATATTGGCTGGTTAGCTCAAAGGCTTGTTGATCAGTCATGCCAGCCTCTTTTAGTTGTTTGTAAAACGTAGCTGCTGCCTCTGCGTACTGTTTTGCACTCTTTGGGCTGTATAACAAACTGCTTAATTCCCTTAGTAAACCCGGGATTTTTTCCGCAACAACGTCCAAAATTTCCTTTATTTTTTCGGGGTCGGGCATTCCATCATGTTCATGCATTTTTATTACCTCCAATTTTTAGATATTTAAACCAAGAATTTTTGACCATTTTTTTACTACATCTTCTGTAATACTATATACATATCGGGACCCTTTTTGCTGTTTTTTAATTATTTTTTTCTCAGTTAATTCATTTAGTTTTTCCCTAATTATTCTTCTAGATGCTGTACCCCTTTTACTTCTCACTAGCTCTGTAATCTGCGATATATTTTGTTCACTTCTGTCCATTAGAACACGAACTATTTCCCTTGATATATGATCTTTGACATCTGGTAAAATAATATCTGGGGTTAGGCCACCATGATCAAGCAATAGGGCAGTTAATCTTAGGTAATTCCTAGTTGTTTTTGTTACGTCAGAAAGGGGTTTAAACAAGTTAGAAAGCATTTTTTCTAGCTCATTAATTCTTTGATTCAATTCTTTGATTTCTTCGGTAAGGTCCTTTTCCACAGAGTCGAATAGGTCCAAGGTTATTAAAAGAATTTGCAATATCTAGGTTAAAGATATTTGTTTATGTCTATTTCCATCCCATCACTTGCTGCAATAGTTTTTACACCAAGTTTTTCAGATATAGATTCGGCCCATTCCCACGGTTTAGATCTTATTACATTCATTCCAAAGTGAGTTAAAACACCTAATTTTGGTTTATTTTTTGAAATAATTTTTTCCGCATCTTTGATAGAGAGATGTTGGATATTTGGGTTATTTTCAAGTAGAACAACATATAAGATAAGAACATCGCCAGTGTAATACTTTTCGAGTCCATCAAAATATTGCGTGTCAGAAATTATTGATATTGAGGATTTTTCACCAAATATGTTAAGACCATAGGTTTCGACCCCATGCTGATGCTTTATGGGAGTAGAAAATCTAATGCTACCGATTTTGAATTCACCTTTCTCGTGGAGTTTTTCGATTTTTTCAGGCAAATTTCTAAAATGACTCAAAATAACCGGGTCTTCGTCTATTGCATCACCTGGGACAAATACCACACCTTTTTTTTTGAATCCGCCATTTGTCATTGCTTCTATCATTATGTTTATATCGTTTGAATGATCGATATGTCTATGAGTTAGAATTATTCCGTCTAATTCTATGGGATTCAATCTTGGTTTGCTAGAAAGCATTCTGACAAGAGAACCTGGTCCTGGGTCAATTAGAACTTTAGTATTGTCTAAGGTTAGCCAAATCCCACCAGACTTTCTTAATTGGCGAGTTACAACAAACCGAGCTCCGGCAGTTCCTAAAAACTTAATTTTATCCATTTTTTCAGCCTAATTTTATGTATGATTCATTTATTGGATATTCGATTAAATTATTTCGGGAATTTTATCAATGTAAAAAGAGCCCATTAATTATTGATTACCAATACTTTATTTAGAGCAGTATCTAAAGCCATTATAATAATTTATTTTACAAATTTATTTGATTCTTAACAAAAGACGGAAAAATATTTATTATAAATTTCAATTGATTTTCTTGTGGATCTTTTTAATTACACATACAATCTTGTTAGACAAATACCTAAAGGTAAGGTTTCAACATATGGAGCAGTAGCAAAGGCTTTAGGCGACTCAATTGCTGCTCGGGCCGTTGGAAGAATGATGAACCAAAATCCTGATCCTGAAAATATGCCTTGTTTTAAGATTGTTTATTCTGATGGAAAACTGGGAGGATTCGGTCTTGGAATTGATGATAAAATCCGCCGTTTAAATGAGGATAATATAAAAGTATCAGATGGGTCAATTATAGATTTTAAGAATGTTTTCTTTGATGATTTTAAAACCAATTATCCTTTGAAGGCCTTAATTGATGAGCAGTTAAAATTAAGAAAACAAATTAAGTTAGAGGATCAATTTGGGGAAATCGAAACGGTTGCAGGGGTGGATGTTGCATACCCCAAAAATGAATTTGAAGACTGTTGTGGAGCATGTGTAGTTTTTGATTATAAAACTAAGGAAATTATAGAAGAGAAAACCGTTTTTACAAAAACCCATTTTCCATATATCTCAACCTATTTGTCTTTTAGGGAATATCCTGTTATTGAAAAAGTAGTTAAAAATCTAAAAAATACTCCATCAATTTTGATGGTTGATGGAAATGGCGTTTTGCATCCAAGAGGAGTTGGTATAGCATCATATGCAGGAGTGCTATTAGATCTTCCAACTATTGGAATTGCAAAAAAACTTCTGAAGGGAAGTGTTACTGGCGAAGAAGTAATCTTTAATGGGAAAAAAATCGGAAATGCATTTAAATCCTCAAGTAAAATCAAAAAACCTATTTATGTTTCACCGGGAAACAAGATATCCTTCAATACTGTATTAAAAGTTGTTAAGCATTTTTCAAAATATAAATTACCCGAACCTATTAGACAAGCCCATATTTTAGCTACAAGTGGTATTAGATAATTAAAGATCAGTAAAATCCTTGCTTGAAAATACATTAATATCGTTTTCTTTACAAATTTTTTTATAATGGGTTATCTGAGACTTTTTTAACGCCTTTCTATGAAAATATACGCCCTTTGCATTAGGTGTTTTACTAATTGCTTGTTTTATTGTTTCTTCGTTAATATTTCCGGCTTTTATCTGATATGTAGGTATCATATGACCAAAAGCTACATTTTTTTCCAAAATGACGTCAGTGAATCTAGGTGCATAATGTCCACCACCAATTCCAACAATTACCGGAATATCTTTGGGAAGATCTGCCTCGTAGTGAAAATTACTCAATAAATCAACAACCGACTTGGCAATAATGGATGCAGGCTTAGATTTGTTCCATTCTTCTTCATTACTCCCCACTTCGGTATAAAGCGTTGGAATACTTAGAAAGGGACCATGGTGCGTTACTTCAAAACAAACTTCATGGTAAAGTTTTGCTTCTGTTGAGTTTTTTTTAATTTCTCGCAATAGTTGTGTCATGAGTCTCGGCGAACAAGGAATTAATGTTTCATTATTTCCTCCAAATTTTGCTTTGCCATAATTACCTATAGGATGTGTTGTTAATGTAGGCTGACCTGTTTTACTTGAATGACGTGAAATAAAAATTACTTGTTTTAGTTTCAAACCTAATTGTTCTTCAACTTCCTTATCAATATTTTCGTGAAAAATGGTTCTATCATTTATAGACACCATGATAAGATCTTTAATTGTTACTGAGTTATAAACAGGATTGTTAAAAAAAGTATCAATTTCCTCCCAATCTAATTGTTGTAAAAGTTCCTTTTTTATATTTGTACCAGCAGGATCCTCAGTAGATGAGATAATTAAAACAGTCATGATTTTTCATCCGGATTCAGATGAAACATGCTGTCTTTATTTAATTTTACTCTTCGTTATCAACTTCCTTTTTTAGCATTTCCTTTATTTTTTGAGTTTTTACAAGAAAATGAATTCTATCTCTAAGAATACACATTTTTGATATGAATTGTATCTCTTGAGCCTCCTGAGGAGTTGACAGCAGTCCCACGATTTTCATATTTATCGAAAATAATGTATAAATATGTTTATATAATGCTTATTGTACAATTGTATCCCTAAAAGGGTTGTAAAAATTTACAAAAAAGTAAATATTATTTATAAACCAAAAAACATTTTAAAATCCTTAATTTACACTAAACAATGAAAGAATTGGCTGCTGGTAAGTTCGTTGAAAGAAGATCACGATTCTATGCTCATTTATATGTGATATATTCAGAAGAAGAAATTGAAAAAATAGTGAAGAATCATAAAAGACTTTACAAAAAAGCCAATCATCATTGCTATGCCACTAGACTTATTTCCAATGATCTTAAAACAAATGAATTATTCAAAGATGATGGTGAAGTGGGACATCCTGGGAAAGTATTGCTTGAATTATTAATTAAAAATAACTTAAACCACCATATGTTAATAGTTTCAAGAGTTTTTGGCGGAATAAAATTAGGGGTAGGTGGTGTATCCAGGGCCTTTAGAGATGCGGGAGAATCAGCAATTAACTATTACAAAACAAAAAGATAGAAAAATAAGAATATATATTAATATATCTATTTGAATATTTATATTGTTATTCTCTTCTGATAGGAGAATATTTTTTGTTCCCATTGAAGATATCTTTTTTATCACAATTGGTAAAGGTCAGATCCATATCTTGAGGCATATATTTGCCATTAATTTTGTCCCAAAAAATTTCAACATTGTTTTCACCAATTGCTAAGACAATTCCGCCGTATTCTTTTGTCTTTCCATTTTTATCCTTGTATTTTCGTTTTACTCTGTCGCCCAATTTAAAAACGTCAAATAACGAAGGATAATTTTTATTGTCTTCTTTCTCAAAAAGATCAAATAATGTTTGGGAGTTCTTCTTTTTTTCATTATATTTAAAATAAAACATTTTCTTCACCACTATCCAACATTATTATGTTTATTGGATTTTTTATTTAAATTTAACCTGTAAAAATGTCAAAATAATAACTTTTCTTCAATGGTATGTAGACATTTTAAAATCAACTTGATTGACAGTTTGTCAACTGATTTCACAAATAAAAAAATGAATTTAAAGTGGGGCCATTCACAGAAAATATTTTAAATACTTATATTCTTAAAACCGATCGTTTGAATCAGATGGTGCAGTTTACTAGATTAAATAAAACTGAAATATATTTACAAACATTAATTTATATTAGATTTTTTTTCGCAAGGTTTTGTAATGCGATTATAAATAAGATTGGATTAATTTTTGTCTCAAAAGCAATGATACATTAACTAGTTGTAGTTGAGGTTTAAGATAAGCTAGATAATCGTGAGGTTTTTTATGAAATTGGAGAGATCACTTGGTTTTTGGGAAGTTTCACTAATGAGTGTTGGTATTATACTAGGTGCTGGTGTATATGTCTTAATTGGAGAAGCATCAGGTCTCAGTGGTAATGGTTTGTGGATTTCATTTATTTTGGCAGCTGTTGTCGCATCATTCACTGGCCTGAGTTATGCAGAACTATCATCCAGATTTCCGGAAGCAGGCGCTGAGTATGTATATATTGAAAATTCGTTTGGAAAGAATTTTGCATGGATCATCGGTTGGCTAATAATTGCAGGAAGTATCATTGGTGCTGCAACAGTTGCAATGGGTTTTGCAAATTATTTTTCAGCCTTATTTGATACGCCTGTTGTAACAATTGCTTTTGCAGTTTTAACAGTGTGTGGGATTATTTTAATTGTTGGAGTTAAAGAAACTGCTGCATTTACGATTCTTTTTACGTTAATTGAAGCAGCTGGTTTATTTATTATCATGATAATTGGTTTACCCTATTTCGGCTCTGTAGACTACCTTGAACTTGCTTCGGGAATGAAAGGAGTAATTGAAGCTGGTGTGTTGATATTTTTTGGCTATATTGGTTTTGAAAGCATAACAAGACTTGCAAATGAAACAAAGGATCCAGAAAGAAACATACCAAGAGCAATTATTTTTTCAATTATCATTACAACAATTCTTTACATTCTAGTTGGAATTTCCGCTGTTTCGGTTGTTCCTTGGGAACAATTATCTCAATCCGAAGCACCACTTGCCATTGTGGCACGACAAATTTTTGGCGAAAATAGCTTCGTAATCCTGTCAGGCATTGCGTTATTTTCAACTTTTAACACTTCACTAGTAATGCTACTTAGTGGATCAAGAATTATTTTTGGGATTGCAGAGAAAAAGGCCTTGCCGAAAATTTTTTTAACTGTATCTAAAAAGACACTGACACCCTGGGTTGCAATTATTTTTGTCGTTGGTTTTGCAATGGTTTTTTTAATTTTTGGAAATTTAAAGACAGTTGCAAATTTAACCAATTTTACTATTTTTTCTACATTTATCTTAGTTAATCTTTCCCTGATTTATCTAAGAATTAAGAAACCCATTTCATCCGGGTTTCATGTTCCGTTCTCCATTAAAAATATTCCGATATTGCCTGTTTTTGGCATTATTACATCTGTTTTTATGGTTGTGAATTTAAGCTATGATGTTTTATTGATTGGATTAGTGGTAATAATCATTGGTGTTGCTGTACATTTTTTACTTGTTAGATCTAAAAATTTAAGGGAATAATAAAATGGACTTATTGAATATATTATCCGGACTTGTACAGGATCCAATTTCATATTCTATTTTATTTTTTATCTATGTCATATTAGCGACAATAATTCTACCCATACCGGTTGAAATCGGATTATTTAACCCGTTTATCAGCCCTGTTTTACTAATTTTTATTTTGGCAATTGGAAAAGGAATAGGCGCATTGATTGTCTTTGAAATTGGATTAAAATTGAGATCTTTTTTAAAGAAAATTTCTACCGGTCCAAAAATTACAAAAAAATTAGTAGATTATTGTGAACTTTTTGTCAAGAAATATGGATATTTTGGGCTTTTCATTATAATGAGCACTCCCTTGATGATCGATTCAGCTTCACTTTATCTTTTCTCAATTTTAAATAGCAAAAAAAATGGAAAAAGGGCAATGGCAAGAAATCAGTTTGTTTTGATAAATATAATTGCAGGAGCTGTTAGGGGAAGTATAATTGTGATATTGGCTTATTTAGTTGGCATAAGATTGGTATAAAATTTTAAATTATTTATTACATCATTTTTCGATATAATTAAATACTAGATGTTTGGTAAATATATTGGTGATTTTGGCTTCATATGGCCGAAGAAGAATCTAAACAAAAGGTGTTGAATAAGGGAGAAGTTATTTTTTCCGGTAATGGAAACAACAACACTATTTTACAAAAAAGTCAAAACCATAATGGAGATTCACCTTTCTCATTACTAGACGGTGCAAGATCTCAATTTCCGGTTATTGCTCCTGAATTGGAATCTCAAAGAAAGGTAGCGGCGGATCCAAATCGATCCCTCGATGAAAGATTGGAGGCTTTTGAAGATATAATCGATTCGGAAATAGGAGATACTAATCTTACTAGGGCCCGTAATATTGAAAGGGAATTTTCTTTAAGACAGATATATCTTAAGTTTGAGGGTACGACTCCAACAGGTACTCAAAAAGATAGAATAGCTTTTGCTCAGGTCATGGACGCTCTCCGGAGAGGATACGATACAGTAACTGTTGCTACGTGCGGTAATTACGGAGCAGCGATTTCCCTTGCTGCTTCCCTAGCGGGAATAAAGTGCGAGATTTTTATTCCAGAAAAATACCATACATCTCGAATAAAAGAAATTAATGATAACGGAGCAAATATTAACAGGGTAAGCGGAGACTATGAAAATGCTGTGAATGTTTCGCAAGAAATGGCAGACAAAAACGAATACTATGACGCAAACGCTGGGGGGATGAATACAGTGATTCAATTAAACGCATACGCAAAAATTGCAGATGAAATATATGATGAATTGCGAGATGCCCCTGCTGTTGTGGCTTTACCGGTTTCAAATGGTACCACTCTGTCAGGTATTTACAAGGGGTTTGTTAGTCTTTATAGACGTGGAAAAACTTCAAAAATTCCAAAAATTGTTGCAGGATCATCTTATGGAAAAAATCCAATTATCCAAGCTTTTTTAAAAAATACACCAACATGCGAAGACCTAATCCCTGAAAAAATACACGAAACGGCAATAAACGAGCCTCTAATTAACTGGCGTTCCATTGACGGTGATAATGCCCTACAAGCTATAAGAGAATCCAATGGTTGGGCATCCTATGTTAGCGATAAAAGTATGATTTCATATTCAAAGCTAATTAGAGAAAAAGAGGGCTTGAGTGTACTTCCAGCATCAACTGCTGGTTTAATATCAGTATTGGAGAGACATCGCAAGGAGTCATTGCCTAATGACAGGTACGTAATGGTACTTACTGGAAGAAAGTAAATTTATTGGGGATAAATTAAATTGGAAAAACATCGAGCTATTGTTTATGTAGATAGATTGTTCAAGTGCGCTGATGGCAAAACGGCTCACGGACTTGTCAGGTACAGCAATAAATACAAAATATCTTGTGTGGTTGATACAACACTTTCAGAAGGAGATGCTGGACAAAAATTGGATGGAATTAATAGAGATATCCCTTTATACAATGATTTAAAGCGTGCTTTTGAGTTAACCCAAGCCGATACTTTTATTGTTGGAGCAGTTTCAGATACTGGGGTGCTTCCTGAGGGTTATGATAAGGCTGTTAAGTACGCATTAACTAATGGATTGGCTGTTGTTTCAGGGTTACATCAATTTCTATCTGATGATCCTGTTTTTTCAAAACTAGCAAAAGAAAATGGTTGTAACATAATTGACGTGAGGAAGATATATCGAGACTATAAACGATTCTACACAGGTGAAATAAAAAAAGTTAAGTCATTTAGAGTTGCAATGATAGGTACTGATTCGGCAATAGGAAAAAGAACAATTGCAATAATGTTAAATGAGGAACTTCTCAATAGAGGTAGAAAATCCGACATGATTTTTACCGGTCAAACTGGATGGCTTCAAGGCTGGCCACATGGTCTTGTTCTTGATGCAATGATTAATGATTTCGTTGCGGGAGGTATTGAAGGTGCGATTCTGGAATCCTGGGAAGACGATCAGCCTGAGTACATGATTATTGAAGGACAGGGAAGTCTTGTTCATCCATTTTTTCCCGGAGGTTTTGAAATTTTAGCCGCAGGGCGCGTAGACGGCTTTATACTAATTGACGCTCCAAAAAGAAAAAGTTTGGATGGATTTACTGATTATCCCATGCCCGATCATAGAAAAGTTGTCAAGATTGCTGAATTACTAACAGATAAGCCGTTGTTAGGTATAGGAATTAACAGAGAGAACATGGATGAAGATGACATAGAAAAGTCAATTGAAAGACTTAGTAAAATTTTCAAAGTACCGGTTTTTGAACCCATTTCTATGGGTGTAGATGAAATCGTTGATGTTTTAGAGGATCTAAATGAGTAAGTTAACGTCAAAGTTAATTTCCTTTTCATCTATAGAGCTTTCGGAACCTTTACTTAGGGATAAAAATGCGACCTCAACAATTACTCTTAATAAAATTGATAGAGAAATAAAAAAATTTGATCTGACCATAAAATATGAGAATGGATTGGATCACAAGAATATCCCTCTGCTAAGAATGGCGTTTTTTATGCCGCTTCTAAACTATGGTCTGTTCACAAAGAAATTCAATCTAGAATTTCCAATTAGTAAAATCGATCTTTCACTTTTAAATAAATTAAATACTGTGTTTAGCAGAGATATTTTTGTTAATAAAATTTTGAGACGTCGAACAAATTACATTCTTCCAGAATTTATCCCTGATGAAAATGATATTGATAATGAAGATGCAAATCCAAATAGTGAAATAATTCCATTAAAGGTTGTTGATAATTCAGCAATAACCGTAAATATTGACAGTACTAGATGCGGAGTTCTTTCAAGTGGTGGAAAAGAAAGTCTTCTTACTTACGGTATTCTAAAAGAAATTGGTGCTGAGGTTTACCCTTTATATGTAAATGAGAGTGGCGGTCATTGGAGAACGGCAATTCCAGCATATAAGTATCACTTAAAAAATGAAGAAAATACACGCCGGGTATGGACAAATGTTGACAGATTTTATAATTTTATGCTAGATAATTTAAAGTTTATTAGACCCGACCATAGAAAAGTCTGGGCTGATACGTATCCCATAAGACTTTGCATTTTCCCATTCTATATATTTGCACTTTTACCAATTTTTGTTGAAAACAATATTGGCAATCTTTTAATCGGCAGTGAATTTGACGATCTAAGGGTAACTCCTCAATACCGAGGTATTAATCACTATTTTGGAGTATACGATCAACATCAAGATTATGATTTCGAGATGAATAAGTGGTATAATCAAAGAATTCTAGGAATGGTCCAATGGTCAGCGGTTAGGAATATATCGGGACTAATAGTTGAAAGAATTCTTACAAGAAGATATTCCCAACTGGCTAGTTTACAGCGTTCCTGCCACTCCTGCCATTTTGAAAATAAGGAGATAGTTCCTTGTGGTATGTGCTCAAAATGTTTGGGGGTATTGCTATTTTTATTTGCAAATGATGTAGATCCTAAAATAATGAAATTTAAAGAAAAAGATATAGAACTTTTTTCAAAAAGGATAAATCCTAATAATTTACGTCTGGATGAAGACGAAAAAAACCAATCATTTTATTTAATTGCTGCCAGAGAAAAAACACCTAATATAAAGTCTATTGATCATGTAGAAAAAATTCACATCAATAAAGATAATTGTGATTTAGAACTGATTCCAAATCATTTGAGAGGGGGTATCCTAAAGATAATTAGAGATTATACAACTGGCTTTTGCGAATTAAAAAATGAAAATTGGGTTACTTTAAACGAATTAAAAATTATTTCCTAGGTCGTAATTTCTTTTGTCATTCTAAAAGCGTCATTAGTTCCAAAAATTTGATTCTTGTAATAATTTTTTAAGATTGATGTTTTTCTAAAGCCAGATTTTTCGTATAAAGTTATTGCAGGTATATTCCCTGTCGATACTTCCAGTCTTAATCTTCTGATAGCTCGATTGAACATCTCTTTTTCAGCAGCGATTAAAAGTTTCCTGCCAATTCCGTTTCCACGAAAAATAGGATCAACATTTAATGTTTCAATACCTGCAACTCCGGATCCATTTTTATAAAGTACAATTATAAACCCTCTAATTAACTCACTATCCACTTCTGCTAGGCAATAGCTATTAGCCTTGTTTATTAGATATCTTAATTGTTTTGGTGTATACGCAAGTTGTTCACCGAAACATTTCCGTTCTAGTTCTACTATCCGGTTAAGATCGTTTAGTTCAATTTTACGTAGTAAATCTGAATGCATGATAATCGACCAGGAATCTGACATCTATTAAAATATCTTTTTATCAAGAAAATTTTTTTCAAAGAAAAGAATATATATTTGATCTTTGCCAAATACAGCATAAAAATTTTGAAATAAATTTTAAAAAGTTAAGAAAATAAATAATAAAAAAACCTTCGCGATTATTTATTTTTCAAGGCCTCAGCTATAATAAGAATACTTCCAAGTTGCATTTTAACTAAATTGCGAATAGGAAGCTGATAAAATTTTCCCCTCTCTTGAACATTTTTTCCAAGTGTTTTAATTTCAATATCTGCAGAATCCATTATTTGACATATTTTTGGGTTTCCGCCTTTTATACAAATACTTTCTGCAACTCTCCAAATTTGGCCTAAAAAGAAAAGATCAAATATGTCAGATAAGACCTCATTTTCAAAAACTTCTGAATTCCTTACGATTTTATCTTCAGTTTTGTCTAATGTCCTTTTTTCATGATCTAATGAGTTTTGAGCATTTGTTAAGTGTTTTTCAGCAGCATCTAACAAAACAGGATCTGCAAGATTTGAATGGTCTTTTATTAAATTGATAAGTTTTACAGAATACTTTACTCTCTGTTTTTTCCTTAGGTGTCTTTCTGTTACAATTTCTTTTTTATTTTTATTTGACAGTTTTTTGTCTTGTAATTTTGCCGAAAGATACATTGGAACTTCGCAATTAAAACTGAAGCCCCCGATTTCTTGTTGGTACCATTCATCGCTACAAGCCCCTCTTTTTATTGTTGTTAGTATCCCTGGATCCTTTTTCTTGTAATAATCTAAGTAATCTTTTAACCCGTACATCTGATAAAAACCAGGTTCAAACATTTTGCCAAAAGGGACATCCGGTGCGTTATCTGATAAACGCAATCTACAACTTTTTGCTAATTTTTTTAAATCATTATAAACTATTGGTATATCCTTACTTAAGTAGTAATATGCATTGTGAAATCCAGAGTGGTGCAGATTGCATAACAAGTCAGGTTTCTCCTCTTCTAAAACCTTTTTTACAGCCAATGTTTCAGGACGAGATTTATACCATTTGTACTGATCATATTCTATTGGAAATGTCCACTCATATTGGTCTTCTGTCGGCTCTCTAAAATTTGATTTTGCAATACTTGAAAAAGAATGAGGCATGTTAAACCAACCCTCGTTTAACTTCATTCCTTGTCTTTCCAGAATTGGTATAAATAACCATCTCCAACCAAAAAAATTTTTTTCAGGATGCGTTGCAATCCAACGAGCAAAAAATGTAACAACTAAGCTACCGAGAGGTTCGTCGCTATGAGGAACGCCAGTAATTAAAGCCGTTTTCTCTCCTTTTCCAATTTCAAGCATTTTGAGAGGTTCATTATTTATAGTGTTACCAATTGTTTTATGTTTAACATTTGGAAATTTTTGTATCAAATTTATAAGATTGTCAATTTCGTCAACTTTCAAAAATCGACTATATGTAGGAATATCTCGAAAAATATCTTCATATTTTTTTTCCATTTACAAATTAACCTCTATTCCAAGACCTGGTTTATCAGAAGGAATGACATAACCATTTTCGTAATGTGCACCGCCATTAACAATATCTTGTTCGAAATCTAAAGCTGAATCTAAGTCTGCATATTTAACATTTTTAAAAGCACATGCAAAATGAACACCTGCAGCCATAGCACCCATTGATTCATTCATGCATCCTATCATAACAGGTATTTCTGCAATTTCTGCATATGTATTTGCTTTGATTGCGTTTGTAATACCACCAATTTTCATAAGTTTAATATTAATCATATCTGCTATTTCCATTTTAACAGCTTTAAGACTATCTCTTAGTGTCAATGCAGTTTCATCAGCCATAATGGGAACCGGGCATTGTGAAGTTACCTCTTTGAGTGCATATAGATATTTTGCTGGGGTTGGTTGTTCAAGAATTTCAATATTTGCACCCAATTTTTCTAATGTCTCTATTACACGTAATGCTTTTTCTAGACTGTATCCTTCGTTAGCATCCATACGAATCTTAACTTCTGGACCTACTGCGTTTCTTATAGCAAGAACAACTTCGATATCTTGATCTGCATCCATTCCACACTTCACTTTCAAACATTTGAACCCTTTAGAGACATAATTTCTAGCTCTTTCAACCATTGTGTCTATGGGGTTTAAACCAATAGTAACTGAAGTTTCAATTTTATCTTTATATCCTCCAAGAAGTTTGTACAAAGGCAAATTTGCCTTTTTTCCAAGAATATCGTAGAGAGCCATATTTACTCCAGCTCTTAATGATGGATTACCATTTACTTTTTCCTCGATCACATCATTTATAAAATTGACTCTTAGAGGATCTTCTCCAATGAGAATATTCTTAATTACATTATTAAAACAATTAACTACAGTCTCTTTAGTTTCAGATGTTACACTATCTGGGGTTGCACAACCCCATCCAATGATGTCCTCATCGGTTTCAATTTTTAAAAAGACGTTTTCACCAATATCTACTGTTTCATTTGCAATGCTAAATGGCTCTTTCAATTTTAGAGCAGTTGGAATGGCAGTAACGGACCTGATTATCACATTGGACTATAACATGATTGTTTTAATAATCATTATCATAATCACTATTATCAGAATTTTCATCAAATTCTTCAAATGATGGCGATTCCGATTTTAATTCGCTATATCCTTCTTTCAAAGATTTTTTATTTTCTTTATGGATAATATGTTTGCATACTTTACATCTGCCCTCTTCATCGTATTCTCTCCATTCCATACAATGAAGGCAGAATTCATCATTTCCAATTTTTACATTCATGATATAAACTCAGATTTTAATTTGATTGTATTGTTAAATATGCATAATTTTTGTTTATTTAACTAATTTCTAAAATTTTTATCTAATATTTTAACTTTTTTGAGTTTTAAAAAATAATTTAAAATTTTATAACCCGCTCAGTGTTTGATTCTTATACTAAAGATTCTAAACCTGTTATTGCTTTTGAAGTTAGTTCAAATATATTTTTATCCTTTTTTTGAACCACTCGAGTTAAAACAGACTTTCCATTAATAAATCCCCTAAATGTGAACCAATATGTTTACAGATGATGCCATAATTACCCCCCCACACCTTTTTTCATCCTACTTTCTAAAATTTTAATTCTATCTAATTTTTGTTGAGCTAATCAATTTAGAGATTGTTTTCTAAGGAAAAAATAGTTAATAGTTGTAAAGATTAATTTTATTAAGATATTAAATGAAGAGAAATATATGTACCAGAAACAAATGTATCAAATGCTGTATCGAGACATCAATGATATTATCAAACGATGATATTAAATCTATAGAAGGAATGGGTTATGACAAAAATTATTTTGTTAGAATTAAGGAAGGTTGGCTAAAATTAAAAAATAAGAATGGCAGATGCGTTTTTCATAATGGAAAAATTTGTTTAATTTATAAAAATAGACCTGAGGGATGTAAGATTTATCCTCTAATTTTTAATGAAGAATACGGTAGTGCTGTTATTGATGAAGAATGTCCATATAAAGACAGTTTTAAATTTAATTCTGAAGACATTAATGAGCTATACGATTTAATAACAAAACTAAAAATTGAAAGAAATAATAGAATTTCATTAAATTTATTTTAGAAAATGATTGAGATTTTTAGTTTTAAATTATGTTATTTTGATAGTACCAAGTATTGGCTCATAGATTAATCCCTTATCCATAAGTGAAGTCAATGCTTCCTCAACTGAATCATTGTCAAGTCCTGCTTTTTCACATTTTTCAATGATGGTGTCCCATGGTGCGCCATCCTCACCTTCAACCTCTTTAATGAGCTTTAAAACCATGTTTTCAATTTCCTCAAAAGCCTTTTTTTCACTTTCATCAACCTTAATATCTGATTCATTTTCAATCTTGTTTGCATTAACGACTTTTTCGATATGTAAATCTGGTTTTTCTTCTTCCATTTTTATATCAGTTTGCAAGTCTGGTAATTTTTCACTGCTTGGCAGTATAAATTGAATTGATTCCTGAATTAATGAAAGATATTTATTGACATCAACATTAGTATATTTTTCTAAAGCGGCCACAATTCCCTCTGCAAGATTTTTATTATATCCTAGTTTTCTTAGGTCCAATGGATTTGGTTGTGTCATTTTTTTCGCCTCTACAATTGCATCAATTCTTTCCTTTGTTCTCTGGCATGTTTCAAGAATCCATTGATTTCTATGTAAGGCTGTGACTTCAACAACTTTCTCTGGTCTTACTGAAACAAAAATGTCTTCACTATCTTCTGGTTTATATGTACGAGATTTTCCTGTGACTGCTACAAAAGCTGGTACATCTATTGCTAGTAATGAATCAGTAACCTCCTGTTGGAACTGACCAGAATACAGAGTAAAAACACCAGTCGGATCTGATACATGGGCCCTCACCATATCTCCAGTTTCAGAAACACGTTCTACGTCAGTTAGCACCCCTACAATAAAAAGTCTATTTATTTTTGCGCCTAATGGAGTTATTACATATGAAGGAGTTTTTTCCTCATCATTTTTTATTTCATGGGAAGAATCGTTATACTCACTTGCAAATACTCGCCATGCAACTTCTCGATTCATTGAACTTCCTCCATTTTCTGGGATAGAACCTCCGCTTCGTTTTCCACATCAACCTCAATTATCGATACGTCTTGGGCAATCACAGTAGTTCCAAAACTATCTCCCAAAGCATTTCCTCTTAGTTTTAGTCTTTTTGCAAAAAGAACCTTGTTCATCTCATCAACAATTGGGCTTTCATCACCGGATGATTCCACAATTTTTTGCCATTCCACAAGCGTTTTTCCAAGCAATTTTTCTGTTAATTCCTTTCCAACATTTACTTGAACTGATCCGTTACCATCATCTACAACAAGTTTCATTCTCAAATCGGGTTTTCCCTCAACAGTTCCGTGGATTTTACATTCACTATTTTGAATAACCCTATCACACTCAGGACATCTAAAAACTAACCCCGAAGTGGGTCGTATATCAATAACCGTTCCTTCTGTTTCGATGTCAAGTGCACCGCGCTTTTCCAAAAGAGCATCTATAGGCATAAACTTAGTTTGAATTTTTTCAAAATTTGATGTTTTGCTATCTAGCTTTTTTACTTTGGCCTTTTCATCAAATGTAAGTTGCGGAATACCTTTCCAGGTTTTAACGTAACCACCTGATATATTAACAACATCACCTTTTTTTAGTTTGAAATCATGCCAAGAAGTAAATTGTGCTTTTCCCGTGCCGTCGCCAATGATTCCAGAAAAAATTTTCTTTTTGACACCATTGATTTCGGTTTCTTTTTTATCCAACTCAATTATCTTTGCCGTTACTTCTACTACTCCAAGCCCCGATCTTAAATCATTGATTTTGTATTCTCTAGGTTCGAAGGCATTTTTTGGAAGTTTACTTTCATCAGTTTTTTTGATAGCTGCACGATCTCCAAAATTTAGTTGAACTGCGCCCTGCCATTCACGGGTATAGGCATTGGATATTTCCACGACGTCTCCTTTTTTAACATCCAATTCCTTCCAAGCAGTAAAGGGAATAGTGCCACTTTCATCACCTATAATTCCATAATAAATTTGTCTTGTCTCCCCCTTAACAGATATTTCCTTAGGGTTAAGTG
Organism: uncultured Thermoplasmatales archaeon; assembly: GCA_964615235.1. Taxonomy (GTDB): domain Archaea; phylum Thermoplasmatota; class E2; order DHVEG-1; family DHVEG-1; genus JAFGPP01. The sequence goes on from CAZTMK010000005.1 coordinate 63,852, forward strand.
TTATTACCTGACCAATTAAATTAACGCTTTGGGCATTTGGTTGTAAGTCAGAAATTAAGGTTCTTTCTGACGATGAAGCAGAAAACGGAATACTCCCCCCATATTTTTTTATCAGTGTTTGTTTTGCTTGCTCGATAGGTACCCCATATTCAAGGAATTTTTTAAGTTCTTGTTCAATTTCTTCTTCACTAACTTTTGATTCATCGCCAAGAAGCTCTAAAATATCCTTAACATGTGGTTTAATCTCATTAACAGCCATCTAAGACAACTCCCCAAAAATGCATGTGATAATTGATATATCAATCTATCCTCTTATTTAAAGATTTAATATTTCCTAAAGATAATTTCAATACAAACCGGTTATATTTCCAAATTTATCGATATCAACCTGTTCTGAAATCGGTTTTGCTGGAAGGCCTGGCATTGTTGTTATTTTTCCGGTCATTGGAACCAAGAATCCTGCACCTGATGAAAATCTAATTTCTCTAACAGTTATCTTAAAACCCTTAGGTCTACCCAACAACTTCGGATCATCAGATAGCGAATACTGTGTTTTGGCGACACAAATAGGTAAATTATTGAGATTCAATTTTTCACATAATTTTATGTCCTGTTCTGCAGTAACTGTGTAAACCACCCTTTCAGCACCATACATTTTTTTTGCTATTTGCTCGATTTTATTTTTTACCGAGTCACCAACATCATATAAAAACTTGAACTGAGAAGAAGAGTTATGTAAAAGACTTACGAGTTTACCAGCAAGTTCAATGCCCCCCTCTCCACCATCCTCCCATACATTTACAAGAGCTACGGGGATATTTTTTGAATTGCAGTATTTTTCTACTATTGCAATTTCATCGTCAGTATCATCTATAAATTGATTGACTGCTACAATAACTGGAACTTTAAAAAAATCAATATTTTCAAGATGTTTTTCAAGATTTTCAAGCCCTTTTTTAACAGCTTCTACATCATTTCCAAATCCGTTGCGTTTCAAGGCACGAATACTAACTACCATTACAACGGCATCAGGTTTCAAATTGCCAATTCTGCAAACTATGTCGAAAAATTTTTCTGCACCTAGTTCGGACCCAAATCCTGCTTCAGTTACAAAATAATCTGCTAGTTTTAATCCAATATTTGTTGAAATTAGACTACTTGTGCCATGGGCAATATTTGCAAAAGGACCACCATGAATAAAGGCCGGAACACCCTCTATAGTTTGAACCAAGTTTGGCTTTATCGCATCTTTAAGTAGCACAGCCATTGCACCTACTGCTTTCAAATCATTTGCTGTGACAGGTTTATTATCATATGTATAAGCAACTATAATTTTTCCCAAACGATTCTTTAAATCTTCTAGATCTTTTGCTAAACATAAAATTGCCATTACTTCTGAAGCAGGGGTTATGGAAAACTGATCCTGATGTGGAACACCGTCTGTTGGTCCGCCAAGACCAACTACCACGTTTCTTAAGGATCTATCACTAATATCCATTACACGTGGCCAAACAATATAACGCGGATCAATATGAAAAACATCACCATGATGAATATGATTGTCTAAAAGACTTGCAAGAAGGTTATGAGCACTAGTAATTGCATGCATGTCACCTGTGAAATGTAAATTTATATCTTCCATTGGCAGAACTTGCGAATATCCACCACCTGCTGCACCTCCCTTCATACCCATGGTGGGGCCAAGAGATGGTTCTCTTATACCAAGCATTGTTTTTTTACCAAGTTTTGCTAAGGCTTGGGCAAGACCAATTGTTATTGTTGTTTTCCCCTCTCCACCAGGTGTTGGATTAATTGTTGTTACAAGGATTAGTTTACCGTTTTTCATCTGTTTAATTCTTTCAAAAACTTTTAAGGAAACCTTGGCTTTGTAATCTCCCCATTGAATGATTTCCTCATTTTGAAATCCTGCTTTTTGTGCTATCGAAATAATATCCTGAAGTTTTGCTTCCCTTGCAATCTCAATATCTGATTTCATTAATAATAAAGATGTATACAGGTCGTACTTATAAATTTTCAAATGACTTAAGAATTAAATTTTATAGATTTTTTGATACCATGTTCATGATATATTTGACCTTTTCTGATGTTTGAAACTGTAGATTATCTATTTCCATAGTTGTTTTATCAATAAACGATTTATCCTTTATAGATCCAAGATTTATTTTCACATTTAAGATTGCTGATTCAACACCAGATTGTGCCATTAACGCAGACACTCCAGCATCAGTAATGGAATTTTTGTTTCCCTTTTCAGCAACAATTTTTGCAACATCAAGAATTTGCATACAGGTTTTCGCAGTTTCAAGTGGTACTTTTGAGGCTGTTTTGTAACCTTCTTGAATAGCATTACTACGTTTCGATTTCTGATCATCAGTTTCTTTTGGCATTTTAAAAGCAGCAATTACATCATTGAAAGCTTCTGTATCTCTATCAATTAAATCAGTAAGTTTTTTTCTCAAAATTTCGCTTTTCTTGAGAACTCCCTTCATGTCACTTTCGACATCTATGTACTTATCCTTTCCGATAGTAAGATTTGCAACCATTGATGATAATGCTGCTCCTAAGGCACCAGACAAAGCAGCTACACTCCCACCGCCTGGTGCAGGGCTTTTTGATGCAAGTTCAGAAAGAAAATCTTTTATTTTCATTGATGCAAGTGGACCGGTTTCCTCAACCATGTATTCGATTACTTTTTCCTCTGGCTTGAACTGATAGAGTTGTGAAAGTCCCAGTTTTTCTATTGCTAAATCTACAAGCTCGCGGTCATCAGTAATTGATTTTTTTTCTTTTTTTGCATAGAACTTTCCTGCTAAAACTAAAGACTCCTTTGGAACAAGACCTACAATTTCACTGCCTGTAACTTTTACATTCAATTTTTTAGCCTCTTCACTTATTGCCTCATAAACGTCGTGAAGATTTTCTTCTCTGTAATTGAGAAGATTCATCGAAACTTGTGCAATATTTTCGTCATACATCATACCTCCAGCCTGGACACCTTTAAATCTGCCTGGAATTCGTTCGGCTTTTCCGTCAGGACCAAGGATTTTCTCTCCTTTTTCATCCTTTTTAATGACTCCACTTGTCCTAATCTTTCCGGAGATTTTTGATGCAATTGATTTGTCATTTGTATCAAGATTTACGTTGTAGGCAATAAGAATATCACGGGCCCCAGTTGCAGTTGCCCCACTTTTTGCAACGAAAACAGCATTTCCAAAATCGGGTTTAAAAGAAGGGTCTTTGAATTTTTCCTCGAGTGCTTCATATTCTCCTTTTCTGATATCTGGTAGTCTTATCCGTTCAGGTTTTGAGGCGGATTTGGCGTATAAAAAGACCGGCACTCCTAACTCTTTGGCCATTCTTTTTCCGAATTTTTTTGAAAGTTCTACACAATCTTTTGTAGTAACTTTGTTTATTGGTATAAACGGCAGTACATCCAAGGCGCCCATCCGAGCGTGCTCCCCCTTGTGAAATCTCATGTCAATTAAAGAAACTCCTACCTTTGCTGCTTGGAAAGCAGCTTCAAGTACTGGTTCTGGCTCTCCTACAAAGGTATATACAGTTCTGTTGAAATCTTCACCAGGATCGACATTTAGAAGTTTTACGCCTTCAACAGATTCAATGGCTGCTGCGATTGCATTTATGATGGATTTATCTTTGCCCTCACTGAAATTTGGAACACATTCAACAATTTTTTCCATGATATTACCGTAAACCCTTAATTGGGGTTTTTCTTTTAACTATTTGGGAAGTAGGGCATGAAATCAGTAGATATTCTAATAAAAAATACAAACGAAATTGTTACATTAAAAGGACCGAACAGACCTAGAAAAAAGAAAGAAATGAATGAATTATCAATTATTGAAAACGGTTCAGTTGCAATCGATAATGGAACAATTGTGGATGTTGGAAAAAATTTGTCTTATTCAGCTGACAAAATAATTAATGCAAAAGGTAAAACTGTTTTGCCCGGTTTTGTAGATCCACATACACATGTTGTTTTTGCGGGTTCCAGAGAGTTTGAACTTGATATGAAACTCAAAGGTTTATCATATATGGATATTTTAAAAAGTGGTGGAGGAATTTTTTATACAGTTGAAAAAACAAGAAAAGCAACAAAAGAACAACTGATTCAACAAGCAACAAAACGTCTTGATAAAATGTTAAGCTATGGAACGACTACATGCGAAGCAAAAAGTGGATACGGATTAGATACTGAAACAGAATTGAAAATTTTAGAGGTTAACAAGAAATTAAACGAATCGCATCCCCTCGATATCGTGTCTACCTTTCTTGGAGCTCATGCTATTCCAAAGGAAAAATCTGCTGACGAATATACTAACGAAATAATTGATGAAATGCTTCCAAAAATCAGCAATTTATCAAAGTTTTGCGATGTTTTCTGTGAAGAAGGAGTTTTTACAGTGGACCAAACAAAAAGGATATTGGAAGCTGGGAAAACACATGGTCTAATACCTAAAATACATGCAGATGAAATTGTTGACACTGGGGGGGCTGCTTTGGCTGCTGAAATTGATGCAATTAGTGCCGATCATCTTCTTATGTCTTCAGAAAATGGTTTAAGAAAAATGGCGAAAAGAGTAGTTATTGGCGTTTTGCTTCCCGGAACACCTTTTTCATTGATGCAAGAATCATACGCTCCAGCAAGAAAAATGATAGATATTGGTGTTGCAGTTGCTTTAGCAACTGATCTAAATCCTAATTGCTGGGCGGAAAACATGCAATTTATGATTCAACTTGCATGCCTAAAAATGAAGATGACTCCTGCAGAAGCAATTACTGCGGCTACCTTTAATGCTGCCTGTGCTATTGATTTAAGTGAAAAAATTGGCAGTGTTGAAGTGGGGAAAAAAGCTGATATTTTAATATTAGATTGTCCAAATTACAAATTTATTCCTTATCATTTTGGAGTTAATTTAGTTGAAAAAGTCATAAAAAATGGAAATATTTTAATTGCATAGAGTTCAATCTTAAATTAAATTATTATAGTATCAATATTGTCCTTCATAACATTTATAGTTTAAAACTTAGTTAACCAAGAAGTATGGATTTTCTTGACGGAAATTACTATTACAGAATGTAAATGATAAAGTTATTAAATCATTTAATATCTATAATCATCTCATGGTTTCACTTGAACTAATATTTGAAAATGAATATTTTCGTTTCATTGCGATGATGATCGGAGTAACAATATTCATCGGTGTTTCCCATTTTATACTCAAAGCTATAGTGAAAAAAATTGCTGGTAGAAAAAAATATTACGGGGAGTTTATTTTTAGTCAGGTTTCAAAGCCAATTTTTACTCTTATTTTTTCTCTTGGTCTTTTTTCGGCACTAAAATTACTATCAGATTTATCAGATTATGGAAAATGGATAGATGGTGCTTTCTTTGTAATTGTAACTTTGCTTTCAGCACTTCTCGCATCTAGGATATTAACAATATTGATGGTAGGTTGGCTAAAAATAAGAAGGGGATTTGAAAGAACACCTGGTTTGCTTAATAAAACCGTTGTTGTAATAATTTATGTTATTGCCATAGTAGCTATCCTTGGTTATTTTGAAATAGATATAACTCCAATGGTAGCGGGTGTTGGGTTAGGAGCACTTGCGATAGGTCTTGCTCTGCAAAGTACTCTAGCAAATTTTTTTGCTGGAGTGCATCTATTATCCGATAAACCTATAGAGGTTGGCAATTACATTGAGATAGATGAAAACACAAAAGGCATTGTGGAGGACATTGGATGGAGATCAACAAGAATCAGGACATTAACCGATAATCTACTTATAATTCCAAATGGCAAACTTGCCGAAAGTAATATTACTAATTTTTCAAAACCTAAACAAGACCTGTCTGTTTGGGTTCCTTGTGGGGTTGCATATGAATCTGATTTGAAAAAAGTTGAAAAGGTATCTCTTGAGGTAGCTAAGAAGATCCAAAGAAGTGTAGATGGGGCAGTCAAAGATTTTGAACCAATTTTCAGATATCGCGAGTTTGGAGATTCAAATATAAATTTCATAACTGTACTTAGAGTGAAAGATCCGATGATGAGATTTGTCGTTATGAATGAATTCATAAAGGCTTTGAAAGAACGGTTTGATAAAGAAAATATTGAAATTTCGTGGCCAATTAGAAAAATTTATCAAATGAAGTAAAACATGATTTTGGTTTGCTCTGATATTAACTATTTTAACTGTTACATTAGAGTACTCAACCGAAGAGGTCATCGGAGAAATAATTGATATGCATGATGCAACATAGTTTAAAGAATTAGCTAACTTTTTATACGATAAATGCTCTGGCAATTGCAGATTTTATGGCAACATTGATTGATTTATTGACAAATTCCAATCAATTATTAACATCGCTCGTTTCCACGTTAGTAATATTTGTGTTTTTCATAATATTGTTTTCTCTATTTGCAAAAATTAAGTGGAAAAGAAAAAAATTTTTATCAGCCTTTTTTTCACTTGAAAGATGGCCATTCGCAGGCGTTTGCTCACTGATAAATCTTTATTTTACTTTCCCCTTTAAACAGATTACAAATGGAAAACTTCTGGAAGATTTTTTAGTAATAGTTTTAATAATTTCCATAACATGGTTTTTTCTTCGTCTAATTAAAGTCATAAAAGAAATTATATACGATCGATTCCCAGTTGATAAGGAGGATAATCTACAGGAACGTAAGGTTCGAACTCAGTATCAATATATTCAATCCATTCTGTTCATTATCATTATCCTAGTAGGTATTGGATTTATTCTTCTTCAATTTGATGGTCTTCAGGCTTTGGGAACAGGTTTGCTTGCTTCCGCAGGGGTTGTGGGCATAATTATTGGTTTTGCATCTCATCAAATACTTGCAAATCTTCTGGCTGGTTTTCAGATTGCTTTTACTCAACCATTTCGAATTGATGATGTAGTTATCGTAGAGGGGGAATGGGGCCGTATAGAGGAAATAACTTTGACTTATGTTGTTGTGAGAATTTGGGATCAAAGAAGATTGGTTTTACCAATTACATATTTTATTAATAATCCATTCCAAAATTGGACTAGGACGACAGCTGAAATCTGGGGGTCAGTTTTCATTTATGTTGATTATTCTGTACCTATAGAAAAGGTTAGAGACGAACTCAAACTTATTGTAACTTCTTCAGATCTCTGGGATGGAAAAGTTGCTGTATTACAGGTCACCGACACCTCGGAAAGAGCAATCACATTAAGGGCGTTGGTGAGCGCAAGAAATGCGTCAGATGCATGGAGTTTGCGATGTTTTGTTAGGGAGAAATTAATCCAATTTTTGCAAGAAAAATATCCAAATTCCTTACCGCGAATACGCATCGAAGAAAAATCCCCTAAAAATTAATTTATAAATATTATCAATTTCAAAACCGAAAATTCTTTTTTCGTAAGTTTCTTTAACTTTTGTTATATTTTCATATTGTTAGGGAGGTTTGGTAAGTTGCCTAGAATCATTAAAAAAGGCTTGAAAAAACGAGGACTTCCACCTGGATCTCTTGTTCACATTGGTGAAAAAAAGACCGATAAAGTGAAGATATCAGTTATTGATTATGATCAAAATAATTTAGAGGAAAAAGAGGTAAATAAAATCGAGGAATGCTTTCCATTTAAAAAAAAGCCGACTGTTACATGGGTTAATATCGACGGCCTCCATGAAGTAGACGTGATAGAAAAAATTGGCAATTATTTTGAGGTTCATCCTCTTGTATTAGAAGATATCTTAAATACTGATCAGAGACCTAAAATGGAGAATTTTGATAAGTATATCTTTTTTATTATAAAGATGCTATATTTCGATGAGAAGTTACACGAGATTCACACAGAACAGGTCAGTTTAATTCTAGGCGGAAATTTTGTGATATCTTTTCAAGAAAGCATAGGTGATGTGTTTGATCCTATCAGAGAGAGAATCAGTAATAGCAAAGGTCGGATTCGTAGTAAGGGTACAGATTATCTTGTGTACTCATTGCTAGATGCTATTGTTGACAATTATTTTATAATACTAGAAAAAGTAGGTGAAAAAGTAGAAGATATGGAGGAGGACTTAATCTCCAATCCAACTCCTTCAACACTTCAAGAGATATATAATTTAAAACGTGAAATGATTTATCTTCGTAAATCCGTTTGGCCATTACGTGAGGTTATAAGCGGTTTGCAACGGGACGAATCTGCATTAATTCAAGAATCAACTGAGGTATATCTTCGGGACATATATGATCATACCATTCAGGTCATCGATACAATCGAGACTTTCCGAGATATGATTTCAGGTATGCTTGATATGTACATGAGTAGTGTTAGTAACAAAATGAACGAGGTAATGAAAGTTTTAACAATTTTTGCAGCAATATTTATTCCCCTGACATTTGTAGTAGGTGTTTACGGGATGAATTTTGACATAATGCCAGAACTTCATTGGCAATGGGGTTATTTGATAATATGGGTTATTATAATCCTCGTTGCCTTCTCAATGATAATTTATTTTAAACAAAAAAAATGGCTATAAATAGGCCTAATCTATCCTTAAAATAAAGTCTTGAATTATTCCTAGTTAAAAGAAAATAAAAAGCAAATAGTTGTTAATTAAGAGGTTAAAAAAATGTCAGAAATATTAATTGATTACATGTTTGCAATTACAGTTTTCACAGCTATTTTTGCAATAGTTGATCCAATTGGCAACATACCCATTTTTTATACATTGACTGAGAGATTTACTAGAGAAGAAAGAATAAGAATTGCAAAAAAAGCAGTTATTGCCGCAACTCTAACATTATTTGTATTTGGAATAATTGGTAACTATATTTTCATGTTATTTAGTATCACAATTCCTTCTTTTCGAATTGCTGGCGGGATTTTATTATTTAGAGTCGCCTTCAATATGTTGTATGGTTCAACGCCAGGAACGAAATCAACAGAGAAAGAAAAACAAGAAACACTTGAAAAAGAAATGCTAGGTATAATTCCTTTAGGAATACCTTTGCTTGCCGGGCCTGGGGCAATATCAACGGTTATGTTATATAATTCCCAAGGGGATATTGTTCATTCAATTATTGTCTACATATCAATTCTTGCTACATTACTAATAACATATTTTTTACTCAGAAATGTCGATAAAATCTTTGATAGACTGGGAAGGGCAGGTTCATTAGCAATATCTAGAATAATGGGTTTAATTCTTGCCGCAATTGCCGTTCAATTTTTAATAAATGGTATACATCAAATTGTCTTTGAATGGATTGCTGAACTTGCTTGAGAATTCTTATTCAAAAAATGGTTTTTCTTAGAGATACACGGTAATTAATATATATTATCCGAATAATGTCTGGACAGGATGGGAAAGGAAAATTCTTGTAAACATTTGAAAAAGGACCTAGGTCTTCTCGATCTTTTTGCAATTGCATCTGGGGCAATGATTAGCTCAGGTTTATTTGTACTTCCAGGTATTGCTTTTGCAAAATCTGGTCCTGCGATTCTTTTATCCTATGCAATTGCTAGTATTCTTGTTATTCCCCCACTTCTTTCAAAAGCAGAGCTTGCAACCGCAATGCCGAAGGCTGGAGGTACTTACTTTTTTATTGATAGGAGTATGGGTCCCCTGGTTGGTACCATTGGGGGTTTTGCAGCTTGGTTTTCACTGGCTTTCAAAAGTGCATTTGCATTAGTTGGAATTGGAGTTTTTGCCACACTTTTAAATCCCGGACTTACTGAATTTCAAACAAAACTAATTGCAGTTTTATTCTGCATAGTATTCATGGCAATTAACATCAAAGGAGTAAAACATAGTGGTAAAGCACAAATACTTCTTGTAATGGGCCTACTAATTTTACTCGTAATCTACATTGTAATCGGTTTGTTTTTTATTCAACCATCACATTTTACACCGTTTGCCCCAAAAGGATTTCATTCGATTTTTTCAACTGCAGGATTGATTTTTATATCATTTGGGGGACTTACAAAAATTTGTAGTGTTGCAGAAGAATGTAAAAAACCAGGCAGAAATATTCCGCTAGGCATGTTTTTTTCTTGGGGAATTATATCCCTTTTATATATTTTAGTTGTTTTTGTTACAATTGGGGTTCTTGAACCGTCAGTACTTGAAACATCCCTAAAACCAATATCTCAAGGAGCCGGGATTTTTCTTGGGGATATCGGTGTTTACATAATGGCCATGGCAGCAATTTTGGCCTTTATCTCAACTGCAAATGCTGGGATACTTGCAGCTTCTCGCGATCCGATGGCAATGGGTAAAGATAGATTACTACCTGTAAATTTCGCTAAGTTATCAAAAAGGGGAACTCCAACGTTTTCAATTGTTTTTACATCAGTTTTTATGATTATTGTAATACTTTTTTTGGATTTAGAAAGCCTTGTAAAAACTGCATCTGCCCTGAAAATTATTCTGTTTCTCTTCGTAATTTTATCACTTATTATCATGAGGGAAAGTAAAATTAGAAACTACCGTCCAAAATTTAAATCACCATTTTACCCGTGGGTACACATAGCTGGGGTTATTGGCCTACTTTTTTTGCTCTCTGAAATCGGGCTTTTCCCTCTTATTATTGTTGGTTGTTTCATTTGTTTTGGATTTCTTTGGTACTGGTTTTTTGCAAGGGACAAAATATGGAGAGAATATACCTTGTTGCATTTAATAGAGAGAATCACCGGAGAACAATCGACTGGATATTTGGTGGATGAGGAACTTAGAGAAATAATAGTACAAAGGGACGATGTTTATGAGAATCGATTTGAAGAAATAATTAAAAAAGGTGAAGTTATCGATTTATTAAAGTATCTTCCTCCAAATGATTTTGCAAAGATAATTGCAAAACGGTTAGCTAATCGATTAAATGTATCAGAGGAAAAACTATTCAAGCTAATTAAGAAAAGAGGTACTGATTCAAATATTGTAATTCGTCCGGGGATTGCAATCGTATCTCATACAATAAGGGGAAGAGATAAATTTGATATTTTATTGGTTAGGAGTAAAAAGGGAATAATTGCCTCAGATGAAATTAATCCAATCCATGCCTTTTTTACAATAGTTGCATCGCCCGATCAGAAAAATTTCTATCTTCATTGTTTGATGTGGATAGTTCAAATTACAGAGGACCCTGAATTCGAACATAAATGGATTAATGCAAAAGACATAGAAGAGTTAAGACTGACATTACTTTCATCGTGGAAAAACCAAGATAATTAATAACTATTTTTTATTCTTTTTTTCTAAAATGAGACAGGCTTTTTTATAAACAGTTGCCCTGTACTTTTTATAATTTGGATATTTTCTTATAAATTTTTCAAGGATATTATCAACATTTTTTTCTTTAGATTTTTTGATAAAGGCTGACAATTTTGCTGTAATTTCCTTTTCAAAAATTTCCTCTTTGTGAGTTATTAAAATCTGACAGGCAAGGTGATATATTTGATTTCTATTGTTTCTATAATTTTCATTTTCCTCGATAAAATCCTCGACGATTTTTCTTACATTTTTGCCCCCCCTTTTAATAATAAAATCGTCAAGTTTAATTGTTAAGGTTCTTTCAAAGTTACTAGATTGATGATGTTCATGGATTTCTCTCGTTACAAAAGCTATTTCCACGACAGAAATAATAACAAGAATTGTTGTTAACTCAAGTACAATGGGATCTATTGGGTTCTGCACAGATTCATGCACCAAGAGAATTACTTCTACAACGATAATTAAAAAAGGAGGGATAAACGATAGTTTCTCAGCTCTTGGTGATTCGCTGAAATCTCTGATAAAGTTACGTAGCCTCCCCGATCTAGGCATTTAACTTAGTAATTGTATGGAGTGATTTAATTTTTGTGTTTTTATCGGCTTTTCACATAAAGAGAGGGGTTTATGTGCAAAGCCGATTATTTGAAAAATTTTAAATATGGTAAATAACCTTTAGAAGTTGATTTGTAGTGGGGAGTGAGTTAACTTGGTAAAATTAATTGAAGTAAAAATAAATATCGCAACGGCAATTGCGGCAGCTTTTGGGTTCGTAATCGCGCTACTTTGGAGAGACGTAATCATAGGACTTTTAAAGCTTGGAGGATTGTGGCAAGAAGGTGGTTTTAGCGACCTCACAGGTGCAATCATCGCAATAGTAGTTGCGGTAATAATAACCGTTGTTTGTGTTTTTGGAATAATGTATATTTCAAAATGGGGCGGAATACAGAAATAATATTTTTCCATCCCTCTTTTTTTTATTTTAAAAATTACTAATTATTGTTTTTAAAAATTGTAATAATATTCTCCATCGTTTCTCTGTGTTCTATCCATATAAGAACCGGGTTTGTTTACCCTTGGTCTGTGAGTATCTTCGTCTCGTCGGAATGTAATATCAACTTGTTTTAGAAATCGATTCATGCCCTCATGTAAACTAAATGGTCCACGCCCAACACCTTTTAACCCTGGCTCCCCGTCAAATACTATTAAAGCATCACTAATCATATCAATAAAATAGACGTCATGATCTACAATCATTGCTGATTTTCCAGATTTTTCAATAACTCTTCTTACAGTACGAGATGTTATCATTCGCTGTTCGCTATCCAAATATGCAGATGGCTCATCAATAAGATAAATATCAGCATCTTTAACTAGGGAGTTTGCAATTGAAACTCTTTGTAACTCACCACCTGAAAGCGTCTCCAACTTCTTATCAAATAGATATTTCAGATTCATTGGTTGCAAAATTTCAGCCTTAAAAAAAGGTGAAATAAATAGATCTTGAGCATATTTTTCAAGAAATTCCCTAACAGTACCAGAAAAATCAGGTGATATGTACTGCGGTTTGTAACTCACCTTTATATCAAAATCAATCTTTCCTGATGTTGGTTTGATTGCACCGGCAAGCATTTTCACAAAGGTTGTTTTTCCGATTGCGTTCGGTCCAACTATACCTATAATTTCACCCTGTCTAATAACTCCTCCTTCGATATCCAGTTTAAATTCCTTAAAAGATTTTGACAGATTATCATAAGTAACTAGTATGTTCATTTCCTGTCTTTTTTTTGGAGGATGATCAAAAAATTCGATTTTTTCACCAAATCTTATATTTTCCTCCTTTAAGTATCCAGAAAGATAAGTATTAATGGCATGACGTACACCTCTTGGATAAGTAACTACACCATAAGCTCCTTCTGTTCCATACATTAGATGTACATTGTCACAAAGAAAATCCAAAACAGCAAGATCGTGCTCAATAACTAATACCTTTTTTTTCTCTGATAATTCTTTGATTACTCTTGCAACTTTCAATCTCTGATGTATATCTAGATAGGAAGAAGGTTCGTCAAAAAAATATAAATCAACATCTTTTACTATGGCTGCTGCGATTGATACAAGTTGCAACTCACCACCAGAAATTGACCCTGTCGAAATTTCCTTATCCAAAATATTTTCTATGTTAAGTTTTTCAACGATCAAATCTATATTCCCTACATTATCGGCCTTTTTTAAAACTTCAATAATTTTGCCTTTCATCACTTTTGGCAGTTTATCTACATACTGTGGTTTTACAACGCATTTAATATCTTTTTCTGACAAAATCTTAAAATGATCGTAAAGTTCTGTTCCTGAAAAATATTCCAATATCTCTTCAAAAAGGGGTTTTTTTTTGTAATTTCCGAGATTTGGAATAATTTGCCCTGATAATATTTTTATTGCCGTTGTTTTACCAATTCCATTGGGGCCAAGGATTCCAACACATGTTCCAGATTTTGGAACAGGCAACCTAAATAGTCTAAAACCGTTTTTGCTAAATTGATGGACAAGATCGGTCTCAAGTTCTTCTGCAAGACCAATTATTTTTATTGCTTCAAATGGACATTTATGGACGCATATCCCACAACCCACGCACAGGTCTTCAGATATTATAGGTTTACCATCTTCCCCTTTTACAATGGTTTCATCACCCGCTCTAACACGAGGACAAAATTTTATGCATTCCGTCGCACAATTTTTTGGTTTACACCTATCTTTTAATAAGACTGCAATTCTCATTGGATTTCGGACTAGAAAAAAGAGACGTTATTAAAAGGTTTTTATAATTAGTACCAAGTTTCTAATTATTAATTAAAATATGAAATATTAATTTTTTGTCTGGAAATTAAAAATAAAGTTTAATTTTTGTCTAATATGAAAATATTCATTATTATTTTTATTAGTTTGTACAAATTTATCAACGGAAAATTTTAATTTGTAAATAAATTTGGATTATCATATAGAATATAAAGTAATCTATTATGTGGACTATTATGTGGAGGAATCAAAAAATGAAAAAATTTTTTGTTATAATATTTGCCATTATTTTAGTGGTTTTTAACGCCATTGATGTAATAGGTAATGTTGGAAAATATATTCCTATGAATGATATTGAAAATGAGAATGAAAAAGAATATTGGGGTCTTTTAATCTGCGTAAATGAATATTACAATTATCCAGAGGATAGTTTCATCGAATTTAAACTGTCTATTGAACGTCTTTATCAGACTCTACTACTTTCAGATTTCTGGCAGGAAGATCATATAAAAATTATAATGGGAAAAAATGCCACAAGGGATAAAATAATTGAAGGTTTTCAATGGCTTGATGCTCATGAGGATAAAAATGATGTATGTTTTATTTGTTATACCGGTCACGGAATAGTTAGCATAGAATTATTCCCGCCATTTGATGAGAAAGATCATTATGATGGTTATTTAAGTACATATTGGACTAGTGAATATACCTCCCAAAAAGGTATTAAAGCACTGATAGGACTATATACCACTACGATTTCTGATGACAAATTGAACAGATTATTAAATAATTTAGAATCAGAGGGTGTATGTGTTTCAATTTGGGCTTGTCAAGGTGGTGAATTTGATGATTCCCAAGATGATCTATTTCCAATAATATCATTACTTAAAAAATTATTTTCTAGAACTGTTCAATGTTCATATGATCTCTGTCAAGATTTAAAAAATTCTGGTCGTGTTGTTCTTATGCCTTGTCAAGAAGACGAAGGTGTTGACGGAACATGGTTTATGGATTTTCTAGTTAAAGGTTTTCAAGGATTTGCTGATAAAAACAAAGACGGTCTATGCACAGCTGAAGAGGCATTTAATTATTCCACTCCCTTTACAATAGATTATTCAACAAATTATACATATTTTCCGACTTATCCTTCAATTTTTGATGATTATCCGGGTGAATTAATAATTACTCAATCTGAACTGCCTCCCTCAACACCAGAGATATCAACATTTTCAAAAATTGGTCAAAAAGGAAACAAATACAAATTTTTTGTAAAATCTATAGACCCAGAAGACGATCTCGTCAGATATTTTATTGAATGGGGCGATGGAACTATTGAATAGTCAGATTTTTACGCCTCAAATGAAACAGTTGAAATTTCGCATTCGTGGGACCAAGAAGGCGTTTTTAATTTTTATTTATATTCAGAGGATATCCACGGATCAAAGAATTTTTTCCCAAAAAAGAGTATTATAATAATCACCGATGAAGACATTGTTGATCAGGAACAATTGAACGAATCATTTTATACTTGGTATCCTGTTTGTGATAATCTTCAAGTTGCTCAATCTTTTAAGCCTAAAACTGATTTTTTGACAAAAATAGCTATTCCAATATTTTCAAGATGGTATGACCCTGTTTTTTTATATGTCAAAAAGAATCTATCTGATGGGGAAAACCTTGCGACATATTACATTTCAATTCCTCCAACAAATATCGATCTGACTAAAGGCGTTCATAATTGGTCATTGTTTGACATTTCAGATATTGCTGTAAATAAAAATAAAACCTATTATTTCATATGTAAAACAGATTTTCCCTTTAAAGGTGGCCAACGTAATTTATGGGCCAGTAATTCCAAAGACGTGTATTCAGACGGAAATCTTTTTTATTCGATTGATTCGGGTAAAAATTGGCATTCATGTGAAAACGAGGATTTTTGTTTTGTGACATTCGGTAAATAAAATAAGCTCTAGATTCAAAGTGTTAATAACAAATCAGTAATTTTTTTAAAATGCACTTATTTATATCATAGAAACTCTTTAAGGCGTTTAATATTAGGATTGACCAAACCACATCTTTTTACTGGAAAAATATTTTCCAATAGCTGGGATTCTTTAATATATTCCCCATAGGTTTTATTAAGTGTTTCACTGAATTTTTTTGCTGCTTTTATGTCTTCTGCAATAACGCAAATAATCCAGTCGTAATAGCCGTTTAAATAGTAACTAGATGAAATTTTTGCGTTCATTTTTTTTGCTCCTTCCTCGATTTCTCTTGAGATGATAATATCTACCAGTTTGTCAATATTTTTCAGTGAACGTTTTATTAAAATAATATATTCTTTGTAGCCCAGTTTTTCGTGGTCTGCTACAGCGTGATATCCCCAAATTATTTTTTGTTCCTCTAATCTTTTTATTAGTCGCCAGACTTTTTGACGAGAAAAACCACAATTTTTTGCAATGTCGTCGATACTATATCTGGCATTTTTTTCCATTTCTTCAACAATTTTCTTTTCATCTTTTTTTATTTGCTCATAGCTACTTTTTGCCATATTCTCCCCTTATGAGCTGAGGGATTAGGAGATTGGACATGATTTGCTCTCTTCACCTGAAGTTATTAACTTTAAATTTGCGCATCATTTAATTTGGCAGAATCTCCCCCAGGTCATTAATTACTATGCTATTTTTAGATTTAAATGTTACTATTAAAAGTTTTATTGTAATAATTATTATCAACATATGCAATATTAATGTAAAAACAAAAATTTAATGGTTAATTAATTTTATTTTATGTTACAATAAAATTATTATATTTTATCTTTAAAATTCATTTTAAAGATTTTAAAATCTGGGTTCATACCATAGATTTATAAGTAAATATTAGGTTGCGCTGTACGCTTTTTGGAGGCATAAAATGGTTAAAATAACTCTTGACGAGGAAAGTGTTGATGCTATTGTAAGATATCTTACTAATCATAAAAAAGAAGTAAGAAATTTACTTAAAACATTTGGAGAAGAAGCTCTTTCAATTTTAAGGGAAAAAGAAATCCTTCATGAAGGTGCAAAACTTTACAGAGAAATTCAAAACGCTATAAACTTCACCTATGAAAAGGATTAAACCATACTTTTTCTTTTTATATTATTGATAACGACAATTCTTCAGATTTAACTGTATTATTTGCAGAGTCAGTTGCCACAACAAAATATCTTAATGTTTCACCTGAACTAAATTCTCCAATTTCAAATCCGAATAGCGGACTATTTGGTTGATTGTATAAAGTATCTTCTTCATGACGTGTTTGAATTGGATTAGTTCCATATTCATACATAAGATGTGAAGTAAATGAGTAACTGTCATTTAGATAAACAATTACTTTTTTTGTGTCAAAAGGACCTGAACTGCTAATATTTGCATAAATGAAAATATTGCTAGTATTTGAAGGATTGAGTGGTCTATGAAAAACTTCGTTTATTTTGATACTGTCGTTTTTGCCGCTTTCGTTGATAACAATATATAGCGATTTGTAAGCATTGTTTCCGTTTACATCTGTTGCTTTCACATTTATTTGATGTAAGCCCATGTTATATCCAGAAAGATCAATATCAATCGACCAATCGTTTTTTCCCTGTGTCAATAAATAAGGTCCTTTGTCAATTGATATTTCAACAGTTGATACATTCTGATTGTCCCAACTTGTTCCACTTACTTCAATAATTTCCTTTTCAAAAATTTCCCCATTGGTAGGATTTTTAATATAGATTTCTGGAGAAACAGGATCTATTAATTCTATATATTTTGTATCTGTACAGTCATCGAAAGTTGCATAAATTTGATATAAACCTGGTGTTAATTCATTAGTGTCCCATAGATACATCCACTTATTGTTTGTAATACTTAAAGTTAATTTTTTATCTGGTAAAAACAAGGTTAAATCCTTGCTAGCGACCCCAGATAGATTTATCTTATCTCCTATTACAACTATTGGATGGCTAAAAATACTAGTATTTGGTTCAACAATTTGAACGAAATCTTTTTGAAATTTTGATGAAACTTCAACAAAAAATCTTACTATTTGATTACTTCGTTTGGTCGGATTATGAAATACAATGTACCAATCGGATTCATAAGCATCAAGTTCTATTTGTCCTTTATCACTGTTTAGATAGTTATAACGAGTGTATCTTTGACCACTGTTGTATTTGTTAAAATTGGATTCATCTAAAATGAAAAAATCAACCGAGCCAATTCCTTCATAAATGCCAATGTCTTTATTTAATATGTTTTTTTGTAATTGATAAGACTTGGATTCAAATGATATGTCAAACAATAAATCGTCCCCAGTAATTTCTTTGGAATTATAATTAATCTTTTTATTAGAAAAATCTAAAAAAACTACATTAAAGTCTTTATCTTTTTGATTAGAAAGATATCTAAATGAAGTATGTTTGGATAAAGGCCAATCTAGATTCAAATCAGTTGATTGAATTATAAAAAAATACTCGTGATTTTTTCCAAGACTGAATTTAGCCTTGCCGTAAGCATCTGTATAGTTCCAAGTTGAAATTGTAAATGCATCAACAACATCTGGATACTCGTCTATTTTGTCTTCAATAAATTTGTAAATATTTTGTAATATTTTTCCCTTTAAAAGGTTTGGAATTTTTTCGTAGATGGATTCGAGTTTTTCTAATATTTTATTTTTGTACCATGTAACATCAGTCAATCCCTTTACAAGCACAGTAATAACGGCGCCATCCACCGGTTCCAAGTTTATGTTTTTGACTGTAAAATTGATATTGATCCTGTCTTCAGAATGGATATAATGATCAGTTACATCATATATTGAACCATCCCCTCGCCAAGAATATATTGCTGACATGGATTTTCCCCAGTCATAACCATAAACGTCGGCTTTATCGACGGCTCCACCGCTGTCTGTCCACCAATTATCGTTTTCATGCCACCCTCTTTCATAAAATTCTCTCCAGACATGATCTTCTGCTACATTGCTTGCACCAACTGAGGGAATCAAACATGCTCTTAATGCAGCAACTGCAATGCGTTGAAGCTCCCCACACCATCCGTTATGCTCGTGGGCGATAATGTTGGGTTGACTGGGTCTATCGCCCGTGGCGCCATTAGGCACAGTTTTTCCAATCCAATAACTAATTGCTTCTATTGCTGTAGGATGTTCTCCTATACTTTGTTTCCAGAGTCTGTTTGCTCCCTGGAAATAGGATTGATTATCCCAAAGATAATCAATATTTGATATTTTCTCCTTTAAAAGCGGATAACCGATGTCATTGTGTTCAAATAAGTAATCTCGCCAAAATTCATCATATACAAGTTTAGCATTTCCACCAAGTAATTCTGGATGCACTAGATACCAGTAATATATTTCCTCTGGATATTCATAGTAACCTGTTTTATTATTTTCAAGAATTTGATATCTCAATGTTGAATAAAAATTGCCATCGCCGTAATCGTAGTCAACAATATCGGCATATTTTATATCAGCATCAAAATTGTAAATAGAGTTTACATTTGTTTCAAGTAATTCTGCTGATGGCACCTTACCAAGTGGAGAGCATGCAATTGAAAAGGCAATTTCGTCAGTTTTTGTCTTTGACGATTCCAAAATCAGATTTGCGTATTCATCCTGATTTTTTAACCAATTAAATTGTCTTGCAAGTGAACGCTGGATCCTTTGAGGTGATTTTGCGATAGCATAAATTGAATTGTTTTTAAGACCAGATGTAGCAATTCCTGAATTTTTCTCTAAGAAGGTAAGATTTTCTGAACAAAATTTGAGAATAAATTCTTCACCTGGAGATATATCAATTTCCTTTGCAAACTTTGAAACAAGAATTCTGGAATCCAAGTCACTTTTTGGAAAAGCAGTTTTGGTTGGGATAAACCCTGTAAAAATTGAAATAAATAATACCAAAATAACAATAATTGTTTTAAGGTCTTTGATAGTATTTGAGGCTTTGATAATTTTTAACCCCCCTATATTATAATGTTAAAGTGATATATAAATTCAGTCTTTGCAAAATTCTAAAATTCTAAGAAGGATTTAACTTTAGATGACAATGTTTTTTCATAGAACAATTTAAACATTTCTTGGCACTATTGTGGTTTCTTTGGACATTTCCGCTTTTTAATGTTTTTCTCATCTCTTTTATCAAGGATTCCAATTCAAACCTTAACTGTGGATTGAAGGGAATTTTAAACTGTTGGGACGTATCAAAATAAACAAGGATTCCATGGGTCACTAAATTTCTATAATTTTCCTCAATAAGATGACAGTACGAAGCCAGCTGATATACATGATTTTTTTCAGGATTAAAATGAAGTCCCGTTTTTACCTCCACAGGTATATATTTATTATTTTGTTTGACCACATAATCAGGCTTTCCGGTGATCCTAAGACTCTTTGAAAACAATGGAGATGCTAGTGAACTTAAATCATCATAAGTCAATTTTCCAGGTTGAATATTGTAAGTGTTTTTAATCAAAGAAATTTTTTTATTAATTATACTTGAAATTGTCAATAAAATAATTGTGCAAATTAACAACACTACACCAATAAATACAAAAATTGTTATATAATCACCTCTAAAAGGATAAAGAATAAAGAGAAAAATATACAGAAATATCCAATAATTTTTAGGATATTTATTCTCTTTCTGTTGATCTCTGTATATTTTAAGAAATTTCCCATTTTTTTATGTTTCTTGATACCAACATCTAACTTTGCAGACTCGGGTTTGTAACCACACTTTTGTAAGTACCATGAAACAGAACAGTATGCAAATTGACCAATTTCCGATGCTGATAAAACATCATTTTGAACTCTGGATTTGACCATTATAAAGGTAATAAATTGTTAAGTTATTTATTTCTGTATTGAGGAATGTTGAAAGTAAAAATGATAAATAGATAAAAAGAAAAGTTGATAGTTTTATACACAATTTATTTATAAAAATTTTACATTTGGTACTGTTCCAAACAGGAGAACGAAAATGACAAAATTCTTAGGAATCCGTAGAGAAGACAAAAACAGGTGGGAAGCAAGGGTCCCCATAATTCCTAAACACATTAAGGAGTTAAAGGAAAATTTCAATATTCAAACAGTTATTCAGCCATCTACCATTAGAACCTTTAAAGACGAAGAATTTACAGGTATTGGTGCAACAGTAAAGGATGATTTAAAAGAATGCCAAACTATCTTTGGCATAAAGGAAATCCCAATAGATTTTTTTGAACCCAAGAAAACATACATCTTTTTTTCACATACAATAAAAGGTCAGAAATTTAACATGCCTATGCTTCAAAAAATGATCGATCTTAAATGTAATCTTATTGATTATGAAAAAATTTCGGACGAAAAAGGTAGGAGACTTGTTTTTTTTGGAAGATATGCGGGATTAGCAGGTATGATAGATACCTTATGGTCCTATGGAAAAAGAATGGAATCTAAAAATCTTGATACCCCATTTAATGAAATAAAACATACCGTAGAGTATAAAGATTTACTAGATGTTAAGAATCATTTTCTTAAAATTGGTAAAAAAATAAAACAAAATGGAATTCCTAGTGAAATTTCCCCATCAGTTATTGGTATAACTGGTTATGGAAATGTATCAAAAGGCGCACAGGAAATACTGGACGTTCTTCCAGTTAAGAATATTTCACCAAATGAACTGGAAAATGTCCTTGATAATCCTTCAAATGATGTTATCTATAAGGTTATTTTTAAAGAAGAGGATATGGTTAAACCCCACTCTTTAAATGATAAATTTGATCTCCAGGATTATTACAACCATCCAGAAAAATATACATCTATTTTTCATCGTTATGTGCCATATTTGAGTATGTTAGTAAATTGTATTTTTTGGGATTACCGTTATCCGAGATTAATCACCAAAGAATTTGTTAAAAAAAATTTTTCGAAAGATTTTAAATTACAAGTAATTGGAGATATTAGCATTGATATAAACGGGGCGATTGAATTTACAGAAAAATCAACCACACCTGATTGCCCTTCATTTGTTTATAACCCAAAGACCGATTCTATAATTGATGGTTTTCAGGGAGAAGGAATTGTTGTAATGGGTGTAGACAATCTTCCTTGCGAACTTCCAAAAGAATCTTCTGAATCATTTAGCGATGCACTTATTGGGTTAGTGCCTGAAATTTTAAAAGCAGATTTTAGTGGCGATTTTTCTAATTGCAACCTGCCACCATCAATAAAAAAAGCGGTAATTGCTTATCACGGAGATCTAACAGCAAATTACAGATATCTTGAAAAATATTTATAAACGAAATTTTTATTGACGTGACCAATTTCAAACCGATTAAGGTGAATTATGAAAAAAATTCTAATACTTGGGGCAGGAATGGTCTCTAGACCAATTGTTCGTTATATTTTGGAAATTCCCGATTTTCACGTTACAATGGCTAGTAGAACAGTCAGTAAAGCCGAACAATGCATTGATTGTCATCCAAATGGGGATGCTATTTGTCTAGACTGTGAGGATGATAGCCACTTGGAAGAACTAATCTCAAATGCCGATATTGTTGTTAGTTTATTGCCTTACGTGTATCACCCAAAAGTTGCTAAACTTTGTATTAAACATAAAAAACACATGGTCACAACCTCCTATGTAAGTCCTGAAATGAGTGATTTGGATGCCAAAGCCAAGAAAGCAGGTGTAATTTTACTCAACGAATGCGGTCTAGATCCAGGAATTGATCACATGTCTGCAATGAGAGTAATCCATGAAGTTGAGAAAAATGGTGGAAAAATTGTTAGCTTTCGCTCTTCAACTGGTGCACTACCGTCTCATGAGGCAAATACCAATCCTTTTGGATACAAGTTTTCATGGGCTCCAAGAGGAGTATTGCTAGCTTCTAAAAATCCTTCAAGATGGTTACAAGATGGTAAGATTGTATCATTTAAGGGTGAGCAACTTTTTGAAAATTATTACCTTCAAGACGTTCCGGAAATTGGAACATTTGAAAATTACCCAAATAGAAATTCTGTGCCTTACAAGGACATTTATGGACTAAAGGATGCCGAAACAGTATATCGGGGAACATTTCGGATGACAGGTTGGTGTGAGACGATGAGAAAAATCGTTGCGTTAGGTTGGCTATCAGATGAACCTGTCAAAAAATTTAAGGGTAAAACCTATGCAGATCTAACAAGATTTCTAATTGGTGCCGATGCAAAAAAAGATTTAGCAAAGAAAACTGCAGATTTCTTGGGATTGGAGATTTATTCAACTGTTATAAAAAGACTGGAGTGGCTTGGACTTTTAAGTGATGAATTACTTCCAGACAATAAAAATAATCCTTTGGATTATCTTAACGTTCTTACACTAAAGAAAATGTCTTTAGGAAAAGACGAGAGAGATATGATTGTGATGCATCATGAATTTCTGTGTAAATTTCCAGATAGATCCGAATACATTACCTCAACTCTAATAGATTATGGAATACCAAAGGGAGATTCGGCAGTGGCAAGAACAGTTGCCTTGCCAGCAGCAATTGCAGTCAAACTAATACTTCAAGGAAAAATTTCAATAACGGGAGTTAATATACCAGTCGTTTCAGAAATTTATAATCCAATATTAAATGAACTTGAAAAAATGGATATTAAGTTTAAAGAAAACAAATTCAAAATTAACTAAAAAATAACAATTTTTTATTTATTGAAAATTAACCTAAAAATTTCATTTTTAATCTTACTTCCAGATATTATTTTATAAAAAATTAGATATTTCCCAATCATTTTTTCATCTATTTATACTGAGGATTTTTTTCAGTAAAATTTAACGTTTGATTGCATCAGATGGATGTGTATCTGCACTATTACCTACATATAAAATATATAAACTTAGCAATATTTTGACCGTTTAGTTTAAGTTGGGGAGAGGTAGGGTCATTCGACGTCATTTAAAACGTCGTAATTTGGATTCTATTCCCAATAAAATGGGTCGGAGGCAAAGAAAAATATGGGTAATAACACTATAAATAAAGTAAAAGAATCCAATTCGTTTTTATCTAGCATCTCAACGTTCAAAAAAATAACTAATAAAAGAATTCGATTCAATCCTAGACCTTATAAAAATAATAATGTCGGTGGTAGAGATTTTATAATTAAAGACGTAAATAAAAAAGAAACAGATATCACTAAAGAAATCGACAAAATTATTAATGGGGAAAGGACAAATTTTTCCAATCTAGATAAAAAAGAAATTTCACCAGATAAGGAATCACTTGCTGATGAAGCAACCTTAATAAATATTGAAGAAAACTCCGAAAATAAAAAATTATTAAGAAACTTGGAGTCACAAATATCAACGGCCGGTGTCATTAACCACACCGAAATCAAAAACGAGGTATCTCCAGATTGCTCTAGTGATTTAGAGTCTTTACCAGATAACATTCAGAACAATCTTGTTGAAAATTCGATTTGTAATGAACAAATAATGGGACCTGAAAATAATATCCCTCAAATTAACAAGTTTTCATCACCAATTCCCCAGCAAACAATGCTTGAAGAACCTCTATCCAAAAACAGTAATTCGATGAATTCTACTCCTTTTTCGTCAATTAAGATTAATGAAGATCATGGGTTGGGGAGGACCGTTATCGATGAAAAAAATGGATTAGGTTGGAAAGGACTTGGTTCCAGGAGAATTATTTATGACAATTATTTAAATGAATATGTTTATGAACTTAACGAGCCAAATCTTACTCAAAATGAGGAAAAAATAAAAGATAAAATTGTTAATTTATTTAGAAATCGAGCAGATTTAGATGTTTTTAATTTGGGTGAAACAGAAAAATCAAGATATCTAAAAAATACACTTAACTCTATACTAAAAGAAAACCATATCAAACTTGATGAAAATCTCAAAGATAAAATATTCTATCATGTTTTTCGGGATTTTATCGGGTATGGAAAAATCGACATTTTGATGCACGATGAGGGAATTGAAGATATTTCGTGTGATGGAGTAGGAATACCAATATTTATTTTCCATAAAAAATATCAATCAATATCTAGTAATATTATATTTGACAACTCTGATATTTTAGATTCATTTGTGGTAAAACTCTCACAAATGAGTGGTAAACAGATTTCAGTATACGAGCCAATTGTAGATGGAAAACTAGCCGATGGATCACGTTTACAAACCACTCTCTCAAGAACCATTACTCAACATTCTACATTTACCATACGACGATTCAGAGAAGATCCATTAACTCCCGTTGATCTGATTTTAAATAACACAATGTCTCTACACATGGCTGCTTATTTCTGGATGGCGATAGAGCAAAGTTCTTCGATACTGTTCTGTGGTGGAACTGCAACAGGTAAAACCACTATGTTGAACGCTCTTTCTTTGTTTTTACCATCGAACTATAAAATCGTGTCTATTGAAGATACAAGAGAAATAAATCTTCCTCACGAAAACTGGATTGCAGGAACTACAAGAACTGGTTTTTCACCCTCTGAACAGTCCAAAACTGGCAAGGACATTGACATGTTTGATTTGGTAAGAGTTGCCCTGCGTCAGAGACCCAAAGCAATTATCGTTGGGGAGGTAAGAGGAAAAGAGGCTTATACCCTATTTCAAGCAATGACTACAGGTCATCTTTCATATTCTACAGTTCATGCAAGTAACTTGCATGCTTTGATTCAAAGATTGGAAAATCCTCCTATATCCTTACCAAGAATGTTACTAACATCTTTAGATCTGGTAGTATTTCTTAATTCAGTTACTGTTGAGGGTGATCCTCAAAGAAGGGTTACAACTGTAAACGAAATTATAAAACTAGACCCTGAAACAAATCGACTGGTAACAATGACCCCTTTTAGATGGTTATCAGAAGTTGATGATAGATTTGAATATTCGGGTGGTAGTAGAATTCTTAGTCGAATAAAAATTCAAAATGGATGGTCTGATGAGAAACTACATCAGGAATTGGACAATCGAATGGTTGTACTAGAGTGGATGAAAAGAAAAAATCTGCGATCTTACAAGGATGTTGGAAAGATAGTCACAGAATATAGAAAGAATCCTGAAACGGTATTAAAAAGGGTGAAAGAGGACAGAATATGAATACTTCGTTATATTCAAGATTTTGTTCAAGAATTTTAGGTAAAATTTTTTCAAAGATTCCAAATGATAAACTAGTTGAGAAAAATATTGTATTAGCACAGGCAAATATTTCAGTTGGATTTGAGACCTATGCATCAGTTTCTATTATGAATACAATAATTGCAGGAATGGCAAGTTTTTTAGTTTTGTTTTACCTTTATTTAATAAACTCTTCAATTCTTCTTCTGATTGCAGCATTAACGGCCCCAATCCTTTTGTCAGTTGTCATTTTTTTAGGATATTTCTATCTACCAAAATATTTGATTAAAAAAAGGGGAAGAAATATAGATTTATTTTTACCCTATGCTGTAAATTTTATCAGCTCTATGGCAGTTGCTGGAGTATCTCCCGCAGAAATCTTTGAATCACTCTCAGTAATTAACGTATATGGTGAAATTCAGAAAGAGTCAAAGCGTATTGCAAAGGATATTTCGGTAATGGGAACCGATAGTATTTCAGCTATAAAAAATGCAATTGAAGTTTCCCCTTCAAAAAAATTCAGAGCTTTTCTGCAGGGAATAATTGGAACCATTCAATCAGGTAGTGATCTGCATAATTATCTTTCACAAGTTGCAGAAAAATTTATGCAAGAGGATTTACTAGAAAGAAAAAAAGATCTTGATTTGTTAGCAATTATTGGTGAAGTGTTCGTAATTTCTGTTATTGCATTTCCAATATTTTTGGTAATTATTCTGACCATCATGGGATTTTTTGGAGGTTCAATGGAACTTTCACTTACAATTTTACTATTTTTTTCCATTATTATCCTTCCAATGGTATACGCTGGTTTTTATTATTTGGTGAAATCCACGAGTTTGGAAGAAATTACCAAATTGAAATCACTTGATTTAAAAGAAACAAAACCAGTTATTGATGAAAAAGGGAAATTATTACATGCAATTGCATTTTCTGCATTATCAATTATTGCTCTGTTTGTTTCTATAGCTCTTCTTACTTATTTTAATATAATATCTACTTCAATTTACACTATTGTAGACGGTATATTTATTGGAATTCTTCTCTTGATTGGACCTGTTGGTGTGTATAAATATTTTGAAATAGAAAGAAAAAAACAAATACAGGAAAGATTACCAGAGTTTCTGATAGAAGTTGGTGATTCGCTATCTACTGGTATGACAATATTTGATGCAATCAAGGCTGCTGAACGAGGACATTATGGTGAATTAAAGCCCGAAATTAAAAAGATGAAGACTAAACTTTCATGGAACGTCTCGATCAAGGAGGTTTTTACAGATTTTGCAGCAAAAATGAAATCTGCAATTATTCATAGAATTGTAATCACAATTAATCGGGGCGTTATGATGGGAGGAAGTACCCCAAAAATATTCAAGGCAGCGGCAAAAGAAGTAAACCAGGTAAATCAGCTTGAGGCTCAAAGAAAAAAAAGTATGTCCATTTATACAATTGTTATCTTGCTTTGTTTTTTCGTTTTTTTAGCAATTATATTAATTTTGAATAGGACAATTTTCACGTCGTTTATTGACATTCAAACAAATCAGTTACAACAATTTAACAATATTTTACAGACAGGATCAGTGGACACTACTCGATTAAAATATTCGCTTTATTCTTTTGTATTTGTACAAAGTATAGGCGCTGGTTTGCTGGCAGGATTCATGATGGACGGAAAACTTTCCTCGGGGGTTAGATACAGTTGTGTCTTGGGATCGATTTCATTTTTCGTGTTTAAATTTTTATTTTAAAGGAGGTGAAATAGTTGAAAGATAAAAGAAAAAATGCAGCAGTAAGCGAAATCATTGGAACTGTATTGTTGTTAGGGATCACTGTGGCGCTTTTTACAGTTCTTTGCGTGGTTGTACTTGCCTATCCACATTCGTCATCTCCACCGTCAGTTAATCTTGTTGGAATGATTGACAACGATTATCTAATAATAGAGCACAGGGGAGGAGAATCTCTATCAATGGACACAATTATCATAATTTCTAACGATAGTTCTGAATATAGATATACATTAAAAGATGTCAACATGGTTGATTACACAAACAATAGTCAATGGGATGTGGGAGAGTGGATTAGCATTGATATTAGTGACATTTCAAAAGCCGATGTTGCAGTAATTGATAAAACAACTGATTCTGTGATAATGACTGGAAGATTTATGAAATAATGGGGGAATAAAAAATGATTAAGAGAATAATTCCATCAAGTGAAGGTGTAGTAGGGATAGTTACAGCTTTTTTAATAGTTGGATTAATAGTAATAGTGTTTTCTGTTGTGCAAACTTTCTATGTGCCTCAATGGATGAAAGATAATGAGGCAGATCATATGGAAGTAGTAGCCGATCAATTTTCAAAATTAAAATTTGCCATTGACACTCACTGTCAATTTGAAGATGAAAACAATCCAATAACAACATCCATTACTTTAGGAAATAAAGAAATGCCCGTTCTATCTTCCTCTCGTTCATATGGTTCCATAGAGATATTGCCTGAACAATTTATTATTAGCATATCTGGTGTATCATTTCCTACTTCGATAACTGCCCTAAATACCCTCAAATACTCATCTTCAAATGCATATTTTCTTGATCAAGAATACATTTTTGAGGCTGGTGCGATAATATTAAGCCAATATCAGGGGGATACTATGGTTATTAAACCTTCGATTAGTGTCGATAATAATAAGACAGATGATTTTAAATTTAATATTTCAATAGATTTAATAGATATAATTCCAGTTGACGACGAGAACTATGTAAGTGGATACGGTAGTTATCCAATTAAAACACAATATGACTCAGTAGATGAGTTTGCAATAAACGGAATTTCAAGTCTTACAATACAAACGGAGTTTCCAGATTCATGGGAGAGATTTTTGAATAATTCATTTAAACAAGCAGAACTAAAATACAGTAAAGACCCTTATGATGATATACACAATGAGACTTTTTACTTTGAGAAAAATGGGGACCAAATAAAAGTAATTTTCGGCGGCCGAGGTAGTGATATAAGGATTAATGTAAATGTAAGAATCACTAAGATAAGCGCACAAATTTCACAAGGATGGATTAATTAAAATATCTCTAAAAAAGAATCATTTCGACAGATTTACTATTTAATCCATGCAAATATCTTTCTTAGGGTATACCTGTATTCCTTTATCAGTTATTTCCATTGGTACAATTTTTTTTACATGTTTTTCTCCGCGCATTTTCAGAATCTCGATAGCATTTTGTCGTTTGTTTTCTTTTTGTAAGCTATAAAGTACGATTACACCATCTGCCAAAAACTCTTCTACGCCCAAAGGTGAATATATCTCAGGTAATTGTTTTGTTTCAGTTATTAAAAAATTTGTGCTTCCCATTTTTTCAAAAAATCTGAACAATCTCTCAACGTAAAAACGATAGGATTGTTCTTTTCCTTTGAATGTTGATGATAAAGAAGTAAGCGAATCCAGAACAACAAAATCCGGTGTAAATCCAGCATCTTCAACAATGGACAAGGGTTCCAATTCCATGAGTAAGGGATCTACATCCTTTGTCATCATTGCTTGAATATCATCATGCCCACTTTTTTTATCATAGTAATAAATCTCACTTGTTAAAAACCGTTTAATTTTAAGTTTCCCAGAATCAATGAGTGATTTGGGGTCCCAGCCAAACCTCTCCATATGAGTAATAATTTTTTCTTCTGGTTCTTTCAATCCCATATAATAACAATTTTTTTCATTTGAAGCATGATGCGCTAGTATCTGTAGACAAAGGTTGGTTTTTCCGGATCCTGCACCGCCTGCAACAATTACAGACGACCCTTTTGGAATACCATGTTCAAATAATGAATCAAAGCCAGGTACTCCTGTTGATATAAAGTCATCAGAATATATTTCTTTAAGTTTTGTCATATATATATCCATCCACAATCTGTTATATTGAAAACAATATTACAGTTATTGTCCCACTTCGTTTGAAATATCTATGTATTTTGTATTTATATCAATTTTGCAAGACAATAATTTAACGTCAATATAAATTTATATAAAATTGCTTAAAATATTTTCCAAACAACAAATCCGTTTGACAAGCTAGTACCGTCGCTCATTGAAGCAATAATAGTTATTTGGTGTTTCGAAAAACTCAATTTATCCCAGAGCCAGATGTATGGAGCTTCTTGATCTAAATATTCTAAATTGCCATCACAATAGAATTCGACCTTGTTGATTAATTCATCTGTACCAATAACATTAGACTTCACCTCTATTTCACCAATAATTACAGAAAATGGTAGAGGTATAGCCTCAACACCGTTTAAATATAGAAAATTCATCTTTGGGTTGGTGATTACTAGCTGAGGAGACGCTGGATGAGCATACTCTTCACCACATGCTATGAAATCAATTCCGTTTCCTTCAGGACCAGAATAACGATCTTTTGAGAATATGTCAATAGATGTGTTCCAATGTTCATGGACACCTAAACTTTCAGATAAAAACACTCCATCGTTTTCGGGATCGTAAGTATTTTTATTGGGTTCAGCTGCCTGATGTAAATAATTCTGTGAACCCTCGCTTGGGTTGGTACCTTCAGTATGTAGGAAATCATACATTACAGAATCTATCGCAACAGGATCTTGTGAAAAAAACAGACTGTTTGTCCAATCGTTATTAAATGGATACATCTGAAATTTCCCTAAAGTTTTATGATCTATTAGAGTAGGATACAGACCATCTCCAATGTAAATAAGAGTTTTTTTGCCAATTTGTTCATGGGCCAATAAATCAGTCTGAGGTGTCGGGTTTCCAAGAATGTGGCCAGATTCGTGATATTTATGTATTTTTACAACTGGTTCGATAAATGTTCCAAAGAGATTTTTTGCTGATAATGTAACACCATGCCCTTCATTTAATGGATGTCTTTTCAAAAGAGGCATGTTAATTATATAATCTGCATTCACCACACATCTTGGTAAAGTTCTGTAAAGTCCAGCTCCATCGGCAAAGTAAATTTTCTCGGAACTCGGCTGGACCTTTTGTCTACCATGGGCCCCACCTTCAGTATCAAAATAATTTACATCAGGAAACTCGGGTTTTGGAAATATTGCAGGGTATTTTTCATAATAAACTCTATAAAAGAACCAGTCAGCCATCGCTCTTGAAGCATCAAAAATTGTTATATCTTCTTGGTTTACACAAACGATGTCTATAAGCTGATTTAGTAATGTCTTAACCAAATAAGGATTAGCATCTCTTTCGTTATCCCTACTAGTATAAGGATGGTTATAATAGTCCCAGCAATTGTTCAAATTAACCTTAATTGCTATCTTTTCACCAGGTTGATATCCAAATTCACCTCTTTCGTTATATTCGTTGAAATGTCTAAACAAGATATCCCATGCTTCAGAATCAGAATTGACACCAGCAAGTTTTTGAATTCCTTCTGAAAACATTGAATTTATTATATCTTGATTATTGTTTGCTTCCTCCCACCAATATCCAATTAAATCCGACTTAGTGGCATCAGGGTTCCAAACCCAAACCACTCTACCTGCGTTTGCACCCCTTGGCGTACCAATTGGTTGATTGGGAATAGGCGTCCAAGGCTCGAAATTGTCTTCATTTCCAAAGTTTATCTCTGCAAATACCATTGCACTTATTGAACCTACCATAATTAAAACAACAATAATACTTGGCAATACTGCAGAAGTCCTAAACTTGGCCTTTCTTAACCAAATTCCAAGTCCATGAAACAATGCAGTCCAGAATGCAATGTAAGCCAGAGCTATTGGAATGGCAATCTGTTGGCAAGGGTATTGGGATCTATGAGGAGCAGGTACAACTCTAACTAGAAACCAAAATAGGCAGGCAAATCCAACAATATGAAACCAAAAACCTTTTAGGTTTTTTAGTTTTAAAAATAATTTTTTTCTGCAAATTTTTTTCATGATGCCCCCAGAGATAATTATTACCCAAGTTGTATATTAACTTTGTTAATTATACTAATAAATGATATTTGGTTTTTTCCAAACGATTTCTCACAGTATTTAAATGATTGCAAATATACTTCTTAACATCAAAATTGGAGTTGTGATTAAATGGAAAAGAACAAATGGAAAATGACGGGAATTATGATAGCAGGAATGATAGTAGTTTCAATGTTTGTTTACGCAGTAACAGTATGGCCTACTGTCCACGGTAACTATGATTTCCCTATATATGAACTAAAAAATTTTGAAAATTATGATGAATTTAACGATTTTATGGTAACCAGTATGAACAATTACAACACTTATGGGTCACAGGCGCTTGGAGGTTGGAACAAATCTTTTGAAGAATCAAGATCTTCTGTGGAAATGAATGCACCCACAGCTGATGGAGTTGGAGAAACAGTTGATTTTTCAGAGACAAATGTGCAGGTTAGGGGCGTGGATGAACCTGACCTAGTAAAAACTGATGGAACTTATCTTTACATATTGTCAAATAATAAGATTATCATTGTAAAAGCATATCCTTCAGAAGATGCCGAAATTTTAAGTGAGATAGCCTTCAATAACTCATTGTATTTACATAATCTATTTATCAATCAAACCAGACTAGTGGTATTTGCTGAAAGTTACAATTATCCTATTTATAGAGAATATAGTGAATTTGAAAAAGAAAACGAAACGGATCTAGTAGAACCTGCAATATGGTACAGTTCCCCTGATACTCACATAATACTGTTTGATTTGGAAGATATTGCGAATCCGTCGGAAGTCAGAAATGTCGTCGTTGGTGGCAGTTATATGGGAGCAAGAATGATCGGTCAATATGTTTACATTGTAACTACACAATATTCTTATCAAACGGAAGTTTTTGATGGGGACGATCCCGTTGTTCCAAGATTATTGGTAAACGGTGTTTCTAGTGAAATTCCTTTAAGCGATATCTACTATGTAGATATTCCAGAAAAAAGCAGCACTATTACTAATGTGGTTTCAATCGATGTCTTTGACGACTCAGAGGATGTAAATGCTGAGCTTTTCCTTTTAGGAAATAGTCAGACTCTGTACGTCTCGGAAAATAATATATATGTTATTTACTCGGCAACTTACTATGATTATGACATGCTTAAAGGATTAATTGATGAAACTGTTATGCCAAAGTTGCCTTCCTCTGCCCAGAATGAGTTATCGGCTGTTGATGGCCTTACACTTGATGATTACCAAAAACAAACGGTAAAAGAATGGATCATTCAAAATTACGTGGAATCAATGAATGAAGAGGATTTGCAATCTATTGCTCTTGAAATTGTTAGAGAGACTGAGAGAACAATAATTCATAGAATAAGAATTTCTGATGGTGAAATTGAATACGAGGCTCAGGGAACTATTCCAGGAATTATTCAGAATCAGTTTTCATTAAGCGAATTCGATGGTAATTTGCGAGTTTCAACTACTATTTATGGATGGATGGCAAAATCTTATCCTTCAAGTTTTGAATCTGAAAACAATGTGTATGTATTAAATTCGACTCTTAACATTGTAGGTAGTTTGGAAAACATTGCCTCTGGTGAACAGATATATGCCACAAGGTTCATTGATGATAAATGCTACCTCGTAACTTATGAACAGATTGATCCATTGTTTGTAATAGATTTGAGTGACCCTATAAATCCGAAGATTTTGGGCGAGCTAAAAATACCGGGTTATTCTACATATATTCATCCCTACGATGAGGAGCACTTGATAGGTATAGGCCGTGAAGAACAAAAGGTGAAAATATCATTATTTGATGTTTCACAATTAGATAATCCAACTGAATTGGCAAAATACGAGATTCAGAATAGTAATGATGAGGAATGGTACTGGACACAATCATCTGCACTATATGAACACAAAGCCTTCCTATTTGACAAGGAGAAAAATCTACTCGTAATTCCTGTTGGGGGTTATATCAAGGAATCTGCATACGTTTTTGACATATCTGTATTAGATGGAATTACATTGAAGGGTGTCGTAAGCCACGATATAGAAGTAGAGGAACAAACCGAATATCCACTATGGGATAGTGCGTATTACAAAGGTGAATACGGAAATTCCATCAAAAGAACTCTTTACATAAATGACGTGTTATACACAGTTTCAGACAATATGGTAAAAATGAATGACTTAAATTCGCTTCTCGAACTAAACACCATAGAACTTGTTTAAAAGACCTATCTCTCCTTACAAAGAGGGTATTATACCCTTACTCTATTTATTTTTAGATTTAAGTACCTTTTAACAATAATTGGCAATTTTAAAAACTCTTTGATTTTCCTTTTGTTTTGATTTTTGATAATCGAAATAATAGAAATATTATTAAACAAAGTATTTTTTATCGACGGGTGGTGAAAACGATATGAAGGCGAGGACAAAATGTCCACGGTGTAATAAAGAATTTGTCCTCGAGGCGCCTGAGGGAAAAACCGAACACGAAGCAATTTGTCCCTTTTGCAGCCATAGATTTGTTATACGACCGAGTTGTGATCCAAATGTAAATCCTGACGATTGTTATTGGGAGGAACACGGAGAACCTCGAAAAACTATTTTATCTTCATGTAAACAAAAAACAAGAACACCAACTGTTGCTGGAATTTTATTAATTTGTGTTTTTGTTTTAGGAATTTCTTCGGCGATTTTTCCAGAAGTATTTTTAGATGCTCCCCTAACTCTTCTTGCGGATAACGGATTTTCAGGTTCGGTTGATATCATTATTGTCGATCAGAACAATACCACTTTGTCGAATGTAAACATTATTGTTGACGATGCAAAAAATATAAGTTTTAATGAAAATAAGTATCATATTAGTAATGTCTCAGTAGGGATTACGAATATTGAGCTGAATTTAGATAATTACACGACTTACACTAGAGAAATTCTGGTATTGCCATTTATTACATCTACTTATAATATTACCATGACTGTGGGGGAAGGAATTTATTCTGAAGTATTTGATACAGTTGGATGTTTCATTATTTTACTGATTTTCTCTATTATTGCTCTGTTGGCTTCAGTAATGTGTCTTAAAAGACATCACCTTGATGTAGCTATTGTTGGAGGAATTTTAGCAATTTTTTCAGTTGGTTTTTTCTTCGTAGGGTCTTTGCTGAGCATAATTGCTGTTGTAATAATTTTTAAATCTAGAGATGAATTTGAAAATGGAAAGAAGGGTAAGGTTTTCTAAGTCTAGATTCTTAATAATTATTATTTTTTGCTTTTCATTTGTCTGGTCCATTTTAATATTTCTTGCCCCTATAGCATTACCTACTGGAAGTGTAAGCAATCTTTCAGGACTTACCGTTGTTTCAGACAATGAGAAATGTTTTGAAAATATGTCTTTTCCCTGGAATGCAGTTTATTCTATCGGGGATAGAATGTGTCATCAGAAATCGGAAAGATCGTTTTTTTTAAATGAAAATCAGATGCCCTTCTGTAGCCGTTGTACTGCAATTTGGGTTGGTATAACAGCAGGGCTTATTGCGATGATTTTTTATAAAATCGAGTTAAATAAGTATTTTATGTTTTTAATTCTCTTATGTTTTGTTCCAATTGGTGTTGATGGAATAGGTCAATTGGTCGGTTTCTGGGAAAGTTCAAACATTATTCGCGTAATTACAGGGTTAATCATTGGAATTCCTATTGGCTTTTGTATTGGAATTATTGTTGATGAAATAGGATCTTTATATAAATCGAAAACTAGTTAATACAAGAATAAATCTATTATTTTTGGGGAATTAGTTTATGAAAAATATGAAAAAAGCAATATTATTGTTAATTAGTTTTACGCTGCTTTTTATAGCAACAATGATTGTGAGTGGTTCGGGTCAGGATTATCCTTATCCAGATGATTGGGATTTTTGGGGTTTAGATGAAACAGCTTTATTCTTTGGATTAGGATTTACAATGTGTTTAGTAATATTTCTTATTCCATTAATAATTGCAATTCTTATTTGCATTTGGATATATAAAGATGCTGAAAAAAGAGGTAAATCTGGACCTTTGTGGGTTTTATTATTAATACTAGCATCATTGTTTTTCAGTTTTGTTGGGCTTATTGTTATAATTATTATTTGGCTTGCTGTTAGACCTCCTGAAGGTGTTGTACAGACGCCAACTTCCCCGACAGCACCACCACATTATTCTTCTGAGAGACGATGTCCTTCTTGTGGTCGCGTTATTCCAAATGATGCAAGAGTTTGCCCCTATTGTGGTAAAAATTTCGAGGTAAAATAAAATAATTGGATGATTTCAAACAGAGAACAATTTAAAAAATCTGCCGAATTAGAATAATTTCTAACTTATATATGGATTCCGAGTAGGAATAATTACTGATGAATTAAATAAATGACACATTATCAAAAAAGTTAATAGTTAATTTTAATTATTAATAGAAGTTTACTAATGAAAATCATTTGATGATTTAAAGGAGAGATAATTATGAGTAAATTAGGTGACGCAAAAATATTTGGTGGAATTGGAGCTATTCTAATGATTTTAATTGCAGTCCCATCTTTTGGTGGTATACTAGCATTAATTGGTTTGATTTTGTTGTTTATCGCAGTTAAATATATATCTGATGAAACAAAAGAAAAATCAATTTTTAATAACTTTTTATATTTCTTCATTGTCACAATTATTGGGGTCGTTGTCGCTGGTGCAACATTAGTTTATACATTTTTTGAAGCTGGCGGGATGTCATATATCAATGAACTTCAAAACTTAGCATATTCAGATCCAATGGCGGTATGGGATACTATACAACCACTATTAATGGGTGCATTACTTGCGATAGTCATATTATGGATAGCTTTGATTGTTAGTGCGATATTTCTTAGAAAAAGCTATGATAAAATCGGTGAACTTACAAATGTGAAATGGTTCAAAACAACAGGTCTTATTTTTCTTATAGGGGCATTAACTCTAATAATTTTAATAGGATTTATTATAATTCTAATTGGAATGATTCTTGAAATCATTGCATTTTTCTCATTACCAGAAAATCTGCCTTCTCAAGCTAGCCCAACCCAGGATACGAGTACTAATCAACCTATGAGTTGAAAACTTATTCGATGATAAAAAATGTAAAGTGTGTCACAGCACATTACATCTCCTTTTTTATTTTTTAAATAATGAAATGAAATTTTAATATCGAAATCAATTTAATCTCGGATATTGTAGAATTCGTTTTTTGAATATAATAAAAATATCATGGCCAAAAAACACATAATACTTGACAAAAACATTGGCCCTATTGAAAATAGACCAACAACAGACGCAGCAATGCCCATCCCCCATAATCGTTTCCTTAAAATCATGACGCCTCCAAGGATGATAAAAACTCCAAACAAAAAGCCAAGTGCTCCACATACTACAAAAAAATCTTTTAAAGATTCAGCAGTTATTGACATTGAATCATACTGCGCATCTATCAATGTTTCAACTATGGATATATCTAGTGCGGCGATAGACAACCACATAATTATAGAGAGAAAACCTGCAAGAATTAGTAAAATTGCGGCTATGCGTGGAAGCCCCGCTCTTTTGTTATTTTTAATTAAATTTTCATCCTCAAATGACATTGGTTCATCTGGATTTTTGTTTAATGATTCAGTCATAAAATCATCCAAAAGCAATTTCAATATATATTTTTAAGTTTTAATTATTTCTTTAAAGTTTTTCGGGTTCTTTTTCTGGTAGTTACAAATTTTTTAATTATTTTTTCGTAGGTATATATAAATACAATCAGTCCGAAAATAACTAAACCTGCTTGATATAATAGAAAATATTTATCTGTGTAAAATCTTGTTAAATCAATCAAAATATTGAAGGGTATTTGAATCAAAATACAACTAAATAAGTAAAACAGTAATTTTCTCCTGTAAATACCATATCCAATAAGAGCTCCAGCGGCTCCATGAAATAGAATAATTCCAAATGATCCAATGGCTACCGATATCATAAATGAAATATCGTTATTAGGTACTGTGCTTCCTTGTATTATTAGAAAAGGCGTAAATACAGAACCGAAACCTAAGCCAAGGGATAAACCATAAAACAAAGTTTCTCTTTTTTCGTGAAATCTTCCTAGATTTAATATTATTGTCTTAATTAATTGTTCAAAAAAGGCAAAAATGATAATATAAGCCAAAACGAAAGGAATGTATGTAATTAACCTCACAACTGCAGAAATAAATCCAATTATTATTCCAATAATAAATGAAATAAAAATTGTTTTTTCTTTATATTCTCCCTCGTTTCCCTTGATACTAAAATAAAGGGTTATTAATGCTGGTATTATTCCTAAAAAAAGACTTGCTTCTGGAACCAGATCCATTTTTTGATCACTATGTTATTGGTAATATTGTATTAAAGTTAATCGATTATAAGTTATATTTTTAAATGTTAAACATATCTTGTTTTATTGATGGAGGCAACATGTAATGGCAGAAAATAAAATCACGATTCCCTATCAAATAAAAGGTATCAAACCAAGCGAAGTTAAACCAGGATATGTAGAAGTACTTATGGAGCCAGTTGATAAAATTGAGTATCAGCAGCGAGATGAAGGTGGTGACGTTCCGATTAAAATAACGGGAATCGGGCCAGATGGGTCCCCATTTCCACCAGGTTTTCAAAATCAACTTACTCAAATTTTAAAAAGTGCTATGCCGCCAATTTTTGCAGACAAGAAAAATTACGATCCCCGTAGACTTATACATGTTGAATCAGAAATAGATTTTATTTCAAGAAACTGGAAATATGGTGATATTATCAACGTGACTCTTGAAAAGATTAAAAAAGCAGAAGATGTAGAGCACGAAAAAGAGTAATAATTCATACTTTTTTTCAATTAATACTGAAAGTTATTTAATTGATTATTTGTTTTCTTTTTAGACTTAAACAAATTAACTAAAGTTAATTAGAATATGGATAAAATATTAAAAATTGAGGAATTGTAATGTTAAAAACACCAACAATCGTACTTAATGTTAAAACTTATACTGAAGCCACAGGTAAAAAAGCACTTGAAATAGCTTCTATTATGGATAAAATTGCTAGTGAAACTGGTGCCAGTATGGCAATTGCTGTTCAAGCAGCTGATATTTTCTTATGTTCACAAAATATAAAAATTCCTGTTTTTGCAGAGCACATTGATCCTATAAAACCTGGAAGTCACACCGGCTGGACCCTACCAGAAGCAATCAAATCGGCTGGCGCAATTGGAACTTTGATAAATCACAGTGAACACCGTCTAATTCTTGCAGATATTGATTCATGTATCATGAGAGCAAAAGAACTTGATCTAGATCATATTGTTTGTACAAATAATGTTTCCACTTCAAAGGCTGTGGCAGCATTTTCACCAAATTTTATTGCTGTAGAACCACCAGAACTGATTGGCGGCGATATCTCAGTTACAACTGCAGATCCAGATATTGTTAGCGGCTCAGTTTTGGCAGTAAAGAAAATTGACAAAAATGTTAAAATCCTGTGTGGTGCAGGTGTAAAAAACGGAAAAGATGTAGCAAAATCAATCGAACTCGGAGCCGATGGAGTACTTTTGGCTAGTGGAATTGTTAAGGCAACCGATAAGGAAAAAGTCATACGTGATTTGGCATCTGGCTTGTAATTTTTATATTGATTTCAAGACTTCTATTGATTTTTTATAATCTGGACTGGTAAATATGAAATTACCTGCCACCAAAACGTTGGCACCGAACTCAACTACCATTTTTGAGATATTTTCGTTAATACCTCCATCGACTTCAAGCATTATGTTTTGACCAAGGGCATTTATTGTCTTTCTAGCGTTTTTTATTTTAGGCAATACTTCTTTAATGAATTCTTGTCCACCAAATCCTGGATGAACCGACATTATCAATACTAGATCAACATATTGAATTAAGTTTTTAATTTCTTCAAATGCGGTTTCTGGATTAATAGAAATGCCTACCTTGCATCCATTTTTTCTAATTTGTTTAAATAATTCTTTATGATTTTTTACAGCTTCAGAGTGTATTGTTATCAAATCAGCCCCTGCCTCAGCAAATGCCTGTATGTATTTACCAGGGTCTGTAATCATTAAATGAACATCAAAGAAAAGATCTGAAATTTTTCTTATTTTCGAGACAACAACAGGCCCAACGGTTATATTTGGGACAAAATGGCCATCCATTACATCTATGTGAAGCCAATCAGCACCACCTTTCTTTACAGCTTTTATTTCCTCGCCTAATCTAGAAAAATCTGCCGAAAGAATTGATGGTGCGACAAGTATCATTTTAATCAGATTCGAAATACATTTGATGTTTATAAAAACACACGATTATAATTGCAAACATTTATTGTTGCTTTACTTTGCGTATTTTAAATTCTCCTATTCCCATAGGAATAATCTCTATCTCGTCACCATCATTAATATCATGTGCTTTTGCCAACTGGCTAGGAATGGTCAAAACCAAACTACTACCAACAACTCGAGCTTTTCTTGTAAGAGGCAATCCCATCCACCCTTAAAATATGTAAGTATATTTCAATATATATATGTTTTGATTTTTTCAAATATATCTATTTGGATTTACTTGAGTATATCTAATCGCTAAAATAATACAGATGATTTTTGAAATTTGCATTTTAAAGAATCCCTTTTTTTCTTAATAAAATTTAAGATAAATAAGTAATATTTTATTACCAAGATTCTGTTCATTACCAAAATATTATGAATATTTAATTTATACCTTTTAGAAGTGATTTACAATGAAGATATTTATTGATACAGCAGACCTAGATGAAATTAAAGAACTTGCATCATGGGGAGTAATAGATGGTGTGACCACAAATCCAACGTTGGTTGCTAAAAGCGGAAGACCATTTAATGAGATAATCGATGAAATTTTTAAAATTGTAAACGGTCCGATAAGTCTCGAGGTTGTAAGTGAAAATTCAGACGAGATGGTAAAAGAAGCAAAATCCCTCGTTTCAAAAGTAACAGAAAAATACCGAAAAAATGTAGCTATAAAAATACCAATAACTTCCGAGGGATTAAAAGCTGTAAAAAAACTTAGCAATTTAGGTATAAAAACAAATGTTACGCTAATTTTTTCTGCTAACCAGGCACTACTTGCTGCAAAAGCTGGTGCTAGCTTTGTAAGCCCTTTTATTGGTAGGTTGGATGACATTGGTCAAGAAGGTATGAAAATAATAGAAGAGATAATGGAGATTTTTACCAATTATGATATAGAAACAGAAGTAATAGTTGCAAGCATAAGACATCCAATCCATGTTATTGATGCAGCAAGAATTGGAGCAGATATTGCAACTATCCCGCCAGGCGTAATTAGAAAAATGGTAAATCATTCTTTAACTGACGTTGGTATTAAGCGGTTTCTTGACGATTGGAAAAAGGTAAAAAAATAGATATTTTTTGTTTAAACCTTTCCAAATTCCTTTTTTCTTTCTTTAGTATCTTTTCCGGTGGCCTCAAATAAAAACGTATTCCATTTTTTGATTATACTATAGTCATTACTGATTTTTTTTGGTGGTTCAATTCCCACGAAAAGAGAATTTTTTTCTTGCTTTATGTCAATTTTTCCGATACCTTCGACTTCAAAATTCATCCCTCTATAAATATCCCCTTTTGCGCCAAAATGCTTTTTGATAAGCGCTTCGATATCGGGGTTATGACCTCTTTTAATCCTGTATTCCCTCATTTAGTACAACCCAGTATGAAATAAACTTTTAAAATATTAATTTTTGGCTTGCAGCGCCTCGTATCCTTCCTCAGGTGATACATTTGAAATCACAATAGGAGGAGGTTTACTAGCATTTTTGCTGTGCTTAATCTCATTGACCTCTTTAACTTCAATTTTTACATCGGGTCCAACCTTTTCTTTATATTTATTTTCAATTTTTTCAAATATTACTTCAACAGACGGACCTACATTACGTAAATCCTCATCAATTACAACTAAAATTTCAATTTCATTTAGTGATTTTTGAATGATTTGGTACTGTAAAACCTTGAACGTATTAAGCTCATGAAGAACAGGCTCAATAAAACAAAATGCCCCTGGAGGAAATACTTTGCCATTTTGAAGAACAATATTTGCTCTCATTCTGCCTTCAACACCACCAATAATTGTAGGGGTATTTAATCCGCAAGTACACTTTTCTATACCAGATAATCTTACCCAATCTTCCATTCCAACGTACCTAATAATGGGAGTCCCATTTCCCCATAATCTAGTTATAACAACTCGGCCACGTTCCCCAGGAGCAACCACTTTTTCGTTATCATCAATTGCCTCAAGTTCAAAAAAATCATAGTTTATGTGCCAAGCCCCCTCAAGACATTCAAAGGCGATATCTGCTCCAGCTTCTACGGATGGATAGATGTTTAGTAGCGGGCAATTGAATGCATCTTCCACATATCTTTTTGTATAGTTGTCGAGTATGGCTCCACCAGTCCAAAGGATTTTTGGTTTAATGTTTTTTCCTTCACCTTTTCTT
The DNA here is from genome assembly GCA_964615235.1 of uncultured Thermoplasmatales archaeon. Taxonomy (GTDB): domain Archaea; phylum Thermoplasmatota; class E2; order DHVEG-1; family DHVEG-1; genus JAFGPP01. The sequence continues at coordinate 106,626 of CAZTMK010000005.1, forward strand.
TTAAAAAATGCAAGGTGTTGAAAAACTGCAGGGTATGCCATAATAATTTCTGGTCTAAAGTTATCTAAAAGATTGATCATTTCGGGGAGAGGCGTGCTTACATCCATATCTAAACGATTTTTACTTGAAATAAACGATTCGAGATGTTTGGAAAAGTTTTCCTTTGCTATTTTATCAATCCTATATTGATTGAAATTTCCAATGTGTACAAATCGTGATTTTCTCCAGTGAAGTTTGAAAAACTCCAGCTCTCTTATTTGCACCCCTCCAGATTTACCCATTGTGATAAAATCTGTGTATACAGATACAGGTTTGCCTGTTGTTCCTCCTGTGCAGATAACAAATACCCTTTTTTTATTATAATTTTTAGGTATTATTCTGTCAGGGAAATTTTTCACGAGGTCTTCTTTTGTAATAAAGGGTAGTTTATGGATGTCTTTTAATCCACATATATCTGATGGGTGTAATCCTGCTTTTTTATACTTGTCATGATAAAGAGGTACTGTATAGGCGTATTTTACAATTTTTCTAAATTCATTGTCTCTAAATTTTTGTATTTGAGTTGGATTTAATCTATAAATTCTTCTGGGATCCAATAAAAAATTTTTTAAAACTGGAAACGCTATGAATGGATTAAGAAGCGGATTCATAATAAATCATCATTTTAAAATATGTTAACTATTACCAAGTTTGCATATTTACCTTTTTCTATTTTTCATCAACAGAAGGATATCCTTCGCCCTTCTGTTGATCAATGTCAAAACTGTCATATGCACAAACTGGAAAAACATCCGTCAGCCGCACCACTGTGACCTGAGAAAATGGAAATTGAATGATTTTCTTACCTTTGGAGATTCCATTAATGATAATAGTCGCTGCTTTTTCTGCAGTAATTGCACCACGCCTTTTGTAACCTTCAATCATTGGGGTTAATACTGATCCCGGTTTGATTGTAATCACGTTTATATTGTATCTTTGTTTGGCCTCTGAACGTAAACTTTCAAGTAGCCAACTTAATGCTGCTTTACTTGCACCGTAAGCACCCCAACCTGGAACACCTCTTCTATCTGGTAATGTAGAAGTAACAGCAATAGTTCCAGATTTTTGTTTTTTCATAATTGGCAAAAGTTGCTCAATAAAATAAACGTTACCCATAAAGTTGATTTCCACGGAATCTTTAATTATTTTACTATCAAAAGTTTGGATGGGATTGGGAACCAATATACCAGCGGTTAATATTGCGTAATCAATTTTGCCAAAAGATTTAAATGTGAATTCAACGGCTTTTTCTACGTCATCCAAATTTTTAACATCACATTTTTGAAATACACATTCACAATTTTTGCCCATGTTCTTGCTGATTTCTGCTAATTTATCTTCTCTGCGAGCAAATAAAGCTAGTTTGGCCCCTTTGCTTGAAAGCTGTTTAGCAATCTCAGCTCCCATACCACTAGAGGCTCCACTTATCAACACGACCTTTCCTGTAAATTCCATAATATCACAAACATTTTACGTTGCCAAATTGTAGGATTAATGAAAAAGACATATTTTTATCCTTCCCTTTGTAATTTTGAGTTTAAACATGTATTTTTTAAAAAATCAAATCAATTCAAAGGCTTTAGTTACTGCTTCTTGTGCAGAGTGTGCTACAAAATAGTTAGATTCTATATTTTGCATTATATTTTTTTTAACAATTTCATCCACGCATCCACCTGTATCTGAAATCAAAATAAGTGGTTTTTCAAAAACCATTGCATAAGCTATTTCGCTAAGGGTGCCCCATCTTCCGCCAATTGCAATTATCGCATCTGCGGCATTAGCAACCAAAAAATTTCTTCTATGGCCAAGTCCTGTTACTAAGGGTATATCTATATACTCATTTGCTTCCTCTTTTGAGTTTGGCAAGATTCCTATCGTTAATCCATTTTCCGACTTGGCTCCCTTACATGCTGCTTTCATTATCCCTCCACGACCTCCACAAACAACAACGCCACCATGTTGAGCGATCAGTTGTCCAACTTTTTCTGCAGTTTCAAGAGCGAACTGGGATAAATTTTTATCACAAGAATCACTACCACAAACAGAAATCAATCGTTTCATGACCCGTGAATTAAACTGTTGCATTTAACAATTTCTCCCCAAAAATCTTATAAATAGCACATCCTTACACTACAATTCCTATCTCTGGAGAGCAATCTATGCCAAAGAAAATCAAAAAAACAAATCCGATACTTGTATCTTTGATTCAAGACCTCAAAAAACAGTCTAATGAACATGATGCACCTATTTGGAAAGATATCGCAAAACGTCTAGAAAAACCTTCAAAAAACTGGCCAATCGTTAATTTAAAACGTATTAGTATGTATACGTCAGATAAGGAAATTGCTTTGATTCCGGGAAAGGTTCTTTCGACAGGTAACCTTGATAAAAAAATTCAAATTGCAGCTTGGTCATTTTCTGAAAAAGCTGAGATAAAAATCAAAAAGTCTGGCGGTAAATGTCTCTCTATCGAAGAACTAATAAAAAACAATCCAACTGGAAAGAATATCAGGATTTTGGGATAAATATGACGACTATTATTGATGCTACTGGATTAACATTAGGCCGTTTAGGCACCCATGCTGCCAAACGTCTATTAAATGGAGAAGAAATTGCAATTGTGAATTCGGAAAAAGCAATTATTTCAGGAAAAAAATCATCAATTAAAAATAATTACAAGAAAAAAAGAGATCTTGGAACTTATAGAAAAGGTCCTTTTTTCCCCAGGATGCCCGATATGATAGTAAAGAGAACCATCCGTGGTATGATTCCTTATCAAACTCCTCACGGGAGAGAGGCATTTAAAAGGTTAAAGTGCTACGTAGGTATTCCCAAGCAGTATGATGGGAAAAATTTTGAAAAAATCGAAAAAGCCAAAAAAAATCCAACTGACTTTTTGACAATTGAGGAGCTTTCAAAATTCCTAGGAGTCGATTGGTAATGGTTAAAAAAATTGTTAATACTTCAGGGAAACGAAAAACGGCAGTGGCCCGTGCAACTATACAAAAGGGGACTGGATTAGTTAGAATTAATAAAATGCCAGTTGAATTGTATCAACCAGACGTTGCTCGTTGGAAAATACTTGAACCTATTAACCTTGCTGATAAATATCTTGATAAAGTAAACATAGACGTTATAGTTGCTGGTGGCGGCTTTATGAGTCAGGCAAACGCCGTTCGAACTGCAATTGCAAGAGGGTTAGTTGAATTTACCTCTGATTCAACATTAAAGCAGACCTATTTGCAACACGATAGAAGCCTACTTGTTAACGATCCTAGGAGAAAAGAGCCTAAAAAACCACTTGGAAGAGGCGCAAGAAAAAAACGCCAGAAATCATATAGGTGATTGTTTTTGATTATTCCCGTTAGATGTTTCACTTGTGGAAAAGTCATAGGCGACGTTTACGAAGAGTATAAAAAAAGATATGAGGGGTACAAAAAAGCCCTTGCCGCAAATGAAAAACCAAAGGAAACTCCCAAGCAGATATTAGACGATCTAGGCGTTGATCGCTATTGTTGCCGAAGGATGATTATCACTCATGTAGATCTTATTGGTGAAGCAGCGCCTTACGAATAGATATCCTAAAATCCATAATTATATCAATTTTTATTAAATACCTCTTACAAATTATGGTAATTTTTATTAAGGGCGCGTGGCCTAGCCTGGATATGGCACTGGCCTTCTAAGCCAGTGATCGCGGGTTCGAATCCCGCCGCGTCCGTACTCGTTCTATTGATAAAGTTTTGACAAGTTGATAGAGAATCTGCCTTCTACAGTACAAGACAAATACTTTCCCTTGAAACTATAGGCCTTTAAACATTTTTCCTTATGATGTCTGACATTAGTAATGAATTTACAAGATGTTTTCTTCTGTAAAGAAAATATTAATCGATAAATTGATTGAATATAAGATGTAACAAATGTTTTAATAATATTTTAATATGTTTGTGAGATATCTATTTGAACAATATTGAGAATTTCATTTTGATTCTCCAAGGGATGCACATGCCAAATAAAATGACGCATAAAATCATTATTGATTCAGCGAACGATAATGTTAAAAAAAATGTTTTTCTGCTATTGAAAATTGTTGAGGATTTATTATGACAACTGAACCAGATATTGTTAAATTTATGCGGGAATACGAACAACTATACAATGCATCAAATTCAACATTTTCCAAGGAAGTAGTTGTTGAAAAAAAAGTTGAACCAGTGAAAAATAATGAGAAAAGCCTGAAAACATCTCAAGAGAATTTTCAATCCACAAGTGTTAAATCACTTTTCTGTACGGATGGTGAGTTGTGCAAAATTTTGGTTGATAACTTGTTTGAGGGCATACTTGTTCTTGATTTTACAGGAAATATACTTTTTGCAAATCCTGCAGTAAGAAAAATGTTAGGATATAATTCTGATCAAAATGAAATTGGCAAAAACATATTAGACTTCATTCATCCAAGTTACCACAATAAAGTAATAAAAGATCAGTTTTTAGTAAGCGTAGACAAGGGTGGTTATCTAAGTACGTATCAGGCAATTGCAAATAATGGGGAAAGTATATGGATTGAAGGAATTGGTACGAAAATTCTGTATAGGGGAAAAGCCGTAAATGTAATATTTATTAGAGATATCACTAAGCGTAAACAAACATGGGATGATCTTCTTAAATTAGAGGAGAAATATAGGGCGTTAGCAGAAACTTCTGCAGATGGTATTGTCACGATAGACCCATTGGGACAACTGACATATGTTAACCCGTCTTTTGAAAAAATGTGTAAAAAGAGAAAGGGGGAGCTACTATCAACACTTTTTCGTGAACATCTTGCAAGTGATTCAATTTATTTGTTCCAGCAGGTTTTTATGGAATCTAGAAAGCGAGATGAAAAAGTTGAAAATCTTGAACTAGAATTAATTTCTAGTTCGGGTCCGACCGTTCCGATAGAAGTAAATATTTCTCCATTGAAAAAAGACGAGGAATTTTCAGGTATGATTTGCACTGTCCGTGATGTTACGGAAAGAAGAAAAATTGAAATGGAGTTAAAAAAATCTGAAAGACTAAAGACCGAATTTATGAATATTGCTGCACACGAACTTAAATCACCTGTTACCCCTATCAAAGGATATTTGGACTTGATTATATCTGCGGAGGAAGCAAGCGATCGAATAAAAAATTGGGCGAAAATAAGTTTAAGAAATTCTGAGAGACTTTTGCGTTTAGTAAATGATATTCTTGATGTTTCTAGGTTGGATAGCGATTCGATGAGATTTGACTTTGAAAAAATCGGTTTATCTTCTTTACTTGCTGAACTTGAAGAAGACATGAAGCCTTTATTTGAACAAAAAGGGATTAAATTCAACTTAGAAATATCAAAAAATCTACCTTATTTAATGGGAGATAAATGTAGATTGTTGCAAGTATTTAGAAATATAGTTGGCAATGCTGTTAAATTTACAGACGAGGGACACATAACCATTAACGCAACATCAGAAGATCAATATGTTTTGATAACTATTGAGGATACAGGCATTGGAATGTCTGAAAAAGATGTTAAAAAAATATTTTCGAAATTTTATCAGGCAGATACCGGAAACGACAGAAACAATGAAGGCACTGGTCTGGGATTATTTATTTGTAGAGAGATAATTCAACGCCATAACGGAAAAATATGGGCTGAGAGCAAGTTAAAAGAGGGAAGTAAGTTTAAAATTAAATTTCCGATTTTGTAAAAATAATTGGGATAAAGTCCTATGTTGGAATCTATGTTAAGGTGGGATAACCAATAAAGAAAAAATGCCCGAAATGCGCAGGTAAAGCAGTTAGACTCTACCAAAATAAAAGCAATAAAGGGAAGCGAAAATGGATTCCCGTTGCTTGGCTATGTACAAAATGTTCATATTTATATCAGGTTGCATCCGACACTCTAATTTATAAAATGGGCGAAGAGTATGTTGATGATAATTTTGAAAAAACTTGTCCAAAGTGTAAACTCAAATTGGTAAGACTATATCGGCATGTAAATCCTAAAGACGGAAAACAACAATGGATTCCAACTGGATTTTTTTGTTCAAGATGCAAGTATATCTGGTTTAAAAAAGAGGAATTGATAGTTTAAAAATAATTTTTTAAATCGACTTTGTTAACACTCCTTAAATCGTCCTAAACCATTAAATACGGCTACTTGTTTAGGGCTGCTATAATATTCAGAGGACCGTCTATCATGAAACGGAGTTCAAGGGTATGGAAAAAAAGAGGCAAAATGCGGTGGAAGTGGCGAAAGAAACGAATGAGACGAGAGAAGAGAAGCAGGAGAAAGTAATTTTTTACATGGGAGCATGGTGTAACCCGGCATCATTGTGGGCTCCAGTTAGGGAATGATTACAAGAGGGTCATCTGAATAATGATGAATAACTGGAGCGATGACCTTAGAAGAGACCCGCCGATCTGGGTTCAAATCCCAGTGCTCCCATTATATTGACAATTTGTTTTTATATATCTGATAACATTTCTGATGAAAATTGATTTTCAATCAGTTAATTAAAATTGAAATAAGCTTTATTAAATTTGATTGCGAGCTGGCTAAAGGCAGAAAAATTAAAGAGGGATAACTAATTACCTCGATATCACTTAAAAAACAAAGGACGTGTATTTATGATAAAACTTGATTTAAAAAAACTTAACATCTTTACGATTATTTCATTGCTTTTATTATTGGCAGGTATCCTTTTTTATGTCTATTGGGGCATTAGATTTGGTGTATGGTATGATATTGGGATTTATTCAATCACAATTGTTTTTGTTTTAGGAGGATTATTAGGTACAATCCTTACACTGATGGTAACTCCTCAGGATTGAATCATCTGCCAATTTAAAATAGGATTTTTTGTTGCTCCCACATCGTCGACACGCCCAACAGGTGTGTTTTTTGGAGCGTTTTTAACAGATTCAGGATCTTCCTCTGCAATTTTTGCCAAGGTTTCAACGTATTTGTCAAGATCTTCTTTTGACTCAGTTTCAGTTGGTTCTATCATTAATGCTTCTTTTACTATTAAAGGAAAATAAATAGTTGGAGGATGCAATCCATGATCCAAGAGTCTTTTTGCAACATCTAGTGCCCTTATATTCTTTCTTTTTCTCAAATCCTCACAACTCAAAACAAATTCATGTTTTCTAAGTTTCTTGTAAGGCATTTCATAATTTTTTGTTGCGATAATCTTTTCTTTCATATAATTGGCATTTAATACAGCGATTTCTGATGCTTCTTTTAAACCATCTCCCCCCATAAGAAGAATATATGTGTAAGCCTTCAATAGAACCGAAAAATTTCCATAATGTGCCTTTATTTTACCTATGGAATTAGGAGCATCGTAATCAAAATAATATGTTCCATCTTTATTTTTGCAAATACGTGGAACTGGAAGGAATTTTTCGAGCTTCATTTTTACGCCGATTGGTCCACTGCCTGGTCCCCCACCACCATGTGGGGTAGAAAATGTTTTATGCAAATTCAGATGAACTATGTCAAATCCCATGTCCCCTGGACGTGCTTTTCCCATTATTGCATTCATATTAGCACCATCGTAATAAAGTAGGGCCCCAGATTTATGAACAAGTTTTGATATTTCAAGGATATCAGATTCAAATATTCCAAGTGTGTTTGGATTTGTAAGCATAAAGCATGCTGTTTTTTCAGACAGTGTTTTTTCAAGGGTATCAAGATCAACAGCTCCTTCAGAATTTGATGCAATTTCTATTACATTATATCCAGCCATAGCAGCACTAGCAGGATTTGTACCATGAGCTGTATCAGGTAAAATTACCTCAGTCCTTTTATTGTCATTATTAAACTTGTGATATGCTCTTGTAAGAAGCAATCCCAGAAATTCTCCTTGGGCACCAGCGGCAGGTTGTAACGAAAAAAAATCCATACCTGTTATTTCAGAAAGCATTCTTTCAAGTTCAAATAAAATTTGAAGATTTCCTTGAATGGTGGATTCGTCCTGATAGGGGTGAGTTTCTGAAAAATTGGCCCAAGTAGCAATTTCTTCACAAATCTTTGGATTGTACTTCATTGTGCATGAACCAAGTGGATAGATACCAGTATCTATTCCGTAATTCATCTGGCTTAATCTGTTGAAATGCCTTACGACTTGCGTTTCATCAAGATTTGGAATATTAATTGCTTTATTGCGTTTGATTGAATTTTGAAGCTTGCCGATTTTTGTTATAGTTTCTTGAGTTGAAATAGATAAAAGTTCATTTAAAAGAGGTTCGTCAAATCTGGCCGATCTATACATCTGAAACCTCCCTTAACACTTCTACAAATCTTTTTATATCCTCATCATCGTACATCTCAGTAATTCCAAGTAGGAAGCAGTTTTTGAGTTCAGGATACCTAGGCGATAGTATTAACCCACCATGTATTTGTCTTGATAACAATTTTTTATTGATTTTATCTATCGGTTTTTTTGATTTTATTACGAATTCGTTGAAATGAATTCCGGAAAATTGTTTAGTAAAAGCATCAATTGAAGTAATTTCATTACATAATTTCTTTCCCATGTCAAAATTCTTTTTACTTATTTTTTCAAGACCTGTGCCACCTAACCACGCCAAATAGGTGCATGCAGCTAATGCACATAATCCTTCATTTGTGCATATGTTGCTTGTTGCTTTTCCACGTCTAATGTGTTGCTCTCTGGTTTGCAAAGCCATGCAAAAAGCTCTTTTGCCTTCACTATCCTTCGTCATGCCAATTATTCTTCCAGGCATTTGTCTTAAGTAATCTTTTTTACATGCAAAGATGCCAAGAGTAGAACCGCCGAAATCCATTTGGTTGCCTAGACTTCTACCTTCTCCGATTACAATATCAGCTCCGTAATCGCCGGGACTTTTTATTATTCCAATTGAAAGAGGATCTATTCCGACAACAAGTAAGGCACCAACATCCGAGCACATCTTTTTTATTTCAGACACCGAATCTTCGAAGACGCCAAAAAAATTCGGGTTTTCAATGTAAACGCCTGCAGTATTGCTGTCAAGTTTCTCACCTAGAATCTCAAGGTTTATTTTACCCGTTTTTAAATCATATGGAATCTCAGTAATTTCAATATTTGGACCCTTTGCATAGTTGCATAGGATTGATTTTTTTTCCCAAAAGATATTGCCAGGTATGAGAAACTTATTCTTTTTTGTAATCCGTGAGGACATTAAAACTGCCTCAGAAAGGGCTGTGAAACCATCATAAAGAGAACAATTTGCTACATCCATCCCAGTAATTTCGGTAATCATGCTTTGGTACTCAAACATAGCTTGCAAGAATCCTTGACTTGCCTCCGGCTGATAAGGCGTGTATGCTGTATAGAATTCTGATCTAGATGTTATTGCTTTTACAACTGGAGGAACAAAATGTTGTTTGATTCCTCCGCCCAAAAAACATAAAATTTTTGACGTTGGAATATTTTTTGTTGAGATTTTTTTAAGTTTCTGATAAGTTTCCTGTTGTGACAGGCCTTTATCCAAATTCAACCCTTTTATCTTTATTTTATTTGGAATGTCTAGATATAAACCATCAATTTTATCAAGATTAATTTCATTAAGCATTTCTTGTTTTATTGAAGAATTTGGGATAAATTTCACTTTACTCCCCAAGCACCGAAACAACATAACATTAATGAAACTTATGGAATTAGATAGATTGAATTCATTTAGTGAAATATTTAAAAGTAGCTATCAAATGACAAATTAATGTCTACTTACTCTTTTAAAAATGGCACCGTAAAGGATATGCCTATTGGTAAAATCGTTTGTCTAGCTAGAACTTATAAAAAACATGCCCAAGAGATGCAATCCGAAATTCCAAAAGATCCGATAGTTTTCTTAAAGCCCGCAAGTTCAGTAATATTTGATAAAGATTCTGTAATAATCCCCCCGGAATCATCTTATTTACATCATGAGGTTGAGTTTGGAATAGTTATAGGAAAGAAATGCTCTAGGATAACAAAGAAATTTGCACTCGATCACGTATCTGGATATCTTGTTGGTCTTGATATTACTGCTCGCGATATACAAGCTGAGGCTAAGAAAAATGGCTGGCCCTGGACAATTTCAAAGGGATTTGATACCTTTTGCCCCATCAGTGAAGTTATTTCAAAAGAGGAAATCGCAGATCCGAATAATGTTGATTTCTCCTTGAAAGTTAATGACGAGATAAAACAAAAGGGAAATACGAAAATGTTGATATTTACAATAGAAAAATTGATCGAATTTATTTCTAATATAATGACACTTGAAACTGGGGATTTGATCTTAACTGGAACACCAGAGGGCGTTGGACAAATAAAAGAAGGAGATATATTAAAAGCTGAACTCAATGGATATTGCAATCTTCAAGTTAATGTAATAAAACGAAGCGAATAAAAGCTATTTTTTACAGTAAGTTTTCTATTTTAAAGGAAAAAAATCAAGGGGAGGTAAATCCCTTAGATTTCGTTGTTTTTAATTTTTTCTTTTAAAATATCAAATTGTTCTCTAGTAAGGGTACAAACGTTATCTTTTTCTCCGATTGTAACCTGATTATCCTGTATGTCTACTACAGGACACTTTGGCGGATCACATACTCCATCATTACATAGGACTATTTTCATAGTTTCTCTCCATTGTTCACAATTGTTATTATATAAACGTTCTATAATTTAAAAAAGTTTCGCCATTATCCAGTACTTCCGAATGTCTCACGAAGAAAGAAAAATTTGGTAAAATTTTGACTTGAATTTCTAATAAATTGGATTTAAATATATATTAATCATTAAAAAATGGTTAAAAAACATTTATTATCCGCCAAATATAAAATATCTTCACACCTTAACAGCAGTGATTGAATAATAGCCAGGTTTTGATTTGAATATAAACAGAGCTTTGAAAATAAATAAAAAAATAAATGCACATTTATGTACAAATATGCTTAACAAAGAATTGTTTTTTCTTACATTTTTGATTTCCTTAAATTGTAAAGATAAATCAGCATATAATTTACGAATAATAAAACCGTAAAGCAAAAAATGTTTTACATTACCCATCTTTAACAGATTACATATTTTAATCTCTTCAAATTTGCCAAATTCAAGAAATGACTTGAAAGTATCAATAGTAACATGTGCCTCTTTAGATCCCTGCTGTTTCAGAAAATTGCGATTAATATTTTTTATTATGGAATTGGATAAGTCAAGTTTTCTAAAAAAATCAATAACAACAAGCTTACCTCCTTGTTTTAAAATTCTATGCATTTCATTTATAAACTTTTGTTTATTTTTGGCATAACATACAGATTCAAGTGCATAGACACCATCAAAAAAATCATCAGGAAATTTCGTATCGATATAAGAATCTTGAATAAACTTAACGTTCTTAGCATGGTTTTTCTTTTTTAGTTTTTCTGCTAATTCCATCTCTTTAGAAGCAAGTGTTATTCCAAAAAAATCATATTTTGGATATTTTTTAGAGAGATGTATTGCCGTTCCTCCAATCCCACATCCTGCGTCTAAAATTTTTAATGATTTTTTCCCATCTAGGCCGAGTAACCGACCAACATAATTATTCATATTAATTATCGCATCTTCATCATTCCTGATGCCTTTCTCATAAAATCCAAAATGGTACCCCAGATGGAGATTCTGATCATTTCTGTTGATTTTGCCAGGATTGGACCAAATAGCTTCATATTGAGTCCTTATCTTATTTTCAACGTCGGTTTTATTATTCATGTTAAACCTCTTGAAAGGAAAGCCTTACATGAATAGGCGTCTCACAACAAATCCAGGTGATTTCCACTTTTTCAAAAAGGAGAATGATTTTAATTATTTTTCCCTGAGTTATATGTATTGCCCCATTTTACGGTACATCTTCATTCTACATCTATAGGATAGTCAAAAGTACAAGATTTTCCTAATCTAATAATTATCATTGTCTAATAAATTTTAGAAAATACACGCAAAAAAAGAGATTAAGGCTGCATCCAATATGGCCTCAAAATTAACCGACCCTTTTATAGATATTGCTTTACAACAAACGAATTTCTATCAACTGCTGACACAATTCTCGGTCCTGTCCTATCTATTTTTTCAACCTGCTTTATATTGATTTCTAAATCTGAACCAACTTTTTTTACAAAACCTTGCTTTATTACTGAAAAAATATCTGAAACCGGAATCTTATCATTTTTGTCATTTTCATCAATTACAAGCTGTATTTCCAGATCTGATAATGAATGCTGTATAATATGGGTATTTTTGATCTTATTAGTTTTTAACTCATATAGAACCCTACTAAAAATTTCTGCAAATGATGATGCAAGCAAGACTTTACCATCTTTGAAAAGTAATGACAAATCACTCCTACCATATACTCTTTCTAATAAACTTCCAGCCATGCCACAGTTGCATTTACCTTGCTTTAAAGCTACAATATCATTGATTGCGTCGTATCTAATTATTGGTGTTCCATAACCATATAACTTAGTTACAATCAACTTGCCGGGCTTTCCATATGGTACAACATTTCCATTATTTTCAACTTCCATGTGTACAAGATCGGACATGATGTGATAATTGCCTTTAGAACATTGAAAAGCCATCGTTCCTGTCTCGGTTGCGCCATATACTTCAAATACAGGTGCTGAGAATGTTTCTTGGATAAATTTTTTCAAAGAAGAATCCAGAACAGACCCAATAGTTGCGATATATTGTGGATTAATATTTTGCCCATATCCTTTTTCTTTTAGTAATGCCAAATGGCCAAGCATTCCTGGATATCCACCAATAAAATCTGGTTGAAATTTATCAACTTCTTTTATTACGTTTTTAGGTTCATTGTTTATATCAAGCCACTGTATATTTTTAAAGAATTTATTCCCCTTTAGATTTTTAAGGAATCCTTGTTTAACATATCCGGTCCCTATTGTATGGGGGGCAAAATCTCCGATTATTGTCAATTTATTTTTTCTCCAGTTAATACCATGTTCCCTTATTACACGTATGTAAACAAAAAACCAAAGTATGACATCAAAAGGGTTGCTGAATATTGATAATTTTTTTCCCGTGGTTCCAGAAGTTGTTATTTTTATTAGTTTATCTTTGTCTGCCTTTGCAGAAATTATACCATCTGGGTAATAGCTATTAATATCAAATTTTGAAATTAAGGGAAGTTTATGCAAATCCTTAATCTCGTTTATTTGGCTAGGTTGAATGCCAGCCTTTTTATATTTGTCATTGTAAAGAGGGACGGTAAATGCATAATTGATTATCTTTTTTACTTGTTTATCTCTGTAAATTTGAAGTTGTTTATCATTAAGTCTTTTCAGACGGTTAATTTCAAAAAAATAACTTTTAAGGATTTTTGAAAGAAAGACGGGGTTGTAGAAAGGATTCATTCTATAAATTAAATATGATTTTTAGTTATAATAAATTCTCTATCCAAATTTATTTTTTAAAATTACAAATCTACTGAACCAAATGAATTCTTCTAAGAATAGACTTAAAATAAAATGACAAATAGGATATTAAAAAAGAAAAATCGCTTTGCTTGAATGAAACAAGCAGAAAATTGACAAAAAATTCCGGTCTAAAAATAAAACTTCTGTGTGCCTGTTTTCCAATTGAAATAAGTTCTGATTTGGTAAATTGTGCCAAACCTCTTCTTGAATCGGCACTTACAACATATTCGTAAGTATTGATTTTACCTTGATTAACTGCATCTTGCCAAAGTTCTGATCCTGCCATGTATTTCAATGGAACAAATGAAACGGAAACGAGAGGTAATGATTTTGCAAAGTTAATTGTTTTCTGAAAGTGCTTTAAAGTTTCAAATGGCGCTCCAATAATAAAAGAGCCGACTGTGTAAAATCCCATTTTATTACTTAAGTCTACAGCGTATTTTATTTCCTCCACTGTGATATTTTTTTTATAAAAATCTAAAACATCTTGATTTCCGGATTCAAGACCGAATTGAATGAAAACTACGCCTGCCTCTTTCATCTTTTCATATAAGTCAGGATCTGTAGAATCAACTCTGGCGGCGGCAATGTAAAATTTCAAATTCAAATTTTCTTTAATAATTGCATTAAAAAGCTCTTTGGCTTGTTTTTTATTTGATAGAAAACAATCATCTACAAAAGCAATGTATTTGTACCCAAGTCTCTTGATCTCCCTGATTTCTTTTAATATGTTTTCTGTTGAACGGGTGGAATAATTTTTCATACTAATAGAATTTCGAGAGCAGAATCTACATGAGAAAGGACAACCCCTACTTGTAACAATTGAAGTAAATTCCCCTTTCTTAAAACCAGGATTGTAACCTATGCCATAGGCATAATGATTTACAAGATGCCTTGCCGGAAAAGGGTATTTATCAAGATCATTTACTTCATTGTATGGTAATCCTTTTTTGACTTCTGAACCGACGCGATAATAAATTCCTGGAATTTCTGAAAGCGCTATTTTGTTAACTAAAGCTTTTTTTATCTCTAGAATGATATTCTCTCCTTGACCCTGTATACTGATATCTGATTGAGTTTCTTCAAGGGATTTTCGTGGAAATAGAGTACAATGTGGGCCCCCTATTATTACAGTGATACTTGGCTTTATTTTCTTTATCTGTCTAATGATCTCTTTAGTCTTCTCTATAGATATCGACAGAACTGTCAGTCCCACTATATCTGCATTTTCTACTTCATTTGCTAATTTTTTTTCATCAAATGGTTCTGCTGAAAAATCAATAACTTTGACTTGATTTCCATCATTTTCAAGTATTTGTGCAATATATAGAATACCAAGTGGTGGGGCAAAGCCTGCATGTACTCTTTCCGATTCTAGAAAAAACGTATCAGTTGGAGGATATATTAATAAAAATTTGATATGTTGTTACCTCCTATTAAGTAAAATTGATGTGATTTAAATATTTAAGATGAAAATGAATTTAATAATATTTTCTTCTTTTTACTGATTTAATAAAATAATTTAATACCGACAACTTGTATATTGTAAAACCTGATGAAGATATTGATAGTGGAAAACGTCTGGATGAAGGACAATGGTTACCATTTCTTCGAAAAGACTTACTTAACAATGTTTTCCATCTTGCCCTCGTTATCTGCCCGCCGCATTGCAGCAATTACACCTAAAAACCACTCTATAGAGCTAATTAACGAAAGATATAAAAAAATTGATTTTTCTAAACATTATGATGTTGTACATATAAATTTCACAACTTCAACTGCCAATCGTGCATATCAAATAGCGGATGAATTTAGGGCCAATGGAATAAAGGTTGTCTTAAGTGGGATACATGCTTCTGCTCTACCTGAAGAAGTAAAACAACATGCGGATAGCGTTCTTATAGGTAGTGGGGAGCTAAACTGGCTTGATTTTTTAAAAGATTACGAGAAAAATACCATAAAGCCACTATACGATAATGTTTCTTATTCTGATAGAATTAAGATTCCACCAATTGATATAAAACTTCCAGGTTTAGTACTAAGTGGTGCGGTCGAGGCAACGAGAAATTGTCCATATGGGTGTGAGTTTTGCAGAGAGACAAATGTTGCTGGAGGCTCAAAATTTTACGCTAGACCAATTGAGGATGTTGTTAATGAGATAGAATCTTTGCCTCAAAAAGCTTTCACATTTTATGACACTTCATTGACAATCGATCCAATTTATACAAAAAAATTATTCAAAAATATTGCAGTTATAAAAAAAAGATTTTCCTGTAATGGTAATGTAGATGTTCTCGCAAGAGATGAAGATTTAGTTAAACTTTCAAAACAGGCAGGATGCGTTTCATGGCTTGTTGGCTTTGAATCATTTAACCAATCAACTTTGGATAATGTAAGTAAGCGTACAAATATTGTTGAAGATTACAAAAAAGCAGTTGATAACATTCATGAAAATGACATGGTGGTAATTGGATGTTTTATGTTTGGGTTTGATACAGATACCCCTGATGTATTTGACGAAGCATATTTCATGGTTGATGAATTAGGAATTGACGCTGCAGATTTTCTTGTTTTAACCCCTTATCCGGGCACTCCTTTATTTGACAGGCTTAAAAAACAAAATAGAATACTGACCTTTGATTGGGGAAAATACAATATGAAACATGTGGTTTTTGAACCAAAAAACATGTCACCAGATGAATTACTTTATGGAGTTAGAACCTTATATAAACGCTATTATTCTTTCAACAATAGTTTAAAAAGATCCACGCATTCCTTGCATTATGGAATGTATCCATTTTCTATTATCTTGGAAAGAAATTTCATGGGCTATCTTAATAAAAGACGGCTTGAAAAAATAAAATAAAAAGATTGGAAGGTGTTTTATATGAAATTTCAGAGTAAAGGCATGCTTTCACCTTTTACTATTATGACCTCTGTTTTAACCGGTGTTGGTTTCCCGCTACTTGGTTCATTTGTAGCTTTGGACATAGGTGTTGTTGATACACTTTATATTAATGGATTGATTTTAGTTGCAATAGGCGGATTTTTGGCACATTGGGTTCTAGCGCATTGTATCCATGATCTTTATCAAATCAACATCGAAAATCGTGTTACATTTTCAAAGAAAACACTTAGAATGTTGCTTATAATTTCTCTTGTTGTTTTGTCAGCTATTGGTTTGTATCTTGCATTCCAAAGGGGTTGGCCTGTAATAGTATTCGCAATTATCGGACTTCTGGCAACCTTGTATGCAGAGGGTCTTTTGCATTTTCCATCTCAAATGGCAATTGGTGCGATGTTTCTTGTAATCGGCTCTTTTTATGTTCAAGTTGGAACTTTGGATCTTGATTACGTTGTTTGGTTAAAAGTTATTTGCATTGCCATGTTTTCATACATTTCACAATATGGTTGGTTGAAGATATACAGACTTGATGATTATGAGTATAGCGACAAATTAAAAAATAAAAATATTTTACTCACAAAATCTGCTTTGATTTTTTTAATTCTTTATGTTTTATTATAAGTTAATTGCCTTGAACAAAATGAAAGCATATAATTCCATAGTGTCGTAATTGGATTTACCTTGGTCATCTACTGCTATGACCTTTAATTCATGCTTAAACTTAAGTAGACCTTGTCGGCCCAATTTATAGGTATATGGCTCACTGGAAAAGTTTTTTACTTCGTTATCATCAATATACAAGGCCACATATTTAATCTCGGAATCATCGGATGCTTTAATTTCAATATCCATTTTACCAATTACTACCGTGTTTAAGTTCCTCGTATTTCCAATCTCCATTCCAAAAATATACAATTTACCCTTCTTAGGTGCTGTAAATCCAACTTCGGGTCTTTCGTTTTCCGCTTCAACAATAGATACACCGGCTGTTGCATCGGCAAAATATGCATTGAAAGGATTTTCGCTTGGCGGTTTTGAATATCTTGTTTCACCTTCATTGCTAAATACAACAGCGATTATCATTAGATTATCATAATCTATACCAGTGACATTTTTTGTCGTAATTTCGGTTATTCTTCCAAAACTAGAGATGGAAATCGGCTTCTCGATTAAATATTCTTTCAAATAATATCGATATTTATCTCCTTCATTATCTGAAACGCTAGATATTTTCTCAACAAGATAGACCTTCAATTTTCCTTTATATGTAGTTTGTTCGAAATTTTCTATTGTGATATTTACCTCAAAAGAGTCTTTATTTTGACTAAGAGTTGCAATTGCGCTTAAATTTAATTTCGGAACATCACGATTTTGTGCATTTTCGATTTCATCTGCAATAGATGATTTTTCATGTTTTGAACCATATATTACCTTATATCCTCCATCGATGTAAACGGTGGGATAATCAGCAATTTTTAATTCATCTTTCAGACGTTCTTCTGCAAGGCTGCTTGCATCTGAAACTAGGCTAACATAATAAAAATTATAACTGCCTGTTTTATAAAGTTCATCAATTTTTTGTGAAATTTCTGGACAGTATGTGCAGGTTGGCGTTGACGCCTCCTCAACAAGAACTGTGTGAACAAGATCCTTACCTTCATACTGATCAACTTTAATGGTATAATATTTGTTTCCATTAATAGAAGGATCGCCCACGGGACCATTGCCTGCTTCATCATCAACTGTTACATAGTAATACCAGTTTTCATTGGCACTTTTTGGGATATTTAGGTAAGCTGTTCCATCAATAAGAGTTACATTTTCCCATTTTTCTGAGCTAGCAGATCGATAATGAAGTGTTGCATTTACAACACCAACATTGTCACTGTAATTTGCAACTATTGTTATGCTCTTTCCAGCCTCAACTGTTACATTGCCGGTTATTATTTGTAGAGAAGGCGGATCGGTATCTTTGTTTTCATCATTACCCATAAAATATAAAAAACCAGCAATTCCGGCTGTTGCAATAATAACTATTGATGCAATGATTATGAGGAATCTAAGTGAAAGTTTCATTTGATATGCCATTAATTAAATACAATTTATTTTATATATAAATATTTGCTCTAAACAATATTTAATATATCTTTTGGCATGAGGTTTTTTTATGACAATCAAAAAGTAAGAAATTAAGGGCCGATATCAACAAGCAATGCATTACCAATATAAAATTTCTTAAAAAGAGCCTTACAATTAATCACTCAACCTACCCCGAAACTAGCGGTTCTAAAAGCAAATCTTAATAGATAGGTAATATTCTATTAGTAAATTTTCTCGCCTTTGAAGGTGGTAATTATAATTTTAGGATATTTTGGAATATAGGAAATAGATCAAGCAATCTCAGGAGAAGTTGGTAAAGAGGATTTGTTGATATGGATTTTGGCATAATTACTGGTTCTGGATCTGAAAAAACAGAGACAAAACCATTTGTATCAGTTACTTGAGCTCTGATGTATAAATTCTTTGTATTACTCAATTGCCACGTCACATGATCAATATAAACTGTTTCACCATACTCAAATGGACCCCAAACATTTGTCCAAGTATGCCCACTACCTCCGTCATCACGATATCCGCCCCACACCCAAGTATAATACTTTATCTTATTGCCTGTAGGATCTTCTGTTTTTGTTGAATAATTATACATGATAAGTGGCAAAATATTAGTAGGGCCAGAAGGTCTCTCAGGTTTATTTGGCACCCAATCAACACTTCTATTCAAAATAATTGTAATATTGATTTCATTGTTATCCTCTCTACTTTCGTCAATATAGTTGTATGGAT